>DIET01000022.1 GCA_002418765.1 Peptococcaceae bacterium UBA5767 | reverse complement strand
TTTACACACAAAAGTGGACTTGACTTTTGTTTTCTTCTTCCTTTTATATTTTGATTTGTACGCCTACTTTATGATGCGCCACCATGCCATTTTGGTTGCCGCTTTCTTTACCTTAGACTCTATCAAAAATAAACGACAAATACCGCTTTAGGGGTATTTGCCATCACTTTTGGGATTGTTGACCATTTTACAACAAAAAAAGAATCCACCGACTACAAATCCTTGCAGCAAGTGGGTTCTTATGTTGGTGCCTCGACGCGGAATTGAACCNNGACACGAGGATTTTCAGTCCTCTGCTCTACCAACTGAGCTATCGAGGCAACCTTGGTACCCCATCCGCGACTCGAACGCGGGACACCCTGATTAAAAGTCAGGTGCTCTGCCAACTGAGCTAATGGAGCATAGGAAAACACGACCTATTAATATTAGCAGGATGAACTACTTTTTGTCAACCGCAGATCGTGTAAAATCACCTCATGAGACAAAGATAGGATAGCGCACAATCGTTTGATTTCGGCCTGGCCCCACTGCGATCAAAGAGACCTTGGCTCCCACCAATACTTCAATCCTCTCAATATAACGCTTTGCATTTTGAGGAAGCTCGTCATAACTGGTAATGGTGCTGATTTTTTCCTGCCACCCTGGCCATTCTTCATAAAGCGGCTTACAGCGGGCAAATTCCTTTAGCCTAGTGGGGAAATCTTCAATGACCTTTCCGTCCAGCTCATAGCCCACACACACTTTGATCGTTTCCAGTCCATCGAGCACGTCCAGCTTGGTCAAAGCAATATCCGTCATGCCATTGATGTGCACCGCATAACGCATAACAACAGCATCAAACCAGCCACACCGTCTGGCCCGTCCTGTGGTAACACCAAATTCCTGCCCTACCGAACCCAACATTTCCCCCGTCTCATCAAAAAGTTCCGTCGGAAAAGGACCTTCTCCCACACGAGTCAAATAGGCTTTGGTCACACCTAGGACCTTGTCAATGGTGGTAGGTCCTACCCCGGCACCAGGACAAACACCCCCGGCAGTGGGGTTAGAACTGGTCACAAAAGGATATGTCCCATGGTCAATATCTAAAAGTGTTCCCTGCGCTCCTTCAAAAAGCACATCTTGACCTTGTTTGGCCAGTTTATTGATCAAGGCAGGACTATCCACTACCAAATGTTCTATCTGACGGGCATAATCCGTATATTCGTCATACATTTTTTGAAAATCATACGGCTTCTCATCATACACTTTTTCCAGTAGTTCATTTTTTTCCACCAAATTAGATGCTAGTTTTTCAGCAAAGTCCTCTGCACAAATTAAATCTCCCATGCGGATACCACATCGAGATATCTTATCCATATAACACGGTCCGATACCCCGCTTGGTCGTGCCAATTTTAGCTGATCTTCGTTCCTCCTGCAACTCATCCAAACGTTTGTGATAGGGCATAATCACATGAGCACTAGAACTGATTCGCAAATTGTCCACAGAAATGCCTTTTTCTTGAAGATATGCGATTTCTTCTAGGAGAACCACGGGATCGATGACCACACCGTTTCCTATAATACACAGTTTATCATTGCTGATAATACCTGACGGAATAAGGTGAAGCTTATAGGTTATATCACCCACAATAACAGTATGTCCCGCATTGTTACCTCCCTGGTAACGTACGACCAAGTCCGCTTTCTCCGCCAAATAATCTGTAATTTTCCCTTTTCCTTCATCGCCCCACTGGGCACCAACCAAAACTACTGAAGACATTTATTTGTTCCTCCCCATTCTACTCTATGCCCGCACTGCGAAGCTTCTTGATCAACAACCTACCCAGTGTAAACACCACTGCGGCCTCACCTGCGGCAATACTCAATGCCGTAGGCAAATATGGCAAATCAAAAAAAGAATGCAGATACGCTGCCACTACTATGCCATTGACCACAACAGGAGACCAATAAGCCCACATCGTTTTTCGTAAACGATACGTCAGCAACGCGGCTGTCAAGGTAGCCAAAGAACCAAAGATAGCATCCACCAGACCAATAGGGCCAGTCATGTTGGCGATAAAGGCTCCCACAAACAAGCCAGGGATAGCCTCTGGAAACAAAATGGGCAGCACTGTTAAACTTTCTGCTATACGAAACTGTACTGGGCCAAAAGCAATCGCCGAAATACCGGGAATCACACACAACGTAATATAGATGGCCGCAATCAGCGCACCACGAATCCATTTTTTGCTCAAGTTCACCTCCACAATACTGCACCATTATAGGACAGGATGTCCAACAATACTAGCTTTTGTTCACATTAATGTGCCAAATCAGCAAACTTGGTCAATTCGGCAAAAAAAGCCAATTCCACCGTACCCGTAGGACCATGTCTATGTTTGGCAATGATGATTTCAGCAATGTTTTTCTTTTCGGTCTCATCATCGTAATACTCTGGTCGATGAATAAACATAACGCAGTCACTATCTTGTTCCAGAGACCCCGATTCCCGCAAATGGCTCAATGCCGGTTTTTTATCCGTCGTCTGCTCTGATGCCCGGCTCAGCTGTGACAAAGCAAGCACCGGCACATCCAGTTCACGGGCTAGCGCCTTCAAAGACCGAGAAATCTCTGACACTTCCTGCTGCCGATTTTCTGATTTCTTGTGAGACTGCATCAACTGCAAATAGTCAATAATGATGAGACCAAGTCCCTGTTTGGCTTTTAGGCGTCTGGACCGGCCTCTGATTTCCATCACACTAATACCCGGAGTATCATCTAGATAGATAGGAAGAGTAGATATCTCACTGGCCGTTTTGATCATGCGCTCTATTTCTTCCATGGTAATATTCCCAGAACGAAGCTTCTGTTGATCAATCATAGATTCTGAAGATAGCATCCGGGTAACCAGCTGATCGGCAGACATCTCCAGGGAAAATAGTGCCACAGGATAATCGTGTTTGGCAGCCTTGAGTGCCAGGTTCAGGCAAAAAGATGTTTTCCCCATCCCAGGGCGAGCGGCCACAATGATCATATCGCTCTGATGCAGGCCCAAAAGATACTTGTCCAAGTCGCGATAAGTAGGAATGCCCGTCACGTCTCCTTTGTTCTTGGCCATATTGGAAATGTTGTCAATGGCCGTATTGAGGGCGTCCTTGATTTCTACAAAACCCTCTTTCTGACGCTTCGATGCCACATCAAGAATCATCCGCTCCGACTCATCCAAAAGAAATGAAACATCAGCTTCCCCGGCAAAAGCTTTACCAGCAATGTTGGTAGACGTAGCGATCAATTCTCTTAAAATGGCATTTTTCTCCACGATCTCAGCATAATACCCTACATTGGCTGCCGTTGGCACCACTGTAGAAAGATACGCAATATATGATGATCCACCTACTTTGTCCAACACATCCTTTTCCTTGAGATGATTGGTCAATGTAATGAGATCGATGGGTTTATACGCCTCAGCCAAATCTACAATAGCCTGATAAATAATGCCATGCTTCTCAAAATAGAAACTGGCCCTGCGCAAATTTCCCGTTACCTCATCGAGCATATCGCCTTGCAATATCAGCGAGCCCAGGAAAGCCTGCTCTGCTTCTTCATTATGGGGAGGAATTCTTTCCAACATGGTTTCCCTCTATTCTTCTTCCTGCACCAGAACTTTGATGTGGGCCACAACTTGGGGATAGAGTCGAACTTTGATGTCGTACATACCCAGTTCCTTGATATGCTCATCCATTTCGATTTTCTTTTTGTCTATATCCAACCCATAGGTCTCCAAGATGGTCTGTGCCAAATCCTTGTTGGTGATGGCACCAAACAATCTGCCCGCTGATCCAGCTTTGGTTCGATAGGACAACACTTCTCCCTCCAACATTGCTTTTTTTTGATTGGCTTCTTCTTGTTTTCTTCGTTCCTGGTCAACCAACTCTTGTTGTTTTTCCTTGGCCTGACGCACATTTCCCTCTGTCGCTTCTTTGGCCAGATCTCTGGGGATTAGATAATTACGGGCATAACCATCACTCACCGTGACGACTTCACCCTTGTTCCCCAATTTCTTGACATCTTTATTCAGAATGACCTTCATCTTTGTCTCCCTTCTTCCTCAAGCGTTTTCTATAATCGAAAAATTCATCAAACAAACCCACAAACAAAAGCAAATAAATCATCACTTGGGCATACAATACCAACAAAGCCACCATGAAGATACGTACAAATGGTTTGGCCTTGAAGCCGGTAAAAAGGCTAATGAGAACCGCAAGCCCCTGCAGTGAAAAAATAAAGCCAAATGCGACCAACAGATTAATGCCCAAGGTAGACAACATCGAAAGTTGCCAATAATCCCCTGCCAAAAAAGCAAGCAGACCCGCTATGAACCCATAGACAAAACGAAAATCCAGTTTCCATTCCCGAAAAGGCGGCAATTTCTGAGGAACTGGAATCTTCAGCCGACTTAGCACCCCTCGTGTCACCATCAAAGAGACAATCGCAGTAATCATAGCCAAAACAACCATAATACTAGGAAGAATAAGCACCATGGTAGCCCCTACCCGTTCAGCGATATCCATGACTTGTTCCCGGGAAATGCCTTGCTCTTCAAACCGAGCCATCATGCCTGTTTCTTCATAAAAACTAACGGTAGACATCGAAGCATTTTGCATTTCTGCCAGCAAATCAGAAGGATTGAACCCCAAAATCCCTATGCTCAGTGCAATCATCAAAATGCTACCCAAGGCTGCTGTTAGTATACCACGGAGCAATGTTTTTTCCAGTTTATGCATCTTTTGAAAACTATACCCATACACCAGCGCCAAACCACCATATTCAACCAACAAAAGCAAGGCATCCACCGGGCTTGACAAAACACCCATCAGAAGACCTGAAATAAGAAGAGACATCAAGCCTCTCTTGATATCCCAGCGCATGGTGATGATAATCAAGGGCACCAGCCAGACCAAATTGGTCACGATGCTCAAGGGTGGAAAATAAATGCCTAACAAACCCAACAGAGCGGCAACACTGCTCATAATGGCGCCTTCGGCTATATAATGGGAACGATTCCTTTTTTCTACCTCAAACATAACTTCTCCTCACAGACACAAGATTATTCTACACTGTATCCACAATTAAAAAAAGAGACTTCGCCAAATTTGCGAAGTCCCAGGCAATCATTCTACTCTTGTGTAGCATAAGGCATCAAAGCAATATGTCTTGCTCTTTTGATGGCCGTGGTAATCTGTCTTTGGTGAGAAGCGCAGGCACCTGTAATTCTTCTTGGCAGAATTTTACCACGCTCCGTCACAAATTTTTTCAGCTTGTTGATATCCTTATAATCAATAGATTCAACTTTATCTACACAGAAGCTGCAAACTTTTCTACGTGGTTTTCTCATTCTTTCACGTTTCATGACATTTCCTCCCTCAACTAAAACGGCAGGTCATCATCAGAGAAGTCACTCATATCTCCCGGACCTTCATCCGAAGAGGCACTCGACTCATCTCCTGCATCACTTTTCTTGCCACCCGGCGAACTAAGAAAACGCACGTCTGAAGCAATCAAATCAACACTGATTCGTTCCTGTCCATCTTTGTCATTGTATTTGTTGATTTCCATACGTCCATCCACAGCTGTCATGCTGCCTTTGGACAAGTAATTTGCACAATTTTCGGCCTGCTTGCCCCAAACCGTTACCCGGAAAAAATCGGCATCCGGCTGTCCCTCGCGTTTAAAGGTACGATCAACAGCCAATGAAAAATTGGCCACCGCTTTTCCGTTGGGTGTAAATCTTAATTCTGGGTCTCTGGTGAGTCTACCAATCATGACAACTTTGTTGAACAAAGCAAGCACCTCTTTCCTATTTGTCTTTTCTGGTAACCAGGTACTTCATTACTTTTTCATCGATTCCCATCAAACGTTCAAGCTCGCTGACAAAATCAGCTGGACCATTATACTCCATAAGAACATAATACCCTTCACGTTTTTTTCGAATCTCATAAGCAAGTTTGCGTTTTCCCCATGCATCCACCGTAATCTCATCACATTCATGACTTTCAAGCAATTGACTATATTTGTCGACAACGCCTTGAATCACTTCTTCTTCGAGATCTGGATCAATGATGTATAAACACTCGTACTTTCTCATTCGTTTCACCTCCTTCTGGACTTTGACCCTAGATATCTAGGGTAAGGATGATTATTCATCGTCGCACTATTGTAACACTTCTGTTCACACCTCGCAATGAAAACCTAGTCACTGAGTATTTTTTTAACTTCTTTCTCAAATTTCTTTCTAGGAAGCATCACCACGCGCTGACAACCAAGACATTTGATACGAAAATCCATACCCACCCGTAAAATTTCCCATTCATTGCTTCCACAAGGATGTGGCTTCTTCATTTGGACCCGGTCATGTATTTTATACTCCATGGTGCACCTCCTATTCATATGATAGCAAGCTTTCTTGCTTTTGTGCAATTTCTTTTTTGGTACAAATCATACAAGGTCTATATCCTTTTGCCGTGGCTATCGCCCTGCTGGTCGTCTCATAGGACTTGTTCCTGACGTACTGACAGTCTTTGGACAGATGATATACCTTTAGGTAGTCATGTTCTTTGTCTGAGTCATCCACAATATAAACCTCTTGGGGGAATAGATCACTGTTTTGACTCGGAAGAAGATCTTCCAACAAAGGAAGAATCTCGTCCTCCATAAGCTTGGCTTGACGTAAAGCATAAGCCGGCAAAACACTGGCATTTTTTATGCGGTAGATGAGGGACCATGTATCCTCACCCACCTGCCAGCTCCGCTTCACTTGCGCTTTGACACCAAATGCCCATCCAAAATCATTCCATTTTTCACGAGACAACCTTACATCCCCCATCGATGCATCATACTCACCTCCTTTATAGAACCCACTGATGGCATCCCAGTAGAGCCCATCTTCCGGTTGAATCCAGTCAAATGTTTCAGCCCGGACAGACGATAGCATCCGATGTGCCATCAGGGTAAAATCAAAAAGCTGCATCAAAAAGAGACCCAGGAAAAGTGAAACACTAAGTACCAAAGGCACCAGCCATGTCGCTTCCACCAAAACACTCCCTGTCCTAATCTTGAAATGTCCCCACATGCACCTCTACCATCCCTTCTTTGGTGCCATCGCCGATTTGTGCGATCAATCCGTTGAACCAATTGGTGAGGGTTGACTTGAAAGCAAAGCCAATGGCAACAATGGCAATCATCAAGATGACGGCTTCCACTGTTTCCACACCACGTTCATCACGGATGAAGCGAACAATCGTCTGTTTTAAATCCAACATGGTTATACCTCTCTTTCCTTTTATTTTTCTTCTTATTTTTCCATCAAAAAGCACTGAACAAGGTAATCAAACCGGGCGCCATCGCCAATATGGCCACAGCAAAGAACATGATCATCATGGGAAACACCATTTTTGCTGAAGCCCTGGCACTGTCCTTTTGCATATCATCAAGCTGCTCTTTCCAGCATTGTGCAGACAGCATGGTCAAACTCCCCATCACCTGGCGCTTACCGATACGCATGCCCTGCTCTGCCACAAAAATTAATTTGGATACATACGGGTCTTTGGCTCTGCGTACAATATTTTGCCAAGCTACCTCTCTTTTCTCTCCATTATCAATGGCCTGAAAAGCTTCCAGAAACAACGTTTTTAAATGATTCTTATTTCCCATTGTGGCAGAATGCCGTAGTGCCGTCTCCATAGGATAGCCTGCCTCCAAAAAGATAATCAAATTACTGATGTACAAAGGAAAAGCATGATGCATGCTTCTAGACAAGGCTTTTTCATTGCGGCGCAAAACCAAAAGAGGACGTAGATGAAGAAACGTAGCCAAAAAAACAAACAAAAATATCTTCTCTTTGCACCACAGATAGCCCAAAAGTCCCAGTAGCAATATCAAGCTTTGCCGTTGCAGTAAGCACACATGATCCGGCATGAACGAAAGCATCTTCTCATTGTTGTCCAACATCTCTTGCGCTCGCAGATAAAATCGTCCGTATGCACTTTGTTGTAGCTTTAAGGCGAAGTAGGTAAAAAGCGACATAACTGCACCCCCAAAAAAACGGCAAAACCCATCAGGAGAAAAGCGAGACTCATCGCAACCACGCCCAAAGGACTTCCCGTCAGTGTTTCCAAATAGGAAGGATTCAGGCTTTTCATCATCAGCAAAAGAATAAATGGCAAGGCAATGATTATGTCCAGCTCCAATTTTTGCTTGGCCAGCATGACTTCCTTGTCACGCTCTAGTTTGACTCTTTCTTCCAACAGCGAAGAACAGTACGATAATATACGATCCATGTCGCCTCCTTTTTTGCTCCCCAGATAGAGCATCTGAGCAAAAACGTCTACCTCCTCTCGAGGAAGCTGAAAATCATGTTCCATAAAAATCTCATATATATCGCTATCCATGGTCGTTTTATTCATCACCTGCTTCACATCAAGCATAAAACTTTTGTCTTGTGGATAAATCAAACAAAGTTCCTGGTAACAGTAGGCAAAGCCCTCGAGACCACTGCGTCCTACGCTGCTGGCCATGGCAAAAACACTGAGAAAATCCAAATACTGTGATAAATATTGCCGTTCAACTTGTTGCATTCTGCCCTGATGCCATCTACTGTGCATCATAAGACCAAGTGGCAACATCAAAATCCCCATCAGCCAAACACCAAAAAGAAATCTTCCTAATAAGATAACGCTGAGCATCGCCACTATTTTTTCAAGATTGAGCATATCTATTCCCCTCCATGCATTTGCCACTTCTGGCGATGCTGAAGCTCTGCACATGCGACCAATCCTTGAGAAGCAATATCGTACATAAACAATGGTTGTGTCTCATATTCGTCTTGATGCAATCCCAATAACTCTGAAATCTCCAACACTCTTCTTTTACCATCTTCCATACGACAAAGCTGGACAACCACTTCAATGGCCGAGGCAATTTGTTGCTTGATGGACAGCAAAGGAATGTCTCCTGCCTCAATCGCCATCACCTCAAGACGTTTCAGTGCGTCCTTGGCTGAATTGGCATGCCCTGTTGAAAGAGACCCATCATGTCCTGTGTTCATGGCCTGAAGCATATCCAAGGCTTCTTTCCCTCGAACTTCTCCTACAATAATGCGGTCCGGTCTAAGTCGCAATGCTGTTTTAATGAGGTCTCGGATAGCAATCTCACAACCCATGCCAGCATCCATTCTGGCCTCCAGACGAATGAGGTTTTCCTTATTCTTTATTTGGAGTTCAGCGGAATCTTCAATAGTAATGATTCTCTCATCTGAGGGAATATAGTTGGTAAGGATATTGAGAAACGTTGTCTTGCCTGAACTGGTGCCTCCACTGATAAAAATATTGTATTTACTCTGCACCAGCCGTTTCAAAAAAGTTGCCGCTTCTTGCGTCAGGCTGTTTTCTGACGTCAAGTCCTCCATGGTCAAAGGATTATCTGGAAACTTCCGAATGGTCATGATTGGTCCTTGCAAAGCCACGGGAGGCAATACCACAGCAATTCTTGAACCATCCTGCAAACGTGCATCCACAATGGGAGATGTTTCATTGACCGAGCGATTAACCTTGGTCACGATGTTCTGAATGAGATTCTCCAGCGTTTCTCTGTTATCGAAAGTCTGGCGAATGCGTTCCATCTTCCCTTTGCGTTCAATGAAAATATGATCTGGGCCATTGATCATGATCTCCGAAATACTATCATCATCAAGAAAAGGTTGTAGGATATCCAGTCTGCGCATGGAATTGTAAATGCTGACAATGAGTTGTTCTTTTTCTGAAAAACTAAGAACCTGCTCTTCCTCGTAAGCAAGTACCTCTTCTGTAATCACGTCTCTTAACTGATCATCTTCTATGCTTGGGTAACGGGCGATTTGTTCATTCACAGATCGTCTTATATCATTACGGATACGAATCAGATCACTCAATTTCCATCATCCTTTCCAGCAAATCATCAACCAACTGTAACAATGCCATGCGTCCCGGTTGTGACACGGTAAAATCCAAACCCAACTGTGTCTTCTGGTAAGCAAACGCACCAGAAGCAAACGAGTATATATCCAGTGGAATCCGTTTGGATAGCAATTCAGGTGCGTCTCTCATTAAGAGTGACACCATCTGCCTTTCCTTGGACTGCTCATAAAGGGTGTCGCCTCTAACCCATATGATGCCGATTGCCTGTTCCAACAACCACTCTTCTACCTCTGACCATTCCTGAGACAGTTCCACCACCATCCAATCAAAACAATCTTCTTTACCCATTCTTTTCATAGCATCCTGCCAACGAAGCAGTGACAACTTTCGTTTGTCCCTCCGGCTTTTAGCGGACCCCAGATAATAGAATCCATGAGCGTGATGATAGGCAAAACAAGAAAGGGCTGATTGTTCTGAACTCTGCAAAAAAAGCTTGGTGAATCCTTCATTCATGGGACTGTCCAACATCACATCATTGAGATCGACACCTTCCGTATTCACATAAGCCAATCGATTCACTCTTTCAGCCATTACCGTTGCCAGGCTGAGGGCTACGCCATTTCTCTTCTCCTCTGACCCGGGACAAACAACACAACAGAATCGCGGTATTTCTTTCTTGACTTCCTCGACCAGCCCACCCAAACGATGCAGAATCTCAGAGCGAACATAACTAAAACGCTGTAACCGATCGATCTGAGCCGCATTTTCAGCCGGTCCATCCACCAATATCACTGTACGCTGGACCGGATAGGAATGATCCAAGCGGTGCGTTATATACAAGAAAATATGCTCGCTGGGCTGGGGATCCAAAACAAAATGCCAAGGGATGTGGCTATCTTGCTGTAGGCGCCCCATCAAAGCCTTGGCATACCCTGGCTCCAAATCCACTCCTATATTCACGTGTGCTCCTCCCAACTCTTCGTTACTTCATTGTATACCCTGCTTTTCACCTATCTCTTGCACAACCAAAACGCTAAAACACCATGAATGCCTAGTCAGGAATGGATGTTTTCTATACAATTGTGTTCGCACAAAGCAAGGAATAGTCCATCTGTTTTGATGAAAAAAAGAATCTATTTCTATTTCCTAGCGATTCCTTTACGTTTACAAGGAGGTTCCATGTCCACACTCATTGTTGTTCATCAAAAAATTGCCCCAGTTGTCAAAGCAACACTTACACTAGCCAAGGAAGAAGCTCAGGTTTTTCAAGGATTTTTCGGAAACAAATCACTTCTGGATGCCATCACCAAAAATCTTCAAGACACATCAATCCAACGACTGATCCTCGATGCATCACTATTTCCTCCAAAAGGATGCCTTCATGAATTGCGTTCGCTTCGTCTGATTTTTCCCCAATTAAACATCATCCTACTCACCAATTCAAAAACCTTTATTAAAGAATTCCACCTATCCCTCAGTGTGCTCGGCATCTATGACAGCCTTTATTATCGTGCCAACAAAGATGGCTTAAACCAATTGCATGATGAACTTCTCTATGTATTAACCCACCCTACATCAGCTACAGATTTTTTACGTAACAATCCACTATCAGAAATGGACAACACAACCTTGTTCCATGCCCAAAAACTTTTTTTGGCTGTGGCAGGACTCACCGCCTGCTCTGGGACCACCAAAACAGCCCTTTTGCTGGCCCAGTTTTTTACTGTTCCCGTTCTTTTCGTAGAATTAAATCCGCACCATCTTGTGCTCAAAGAGTATTTCCTCTGCGAAGATGATTTTGACAGCCGAACAAATTTATATCACCTGCCCGCACTGCCTCACACCGCCTTTTGCCTCTGTGACCATCAGGCAGACTGGGCTACAGCGACCAAAGACTATGCTGTCATCATCTTGGATTTGGGTGTTTTGCCATCGCATTTGCAGGATGCAAGGTATTTGGAATTTTTACGCAGTGATATTTCCATCATCAGTTCTTTATCCAGTCCCTGGGATATTCAACGACTTATGGATTTTCATACTCCCAAAAGCGACCTACATCTGTGGCTTCAATGTTGCCCTGTTTCTTCTAGGAAAATACTGGAACGCCATCTGAAAAAAAAGTTTTCCAGCATCAGTTGCCTTCCCTGTCAACCTGAGTGGCTCAACATTTCTTCTGAGCAACAAAAAATCTGTAAGGAATTCTTTCACCATGCACGTCGCCCAAAGCACATATTAGGAAGTAAATAAATTCATCATAAGTAGCGCTTTTTTATCTTTTTAAATCCGTTAAGTGCAAAAAATGGCATTGGGATTCAAGTGAGTTGCTAACCCTATTTCAACCGTACCTGCAAAGAAATGAAATTCGTGAAAGTTGAGGGTACAACACTACTATACTCAATTGATCATGCAACCAACTCATGAAGCCCAAAGTCTCTGATGAGGGCAACTAGAAAAACGAATATAAAAAATGAGAGTATCGTTTACGATTCCTCTCATAACCACTGGGGAGTGCTCTCTTTCTATTGAATCTTTCAGCCGCAAATACGAATAGTCGTCTCCACAAAGAAACTGGTCAACATGGAAATTGTGGTTTGGTTTTTCCTTTACGGTTCCTGAGCATACCTGGTTTTAGATTGCTGCATATGGTGAAGATTGATTTATGTACAAAACACATCATGAGAATACCAAGAAGCAGATTAGATGCTCAGCCTAGAGATATTCATTTAAAAAGACAACCATGGATAAGCTGATGTTGAATTAAACAAACAGATTCCGTACAGAGAGGGCAGTAATCAAAATCGTGCGATCCTGCAAAAGATGAGAAATCATTTTCAACATGAATATTGAGGATATAATATTTTGGAAAAAGGGAAACTGACAAGACTTGAGGTATGACAAACTGTTATAGCTGTGAATTGGCAAAAAAAAGAGAAGGATTTTGTAGCTTAAGAACATAACAACTTTGATGCCATCTGCACAATAGATAAACTTGGCATAACAATCACAAGAATAAGAATGAGAAGAAAGGAGTTCCTCTTGCAGGAAGTGAATAACACATTCTATAACTGCGTTAAACAAATAAGAGCAAAATGCTGCGATAATGCCACCGCCAATCACTGAAGCAAGCACTGATTCACTCCCCATATAAGAATAAAATAGTTACTCAAAGAACATTGAATCATCCACTATATCAACAAAGCAGAATTTTAACTGCAACTAAAAATATTTGCGATCTTTCTATCATGGAAGAACCAGATTATCATGCCTTCTTATTAAGAAACAATCATCTGACAACCACTTCATGTAACTGTATCTTGGTATCAAAGCGTAATGATAACTGCGAATACCATAATCAGAAAGTACTCGGTGTATTCACCACAAGAATTTCACTGATCTCTTTGCCGGAATTCCCCCAGGAATGTGCCAAACTAGAGTTATAGTATATAATATCCCCTTCTTCAAGATCATAAGCATTTTCTTCTAGAAAAAATTGAATTGAACCCTTCAGCACATAAGTAAATTCTTCACCAACATGCCCCGATTTATGAACAATCTCCGAATTCCCCGGGAATTTAATAATGGCTGTTTCTAAACCACTGTCTTTCTTAAAAGTTAAAAAAGCTTCTGACACCCCATTGGAATATGTCTGTTCTTTCCTCTCTGCTTTATAAATTATTCGATGGTTTTCATCAGAGTTCATAGCAAATAAATCTACCATGCTTATTTCAAGCACGGCAACTAAATCTTGCAAGGTTGAAACAGAAACACTTACTCTGTCATTCTCAATCATGCTCAAATAAGAAACAGAGATGCCAACTTGTTGAGCCACATCAACCAATCTCAATTTTTTTGCTCTTCTGTACCTTTTCAATCTGCTCCCTACGTTCATCATGAACTCCTTCTAAATAGAATACTAACTGCAGTCATTATAATAATCGGTGTATGTTTACGTCAAGTATAAACCACTTATAACCGTTCGCTTGATGAATCACATATCATGTTGTCAGCCAAAGCTTCACACGTCAGGCACTTATAGCGAATCACATTGGCCCAACAAAAAAATGAAGTGGAATCAATCCCATATTACCTTACTCAAAGAAAGCTTGCACTAGATTTTCTTAATAGACGACAGGAATGAGTCTTTTGTCAAACTTATTAATGCCACCGTAACCAATCCAACAAAAGAATACATCACCTCTTTTAGGCAAACTGCACCCTCCATGATTGTACACATGGTTATAATCAATGTGCGTAAGAGACTTCCCTTACTGTAAGCGCTTTTGTCATTGCTGCAGACTTCCTCTCTTCATTGACTCAAAAATATTAATCCAGGAGCGACAATACGCATCTGAACTCTAAAATTCACCCTCACAAAGCAATAGCCCGACTTTTTTTTGCTTAAAGTTACTGTTAGGCATTCATGGTGCCTCACTCATGAAAGACAACTATCTCTCTCTGATAGCTTATGCGCATTTCTAACTGTCTATCTACATCAATCCACACTTTACATGCTCATGTTTTTTGATCTTAATCATCACTCAATAATGAAAAAATCTCTTCAAGTATCAAAGACAGTTTA
Organism: Peptococcaceae bacterium UBA5767; assembly: GCA_002418765.1. Taxonomy (GTDB): domain Bacteria; phylum Bacillota; class TC1; order TC1; family UBA5767; genus UBA5767. The sequence goes on along the minus strand of DIET01000022.1, from coordinate 46,382 downwards.
TGATTCATCTGCTCTGCGAGTTTACGACCTTTTTCTGGACTAGAATGGGTTGCATTCCCTATTACACCTGATTCTGATACATCACTCGATAGCCAGCTAAAGTCATAGCGATAAAAATCTACTATCTCTTCCAGCTCCATCTTGGTAGCATTATCCATCTGCACTAACTTAGGCGTCCAATGCATTAATAATGAGGTCTCTATTTCTCCGGCATGACATTCCTCATCTAATTTAGCATCAATAATATCTTCAGCAAAAGCAAAATAATCTGAGGCCCAATAATCAACATTAAATATTCGAATACCATACTTATAGCGCAACTCTTGAGCTAGTGACTGTAAAATCGACGAATTGCCACCATGGGAATTGATAATAAGTATATTTTTAAAACCGGAACTCACCATTGACTCAACAATATCCTCGATTACGCACATAAGTGTTGTTAATTTTAAGGAAACTGTTCCTGGGAAAAACATGTGCTCAACACTGTTTCCATACTTCACATGTGGGTATATGAGAATACTGCTTTCTGGATACGCCATAATGGGAGTAATCTCTTTAAGCGAGTTTTCTAAGATGAGATCATCTGTTCCTAGTGGCAAATGCTTCCCATGCTGCTCCAATGCACCCACTGGTAAAATACAAAGCACTTTACTACGATCCATCCGGTCCAAGTAATCCCATGTCAACTCATTAACCTTGTAAATATTCATCTTATTCTCCTAATACTATGGCTTGGGTATCTTCTTATGATTATCATAATTGATTTTATCAAATAATATTTTTCAGCATTCTATTCAGATGCACTCCAGCTCTTGTTACTATATCATGCTCGTCTATGGTTAGTAATTCACCTTTTTTTACTATTATCCGACCATCAACAATAGTATAATCTACTGGACTACTATATCCTACCGCACCAAAAAGATTTTTAGGATCTTGCAATGTTCCTACTAATTCAATACGATCGGTGTCTATCATAAATAGATCCGCCGCCTTGCCTACTTCAATACTACCAATATCTTGCCTACCTAAAAGTTTTGCCCCTTTCTTTGTAGCAATCTTAAGTATGTCATAAGCCGTGGGAGCAGCTGCGCCAAAATTCAACCTGTGCAGTAAATATGCCGACCTCATTTCAGCCATTAGATTTGAACTATCGTTGCTGGCACTTCCATCTACAGCCAAACCCACTGGAACATTGTTTCTCAGCATAGCTGGTAAATTCGCAACCCCAGAAGACAATTTCATATTTGATACCGGGCAATGTGCTACTCCTGTTTTTGTTTTACCCAATCTTTCAATTTCTTGCTCATTAAAATGAATCCCATGAGCAAACCAAACATCTTCACCGATCCATCCGAGGCTCTCCATATACTCAAGTGGCCGCATTCCCACAGTACTTAAACAATACTTTTCTTCATCAAGGGTTTCAGCCAAATGAGTATGCAGTCTCACTCCTAGTTTTCTTCCTAAAATTGCCGATTCCCGCATCAATTCAGATGTTACACTGAATGGTGAACATGGAGCAAGCGCCATTTGTTTCATTGAGTATTTGCTGCTATCATGAAATTTTTTTACTAATCTCTCCGATTCCATTAATATTTTATCTGTGGTTTGCACCAGATCGTCAGGAGGTAATCCACCATCACTTACGCCTCTTGACATACTACCTCTTGAGGCATGGAAACGTATACCAAGATCCTCTGCAGCTTTAAATTGGGCATCAATGAAATCATCAGAATTCTTTGGATACACATAATGATGATCAAAACTTGTTGTACAGCCATATTTCAGTAATTCTCCCATAGCTGTCATTGAACTATGATAAACAATATCTTGGTCCAATTCTTGCCAAATTCTATATAGATACTTTAGCCAATCGAATAATTCCATATTCTGAACCTGAGGTAAATTTCGCGTAAACGTCTGATAATTATGGTGATGGGTATTGATGAGTCCGGGGTAGGCAAACATACCTCTGCCATCAATAATATCATCAGACATCCTCATCTCCGTTCCGATATATTGAATGATACCGTCTTCAATATAAATATTTTGATTCTCAAGAACACGATCTTCATCATCAACGGTTACAATTTTGCTAATATTTTTTATCAATAATCTTTTATTTATCATTATTTCCTCTCTTTCATATTCAATGGTATGGGGGAAATCCCCCATACCATAAGAACAATTCACTAAAGATTCTTGTGCCTTTGTAGATAAGGTGGAAAGAATAGATGCTCATTAATACTAGGTAAGCGATCCTCCACTCCATTAATGGTGCAGTATCTTGCTGTAGGCCGACTGTCTTTACCACGAAATCCGCATACTTCTCCATCTACAATAACCAAGGATGAACCAAATGGATCTCCCAACTGGATTGCTTCTAATGCATCTTGTCCAACAGAACCAGGTGGATGATCAATAATAATCACATCACCTTCTCGCCCCACCTCAATTTTTCCAGTGTTGAGGCCGTATAAATCAGCTGTATTACCTGTTCCCATTGCAATAGCTTGTTCCGCAGGGATATCATTTAGGCTAGATACCTTTACAATCGCCAGGTTAATAGCTGCTTGCAGTGCTGATTGCCCTGTTGGAGCATCACTCCCAAGCACGACTCTATGCAATTCATGTCTGGTTTTTAGATCTTGTAAGATTCGATTGAAGTTGATAAAGTTGCCATTAACCACCAACTCCAGACCTGCATTTGATTCCTTGATTAACCTATCAATATGGTCATAAGAAACGCCAGTAGATCCTCCATTAAAATGTGCAATTTTATCTGGCTTAATTTCCAAAATATCTTGAGAAGTTACCCAAGACGATCCTGGGATGGATGGTGGTGCTAAGTGACAAGAAATAAAGAACCCATATTTCCTTGCCCACTTGACCATAGGAATTACTTTTTTAGGATCAGACAATCCGCCACCACCAATTTCAGCAATAATCCAGACTCCTGCTTCACTCATTTCCTTAAAGTCAGCCTCAGTCAAACCATCAACCAAAACTAGTGCCCCCCCATGCATTTTGAGGTTGCCACCTGGACGAAATTTATCAAAGACACGTTTTGCCAAAATAGCTGCTGCTTTACACCCAATAGCATCATTGTAAAATCTTGGCCAACCAGGTCCTTGTTCACCTTCAGAAATCATTGATGTAGTTCCATACAACAAGGCATCACTGTAGCACCCAACAGCCCCTCTTTGTGGTGCATAATCGTCCAAAGTGTTGTGTAAGTGTGGATCAATCAAACCTGGTGCTGCAATCTGGCCGTTAGCATCAACAATGGTTTCAATACCTGATGCATCTACTTCAGAGTCTTTACCAATTTCTGTTATAATACCATCACGAATCACAATGGAATTTGCCCCATCAATGATACCCGTATGAAAATCCCCACTTACAATTTTGTCAATGTTCTTGATAAAAATACTATTCATTTTTAACCCCTTTCTTAAAACAGAATGAATAACTCAAACTAAAAATTTCTACGATAAATCTTATTAATTCTATCGGTTTAGAATTTAGCACACTCGTCATTGTCACCTCCTTTCGGTGATCACCCCATTACAGTTTTTCTCGATCGTATGGGACCCCTAGTGCAGCAGGTTGTGTCGCCCGTTTTCCTGTTATTATCAATATGAAAATGGTTAACAAATATGGTGTCATCAGCATAAACTGATAGGGGATATCAGCTCCTATTGCTTGCAATCGCACTTGCAGGGCATCCGCCCCTCCAAACAGCATCGCGGCCAACAAGATTTTCAGTGGATGCCATTTTCCGAAAATGACTAGCGCTAAAGCAATAAAACCCCTTCCGCCAGAGATATTTTCCATAAAGCCTCCCAACATGCCCAGCGTCAAATAAGATCCGCCTAGTCCGGCCAATCCTCCACATAGCAAGAGAGAGATGTATTGAATTCTGTATACATTGACCCCCATGGTTTCTGCTGCCCTGGGATACTCTCCAGCGCTTCTCATTTTTAAACCAAAAGTAGTTTTAAAAATGATTACGTATGACAATATGGCTGTAAATAAGCTAATATATACCATTAAATCTCTACTAAAGAAGACTTCTCCTAATATAGGAATTTTATTCAAAACCGGAACCAACACCTGTGGCATCACCTTCACGCGCGGGAGCGAAGTTGTAATCCCAAAATAAGCGCGATTTAGATAGCTGGTAATTCCCAAAGCAGTGATATTCAGTGTAATTCCAACTACGATTTGGCTCGCTTTTTTTGTAATACAAGCGAAGCCAAAGGCTAACGCAAAGAGCATCCCTGCCAAAATCCCCATTATGGCACCTAGAAAGAGACTACCTGTTATATACGCTCCAAGAAAAGCAAAGAATGCTCCTGCAAGGATTTGTCCTTCCAAATTAATATTCACAACCCCAGATCTTTCAGAGTATATTTCACCTGAAGCAGCAAGCAGGATTGGTATGGAAGTCTTAATCATAGCAATCAAATACGTTATGATGAATGTACTCGTCAAATACTTATTCATACTTACACCCTCTCTTGACTCCCAGAAATTTTCGAATTATGCTCTTTTTGTCGGAGTAACCAATAACTATAAAGAAAATAATTAATCCCTGCAGTATCTGAATGATTGCAGCTGGAACGCCAATCTGAACCTGCATGCTATTACCTCCGGCAGATAGCCCACCAATAAGCAAAGCTGCCAGAATGATTCCAAATGGATTTGTTCTACCTAAAATGGCTACCACTATAGCAGTAAATCCCATACCACCTGCCATTCCATCTAGCACTCTGAATGTTGTGCCATAAACCAAAGTCATTCCTGCTAATCCAGCCAAAGCACCGCTTAATCCCATGCTTAGAATAATCTGTCTTGAAATATTGATGCCAGCATATCGTGCTGCTGGTGGGGAAAACCCAATAGCTCGAATTCTATAACCGAAATCAGTTTTTTTAATAAAAATATAGACTAAAACAGCAAATATTATTGCAATTATAATTCCTATGTGTGCTCTGGTTCCCTCCAGAACTTTTGCCAGTTCCAGATGCGCAGGCACCATTTCAGATTGAGGTAGTACAGCACTTTTATCTCTGAGCGGTCTTTCTATTAAAAAACTTACAAGATACGCGGCCACATAATTCATCATTATGGTCATGATCACTTCATTAGTGTTGAATTTTGCTTTAAAAAAACCTGCGATACCACCCCATATTCCTCCCGCAATCATCGCCACTGAACCTATTAGTAAAAGATGAAAGAAAACCGGAATGCCACTAATGCTTGTTCCTGCCAAAATAGCAAATAGCGCACCTATGATCAGCTGTCCGTCTCCCCCCAAATTGGTTAATCCTGCTTTGAATGAAATGGAAAAGCCTAGTGCTATAAATATCAACGGAGTCGCCTTGACCAGCATTTCTCCAACACCATATCGTCGAGTAAAAATGCCTTTTATCAAAAATCCATAGGCTTCTATTGGATTAACTCCAATCATGTAAATGAACACGCCACTTATGATGGCGCCAATAATAATGGCGATTGAGATTTTTTTTACGTTATACCAAGTGTTTTCTATTATTTGACTCTTATTCTTAATCATTCTGTATAATCTCCCGGAGAGATTGTGGATGATTGGTATCTACCATTTGAATTCGTCTCTCCAAGCATCAACTGTCCGATGCTTTCCTTATCAATGCAACTGGATTCAACTACACCTGTAATTTCCCCGTTATAAAGAACAACAATGATATCCGACATCTCCATGATTTCATCTAGTTCTGTTGATACAAGAATGATTGCTTTTTTGTTTTCTCGCAATTCAAGTAACTTTTGATGCACGAATTCAATCGCTCCCACATCAAGTCCTCGTGTAGGGTGCATCGCTAAGAGCAAATCTGAGTCAGTATGAATTTCACGTGCCATAATCAGCTTTTGCAAATTTCCACCCGACAACATACAAGCCTCAATATTTTGGTTGGCTGTCCTAATGTCATACTCTTCAATCATTTCTTCCGTTAACTTACTGGCATACTTGTAATCAATAAAATGTGTGTGTACATTTGGCTCCTTGTGATGAGTTCTCAGTATGACGTTTTCAACCAAAGTAAATTTTCCAATACTGCCCACTTTATTACGGTCTTCGGGAACAAAAGCAATGCCACATTCCAAAATGTCTGATGGTTTATTATTGGTAATATCTTGCCCTCTAAATACAACACTACCTGACTCCACCTTGCGTAAGCCTGCAATTCCTTCAATCAATTCACGTTGCCCATTACCGTCAACTCCCGCAATACCTATGATCTGACCTTGACGAATTTCAAATGAAACGTTTTTAATATTTGATGCAAAGTTTGAGCCATTTATAAACAAATTTTTTGCTTCCAATACTACCTCTCCAGGTTCAATAGAATCTTTTTTTACAGTCAACTCACATTCTCTACCTACCATAAGTTCAGCCAATAGAGCTTTGTCAACTCCAACAGCTTCAATGGTGCAGATATGAACCCCTTTTCTCAGGATGGAGATCCTATTGCTGATTTCCAATACTTCATCCAGTTTATGAGAAATAAAAAGAATACTGTGTCCTTGATTTGCCAGTATTTGCAAAGTTCTAAATAACTTGACACATTCTTGAGGAGTTAGAACAGCTGTCGGTTCATCAAGGATTAATATTTTCGCTCCCCGATACAGAGCTTTTAAAATTTCAACCTGCTGTTGCTGGCCCACTGAGAGATCGGCAACCACAGCATCCAAGTCTACAGTTAGATTGTTCTCATTGGCGATTCTTATAATTTTCTTACGTGCTGAATCTTTGTCTAGAAAAGGTTTCTTCTCTGATTCCAAACCCAGAATTATATTTTCAAGAACGGTAAAAGCTTTAATCAGCATAAAATGTTGATGTATCATACCGATGCCCAGTTCGATTGCTTTCATTGGACTACTGATGTTTAGCTTCTTCTGATTCAGAAAAATATCACCCTCAGTCGGCTCATATAATCCATATAGGACATTCATGAGTGTTGTTTTTCCAGCACCATTTTCACCAAGTATCGCATGTATTTCACCTTCTACCAGGTCCAAAGAGACTTGGTTGATTGCTGTAAATGCACCAAATTTTTTTACGATATCCTTTATCTCTAGAATAATAGACATAAAATTATCTCCTTGTTAACTCAATCAATTTTGCATTAGCTGGTCCACGAGCTGATCAAGGAGAGGGGAGAATTCTCCATTATTCAGCCTACTTACTCCGTATATACCTCTGGTACCATTATTGAACCATCAAGAATACCTTGCTTGATTTCATCAATTTTCTCAGCAACCTCGTCATTAATATTTCCATGATAAGGAGCTAAATAGATAATTCCATCAGCCAAGCCAGCTTTCCATATCCCTGATTCAAAGTTTCCTGCTTTAATTCTTTCACCTTGAAGCTTTATTGCCGCTGGAATATCAGCAATAAGACAAGTGAGTATCAATTCAGGCGCCAATTCATTTTGATCAGCACCATAACCAATAATTTTCACACCAGCTGCTTTTGCGGCTTCTATAGCCCCTATGCCTGTACTATCGGCTGCCTGCATAATAATATCTGCCCCATTGTCAATCTGAGCCTCAGCTGCCTCTTTGCCCTTTGCAGGATCTTCATAGGTACCAGTCAATACTCCTAAGATTTCTGCTTCAGCATTCACATATTGCGCACCAGCTTCAAATGCCTTCATGTTGGCTATCTGAGCAGGAATTTTCATACCACCAACATAACCAATCATATTGCTTTCAGTCATCAAACCTGCTACCGCACCACAAAGAAATGCCCCTTCAAACTCTTTCTGATCAATAAAGCTGATATTTTTTAGAGTTACTTCATCAACAGGCGGTTTACCACTAATATAAAAATTGACTTCTGGAAAATCCGGAGCCACACGTAATGCTGGTTCTCCAAATTCAAATCCATGCCCAATGATCAGATTGTACCCAAGTTCCGCATAGTTTCTAAATGCTTCCTCAATATCATTGATAGAAATCCTTTCCGTATAATCAATTGTATAACCGCCCTGCTCTTCCAGTGCGATCAGACCATTATATGCTGATGTATTCCATGACCCGTCATTGATTGGTCCAGGCAATAACAATGCAACCTTAATGTCGGTTGAACTATTCTCATCTGCAATATCTCCCTCCGGCGCAACTGCTTCACCTCCATTTGAGCAAGCTGTGGTAACCAATAGAGCCAAAGTTATCAATACGCTTCCTAGCAAGAACATTTTTTTCTTCATCATTTTAAACATCTCCTTTGAAATATTTGAGTTTGAAATATTTGAGCATGTTACTGTTGCTCTCCCCTACAAACAATAACGATCTGCTATACCATTGATTCATGCCTACTAAGATGAAAAGAGATACCATAGAAGAATGATTGAATTTGTGTAAATATTTTTGTTACACTGATATTAACACAAATTTTTATTTATACAAGCAAATTAATGAAAATATTTAATAATAACTAAAATTTATCTAATATTTCAAAACAAGCAGGTGTCTAAGACCCTCCAGCGTTTATCGCATCAGATTCTAAAATGCACAGCTTCGAAAAGCAATACACTTTGTATGGGCAATATTATCCCAGTATCTGACATAAATGCGATTACGAAGGTACATTGGTCAAGCACTGGCAGTATGAAGAACTCAGCAAATACAAACAGCATTTCTCTCATTAACAAGATCAATAAATCAAAATCGGCTAAATAAAAGAAGATACTACTAACACAAGCTATCTAAAGATAATTTCGGATCATATAGGCAATGTCTTTGGCTCTCTTTTTATGACAGTGCTTATTTAGATAATGATTGCATTCTTTCCATGCTTGCTGATTAGTTGAAGGAGATGGGAATGAAGCTTTATCATACATGAATTATGCTTTCCCAAACATTGGAGGGTGTAGCCACATTGCCGCAATCCAACCATCCGATCACTAATAGACAGTGCCGACTGCAAATATTGAGCGCTGATAATGTCAACTCACATGAGAAGCTTCGTTTTTTTCTTATGAAATAGCCTGTCACACTTTTACCTAATTCTTTACATTCCTACTGCTAAAAGAAATCCTGCGATGAATTCGCTCACCTTGTCCATCATCTGTAGTACAACCCAATTCTGAATATCATGTTCTAAATTCACCAATTTAATGCTATAATTCAAATGGTTTATTCTGTTGGAAAAGGTGGTAAACATGAACGAAATTATCGGACTTTTGGGAGGGTTAGCCCTCTTTATTTTTGGTATGCAAATGATGAGCAATGGTTTAAAAAATGCCGCTGGCGATCGCATGCAAAGCATCCTGGAAACCTTGACCAGTAAAGCGATTTTAGGCGTGGCAGTTGGAGCAGGTGTCACGGCCCTCATTCAGTCAAGTTCGGCAACGACCGTCATGGTTGTAGGCTTTGTCAATGCTGGGCTCATGACCTTGAGACAAGCTATCGCTGTCATCATGGGTGCCAACATCGGTACCACCATCACTTCGCAGTTGATTGCTTTTAAGATCACTCATTTTGTCCTTCCTATCATTATTATTGGATTTGCCATGCACTTTATGGGAAGCAAGCCATCCATCCGTTATATTGGATCTGTCATCCTTGGTTTTGGCATTTTGATGCATGGCATGGGGATTATGGGAGATGCCGTGGCTCCACTTCGAGCCAATACGCAGTTCACGAGCATCATGGGGAGCTTTGCAGACAGACCATTTCTTGGTCTTCTCAGTGGTATGCTGGTCACCTTCGTCTTACAGAGCTCCAGTGCTTCCACTGGTATTCTCATCGCTTTGGCTAGTTCTGGATTGATTGAAATTCATGGTGCCATACCCATCTTGTTTGGTACCAACATTGGCACCTGTATTACGGCTGTTCTATCGGCAATCGGCACGACACGCAACGCCAAACGTGCCGCCTTGGCCCATGTCATGTTCAATGTATTGGGCTCTTTTTTGTTCTTGGCTTTCTTAACTCCCTTTACCCATCTGGTCATTCTGGTCTCAGGCCCTGCTTCCGCCGTTGAGCGTCTGATCGCCAATGCTCATACTTTATTCAATGTCCTTGCGACCTTGCTCTTCTTCCCCTTCATCTCAAAAATCAACAGCTTCATTCTGCATCTAATACCTGTTTTAGAAGAAGAAAAGGAACTCAATAAAAATCCTATTTATCTAGATGAACGTGTTCTTAAAACTCCTGAGATTGCATCTTCTCTGGCTAGAAAAGAGTTGGTAAGCATCGGGCAACTGGCAGCCAAAAACTTCCGAAATTCCTTTGTAGGCATGGTAGAGAGAAAGCCCAAACGCTTGCGCAAAGTCTTTGAAATTGAACCTATTATCGACAAATTAGAAAAAGCAACTACGGTCTATCTGACCAAAATCGCCCAACAAAACATCAGCGAACGTCTGTCCGAGGAAAACTCCGGACTTTTGCATATCGCTTACGATATCGAACGCATCGGGGATCATGCAGAAAACATTGCACAAACAGGACAGCTCTATTTGGATGATAAATTCAAGTTCAGCGACAAAGCATTACGCGAACTAAATGAAATATATGATCTCACACAAGAGTGTGTGCAATCCGCCTTGATCTGTTTGGCCAATAACGATGAAAAGGCTGCCAACGACGTTCTATTCTTGGAAAATGCCATCGATGATATGGAAGAAAGTTTGCGCGACAAACACATCCGCAGACTGAATCAGGGGACCTGCTTTCCTGAATCCGGAGTTGCCTTCCTAGACATCTTAAGCAACATGGAACGCATCGGAGACCACTGTAGTAATATTGCCAATATTATTCTGGCGCAGAACGCATAAAAAAAGTCTTGCTAAAATAACAAGACTTTTTTATTTTTCTTCAGTGGTAAATATTACTGAACCAATCAGCTATGCATTCTTCTGCTCATGCAAATATTGTTGCACCTCATCCCACGATGAAAACAACTTGGGTCTTACTTCAACTTGTTTCTTATCAAACAAAAGAAGAGTCTTATTGGTCTGCAAAACAAGATATTGTTCATCTTGGTACCGTATCTCTTTGTTCATTTTGATTCTTTCCTCATATAAGCATAGAATGCCAATACTGTTTTCCCATCCACCAATTCACCTGCATCGATGGCCTTTCCCAATGCTTCCAGCGTCCACCATCTCGTCCGTTCCACATCCAAATCATCAACATCTCGTTCCGTCTCCAAGATACCATCCAACTGAAGCTGATAAATGTGGGTATGGGAATAGTTATGCCCGATTTGGGGAACAAATGAACAAAAGAAATGAAGGTCTTTTCTATCTACCCTAAGATGACATTCTTCTTTTAATTCTTCCACCAATACCTGCTTCTTGTCTTTTCCAGGTTTATCCATCAATCCAGCCGGAATCTCCCAGGTCAGTCTCTGCACCGCCGGCCGATATTGCTGTACCAGCAAGACTCTATTTTGCGTATCCATAACCCAGGCTGCCACTCCATCACTGATTTCCAAAACCTCATACGCCCTATCTCTGTGTATTCTCTTTTGGATCTTAAGAAAGCCACGATACAGATAATCTTGATGCTCGCTCATACAAGTTTCCTGCTGGACAAAAACGTCAAATCATCATTTAGTGTGTAAATCATGGGAACACCCCTGGTAATTTCACGCTCTACCACAGCTTCAATGGGCAGATTTTCCATCATGCTCATCAAGGCACGAATACTATTGTGGTGTCCTACGACTAGCACCTTACGATCAATGGCCACCATAGGTTTTATCTTGTTTTCCCAATGGGGAAAGACCCTGGAGAACGTCTCCACCAAATTTTCACCCTGGGGAAGCTCTTCAGGAATCAAATCATAATACCGTTGGTCATGGGATGGATGCTGGGGGTCTTCAATCTCCACCTTGGGAACAAAAGCCTTATAGTCATTCATCCAGCGCTTCCACTGCTCTGCACCATATACCTCTATGATCTGCGATTCACTCATACCTTCCAACTGCCCATAGTAGCGTCCATTCAGACGCCAATTCTTATTGACCTTGAGCCAATGCAAGTTCATCTCATCCAGAATATACCAAAGAGACTGAATACCTCGCGTCAATACTGAGGTGAACGCCAGATCGAAAACGTATCCGCCTTCTCTTAGCAACTTCCCTGCCTCACGAGATTCCGCAATGCCCTGAAGAGATAAGGGAATGTCTTTCCAACCTACCAGCCTATTCTCATTTGTCTCATCTGTCGAACCACTGCACACCAGAACAATCTCATTCATCATGATTTCTCCCAAATTAATTTTTCCTGTTCATCCATCAATTCTGCAATCGAGCGGATACTGATGTCTGCTGCCTTGCCAACATCTGAGTGTTCTTTCTCAATGCCAATCACCAATCCAGCGCCGGACTCTCTACCAAATGCTATATCCACCATCGTATCGCCCACCATAACCACCTCTTCCGGTATAAGAGCGCAGCGTTCACAGAAAATGTTCATCATTTGAATATCCGGCTTGGGGAGCATATCACCATCATCTGCACCTATGAAATCAAAGTATGGCAAGATATCCAATTGGTCTAAACAATGACGTGCTGATATGACATTGTCTGACGTTGCCAGCCCGATGCAAAGACCACGGTTTTTCAGTCGATCTATAAGTCCCGGAAGCTGCTTGATGGCGGGCACAATGCTTACGTCACTCGAAAACTTCGTAAAACATTCTTCGGACATGAGAGCAAACCTTTGCTGTTCCACCACCACACCTGCCTCACGCAGAGCCAGCGCCAAATCATGGGCGATATCAGCATTGGTTCCCTTGGCCATGGATCCTGTAGGAAGAACCTCATCGCGAACTATGCCAATGGCTTCAAGTAACCGTTCTGGATTCACTCCTGGTGCAAATTCATTGACCAATGTCTGGCATACGCGCTTGGCTACCGGAACCCATGTCTTCTCTATATCCAGCAATGTACCATCTTTATCAAAAAGAATTCCTTTTATCATATACCTGCCCCTTCTTGTATACGATACCATTGTTGCCCCAAAAAGAAAAGAATTGACTTTCCGGTTAGGGGAGAAACAGAGGGATCGACACCCGACCAAACCGTATCTTATCAGCCACTAAACAAGAGGAGCCATCAAAAAAGGACATGATTGCTCATGCCCCCATATCTTTTCTAAAGCTTGTTATTGCAACCCAAAACATGGACAATTTTGTGTCTCACCATTTCCTTGATGGCCGTTCTGGCTGGTCCCAAATATTTCCTCGGATCAAATTCTCCTGGTTGCTCGGCCATCACCTTGCGAATGGTCCCTGTCATGGCCAACCTTAAGTCAGAATCAATATTGATTTTGCAAACAGCCATATTTGCTGCCTTACGCAACATATCTTCTGGCACTCCTTTGGCTCCTGCCATGTCCCCGCCAAAGGTATTGATCATGTCAACATACTCCGGAATAACGGAAGAAGCACCATGCAAAACAATGGGAAACTCAGGAAGTCTTCGGCCGACTTCTTCCAGTATATCAAAGCGCAACTTAGGCTCGTTCTTAAATTTAAACGCTCCATGACTCGTTCCAATGGCAATGGCCAAAGAGTCTACTCCTGTTCTGGCCACAAATTCTTCTACTTCATCCGGCCGGGTGTAACTGGCATCTTCGGCGGAAACATTCACATCATCTTCCACACCGGCAAGTTTGCCTAATTCTCCTTCCACGCTTACGCCATGGTCATGGGCATAATCGACCACTTTTTTGGTCAAAGTCATATTGTCTTCAAAAGAGAGATGCGAGCCGTCGATCATCACCGATGTAAACCCACCATCTATACATGATTTGCAAAGTTCAAAGGTATCACCATGGTCTAAATGCAAAGCAATGGGCAGATCCGTTTCCGCCAAAGCCGCCTCTACCAATTTCATCAGGTACGTATGATTGGCATATTTGCGGGCTCCTGCAGAAACCTGCAAAATCAAAGGTGCTTTCTCCTCAAAAGCTGCCTCGGTAATACCCTGAATGATTTCCATATTGTTCACATTGAAGGCCCCAATGGCATAGCCTCCGGCATACGCTTTTTTAAACATATCTGTGGTCGTTACGAGTGGCATAATATCCTCCTTTTTTTCACTATACCAACAGTCCTACACTTGTTCTGGCTTAGGCAAACTCATGGCAATCCAAATGGGAACAGAAATACTCAGCAAACCCATCACCAAGAAAATAAGGCCTTGGGTCCAAATAAATGTGAGCAAGCCAAATACCAAGCTACCTAGCGCAATTCCACCGTCAATACTACTTTCCTGCAGCCCTAGCGCTGCTCCTTTGTTCTCTACGGGCACAATGTCAATCAACCAATTGATGGTCACGGTCAGCGCAGCCGTAAAACCAAACCCTCCCACAAGACCCGTCAACCACATCATGGTAAACGGCGCCAGCGGTATCAGAATCAAGGCACTGGTCCCCAATCCAGAAACAATGGCATACGTAATGGCAAGTGTTTTCAGTGAATAACGATCCGCACTCGACCCACCGATGAGGTTGCCTGCCAGTCCTCCAATTGAATAGAAGGTAAAGAAAAGGCCTACATTAGAGATCCCTTCAAACCCAGACAAGTACAATGTGGCAAACGAAAGTACCGCACCATATGCAAGGCACAAAGCCAGAAGCATGATATAAATCTGGGCCACTTGCTTATTTTTCAACAGATGGGCATACTCCTTGAAAATGTGGACCAGATTCACCCGTTTCTTCTGAGGCTGATAAGCATCCCGAACCATGGTCACCAGCAAAAAGGCAATCAGACCTGTCACCATCAAGGTCAAAAAGAGACCACGGTAGCCATATGGACTCCGAATTATTTCCACTGCTCCTGCGGGCCCAAGCATCAAAGAAAGCGAATAAACACTGCGCTGGATGCCAATAGACACACCACGTTTTTGTATGGGTACAATTTCTGTCACATAACAAGACGCAGCAGACAGGTACGAAGCCATCCCCAGTCCCATCAAAGCCCTGGCCAGCACCACCACAGCAAAAGAGCCTGCCGAAAGGTAAAAGGTTAACGCTCCTGCGGCAAAAGCCAACGCACCCAACTGCATCAATCTTTTTCGACCTCGAATATCCGCCAACGGAGCATAATAGAACCGAAAGACGACACAAAACATACTGTACAACGTATTTTGCAATCCTGCCATAAAACTTGAATAACCTGACTGGACCATATAGGCTGGCGCAAAGGAAATCAAAGCAAAGTGTATGATCATAAAGAGACCACCTGCTACAATGACAAACAAATAATTTTTGCTCCAAAGGTGCTCTTTCTTTGTATTCGATTGGTGCATACTATCCTCCTCATTTGCTTCTAGTACTATGATAATATATAATCCAAAAATAGGAATACCTTTTAAGGAGGAATTATGCTTAATATTTATGATGCAGAATCGATGGAAAAGTATTCTTCTGCGGTCACCTTATCCGATATGGAAATCTTCATCTTTCCGGAACTGATGTATCCCTTGGTACTGGCCAATATCATGAGTCCTGTCATATGGAGCTGGAAAAACGAAAAATGGTTTGCCAAACAAGATAAACTCAATGAATACAGAAAGATACTCCGGGTCAAGCAGTACATTATGGATCACTATGATTTCAATCTGGATCTAGACACCTGGGGTCTGACCAATAAAAATATTGAAAAGTCACGTTTCAAAGACTTCGTAGATGACGACACCCTTTCAAAAAGCAATGCGCTATTTGGCTATGAAGGGGATAAATATTATTTCGATATGGACATCCGAAAGCATTTCGGATTAGAAAAATATGATTCTGATGTAATTCCTTACTGGAAAACTGAAACACCAGAAGCCATGAAAAACTTTTATCGTAAAGAGGGCTATCACAAAGGGGCTGGTGAATGCGTTTCTTTCTCAACCTTATATTACGCTTCCTTATTTATCATGGCTGGTGTACCTACAGAACGGATCATGATGGTGGCGACACCTTTGCATTCGCAAAATTTCGTAGACGTCCACGATGGTCTGCTCACCAACAACCGCCGCCTGGTTACCAAAAACATGTGGTTCAATGGCACAGTCTTATCCTACAAGGCCAAACGTGCTTTGGTTAATGAACATATCACCTTTGTTTGCAACAGCAAAGGCTACATCCACCGCATTTACTCTGAGGCTACGTTGCCACCAGATGATTTTTTTGATTTCAAAGAACGCTTGCAAGACTTTCTCATCACCGATGTAACCTATGAGATTCTGGCCAACTTCCTTAGAGAATACAACCAGCGTCAACAATGCTTCCAATTTGAGACCGAGCGTTTTGGCAAAACAATGTACATACCAGCTGAGGATGTCTATCGCTATGAGCATTCCAGCCCTTACCAGATTGGCACCAATACCCAAACGAAATTACTGGATTCCATTGAAGAAGATGAATTTTACAGCAATTCACTCGAGGGCCGTATCAGTTTGAAAGCCATGGAGGCCTTTTTTCAAGACAACGACATCCACATCAAGGCCATTGAGGAAGACCCAAGCATTATCACTGACCAATTGTCTTGTATCTGTAGCAAAGCGCCGCTGATTGTCCCGGATTTGCTGGAGTTCTGCAAAACCAAACCACTTCTTCCATCGTATGAGGGGAAAATCTATGTTGAACAGACAGAAGATTTAACGTTGCGGGGGTTGAACAGCCGAGAGGAAATCATAACGTACCTTTCTTCTTTAAAAGAAACCTCTGAAACCGTTTCTCTGGCCTTCATGGCTTATCGGTTGATTGAAGGAGACAACTGGTATCCCTTTATCAAAGCTGTCCTTGAGAGAAATCCCGTTTCTTTGGATCAGTTTTCCACCTTGCCTTTGGAACAGGTTGCAGAAATACTCGACGGATTTTCTGTTGAGTCTATTTATAGTGAAAATCGTTTGGCCCAGCCAGACGAAGTTGCAAACTTTAAAACAGGTGATGGTCTAGAAAAGGCTCTACTGCTTTGGAATGTGGCACGCCAGCAAGACAAAGAAAAGCCCATTAAACTCCACATCAAAGGTGCACAGGTTCACCTGGTGGTGGCAGAGCACCATTATACGTTCCCAACAATAAAGCAAGTAAAACTACCAGAAAACTTTCATCAAACCTTAAAAGAACTGGGCTTGGCCTAGTTTTTTTTATGAAAAAAGAAGAATCATTGCGTAAATAGGAGCATGGAAGAGCAATACTAAGAACACCCCCTATTTTGGCCTTGTGAACCAAAACCCTACAGAACCAAGACGTTTTCTTTGGTTATCCTACGCTTTCCCGCACGATTGATTCTATGGTAGGATTGCTTTCGGTGGTAGAAAACATAATCACCGATAATAAAAGACAGGAGAATGATATGAGAAAATCACAGCATATTGCAGATAAAAAGTTTTACTTGATTGTGGCCACTGTCGTTCTACTTTCCGTTCTGCTGTCCTCCACCTACTCCTATGCCACCACCAACGATACCGTAGATGCCGTAGAACCCGTCCTTGTGCGCACTGCGGCAAAGGACCTAAGCATAACCATGGAACCTGTAGAAATATCTGCTCCAAGGCTCCCTCTCACCTCTTCAGCTTTGGACATAGAATATTTGAGGATGCCATTGACCAGTCAGACGACCTTAAGCGCACAGCAACTGGATGAATTATTTGAGGAAACGGGCATGCAAGGTTTGGGACCTGTTTTCAAACAAGCGGAAGCCCTTTATGACATCAATGCTGCGGCCCTTGCCTCTATCGCCATTCATGAAAGTGCCTGGGGTGCCAGTGGATATGCCAGAAATCGCAATAACCTCTTTGGATTTTCCGCCTACACGAGTCACCCTGACTCAGCCAAGGATTTTGATACGTTGGAAGCAAGCGTGTTGTATGTTGCCTCTTTCTTGCAGGAACATTATCTTAACGCTGATGGAAAATATTTTGTCGACGGAACCTTAATGGGCATGAACAAGATTTATGCGGCCGATCCCAACTGGAAGCACAATATTGCTACCATCTGGGAACGACTGGAAAACGGATACTTCATACACTAAACGTAAAAAGCGCCGATTGGCGTTTTTTTTATCCAGCCATGGTTAGACCAAATTATGGGGTGTTTCCTTACGCTCTATAGCCAGAAACCCTTCTAGCGCCTCCTGGGTCATGCTGAGCGCTACCTCCAAAACATCCGGCCCCACATGAGGCAGAAGCACCGTTTTCTCCGAACGAAGAAGGCCTGGATGCACCTGAGGCTCATGGGCGAATACGTCAAGTGCTGCGCCAGCCAGTCTGCTTTGCTCCAAAGCTTCCACCAGTGCCTCTTCATCCACCACCTTGCCTCTGGACGTGTTCACCAGATAGGCCGATGATTTCATCAAAGAAAAAGCCTGTTGATTGAACAAATGCAGGCTACTTTTCGAAAGTGGTGTATGCACACTGATGGCATCCGAAGAAGATAGCAGTTCTTCAAACGACTTATACTTCACGTCTAATAGCTCTTCTTCTCCTTGTATCAACCGATTTCGATTGAAATACGATACCTGCATCCCCATAGCTTGCGCTCTTCTGGCCATGGATTTGCCAATCCTTCCCAATCCCACAATACCAAGCTGTTTTCCTATTAGGCTAAATCCCTGGTTCTTCATAATGCCCCACTGGGCAGTTTGCTCCCTGACTTTTCTATCTGTTTGGGGGATTCTTCTGACCAATGACAATAATAGCGCTATGGCCAACTCTGCAGTAGATTCCGTCACAGCATGTGGTGTATTGGTCACGAAGATTTCGTGTCGCTTGCAAGCTGCTACATCAATGGAATCATAGCCTACACCATACGAATTCACTGCACAAAGCTGAGGAGCCATCTGCAGTAGAGCTTCATCTACATTGGTTTGACAAGCGATCAAATAATGGGCAGTTTTGATTTTTTCTCGAATCTCAGCAATATGATAACGGTCTGCTGGCATGTCGATGTCAAACCATTTTTCCCAGGTTTCTCTATGCTCCAAAGGTATATTTTTGGTAATCAGCAGTGTCTTTTTCATTCCATTTCGCCGTTGCTGGGTAATCGATATTTCCCGTCCCACAATATTTCACCATAGTTCACTGGATCTGTATCTCCTTCCGTATTGAAGAAAAGTACCACCGAGTCCTGGTCTAGTTCCAACGCATGCCGCATATTGTCAAACTCTTCATTGCGCATCATCAACGACAACAGCCCGATACCCACTGCCCCCGATTCTCCCGATATAATTTTTTCATCATCTGCCAAAGGATTGGCCAGTACTCTAACCCCCCGCGCTGCAATGGTATCATCACAAGAAACAAACATATCTGTGAAGTCCTTCAAAATATCCCAGGCGATTGGACTGGGCACACCACAGGCAAGGCCTACCATAATGGTGTTCAAATTACCTTCTACGGTATGGCAGGTTCCATCATCCGCCTTGGCTGACTCAAAAAGACAAGCTGCTTCATTGGGCTCTACAATGATAATCTTGGGAGCATCATCTTTGCCATATCGATTGACAAAATATCCCGTGATGGCGGCTGCCATGCCACCTACACCAGCCTGCAAAAAGACGTGCGTCGGTTTTCTAATGCCTTGCAACGCCATCTGATCGACAACTTCTGCTGCCATGGTCGTGTATCCCTGCATGATCCAAGTCGGAATCTCCGTATACCCTTCCCATGCCGTGTCTTGTATCAGATACCCTCCTACTTCTTTGGCTTTTTCTTGGGCCAATAAGACAGTGTCATCATAATTTAGTTCGGTAACAATGGCTTCCCCACCCGTTTCCCGAATCGCCTCTACCCGCCTTTTGGCAGTGTTTTTCGGAAGATAAACAATGCATTTTTGTCCCAACTGTCTGGCTGCCCAAGAAATACCTCGTCCATGATTGCCATCAGTAGCCGTAACAAAAGGTACGTCCCCAATTTGTTTCTTGGCTTCACTTTTAATGTAGTTAAAATTGACTTTGGCAATATCCAAACCCAGTTTCTGACAAATCAACTGCGCAATGGCAAACGTACCCCCTAAGACCTTAAAGGCATTCAGCCCAAATCGTGTTGATTCATCCTTAACCAAAATACTTTTCACGCCCAAAGCCCGCGCCAACGTTCTAAGATTCACCAGTTGGGTTGCCTCATAGGAATCAAAACTCATATGGAAATGCCTGGCCTTAAGTACTTCCTCCACTGAAAACGCCTTGGGAGGAGTGGCTTCGGCACACTTCCCTTTTTGAATTGTCTTTACCTTGATAGGACCTGCCGTGATATCCATATCTACCTCCATTTAAAATTTAATAGCAAATTTAAGTATAATTTAATTTATCACCATGATGATTATAGCACTTTCTAGAGGCAATGCAACCCTGTTTCCTTGTTTCTATTTATGGAAAAGAACGTCTGCAAAAGTTCTGCTGCCTCTTCTTCACCATAACCGGCGTATACCTGTAATGAATTGCCATACACATTGGATTCCAAGAGCGTACCTCTCGATTCAATCGCTCCTTGTTTTGCATCTCTGGCTCCATACACCAGCGTCTTGATTCTCGACTGCAATATGGCGGAAGCACACATAAAACAAGGTTCCAGAGTAACATATAATGCACAATCATCGAGGCGCCAATTCTGCAATATGCGCCCACCCTCACGAATAGCCAGTATCTCTGCATGTGCAGTGGCATCCTGCAGCACTTCTTTTTTATTATGGGTCTTCACCAGGATTCGATTGTCCTTCACCAAAACAGCACCCACAGGAACTTCATTTTCCAGCATGGCCTGTCGAGCTTCTTCTAGGGCCAAGCGCATATAATACTCATGTTTCATGGTTCACCTCGTATACTCATCATAGCAAAACTTCACCAATAAAAAAAGAGACCTACCCAAAGGGTAAGTCTTGGTGCGCCTAGAGAGACTCGAACTCCCGACACATGGTTTAGGAAACCATTGCTCTATCCACCTGAGCTATAGACGCAATCACTCCGAATGAAATTATAGCACAGTCAAGCGTATGCTACCAGCAAAACATGATAAGCTAACGAATGATGGTACTCAAATCAGCTGCATTATATGAACTTCTAACAAAAGGCGCTGATGCAACATGTTTAAAACCTAAGGCATAAGCCTGTTCTTCGTACATGGAAAAGATATCAGGATGTACATATTCCACCACATCTAAGTGATTTTTTGAAGGAGCAAGGTATTGTCCAATGGTCAGAAAATCACAATCCACACTGCGCAGATCGTGCATCAGCGCAATAACCTCTTCTGTGGTCTCGCCCAAACCTACCATAATGCCTGATTTGGTAAAGATCTCACTGTCCATCTCTTTCACTCTGGCCAACAGGGTTAGAGATTGCTGGTAGTTGGCCATGGGTCTAACCTGAGCATACAAAGAAGGAACTGTTTCCAAATTATGGTTGATAATCTCTGGTTGTTTATCTACAATGGCCTGTAGCGCTTCTTTGTTTCCCTGCAAATCAGATATCAGCACTTCAATGGTAGCTGTTGAGCGTTTTCTGATTTCTTCAATAATGCGTGCAAAATGAGCAGCCCCTCCGTCAGGCAAATCATCCCGGGTGACCGTAGTGATGACGACATGACGTAATTGTAATTCATCCACAGCCTGAGCCAGATGAAATGGTTCCTGCTCGTCTACTTGCTCTGGAGTCCCCTTGGTCACATTACAGAACTTACAGTTACGGGTGCAGACACTCCCAAGCACCATAAACGTGGCCGTACCTTTGCTAAAACATTCCATTTTGTTGGGACAATTCGCTTCTTCACACACTGTATGTAATGAAAGGTTGTTCAGCAAACGTTTGACATGAGCAATCTTTTTGGGGTCTTGGTATTTGACTTTGAGCCATTCTGGCTTTCTTTTTTCCATAATTCTCCTATTTATGCTTGGTCAATTCCACGACCAAATCTATTTTCTCCATGATATATTCATAGCCCCCTGCCTCATGTGGCAGTGTACAATGACTGCAGTCCTTAATTCCTTTTTTATTGTAAATAAAATTTCCTCCACATTGATCTCCTAACATATACAAAGGACAAAAGCAAAATAGACAGTTAAACGTATCTCGATCAATACCTTCATGACAAGGAAAATACTCACACTGGCTGTTTTGAAAAAATTTAAAATGCTCCATGACCTGCCCTCCTTGGACATTATCCTAAAAAAGTGTCAAAAGAACAAGTCCCAATTGTTTATTTACTGAAAAACTTAACCTCTGACCCATGTTCTTTCGTCTATAGTTCATGAAGCCTCCGCATCAATCTTCTTTTACATCGAAAAATATTTTTTATGATTTTAAAGGATTTTAAACCTAAAGAGCGAATATTTACTAATGTTGTTAGACATCTAAACTAGAGGAGGATATTATGAAGAAACGATTTAAAGGTGTTGTATTGTTTTTGGTACTTGTTATGCTGGTATCCCTGACTGCTTGTTCCGGTGGTGCCGCTGAAGAACCCGCTGTAGAAGAACCTGCTGAAGGTGAAGAACCAGCGGTAGAAGCTCCTGAAGAAGTTCCCTCTGTGGCTTTGGTACTGAATGGCCCCATCAATGATATGGGCTGGAATGCTTCAGCTTATGCAGGTCTTAATCTCATTGAAGCCAACTATGGAGCTGAAGTCAGTTTTTCTGAATCTATCGCCCAGTCTGATATGGAAGAAGTCTTCCGTAGCTATGCCACTATGGGTTATGATT
This sequence comes from Peptococcaceae bacterium UBA5767, assembly GCA_002418765.1. Classification (GTDB taxonomy): domain Bacteria; phylum Bacillota; class TC1; order TC1; family UBA5767; genus UBA5767. The sequence continues at coordinate 23,676 of DIET01000022.1, read as the reverse complement.
TGATTTTTGGTCATGGGTCTCAATTTACAGATGCCATCACAGTGGTTGCTGCCGATTATCCAGAATCCATGTTCGTTTTAATCAACGGAAACGCACCGGCTGCACCCAATCTAGCTTGCGTACAAGTAGCAGATGAGCAACAAGGATTTTTGATGGGCGCCTTTGCCGCTCTGATGACTGAAACTGGCACCGTTGGCGTTATCGGTGGAGCAGAAATTCCACCCATCACCAATGCCGTAAAAGGATTTGAAGCAGGGGCTGCTTATGCTGACCCTGAGATTGAAGTTTTATCCAGCATGACGGGCTCATTTGAAGATGTGAATGCGGCCAAAGAAACTGCTTTGGCCTTCATCGATCAAGGTGCAGATTATGTGGCTGCTATCGCCAACCAAGCTGGTCTAGGCTCTATTGAAGCCTGTGAAGACCGCGGTGTATACGCCATTGGCGCCAACCAAGATCAATTTGACGTGGCTCCCTCTGCCGTTGTCGTTTCTGTTCTTAAAGAAGTTCCCATTGCTTTTGATTTCGCTTACAAAACATTCATGGAGGGCAATCTGACTCCTGAGACATTCCGCCTAGGCGTGAAAGAAGGGGTTGTATTCTTCTCCAGCTATCACGATTTTGAAGACTTTGTACCACAAGAAGTCAAGGATCGCATGGCTGAAATTGAAGCAGAATTGGCCGCAGGAAGTATTACGATTTTAGATTAAGGAAGATAAAACAAGGCATCTCCGGATGCCTTGTTTTTTATTTCGCTTAATAGTAATTATTTTTTAAGTCCATACCCACCAGCAATGCTCTTTACATCATAAACAGTAATGAACGCGTCCTGGGACGATTCCTTGATTCGCGAAATGGCTTCCTTCTTTCTACGACGCTTTATATGTACCATCAAGACACTTTTACCCGCGTCTCTTCCCTCCCCTTTTAAATTGGTTACGGCAATATTGTTAGCCCTCAAGATGCTAGCAATGCGCATACCTTCCTGCACCCCAGCAATCACATGAATCGTGACCAAGCCTACTCCAATTTTTTCTTCTAGCATACTGCCCAAATAAATACCACATCCAAAACCCATGGCATAAGCGACCACACGCAAGGGATCCGACTGTACATTGCTTAAGATGGTACTCATCAAGTAAAGCCAAATGGACACTTCAAACATACCGATAATGCCGGCATAAAGTTTCTCACCTTTGGTCATCATCACTGTACGAACCGTCATCATAGATATTTCAATAATTTTCGCTACAAAAATAAAAATATAGATGCTCATCATATTTCCCTATTTTTCTCTTGTTTCACGTGAAACATCACAATTGCAATAGAATATCCGACAGCCTCAACAAATCATCCTCAGAATAATATTCAATTTGAATACTCCCTCGTTGAGATCCATAATGAATCTTAACTCTGGTCGCCAATTTTTCTTCCAGTTGTTCTTGAAACGCTTGGATCTCTAGAGGAATCTCTACAGCTTGACGGTCTTCATCCTGATGGACTTGACGTCTGCGCTGTATTTCCCTTTCCACTGCGCGAACCGACCAATCCTTCTTTACAATCTGCTCACACATTTCCACCTGTTCTGATGGTGCCAAGGTCAGCAGAGCTCTGGCGTGACCAGGAGAAATCAAAGATCGTTGCAAATATTCCTTAGCACCTCGTGATAGATCCAGCAACCGAACTGTATTGGCAATATGCGCCCGACTTTTCCCCACCTTGGAAGACATCTGTTCCTGGGTCAAAGCAAACTCTGTCATCAATGCCTTATACGCCATGGCCTCCTCTATTTTATTGAGATCCTCTCGTTGTATATTTTCAATCAAAGCAATCTCAGCCTTATCACGCTCATCATAATCGCGTATAATCGCAGGGATCTCTTTCAGCTTGGCTATTCTTGCCGCCCGCATTCGTCGCTCACCCGAAACCAATTCATAGTAACCATCCTTCTTAACTACGACAACCGGTTGAATCAGTCCCTTTTCTTTGATACTTACTGCCAGCTCCTCCAAAGATTCCTGAGAAAATTCTTTTCGAGGCTGATGAGCATTGGGACGAATCTTGGTCAAATCAATATTGCGCAAGCCCTCAGTCTCCTGAAATTCTGCAGTTTCTGTAGGCATTAAGGCACCCAACCCGCGACCCAGCGCTTTCTTAACCATGGTTCAACACTTCCTTTGCTAAACTATCATAGGCTTCACAGCCTGTTGAAGTTTTATCATAGAGACAAATGGGGAGCCCGAAACTGGGCGCCTCGGCCAACTTGATGTTCTTTGGAATCAAAGTCTGATAGAGCTTATCTTTGAAGTAGGCCCGCACCTCATCTTCCACTTGATTAGAAAGATTCGTGCGTCGATCATACATGGTGAGCAGAACCCCTTCCAAACGCAATCCTGGATTGGACGACCGCTTTATGGAATCAATCGTCTTAAGCAGCAAGGTAAGCCCCTCCAAGGCATAGTATTCAGCCTGTACAGGAATAAGATAACTATCTGCCGCTGTCAGAGCATTGATAGTCAAAAGACCCAAAGAAGGAGGACAATCCATCAAGATGTAGTCATAACGGTCCTTCTGAGACAATAGAGCCTTTTTTGCCAAATATTCTCGTTCCTTCTTCCCAACCAGCTCCACTTCCGCACCCGCCAGTTGCAAAGTTGCTGGAAGAATCTCCAAACCAGGAATCAATGTAGGCAAAATCAAAGCATCCACCGACTCATCATTGATCAAAACGTCATAATAACATTCCGTAAGCTCATACTTCTGGATGCCTATCCCGCTGGTGGCATTGCCCTGTGGATCAGAATCCACTATAAGCACTTTTTTGCCCATGCTGGCCAAACAAGCGCTTAAATTTACCGTGGTCGTCGTCTTGGCTACGCCACCTTTTTGATTGGTCACTGCAATAATTCTACCCATAAGCATCCTCCACAAAAAAAATCAAGCAAACCCTGCTTGATTTATTATAGCATAGAACCGGAAGTACATTTCGCCAAAATATCACTTCAACGGACTTTTTGCTGGCACCCCGACGGCACGAGGGAATCGATCATCTGTAGCCCGGTGTTTGTAGATAACCAGCACCTGGCGGCTCTCTTTTGCACCTGGAATAGAATACCGATGCACGGACGTTAATTCCGCACCCAGGAGCCGCAATGCCTTTTGGGAATCACGACGCTCCTCATCATCTCTATCAATTTTGGCCGCCACCAGCGTTCCGCCCACCCTAAGCAAAGGCATCGCATACTCAAGCAATACCGGAAGATACGCCACGGCTCTGGCCACCACCACATCTTGGGATGAGCGCCAAAGGCCTCTTCCTGCCTCCTCGGCACGCAAATCACAAAAAGAAACTTCATCGATATGTAATTTATAACAGGCTTCTCGGACAAAATTCAATTTTTTTTTCACCGAATCCAAAAAGGAAACATGCATCATCGGATGCTGAATCTTGATAGGAATACCAGGGAATCCTCCTCCGGTACCCAAATCCAAAAGCTGTTTCTGCTGGCCGATCTGTCCATAATGGGCTAGGAGCAAGGAATCCAAAAAGTGCTTCATTTCCACTTCATTCGGATTTCGAATCGAGGATAAATTCATTTGAGCATTCACAGCTTGAAACAAGTGAGAAAATTGCTCCATCTTTGCTTCCTGTTCTTCCGTGAGAAATATATTATATTTTGCTAATTCGTTCTTCAGTTTCTGCATTACTTCGCTTTCTTTTTTCCAGATGAATCAGTAGCACGGTGATATCAGCCGGTGATACACCGGATATCCTCGAGGCTTGCCCTATCGACAAAGGGCACATTTTATGCAATTTCTGTCTGGCCTCCGTTGTCAGGCCCCGAACATCATCGTAATCAAGATCAGGGGGCAACTGCTTTTTCTCCAACTTGGCAAAGCGCTGAATCTGCTCTCGCTGCTTGGCAATATAGCCAGCATACTTCAGCTGCAAAGTGACTTGTTCGATTTCCTCGGCACTCAGTTCCATAGGTGAGGGATAAAACTGTCTGACCAAGTCATAGTCCAGTTCCGGTCTCTTCAACAGCTCCTGTAAACCATACCCCTGAGTAAGCGCAGAAGAACCTTTCATTTGCAGATATGCCTGCAAGGATTCCTCTTTGGGACTGACTGTGATGGCTTCAATTCTTTCTATTTCGATCTCTATATTTTCCATTTTCTGTAAAAATAAGGAATAACGTTCCTTGGCAATAAGACCTATCTCATAGCCCATGGGAGTCAGTCTCATGTCAGCATTGTCCTGTCTCAAAAGTAACCGATACTCGGAGCGTGCAGTAAACATGCGATATGGTTCATTGGTCCCTTTGGTCACCAAATCATCAATCAGGACACCAATGTAACTGCCACTACGCTCTAAAATGATTGGTGGCTCTCCTTTCACCCTTCGCGCTGCGTTGATACCAGCCACCAATCCCTGCGCTGCCGCTTCCTCATAGCCGGAAGTACCATTGATCTGACCAGCGCAATACAAACCCGGAATGACCTTCATTTCCAAGGTAGAATGCAACTGTACAGGATCGACATAATCATACTCAATGGCGTAAGCTGGCCTGATTATTTCCGCTCGTTCCAATCCCGGAATCGTATGCAGCATTTGTACCTGAACATCCAGAGGAAGACTCGTAGACAAGCCTTGAATATAAAGCTCAGACGACTCATAACCTTCCGGTTCTACAAAAATTTGGTGCATCTTCTTATCGGGAAAACGCATCACCTTGTCCTCGATAGATGGACAATATCTGGGACCCAAACTATGGATGAGACCACAATAAAGGGGAGCCCTGTGAATATTCTGACGGATCAACTCATGCGTATCCTCATTGGTATAGGTCAAATAACAAGGCACCATAAAAGACTGCCTCTCCACTTCTTCAAATGAAAAATGCCAAGGTTCTTCATCTGAAGGTTGTCGTACCATTTTCTCCAAATCGACAGATCTCTGATCTACTCGTGCCGGAGTCCCTGTTTTAAATCGACCAATCTCTATACCCCTTCGTTCCAGTGAAGCAGTCAAGTTCTCAGCACTATGCTGTCCCTGGGGGCCTCCTTCTACCTTAAGATCCCCAATGATGATCCTACCCTTTAGGTAGGTACCGCTGGTCAGGATAATGCTCTGCGCATGATATGATGCGCCATATATTGTCTTCACGCCAGAAACAGACCCATCTTCGTGGTACATAAGCTCCGTCACCGCTTCTTGCTTGATGGTCAAACCTGATTGCGAGAAAAGAGCCTTACGCATTTGATGCTGATACGCAAGTTTATCCACCTGCGCCCGCAATGCACGAACCGCCGGACCTTTTCTGGTATTCAGCATACGAATCTGGATCAGTGAACGATCGGTAACCTTGCCCATCTCTCCGCCCAAAGCATCGATTTCACGCACCAAATGACCCTTCGCTGGTCCCCCAATAGAAGGATTACAAGGCATCAAAGCAATATGGTCAATGTTCAACGTTAGAAGCAAGGTATCTGCTCCAAGACGAGCACTGGCCAAAGCAGCTTCGCAACCTGCATGCCCCGCACCGATAACAATGGTTTGAAATTGTCGTTCCAATCCTGCCATGGTCAACCTACTTTCCCAAACAAAATTCTTTAAATATCAAATCAAAAATTTCTTCTGTTCCCTCTTTGCCCAATATCTCATTAAGTCGATCATACGCTGATCGCAGATCAATGCTTTGAAAATCCAAGGGCAAACCTGATGCGACAGCCAAATCATAGGCTTGCAAGTCTTCCTCTGCCTGCAGTAGGAGCTGATAGTGCCTATATCTGGTGATCATCTTTCCATCAACAGGCAACATAGACTCCATGGTAAGCTTTGCTTCTATCTTCTGTAGCAACTTATCCAGACCTGTATCATATTTCGCAGAAATATGCACCACATCAACCTCCGAAAGTGGCCATGGATCCATTTGGCTGGGATCCACCAAGTCAATCTTGTTCCACAAAGCCAAGACTGGCGTCCCTGTCCGTTCAATACGCTGGTACAACATCTCATCTTGTGGTGTTAGACCAACCTGGGCGTCCAAGACCCATAAGATCAGATCTGCTTCTTGCATCACCTCAATAGATTTGGCTACACCCATCATTTCCACTTCGTCAACAGTTTCCCGAATACCAGCTGTATCCACCACACGCAAACATAAAGACCCCAAATTAAGAACCTCTTCGATGGTATCGCGTGTGGTGCCTGGCATATCCGTGACAATTGCTCTCGATTCCTGTAATAGCACATTCAATAAACTGGACTTGCCAACATTGGGCCGTCCAATAATCGCTGTCCGAATACCATCTTTATAAAGCCTACCCTGTTGATAGGTAGCCAAAAGCCTCTGAATCGAACCCTCCACTTCAGTGACTGAAGCACTTACGATCTCATCGTCTAAACGATCAATTTCATCTTCAGGAAAATCAAGTGATGCCTCCAAAAAAGCAATCAAGCGCTTAAGAATCTGTGCCAACCGCTCAATCTCCTCACTCAAATTCCCCTTTAACTGGGACAAGGCCATGGTGAGTCCCTGATTGTTATTGGCTTCAATAATGTCGATTACAGATTCAGCCTGTACCAAATCCAAACGTCCATTTAAAAAAGCTCGTTTGGTAAATTCTCCCGCCTCAGCCATGACCGCACCTTGTTTCAACAAAGCACTCAGAATACGATGCAGGACCAAAGAACCACCATGAGAATGTATCTCCACAACATCCTCCCCCGTATAACTTCTGGGCGAAGGCATATAAACACACATCACCTGGTCGATATCTAGACCCTGATCTGAAATGGTGCCCAAATAGAGTTGTCTGGGCCTTCTATGGGCCCAGCTTTTCTCATTGTAAGGCCGAAACAAAGACGCCACCAGTGAAAGTGCCGCCGGCCCACTGACACGCACAATACCAATACCCCCTTGTCCATGCGCCGTCGCTATGGCCACAATGGTTGTATCCATGATTTTTCTCCTTAAAAAGCCCAGTAACGAATTACTGGGCTTGGCTTTACTTTAGTTTGATGACCACTTTGCGATAGGGTTCTTCGCCTTCACTGGCCGTAGAAACATAAGGATGATTCTGCAAGGTAGTATGGATAATCCTTCTTTCCTGCGGATTCATCGGCTCAAGCACAATGCTTCGCTGTGTACGTTTGGCCTTCTTGGCCAAATTGCCAGCCAATCGCTCCAGCGTTTCCCGGCGCTTGTCGCGATAGCCTTCTACATCCAAAATAATATGTGGTTTCTCTCCAGTCTGTCTGTTGACAGCCAGATTGAGAAGATACTGCAGCGCATCCAGCGTTTCACCTCGACGTCCGATCAGTACACCCAACGCATTCCCCTGAATACTAAGATACGTATAATCGCCTTTGTCCTCTACCTGGATGCTCACTTCGATTCCCATGGCTTCGCAGACGTTTTCCAAAAATTCAATCGCTGTCACATTCTTGCTGGGCTTATCGATCTTGGTTACCCGTATGGCTGCATCCTTGGTTCCCAACAGTCCAAACAAACCACTTTTGGGTTCAGCCAAGATTTCAATTTCTACTTCATCTCGCAAAACACGAAATTCTTTTAATGCATCGGTGACAGCATCTTCTACTGTTTTGGCAGTAAATACTTTGCTTTCCATTATTTGGCTGTCTCCTCTCCACGTTTCCATTTCAATTTTCCTTGAATAAACAATTGTTCAATCGTACTGATTACGTTGTACATAAACCAATACAACGCCAAACCTGCAGGAAAACTCCTACTGATCCACGCCATAAAGACAGGCATGATATAGAGCATAGTTTTCTGCTGTGAAGCTTGACTTCCCGTCTGCGTCTGTCCAGCCATGGTTACTTTCTGCTGCACAAAGGTAGACAATCCTGCCAATATCGGCAAAATCCACAAATCAGGTTCTCCTAAATTTGGAATCCAGAAAAAACCTGCATTCAATTCTGGCACGAAATAAGCCCTCATGGCACTAAATAAAGCGATGATGATGGGAAATTGAAGCAACAAAGGAAGACAGCTGGCCATAGGGTTCACTTTATTTTCTTGATATAACTTAGCCGTTTCCACATTCAGTTTCTCTTTGTCATTGCTGTACTGTTTCTTGATTTTATCGATTTTGGGTTGCAGTTCCTGCATCGCTTTCATCGATTTGGCTTGCATTCTGGTTAATGGAAACATCACCACTTTGACGATGATGGAAATAAGAATGATAGCCAACCCATGACTGGGTATCCCAATGGATACGGTAAAGGCATAAAGCCCATCGATAATGCTTAAAAAGAAATTGGTCATTGTCACTGCGTAAAGCAGCTCACCTCCTTAGGGATAATCTACGCCACCTTTGGAAAAAGGATTACAGCGGATAATTCGCCATATGGCTTTGCGTGTGCCTTTGATGGCTCCATATTTTTCGATGGCCATAATAGCATAATGCGAACATGTCGGGTAATAACGACATCGTGGCTGTAAAAATGGTGATATAGCTTTCTGATAGAATCGAATCAGGGCAACCAGTAAATATTTAATCATGAAAATCACTCTCTTTGCTAAAACCAATTCTGGCAAATAAAGCATGGGCATCGGCAGCAATACGCTGATAATCGGCATCCACACAATTCGATCTGGCGATCAGCACCATATCAAAACCTTTTTGATGCATCACTGGGTGATGCCGTACGATCTCTCGCAGCTTTCGCTTGATACGGTTTCTGACCACTGCATTGCCCACTTTTTTTGAAACAATAAAACCAAAACGATTGACAGCCTGGTTCTTTTTCAGATAATAGATTACCAGATGCTTACCCACTTCCTTGCTACCATGATGATACAATACAGAAAATTCTCTGGGTTTTGTAAGTCTATGCTCTGGTTGTAGCATCCTGCCTCCCTATTCAGCCTATAAAGGAAAAGGCCACATATGCGGCCTTATGCTGAAAGTTTCTTTCTACCTTTTGCTCTTCTCTTTCTGATGATGGTTCTGCCACTTGCTGAACTCATTCTACTTCTAAAGCCATGAACTTTTTTATGTTTCCTATTGTTAGGTTGATAAGTCCGTTTCAATTTGATTCCCCCCTATCCTAATTTACTTCATTACTTTGATAAGACATATGCCAAAATTATATGCAGTAATCCTTTATCTGTCAATAAAAAAAACAAGAACATCTGTGGATAACGTTATCCTTATACACATTTTCTTGTCTGATTTTTTGTTGAATTTGTGGATAAATTCAGATAACCTTGCTATACTGTTTTTACAGGTTACGCTCCATGAAACCCTATTCCCCATGATTTCGAAATTTTTTATCTTCTTCCATCTGCCAATAACCTTATATTATCAAGCATAGGGCTTTTTTATTTTTCTGGATTCTATCATGATCAACACCATTACCTAGATATATCACTCACCCAAACTGTTTCATCATTCCGTGGATTAATCTGTGGATGAAATTTATGGGCCACAAGAACAAAACTGGTTATCCACAGCTATTGACTAAATATTGTGGATTATTTATTGGAGGTCACTACATGTCGTCTACCCAACACAATCCATTGTCAGAAATCTGGGATACTGCTTTATCCCTTATCAAAGAAGACATTGCCGAGGCCACCTTTAAGACCTGGTTCGACAAAACCCAACTCATTTCCGTAGAAGAAAACATGGCTACTGTTTCTTGCCACAATGATTTTGCGGCCAACTGGTTGGATGAACGTTTCAGTAATCTCATCACTGGCATTTTGGAAAACATCCTGAAGATGTCGGTTGAGGTTCGATTCATACCCGTGGGTTCTGATGAATACCTACAAGAAAAGAAAAAAGGGACAGAACAAAAAAACAATATTACCGACACCAAACCATCCCAAACCAAACCATCCTTTCTTCAATCCAAGTATACATTTGATACTTTCGTGGTGGGAAACAGCAACCGTTTTACGCATGCAGCTTGTTTGGCAGTTGCGGAAACACCCGCCAAAGCCTACAACCCTTTGTTCATTTATGGTGGCGTTGGCTTAGGGAAAACACATCTCATGCATGCCATTGGACATTTGGTCCTATCTCGTAGTCCAAAGGCCACCGTCTTGTATGTTTCCACTGAAAAATTTACCAATGAATTGATCAGCTCCATCAAAAATGGAACCCCGGAAAAATTTCGTAATAAATACCGCAATATTGATGTCCTCTTAATCGATGACATTCAGTTTTTGGCCAAAAAAGAAGGGACCCAAGAAGAATTTTTTCATACGTTTAATGCTTTGCATGAAGCCAGCAAACAGATTGTGATCTCCAGTGATCGACCACCCAAAGATATTCCTACCTTAGAAGACAGATTACGTTCCCGTTTCGAATGGGGTTTGATTACAGATATTCAGACCCCGGATTTTGAAACCAGGGTAGCGATTCTGAGAAAAAAGGCTGATTTAGAAGATTATATTCTAACCGACAAAGTTCTTTCATCCATTGCAGAACGGATTCGCACCAATATACGAGAATTGGAAGGAGCTTTGGTTCGCGTAGTTGCCTATTCACAAATCAATCATATACCTACAGAAGATATCACTGATGAGATTGTGGGGATTGCTCTGAAGGATGTCATGCTTTCACACAAAGCAGCTCAAATCAATATTCATCGGATTATTGAGGTAGTGGGAGAATACTATAATCTGAGATCAGAGGATTTTCAGAGTAAAAAACGCACACGCACGATTTCATTTCCCCGGCAAATCGCCATGTATTTGTCCCGGGAAATGACCGATTTGTCGCTTCCAAAAATTGGAGAAGAATTTGGTGGTAGGGATCACACAACTGTGATTCATGCTTGTGATAAAATTGGTAGTGAAGTGAAAGAAAATCGCGATCTTAAAAATATTGTGAAAACATTGGAGAAACAAATTAAAAACACCTAACTGTGGATAAAAGCCAAAACTTATCCTATTTATCCACAGTTTATCCACAATAAAAAGCCTATGGCCGAACGGCTCATCCTTTTTTTCAACAAACCAACAGGCCATACTACTAAGACTATATTTATACAAGAAGAAAGATAGGAGACTGCCATGAAATTTTCCATAGATCAAGCTTCTTTTTTAGAAGGTGTGCAAATCGTTCAACGTGCCATATCCACCAAATCCGTTTTGCCACCTATTTTGTCTGGCATTTATATGGAATCCAAAGATCAAAACATTATTCTTAAAGCCACAGATTTGGAGATTGGTATTGAGTGTGTTCTTTCTGCCAATGTATCAGAAAATGGCTCCACTGTATTACCAGCAAGGTATTTTGTGGAATTGGTTAAAAAACTTCCTAATATTGAACTACATATTGAAGAGGGAGACAATGGTCAGATTCGAATAGGGTATGGAAAATCAGAAGTGATGCTCAATGCTTTCAGTGCAGATGAATTTCCTCCTTTGCAGCAATTCGAAGAGAAAAATATGTTATCTTTGCCCAAAGACAAGCTGATTGCAGCGATTCGCAATGTTTCCATAGCTGCTTCAAGCGATTACACGAGACCGATTTTTACCGGTATTTTGTTGGAAATCACGGATGGCAATTTATTGAAATTGGTAGCGACCGATACCCATCGTTTGGCCTATACAGAGGTGCGATTGGACAAGGAACCGTCAGACTTTAATACATCCATTATTATTCCCAGCAAAAGTTTGATTGAGATCAGCCGTATTTTTAATATGGATGAAGGGGAAGTCACGATATATTTGGATAAAAACAAAATTCTCTTTGAGGCGGATCATATCAAAATCACATCCAGACTTATTGAGGGAAAATTTGTGAATTACAAACAGGTGATCCCAGAAGAATTTACAACCAGAGTGCGGGTTTTACGAAAAGAATTGAATGATTCTCTGGAAAGAGCATCATTATTGTCACGAGATGATCTCAGCAAACGAAAGCACAATACGGTAAAACTTTCCATCCAAGAAGAGGTCATGGATATTTCCAGCAAATCTTCACAAATTGGAGAACTCGAAGAAATGATTCCTGTTTTTTTAGAGGGAAAAACCTTAGATATTGGTTTCAATGCCCGATATCTTCTGGATGTATTGCGGGTGATTGATACAGAAGAAATTGTAATTGATCTTACCACAGAGCTAAGCCCGGGGATTCTTCGTCCTGTCGATGGACAAGATCAATCTTTATTCTTGGTTCTGCCTATCCGGTTGAGCTGATGAAACAGAAAATTGAAACACCCTGGATTGCTCTGGATGCTCTGTTAAAATGGGCCCAAGTGGTCTCCAGTGGAGGAGAAGCAAAAATGTTGATTTCTACTGGTCAAGTATTTGTCCAAGGGCAACGGGTTTTGGAGCGAAAGAAGAAGATTTATCCACATGATGTGGTGACCATTGCGGGTTACGCAGAACCGATTGAAGTCATAGGGGAGAATTCTGGCGATTTATGAGATTAGAGCGCATCTATCTGCAAAATTTTACCAATTATGCTTCCCAGGATTGTATGTTTGGTGAAAACATCAATGTTTTTCAAGGTGAAAATGCACAAGGGAAAAGCAATTTTTTAGATGCTATTTATTATTTAAGCCGAGCTTGTTCATATCGCCACAATAAGGATAAAGAACTAATGCGTTGGGAGCAGCCTTATTTCCGTATCAAAGCCATTGTTTCCCAAAAGAATGAAAAACATACAATCACATTGACGTATCATGAGGGGAAAAAAACAGTGCTCTTGGATGAGACACCCCTCCAATCTTTGGATCAACTGGCAGGCACGTTTTTAACGGTTATCTTTTCACCGGAAGATCTGGCGTTGGTGAAAGGATCACCAGACCATAGACGAAAATTCTTAGACGATGAACTCATACAGACCGATAGACAATACGCTCGAGAATTGTATCGATACAAAAAAATCATTCAGCAAAGAAATCATGTATTGAAAACAATGAGGCAACGTTACGAAGAAGATGACTTATTACAGGTCTACGATGATCAGCTGGCTGTTTGTGGTTTATTTATTCTCCAACGCCGTCTGGCCATATTGGACAAGCTAAATCCATTGGCTGCCAAGGCACATGATCAATTGACCGATGGTAAGGAAAAATTGTCCCTGAGATATCTCTGCAATCTACCAGGGGATGTATGTGGCTTGACAGAAAAAGACTATCTTAAAGCCCTACAAGAGCGAAGACAAGAAGATGTCAATCGAGGCTACAGTACCCTCGGTCCTCACCGCGATGATCTAGAGCTCACCATCGATGGACATTCTGCGAAAACGTATGGATCACAAGGCCAGCAACGTACTGTAGCCTTGAGTTTAAAAATGGCAGAAGCGGATTATATCCAGTTTCACGAAGGTGAATATCCTGTATTATTGTTGGATGATGTCCTGTCGGAACTGGATGGTACGCGCAGAGAAAGTTTGCTTCGGTTGGTAAATCAAAACATTCAGACGTTCATTACTTGTACAGATGCAGAAGATATGCGAAGCCAGACTCTGCATTTTGAAGAATTCATTATAAAAGACGGGAAAATCATATAAAACACTTTGATCGAAACGATGGAAGTGTTTTTTTTCTGTACTGAAATTGTCGTTCATTTTGTGGTATAATTGATGAGAATTCACAAGAAAGAGGAATAAATATGGCATCCAAGAAGACGGTTCAGGATAATTCATACAATGCAAGTCAGATTCAAGTCTTGGAAGGACTCGAAGCAGTAAGAAAAAGACCAGGGATGTATATTGGTACCACCAGTGCCCGAGGATTGCACCATTTGGTCTATGAAATTGTGGACAATAGTATTGATGAAGCATTGGCTGGTTATTGTGAAAAAATCGAAGTGACCATTGAACAAGATAATATTATAAAAGTGCAGGACAATGGCCGGGGTATTCCAGTTGATATGCATCCCAAACTAAAAAAACCTGCAGTGGAAGTTGCGTTGACCATATTGCATGCTGGTGGCAAATTTGGTGGTGGCGGATACAAGGTGTCGGGAGGACTGCATGGTGTAGGTATGTCCGTGGTGAATGCTCTCTCGGAATGGCTTGAAGTCAAGGTAAAAAGGGATGACAAGATTTATCATCAGACCTTTGCCAGAGGCAAAACCACTTCCACATTGGAAACCATCGGTCAATGCAAGGGAACGGGGACGGAAATACGCTTCAAGGCAGACGCCGATATCTTTGATGAAGTTCTTTATGATTTTGAAACATTGTCACACCGATTGAGGGAGTTATCCTATTTAAACAAGGGATTACGCATTATTTTGAAAGATGAGCGGGATGGAAGCAAGGAAGAATTTTGCCATGAGGGCGGTATTGTGGATTTCGTGTCGCATTTGAACCGCAATAAAGATGTTCTTTATAAAAAACCGATTTATATGCATGCAGAGAAAGATGGAACCGATGTCGAAGTGGCCATTGGCTACCATGATGGATACATCGAAAACATCCTATCCTATGCCAACAATATTCATACCACAGAGGGTGGGATGCATGAAATCGGCTTTAAGGCAGCGCTGACCCGCGTCATGAACAGTTATGCAGAAAAGAAAAACCTGATTAGAGATAACAAAATTAAATTGACGGGGGAAGATATCCGAGAAGGGATCACTACAGTGATCTCGGTGAAAGTGAAGGATCCTCAGTTTGAGGGACAAACCAAAACAAAACTGGGCAATTCCGAGGTCCGCAGTATTGTAGAGACGGTGATGGGCGAGACCCTAGCTACGTTTCTGGAAGAAAATCCAGCAATAGGCAAAAAAATCATTGAAAAATCCATTATTTCCTCCAGAGCCCGAACAGCAGCCAGAAAGGCCCGAGAATTGACACGGCGAAAAAGCGCATTGGAGATTTCTAGTTTGCCCGGCAAACTCGCTGATTGTTCAATCAAGGATCCTTCTATGTGTGAGATCTATATCGTGGAGGGTGACTCTGCAGGCGGTTCAGCCAAACAGGGCAGGGACCGGAGTTTTCAGGCCATTTTGCCCTTGAAGGGGAAAATTATCAATGTAGAGAAAGCCAGAATGGATAAGATATTAAACAATGATGAAATTCGTGCCATGATTACTGCTTTCGGGACAGGGATTGGCGATGAATTCAATATTGAAAAAGCCCGTTATCACAAGACCATCATTATGACAGACGCGGATGTGGATGGCGCACATATTCGTACCTTGTTGCTTACGTTCTTTTATCGCTATATGAAGCCGCTGGTAGAACAGGGATATGTTTATATTGCCCAACCACCATTGTTTAAGCTCAAAAAAGGCAAAACCGAGGTGTATGCCTATTCTGATGAAGAAATGAGTGTGATTTACAAAGAGATGGATTCGGATAGGGTCAATATTCAGCGCTACAAAGGTCTCGGTGAGATGAATCCAGAGCAACTTTGGGATACCACCATGGACCCGGAAAAGAGAACTCTGTTGCAGGTTGGCATTGAAGACGCGATTGAAGCTGATGAAATTTTCACCATACTCATGGGAGACAAGGTAGAGCCCAGACGGGATTTTATTCAGGAAAATGCCAAAAGAGTGCAGAATTTGGACATCTAAAGGGCTCTCACAGAGCCCCTTTCATTGATTGGGAAAACTATGAATTTGATTGCAGTTGATAGAATAAGCAAAGCCTATGATGAAAAAGTGCTCTTACGCGATCTGTCCTTTGGTATTGCGGAGGGTGAAAAAATTTCCTTGGTGGGACAAAATGGCATGGGAAAGTCCACATTACTGGCTATCTTGGCTGGTGTCGTGGCGCCTGATGCTGGAAAGATTATGAAAAATCAAGCTTGTCAATGGGAATATTTGGAGCAAAACCCTCAGTTTCAAGCAGGATTGACGGTGTTGGAACAAATTTTTGATCATGGTTCTGCCGAACTAGATGAATTGAAGGAATACACCTGGCTTTTACAGCAATGCAATATGTATCCCACAGATCCCATTTGGCAAGATCGACTGCAGAAACAAACGGATGTCATGGAGCGCCTTCATCTTTGGAACATGGAGGAAGAGGTAAAAAATATCCTCTCTCAATTGGGTTTTACCGACTGGCAGCAAAAAGTAGAAACGTTGTCGGGGGGACAGAAAAGAAGGTTGGCCTTGGCCAGAGCCTTAATTCGACCGGCCAATTTGCTCTTGTTGGATGAGCCTACCAATCATTTGGACTTGGAAAGCATACTGTGGTTGGAAAATAAACTACAAAAAAGAAAAACTGCTTTGCTGATGGTAACCCATGACAGGGAGTTTCTGAACCGTGTGAGTCAGAAAATTTTTGAACTCGATGGGGGTAAGCTTTATGTACACCAAGGAGACTTTCAGCATTATTTGACAAAAAAGGAAGAGCGATTGCGTGTTTTTGAGGAACAGATGAACAAGAAACAAGCCTTGTATCGTCAGGAGCTAGATTGGATACACAGTGGTGTGCAAGGTAGAGGAACCAAGCAAGTAGCCAGATCGGAGCGATTTGTTCACTTGGAAAAAGAGGTTCAGTATAACCGAGAACGGGACATGGATTTGTCTTTTCCCATGCAGAGGCTCGGTAAAAAAATCATTGAACTTGAGCACGTAAGCAAATCTTTCCAGAACAAGATGGTAATCAAGGATTTTACTTATACCTTTAAAAAAGGGGATTGCATCGGATTGGTGGGTCCCAATGGTACCGGAAAAACGACCTTTCTTAAGCTTCTCACAGAAAGCATAGAACCAGATCACGGAACCATTGTGAGAGGGGAGACGTTGCGGATTGGTTTCTTGATGCAACATTTGGAGCAACTGGATGAATCGTTGACGTTGATGCAGACCGTAATTCAGAAAAAACACTACAGTTTGGATGCAAGGAATAAGGAAGTATCGGCAGCTCAGTGGCTGGAACGATTCCTGTTTTCTCGTGATAAACAGCAAACCAAAGTAGAAAAGCTTTCTGGTGGAGAGCGTAGACGTTTGGCGATTTTGAATGTACTGATGGATGAGCCCAACGTTCTTTTGCTAGATGAGCCAACCAATGACTTGGATTTGGACACCTTATTGGTGTTGGAGGATTTTTTGTGTGACTTTCCCGGTATTTTGCTGGTGGTCTCACATGACCGTACTTTTTTAAACAAAAGTGTAAACAGCATATTTGAATTTACCCGCCATGGCGCTATTCGGCGGTACAGTGGAAACTATAATGATTATTTGCTTAAAAAAGAGCAAGGGGCGAAAGAAAAAAAAGCAAACAAAACGGAAGAAAAACCAAAGACCTTAGCAGAACAAAGGGAGGGTGACACCAAATTATCCTATATGGATAAGAAGGAATTTTCTAGGTTGGAAGAAGCCATCCCTTTGCTAGAGCAAGAGATTGTTCATTTAGAAAAAGCACTGCTGGGTTGTGCGGAGGATTACAGTAAACTACAGGAAATTCATCAGACGTTGGAGCACCAGAAAAGCAACCTGGAAGATATGGTGGACCAATGGATGAGGTTGGCTGAAAAAATGGAAGGAGCGTCATCATGGCCACAGGAAAACTGAGCCCGGATGAACTGAAACAATGGATTTTTCCATATTTGGGCACCCGGAGAAAGGAAACCCGGCTGGGGCCTTTGGTGGGAGAAGACTGTGCTGCTTTGGATTTGCATGGTGATTTGGTTGTCTTATCGACAGACCCCATCACCAACGCAGAAGTAGAAAGTGGATATCTTTCGGTTTTGGTCTCCTGCAATGATGTTCTTTCTAATGGGGCTGAGCCCGTGGCCATTTTGCTGACAATTCTTTTGGCAGAAGATGAAACGCCTGAAACAGCTCAACAAATCATGGCCTCAGCGCATCGTGGGGCCAAGGAAATGAACGTAGAAATTGTAGGTGGCCACACAGAGACAACACCGGGGTTAACCCAGAATATCATTAGTGTCACAGCCATAGGTCGGGCTACAAAAAGTCAATTGCTTCGATCCGATGGTGTGCGTGAGCATGATGGGTTGATTCTGACCAAGGGTGCCGGCATAGAAGGAACGGCCATTTTATGTGCTGATTATCCCGATGCAATGAAAAGCATCCTCAGTGAAAAAGAGTATCAGGAAGGGCTGAAGATGATGGAATGGATCAGTATTCGTCAGGAAGCATTGCTCGTGAGAGATTTTGAGATCCATGCCATGCATGATGTGACAGAAGGTGGTACGCTCGGAGCGTGTTATGAATTGGCGCAAGCTTCTTCACTTGGTCTTACGTTACAGGCAGATCAAATTTTTATACCTGCTTCGACTCGCAAAATCTGTGAGGCATTGGATTTGGATCCTTTACGACTCATCTCTAGTGGATCGCTTCTTATTGCTACACCAGATGAACAAAACGTGGTTAGGCATTTGCAAGAACACGGCATACCGGCTTTTGTGATTGGCCGGTTTGAGAATAAGGAACTTAGGATGCAAAGAAACGGCCAGTGGCAGGATATTCCTGTTCCGTCCGGGGACGAACTTATACAGGCTATAAGCCGTTTGAGAGGATAGAAACATCGTTGATTTTAGGATATAATGAACAATAGTATGTAGATAGGGAGACAGAATCAGTGGAATATTTACACGGGAAAATACTTCAAGTGAATCTTGAAGATGAAATGAAAAAATCTTACATCGATTATGCTATGAGTGTCATTGTAGGAAGGGCTTTGCCGGATGTCCGGGATGGTTTGAAACCAGTGCATCGGCGCATTTTGTATTCGATGTATGAAACCGGTATGACGGCAGACAAACCATACAAGAAATCAGCTTGGGTGGTTGGTGATGTAC
The DNA here is from genome assembly GCA_002418765.1 of Peptococcaceae bacterium UBA5767. Classification (GTDB taxonomy): domain Bacteria; phylum Bacillota; class TC1; order TC1; family UBA5767; genus UBA5767. The sequence goes on along the minus strand of DIET01000022.1, from coordinate 4,949 downwards.
TGGCCAAGTACCACCCACACGGTGACAGTGCAGTGTATGACACGATGGTCAGGATGGCACAGAATTTCTCATATCGTTATATGTTGGTTGACGGTCATGGCAACTTTGGTTCTGTTGATGGTGATTCTGCTGCTGCGATGCGGTATACGGAAGCCAAAATGTCCAAAGTGGCGATGGAACTACTTCGTGATATCGACAAGGAAACGGTGGAATACGCACCCAACTATGATGAAAGTTTGAAGGAACCAACCGTGATGCCGGCTAGATTTCCCAATCTTCTGGTCAATGGTTCATCGGGTATCGCTGTGGGCATGGCTACCAATATCCCACCACACAACATGGGGGAAGTATTGGATGCCCTAAATGCCTTGATCGATCATCCAGAGATTACGATTCGGGAGTTGATGGAGCATATCAAAGGTCCGGATTTCCCAACAGCGGGCATCATCATGGGCATCGAAGGGATTTACAATGCTTATCATACTGGTCGGGGCTCTTTGAAGGTTCGTTCCAAGAATACCATTGAGCACATGAACAATGGGAAAGAGCGTGTTATTATTCATGAACTCCCCTATCAGGTAAACAAAGCCAAATTGATTGAAACCATTGCTCATTTGGTACGTGATAAGAAGCTTGACGGGATTGTGGATCTGCGGGATGAATCAGACCGAAATGGAATGCGTGTCGTTATTGAGCTAAGACGGGGTGTGAATGCTGATGTTATTCTCAATCAGTTGTTCAAGCATACCCAGATGCAAACGACGTTTAGTATTATTATGCTGGCACTGGTCAACAACAAGCCATTGGTGCTTAATATCAAACAAATTCTTTATCATTATTTGGAACATCAAAAGATCGTGTTTACCAGGCGGACAGAATTTGAGCTAAGAAAAGCACAGGCCAGAGCCCATATTGTGGAAGGCCTCCTGTTGGCACTTCACAATATTGAGAAAATCATTAAAATCATTCGTGGCTCTCAGGATGTTGATCTGGCCAGGGTGTCTTTGATGGAAGAAATTGGGTTGAGCGACATTCAGGCCCGGGCCATTTTGGACATGAAGCTTTCTAGATTGACGGCTCTAGAGCGTAATAAGCTGGATGATGAGTACAAGGAACTGTTAGCGACCATCGGTTATCTCCAGGGAATTTTGGCGGATGAATTGTTGTTGATGGGACTTATCAAGGAGGAGTTTGCCCGGGTACGCGAGCGTTTCGGTGATCACAGAAGAACGGCCATCATTGCTGATGAAGGCGATTTGGAAATAGAAGATCTCATTGCTGAAGAGGATGCCGTCATCACCATTACCCACCGTGGCTATATCAAGCGACTTCCCGCTAACACGTATCGCAGTCAGAAACGAGGCGGCAAAGGGGTCAAGGCACTGACCAAGAAAGATGAGGATTTTGTAGAGCATCTCTTTATCACTACGACGCACCATTTCTTGATGTTCTTCACCAATACTGGTCGAGTGATGCGATTGAAAGTGCATGTGTTGCCAGAAGCCGGTCGGACAGCCAAGGGATCCGCTATTGTGAATTTGCTCAATTTAAATAAAGGTGAATATGTGACAGCGGTTATACCCATCAAGGAGTTCTATGAGGATCAGTATTTGTTTACGGCTACCCGTAAAGGTATTGTGAAGAAATCGAGTCTGCAGGCGTATGACACCAATCGCAAGGATGGCATCATTGCTCTGACACTGGACGATGACGATGAACTGATTAGTGTGAATCTGACAGATGGCAGTAAAGAAATCATCATGGGAACCAGGCAGGGCTACAGTATTCGTTTTTCAGAAGAGGATGTAAGACAAATGGGTCGTACGGCCCGAGGCGTGAAGGGCATCACCTTGGATCAACAGGATGAAGTTATTGGTGTTGATGTGGTCAATGATAATGCTGATTTGCTGGTTGTGAGTGAAAATGGATATGGCAAACGAACCAATCTGACGGAATACCGTAGGCAGACTCGAGGTGGAAAAGGTGTATTCACCATCAAGGGTTCCAAGCGTAATGGACTTTTGGTTTGTTTGATGATCATCAATGAAGGTGATGATATTATGCTGATTTCTAAGGAAGGGCTGATTATTCGGGAACCTGTTGCTGACATTTCTAAAATTGGTCGTGTGACGCAAGGTGTACGGGTGATGAATATGGGAGACGAAGATAAAGTGGTGGCTGTAGCTAGGGTGGCTATCCGCGAAGATGAGGATGAGGCTGAGGTTGACGCATGATCAAAGCATTTCTTCACGGTACCATTGTCTCCATGAATGGAAAAAAAGAAATATTTCGTGATGCGGGCATCTTATGGGAAGATGACCGCATCATTGCGCTAGGTGCTGCCAAGTTGATCGAGAAACAGGCTCATGCTTTGCAGGCTGAAGTGGAAAATTTTCATGGAAAAGTGATGTTTCCTGGTCTCGTTAATACGCATGCCCACCTGTTTCAGAGTCTTCTCAAGGGCATCGGTCCAGACCGGGCTATGGAGGATTGGTGGACGGCAAGCATTGGGCGCTATGCACCCTATATGACCGAGGAAGATCTGAAAGCAGCGGCATTGGCCGGCATGATGGAAGCCATACGCAGTGGTACCACGACATTGCTTGATTACGCTTATGTTCATCCTGTCAAGCAAGCTTCAGATGTGATCATAGATAGTGCCAAGGAATTAAAAATGCGTTTGGTTTTTGGTCGGGGATTCAACGTGTCTTCTCTTTTTGTACCGGCCTTGTTGCGCGAGCCACTGGATGTGGTGTTTGCGGATGCATTGCGTTTACGAGAGAAATTGGTCGGTTCAGAGGTCGATTTATGGCTGGCACCAGCAGTGAATTGGTGTATGAATCCCGAGGAACTGTTTCGACTGGGCGCCTTTTGCCGAAAAGAACGTTTTCCTGTGACCATGCATCTTATGGAAACAAATAGTGACCAACAGATTTGGCATGAAGAGTATGGGCGCGATTTGTGGAAAGATCTTCAAGATAGTGGTCTGCTGGATGAGCGGTTTCTGGCTGTTCATTTTGTTCAGGTCGATGACCAGGATATACAGCGTCTTGCTGATTGTGGCGCATCGGTGTCCCACAATGCTTTGTCCAACATGATTCTTGCTTCAGGGATTTGCCCTTTGTCTTCTTTGCGCGATCACCACATTCCTATTTCGTTGGGCACAGATGGGGCGGCCAGCAACAACACCTTAAATATGCTGGAAACGTTGAAGGTAACCGCATTGTTACAAAAGGTGGCACATCGAACTCCCGATATCGTTTCGGCAATGGAAGTTCTCGACATGGCTACCATGGGCGGTGCCAGAGCGTTGGGTAAAGAGAAGGATATCGGATCGCTGGAAGTCGGGAAAAAGGCAGATTTCTTTTTGTTGGACCCTTTATCGACGCTCACCACTGTACCCATGCATGATCCAGTAGCCACCTTGGTTTATTCTTCTGGCCCGGAGGCCATTTCAGACGTTTATATCGGGGGTATAGCTATAATCAAGCAGCATCAGTTCTTGGGAATGGATGAAAAAAATATTATTGAAACGGCAGATCGATGTGCCAAGGCACTCATTGGCCGGGCAGGAGGATATCATGATTGACATTCGTTTTGTACGAACATATCCAGAAAAAGTCAAAGCCAATTTGATACGCCGTGGCGTGTCTGTTGACATTGATCATTTGGTTTTTTTGGATGAAGAAAAACGGCTTTTGCTAGGAGAAGTAGAAAGTAAAAAAAGCCAGAGAAATACGGTTTCTAAGCGTATAGGAAAGATGAAAATATCCGGTGAAGAACCGTCCGTGCTGATGGAAGAGATGCGCCAGCTAGGTGATGAGATTGCTACCTTGGATGAACATATTAGAAAACTGGATTTGGAAATGGAAGCATTGATGTTAGAATTGCCCAATATGCTGCATGATTCGGTACCGCAGGGTGAAGGAGAAGAAGACAATGTGGAAATCAGCCGGATAGGAGAGATACCGGTATTTGATTTTATACCACGTCAGCACTGGGAAATAGGGGAAGCTTTGGATATTATGGATCCAGCTCGTGCCGGCAAAGTGACAGGAGCACGGTTTGTTTACATGAAGGGTGCAGGAGCCCGTCTGGAGAGAGCTTTGATTGGGTTCATGCTGGATTTACATGTTGATGAGCAAGGATATACGGAATTTGTTCCTCCTTTTATGGTGAATACGGCCAGTATGCAGGGAACAGGGCAGTTGCCCAAATTTGCTGAGGATATGTTCCATGTGGAAGATACGGACTATTATCTGATCCCCACTGCTGAAGTGCCGTTGACCAATTTGTATGCACAAGAAATCTTGGAGCCTGATCAGGTGCCTCAATCCATTACGGCGTACACGCCATGCTTTCGGGCGGAAGCTGGTTCTGCCGGCAAGGATACCCGGGGGCTCATTCGGCAGCATCAGTTCAATAAAGTAGAGATGGTTCAGTTTGTTCGTCCGGAGGACTCCTATGCTGCTTTAGATCGTTTGGTTGCGGATGCTGCCATGGTGCTGGAACGATTGGCATTGCCCTATCGTCTTATTTCATTATGTAGTAAGGATGTAGGATTTAGCTCTGCCAAAACGATAGATCTGGAAGTTTATTTGCCGGGTTATGGCGGATACCGCGAAATTTCTTCTTGTTCAAATTTTGAGGAATTCCAAGCCAGACGGGCCAACATCAAGTTCCGTCGTGAACCAAAAGGAAAACCGGAATACGTACATACGCTGAACGGTTCTGGTTTGGCCATTGGACGAACGGTAGCCGCTATTTTGGAAAACTATCAGCAAGAAGATGGAAGCGTCAAAGTTCCTGACGCACTCGTTGCCTATATGGGTGGCTTGCGCTTCATTAAATGAAGCAAAGCGGTTGACAAAGCGTTTTTTTCAATGCTATAATCTAGCTTGCATGACCCCAAAGATAAGTGTAGGGAGAGGTGTCCGAGCGGTTTAAGG
>DIET01000043.1 GCA_002418765.1 Peptococcaceae bacterium UBA5767 | reverse complement strand
GACGGCATGCCCGTCATACACAAAAAAGGAGCGCTTCCTACAGCGCTCCTTCTATCTGTTCCTACTGCACCACTATGTTGACCAATCTGCCCGGAACAACAATATACTTCCGAAGCTGTTTCCCTTCCATATGCTCTTTAACATGTTTTCTGGACATAACCAAAGCCTTGATTTCTTCTTCAGAAAGATCTTTGGACACCAAAATCTTATCCCTCAATTTTCCATTGATCTGAATGGGTATCTCAATTTCATCGAGTTCCAATGCCTGTTCATCAAACTCAGGCCAGGACATTGAATGGACCGAAGTATCGTGTCCCATCTGATGCCATATTTCTTCCGCAATATGGGGTGTAAAGGGGGCCAGCATACAGACCAACTGAGACAGAGCATACACCAGCAGGGAGTGATTTTGTTCTTCTATGGCGACTTCTTCCGTATAATGATAAAGACCATTCACCAATTCCATCAAGGAACTGATGGCTGTGTTGAAATTGAATCGACCACCAGCATCCGAGGTCACTTTCTTCATGGTACCATGAAGCAATGCCCTCAATTTTTTGTCCGCCAAACTACTGGCCTGGTCATGGGCTTCCCTATTTTTCAACGTGTCCTGCAGACCATAAAACAATCTCCATACACGATTGAGGAAGCGATAGCAACCTTCAACGCCCTTTTCATTCCATTCCAAATCTCTCTCCGGGGGAGCCGCGAACAAAATAAACAGACGCGCTGTATCAGCACCATATTTTTCGATAATTTCCTCTGGACTGACTACATTGCCTTTGGATTTGGACATCTTGGTCCCATCCTTCAGCACCATGCCCTGGGTAAGCAAGTTTTTAAATGGCTCACTAACAGCCGTCCAGCCCATATCATAAAATACCTTGGTGAAAAATCTGGCATACATCAGATGCAAGATGGCATGTTCCACACCACCAATATACTGGTCTACATTCATCCAATAATCCGACTTAGACCGATCCCATGGTTTTTGTGTATTGTGGGGATCGGTATAACGTAAAAAGTACCAAGAAGAGTCCACAAAGGTATCCATAGTGTCAATCTCACGTGTTGCCTTCCCACCACAGATAGGACAAACTGTCTCCCGAAAACTTTCACTGCCAGCCAAAGGAGAATCTCCCCCTACCTTGAATTCCACATCCGTAGGAAGTAAAATGGGTAAATCTTCTTCCTTGACAGGAACTGTACCACACTTGGGGCAGTTCACAAAGGGTATGGGACAACCCCAGTATCGTTGTCTAGAGATCAACCAGTCCCGCAGTCTAAAATTGACCATGGCCTTCCCAAGACCCTGCTCTTCCAGATGAGCAGTGATCTGGCTTAGAGCTTCTTGGGATGGCAATCCATCAAATATACCTGAATTCACCATGACGCCCACAGCTGGGAAACTTTCTGTCATGGTTTCCCCATCTATGCTCTCTCCTTCAGGTTGAATGACGACCCTGACCTCGATATCATATTTTCTCGCAAATTCAAAATCTCGTTGATCATGTGCCGGTACGGCCATGACAATCCCTGTACCATAATCCATCAAAACATAATTGGCCAGATAAATCGGCACCCGTTCGTTTGTCAGTGGATTGAGGGCGTAGGAACCTGTAAACACACCCATTTTCTCCGTATCCGCGGCCACACGATCAATTGTACTTTGCAAAGAAACCTGACGCACAAAAGCTTCTACCACGTCCTTATGCTCCTCTGAAGTCAATTCCTCTACCAAGGGATGTTCTGGCGCCAAGACCATATATGTCACACCATATAGGGTATCAGGTCTGGTGGTGAAAACGGGCATGGCAATCCCCTGCTCACTATGAAAAATTACCTCAGCGCCTTCACTGCGGCCAATCCAGTTTTTCTGCATGGTTTTGACTTTGTCCGGCCATCCGGACAAGGTATCCAGATCATCAAGAAGACGATCTGCGTAGTCAGTAATACTAAAAAACCATTGTGATAAGGCTTTCCTTTCCACCGGTGTTTCGCAGCGCTCACATCGCCCTTCAACGACCTGCTCATTGGCCAAAACCGTAGCACAACTTGGGCACCAGTTGACGGCAGCCTTTTTCTTGTAGACCAATCCTTGCCGATAGAATTCAATGAAAATCCGTTGCGTCTCCTTGTAATAATCCGGCAAACAGGTGGCCACCTCGCGATCCCAATCGTAAGCCAAGCCTAGACTTTTCAATTGCTTCTTCATATTGTCAATGTTTGCGAGTGTCCATTTGGCAGGGTGTACCCCTCTTTGTATAGCAGCATTCTCAGCCGGCAATCCAAAGGAATCCCATCCCATGGGGTGAAGCACGTTGTACCCCGCCATCTTCTTATACCGAGCTACCACATCGCCAATCGAGTAGTTACGCACATGTCCCATATGCAAATTGCCAGAAGGATAAGGAAACATCTCTAAAACGTAATACTTTTCCTTTGTCGCGTCTTCGTGGCTGCTGTATTGTCCATTTTCTTCCCAGACTTTTTGCCACTTGGTTTCTATCGTGTCAAAATTATACCGTTCTTCCACAGTCCATACTCCTCACAATCTATTCATTTACTTAACCAGAATTTCTCTGCTGGCATCTTTCCACAAACGCTCCAGATCATAATAAACACGCTGCTCCTCCGTAAACAGATGTACAATAACATCGCCATAATCAAGCAGGATCCATTCCCCTTTGCTGCTGCCTTCTATCCGCAAAGGCTCGATGCCCTCTTGGGTCAGCATCTCTTCAATATAACCTTGAAGCGCTTTGGTCTGACGGGTATTCTTTCCTGTGGCCAAAATAAAATAATCCGCCATCAAGGATACCTCGCCCAATCCTAAGGTTACAATATCCGTGGCCAATTTTTCATCAAGCAATGATACGATTCTTGTTGCTTTTTCTTTTGTTTCCAAGATTACCTCCCTAATCCGCAAATTGATTCCAGCACTCCACCGTATCCCTATGCAGCTTTCTCTCACGTTCAATCAAATGATGCACATTGTGTTTCAAACATGCCCCAAAAGCAAGCTCTATGTTATTATAAGATAATTTTCGCAACCGTTCCACCCCTGGATAGTCCCGATTTTTTTCAATCATGTCAGCAATATAAATAATTTTGGCCAGCACACCCATATCCTTTTCCCCGGTCGTATGGGCAGAGATGGCTTGTAACACAGACTCATCCGTTACCCCATATTCTCTTCTCAATTTGGCCGCAGCCAATGGGCCATGCAGCAAAATCGGGTATTTTTTTTCCAGGCTTCCTATCATCAATCCATACTCTTCAGCCATAAGCAACAATACATCCGGATCTTTTTCTCTCATCGCATCATGCACCAAGGCTGCGAGGTGAACGCTTTGCCCATCTTGCCCAAAAGCTGATGCCATTTTCATGGCTACCTCCACAACCCCTTGGGTATGCGCCTGACGAAAAGGGCTTAATGTGTTGCGAACAATGTCTTCCCAGGTTTCAATCATTTGTTTCATTGGATTCTACACCCTGTTGGTACAACTTATTTTCCCATATATAGTTCTCTACATTTTTTGGCAAAAGATAAGTAATTGGTCTTCCTTGGGCAACGCGTCTGCGTATATCCGAGGAGGATATTTCTAACGCCGGCACTTGAATGATCTCCACTTTCTTTTGCAAATAACCAGGCAGATCTTCCAAAAAATTGGATAATTTCTCTTTGTCTGTGCCCGGTCTGGTCGCTGCCACAAATTGACACAGTTTAGCCAGGCGAGCGACATCTTTCCAGACCAAAATATCAACAATGGCGTCTGCTCCCGTAATGAAGTACAGAGCGCACATTGAGCCGTATTGGACCTTCAACTGCTCCAAGGTATCGACTGTATAACTATATCCTTGTCGATCCACCTCCATCGGTGAACATGCAAAACCCGGATTATCTTCAATGGCCAACTGGACCATCTCTAGTCTTCGCGCAGCATCCGTAACAGACTGATGCTTTTTGTGAGGCGGGTCTCCTGTAGGAATAAACAGAATTTTTTGCAAACCCAATGTATCCTGAACACTTTGTGCCAAAACCAGATGGCCAAAATGAATCGGGTCGAACGTGCCCCCCATAATCCCTATCCTACACAACGCATCCTTTTCCATGTCATTCCCTAATCTGGCCATTGCCATAAATAACATACTTATAGGTGGTCAACTCTTCTAACCCCATAGGGCCTCTGGCGTGCAGTTTTTGGGTACTGATGCCTATTTCCGCACCAAATCCAAACATCTCCCCATCAGTAAATCTGGTGCTGGCATTCACATATACAGCAGCAGAATCGACCTCAGCCAAAAACATTCTGGCCTTGGCATAGGATGCTGTAATGATAACATCAGAATGATGCGTTCCATATGCAGCAATATGGTCCATGGCCTGATGGATATCGTCCACCACCTTCGCTGTGATGATATAATCCAGATACTCTGTAGCATAATCTTCTTCTGTGGCAGATTCACATTCTTCCAAATATTGAGCAGATGTCTCACATGCTCGTATGACTACGTTTTGTTCCTTGAATTTTTTTTCTAGCATGGGTAGAAATTTCGAGGCTACAGAGCGATGAACCAAGACGGTTTCCAAGGCATTACAGACCCCAGGACGCTGTGTTTTCCCATTGTTCACAATATCAACGGCCATCGTCAGATCTGCCTCCTCATCTACATAAGCATGACAAACCCCGGTTCCTGTTTCAATCACCGGCACCGTCGCATGATTGACCACATGTTGAATAAGACTCCCTCCGCCACGTGGTATGAGTACATCCAGATATTGATTCATCGTGAGCATGATACCAACAGCTTCCCGGTCTGTCGATTCAATCGATTGAATACATCCAGGAGGCAATCCTGCCTTCTCAGCAGCCTGGGCGATCACACTGCTTAGGATCTTGTTGGAATGCTCCGCACTAGAGCCCCCTCGCAAGAGAACCGCATTGCCGGTTTTGATACAAAGACCAGCGGCATCGACAGTGACATTGGGTCTGGCTTCATAAATCATGCCAACCACGCCCAATGGTACGCGCACTTTCCCAATTTCCAAACCATTGGGTCTTTGAAACATTCGATCTGTCTGACCTACCGGATCGGGCAAATCGATCAGTTTCAACAAACCTTGGGCCATGGATTCAATTCGTGCATGATCGAGCCTCAGTCGGTCCAGCAAAGCCGCACTCAGCCCTGCCTTCTCACCGGCTGCCAAATCCCTTTTATTTTCCGCTATGATACTTTCCTGATGACTCATCAAAGCGTCTGCCATCCAACGCAACGCCTCATTCCTCTGCGTCACACGCAAGCTCGCCATTACACGTGCCGCTTTTCGGGCCCGTTTCCCTTGGTCATAGATTTCGTCTCTCAGCATGGAGCCTCCTTAGTTTAGTGATAAATTATCACGATGCACCACAGCATCATAATCTTTTTCCCCTAAGATATTTTTAATTTCATAGGTACGTTTGCCTTTGATTTTTTCCAAATCTTCGGAAGAGTAGTTCACGATTCCTTTGGCAAATTCCATACCCAAATGATTGCGTAAGGACACGACGCTACCCACTTCAAATTTTCCCTGCACGGATACAATCCCTATAGAGAGAAGGCTCTTCCCCGATTTGTATATGGCATGATAAGCACCTTCATCAACCATGATGACTCCTTTGGATTGGGCACTCCATGCCAACCAGCATTTACGATTTTTCACTTTGAGATCATTGGCCCGAAAGAAAGTACCGCACTCCTCCCCATTGAGGATACGGCGTAGGATGCCAATATGTTCCCCATTGGCAATCACCATAGGAATGCCTGCTTGTGTAGCAATTCTGGCTGCTCCAATCTTGGTCTGCATCCCCCCGCTGGCCAGATTGGACCCCTTGCCACCGGCCAAAGAGAAAATCCCCTCGTCAATTTCCCTGACTTCTTTGATCAACGTTGCATCAGGGTTTTCTTTGGGGTTTTCGGTATAAAGGCCCTCAATATCTGACAGCAAGACCAACAGGTCCGCATCGACCAGCGTGGCCACCAGAGCTGCCAACGTATCATTGTCGCCAAACTTGATTTCATCCACCGTCACAGTATCATTCTCATTGATGATGGGAATCGCTCCATATTGCAGCAGAGCAAACAGTGTATGTCTCGCATTCAGATGTCTACGTCTGTCAGCCAAATCATCCTTGGTCAACAAAATCTGACCCACTGTTTTTCCATATTCTGCGAAAAACTTCTCATACATGTGCAAGAGCGCCCCTTGACCAATGGCCGCCATTGCCTGTTTTTCAGGCATGGTAGAGGGTATCTTCCCTCCCAATTTGCCTATGCCGGCCCCCACAGCTCCAGACGTCACCAAAATCACATCCATCCCCTGATTTTTCATATCAGCCAATTCCCTGACCAATGATTCCAAGCGGATCAGATTCATTTCTCCTGTAGCGTGGGTCAGGGTAGAAGTCCCTACCTTGACCACAACACGGCGCACAGAAGCACATTGCTTCGTCCTAGTCATCTCACACCTCTTATGGCAGATTGATTTGCTGCTTCTCTGGATTGATTCTATACAGCAGAAAGTTTCTGCCTACCACACCAACCAATTCACTTTTGGTCATATCAGCCGTCTCGCTGGCCAGTTCTCGCACGTCTTGAAGAGCATTTTTCTGTGCGCGTACCTTGATGAGTTCGTTCGCAGCCAACTGCTGCTCACACTCCTTGATCAAAGAAAGAGTAAGGCCTTCTTTCCCAATCGCAACAATAGGTTTTAACAGACTGCCTTCACCTCGTAAAAATCGTTTCTGTTTTCCGTTTAACATACAATCTCCCTAATCCACATATTCAAATTCCATATCCATAATGCGAACAGTATCTCCAGCTTGGATCCCTCTGTCTTTTAATGCCTTGATTACACCCATAGAAACCAAAATCTGGTGAAAACGCATCAATGCTTCGTCAGAATCCATACGGTTCATAATGAACTTCCTGGTAAGCTCTTCACCCTCCACCACGAACCTGCCCGCAGAATCACGAGCAATAAGGAATTTCTCCTCTTCCTTGGCAATGGTCACCTTATAATCTTCGATTTCATGCAATATCGGTTCTTCTATCTCGGACAACAAAGCGGCCAGTCGATAACACAATTCTTTGGTCCCTTGTTTGGTCACGGCAGAAACCGGGAAAACCTCTACATCTTCCGGCAACTTCGAACGAAATACGTCCAATCGTTCCTGGGCTCCTTGTAAATCCATCTTACTGGCTACCACAACATGATATTTCCCCAAAAAGTTCTCACTGTATTTGGTCAATTCCTCATTGATTTGTTTCCATTCCTCATAGGGATCTCTCTTAAGGCCGTCTATCTGTGTACCGATATCCACAACATGCACGATCAATTTGGTTCGCTCCAAATGTTTTAGAAAATCATGTCCCAATCCTGCTCCCAGATGGGCGCCCTCAATGAGTCCGGGAATATCTGCCATGATAAAACTATCCTCTCCAATTTCTACCACACCCAAATTTGGTGTCAACGTTGTAAATGGATAGTCAGCGATCTTGGGCCTGGCACCCGAAACAGCAGAAATCAAAGTAGACTTTCCTGCATTGGGATATCCTGCCAAGCCCACATCGGCCAATAACTTCAATTCCAGAACCACCCATCGGTCCTGACCGGGTTCACCGTTTTCCACGACACGGGGTGCTTTGTTTTTATTGGTCATAAAACGCGCATTGCCTCTGCCTCCACGGCCCCCTTTTGCTACCATAAAGCGCTGTCCCGGTTTGACCAGATCGACCAACACCGTTTCCTCATCCGCTTCCTTCACCAACGTGCCTGGTGGTACTTTTAAGACCACATCTTCCGCGTTCTTCCCATGCATATTGGAACCTTTGCCATGAACTCCTCGGGGCGCCCTGACATGTCGTTTGTATTTGAAATCCACCAATGTCCGAAGCGACTCATCAACTTCCAGGTAGACACTGCCGCCATCACCGCCATCGCCGCCATTGGGGCCGCCTTGGTCCACGTATTTTTCCCTACGGAAGGAAATGCAGCCATCGCCGCCATTGCCTGCCGAAATATTAATCTTCACACGATCAAAAAACATAGTTTCACTTCCTGACATTAAGTCATATTATACCTTATTTTATAGCTTCTTTGTTAAAATGCAAAAAAAACCCCTGAAAACAGGGGTTTCATGATTACGCTTCCAGAGCATAAACACTTGCTTGCTTCTTGGTTTTGCCTTTTCTCTCGAACTTCAATGTTCCATCGACCAGGGCAAACAACGTATCATCTTTTCCGATACCCACATTGTTGCCGGGATGGATTTTAGTTCCCCTCTGGCGCACAAGAATATTTCCAGCCTTCACCACCATGCCATCATGCTTTTTTAACCCTAGGCGTTTTGATTCGGAATCTCTTCCATTTCTGGAACTACCTTGGCCTTTTTTATGAGCAAATAATTGAAGATCTATTCTAATCATTTCAGTCCACCTCCTCTTCGTGGATTAGCAAATACTCAGGGTAATCTTGTTGTAACATGAAGATACCCAATTCAAATGTCTTGACAATCGTAAAAACCTTTTCCTTTTGCTGTTGACTAAGCTTGGCACTCACCACTATGTCTGCCTTGCCCTCGGGATTAACATGGTAAACAAATCCATCAGGCACAAAGTGCTCCAAACCATTGAGCATGGCTCCCAACATGGCCGAAACACCGGCGCAAACGATATCTTTGCCCTTTTCAGCATATCCTGCATGCCCAGACACCATGATCATTCTATAGGTTTCGTTGTTTTTAGCAAAATCAACACAAATCATTAGGCTTCAATTTTCTCTACGACTACTTCTGTATAAGGCTGACGATGACCTTGTCTCTTACGATAACCAGTCTTGGGTTTGTACTTGAAAATTTTCACTTTCTCGCCTTTACCATGACTCGTTACCTTCAACGTAACCTTTGCGCCTTCTACAATGGGTTGTCCAATTTGAACATCTGTCCCATTGGCAATCATCAACACCTTCTCCGCTTCCACAACACTGTCGATGTCGGCGTGGATTCGTTCCATTCTCACCACATCGCCCTCAGAAACCTTGAATTGTTTTCCACCATTTTGAATCACTGCGTACATATAAGCACCTCCTCGCTTCAGACTCCCTGTATAGGTACTCCGGATTCGGAGTTTAGACCTTTTCCATGGGGTTACAAACGGCTATCCGTCATAAGATAATAGCACATAGCCTGAGATTCTGTCAATATTCTTCTATTCTCTACGACCTTCTACCACGAATGCATCATACAGAAGCGTTGCATCCTTTTCCAACACGATTTTTTTATTATAATGCCTCTCTACCCAAGAAAAATAATCGGATTCGTGCTTCATCACATAGGTATAAACCTGAGGATGCAATTTGATAAACAACTGACTCCCTTGCAGCGTATCCGCCACTTCCACCACACGATAAGCCAGCAAACGAAGCACGCTCTCTTCTGAGAGAACGGTCCCTTTCCCCTGGCACAAGGGACATGTTTTTTCCAACAAAGTAGACAGGGACCTCTTGGCTTTTTTCCGAGTCATTTCCACCAATCCCAATTTGGTAATACCCATGACCTGCACTTTCATGGAATCCTTGGACGTTTCCTCTTCCAGCAAATGCACCAGCTCGTATTTGTGTGCATCCAATTTCATATCAATGAAATCAACGATGATAATGCCTCCCATATTGCGCAAACGAATTTGTCTGGCCACTTCTTTGGCAGCCAAAAGATTGGTCTGATATGCTGTCTCTTCGAGATTCTTCTTACCCGTAAATTTCCCCGTATTGACGTCAATAATAGACAAAGCCTCCACATGCTCAATGATCAAATATCCGCCATTGTCCAACCATACTTTCTTCTTGAGCGCTCTTTTTAGGCACTCGATAACATCCAATTCATGATAATCTCCCGGTGCACGATAGAATATCTTCCCGGACACATCTGGTATGAATTTTTCTACATAGTCTTTCAACTGCACATAGGTTTCCTCGTGAAGAACCGTAATGCGTTCAATATCAGGTTTGATGACATCACGGAAAACTCGAGTAGCAAATTCCACATCTCCTCGCACCAAACCCTTTTTGCCCTTCATCGCCTCATAATCTTTGAGAATTTCATCCCAGACATGTGACAATTTTTCGTAATCCGAAGCAAGCTTCTCGGCCTCAATACCTTCGGCTACGGTCCTGATAACCATACCCTTTCCAGCATCGACAAGACCTTCAGCTATGGACTTTAACCGCTCTTTTTCCTCCGGATCGCTAATGCGTTTCGAGATGCCAATATAATCATTGTGTGGCATCACCACGAGGTAACGGCCAGGCAAGGTGATATCCAGTGTAACCCGGGCACCTTTGGCGTCTATGGGGGCTTTCTTGATCTGCACCAACAGCGGTTGACCCTTCTTGATATAATCATTGATGCTGGCTTTTTTCTCAATGCCGTTCATCTTGGCCAATGCTTCCTTGGACAAAATATCTTCAATATAGAGATAAGCATTTTTACCCAAACCAATATCCACAAAGGCAGCCTGCATGCCAGGCAGAACATTTTCCACCACGCCGGCATAGACACTCCCCACGATGCTTTGGTCTTCAGCAGGCTCAATAAATACTTCCACCAATTGGCCGTTTTCAATCAAGGATATAAATGTTTCCTTGGGTGTTCGGTTGACTAACATTTGTTTCATACATCAAACCTCAAACAATCTCACTTTTTCCTGTTGCTTCAACCCATACGTCATGGTCTTTTCATAACGGGTGCTTAGTGCAGCAGAACATGGTACATAGGACAAAAACGCCTCCGTAACATGCTCCGGACGCACATTGCCAGTACTGCCAGATATCAATTGCATCCGCAATACCAGCTTTTCGTCTGCCTTTTGCGCTTCCATATGGACAATGCCAGGACGCAGATCCTTCGTTTTTTTCTTTCCTTTGCTCTCGTATTGAATCAGGATCTCAGGCCCCGCCAAAAAATGCTCAACCATCTTGGACCAATCGATCTGCTCTTCGCCACGGTGCAACCACTTGATTTCAACATGATAATCCGCATAAGCCATCAGGGCCATCAAGGACTTGCTTTTTTCTTCAAGAAATCTTATGGCATGGACTTCAAAACCCTGCGGCAAAGCATCATTTAGCTTCTGTTGGATGACGTCAGGCTCCAAAAACTGGTTCAACTCCATATCAGCACACTCGGCCAAAGAAGTCATTCCTGTGGCGATAGCTGATGAAAAATTGATCTTGGGTCTGGGATTGAATCCTTCTGTCCAGGCGATGGGCAACTTGGCTCTCCTTATGGCTTGAGAAAACACTTTCATGAGCTCCAAGTGAGAGACAAAAGCAACTTCTTTTTTTTTGCTAAACTCCATCCTATACTTCATCTCTATGGACCTCTTGCAGCTGCATAGAACAATGCATATCCATACAGACACCACATTGCGTGCAGCCCTCATCCCGACAATCTGGTGTCAACATGGCTTTTTGCGCATTTACATATTCTGCATACAAAAACTCTTTTCTTACGCCAGAATCTATGAAATCCCAAGGCAGGCAATCAGAATAATCAAACTCTCTTTGGGCATACCATGCCGATGACAAACCTGCTGCTTCAAACGCTTCCTGCCAAAGGTCAAACTGGAAAAGCTCATCCCAACCATCAAAACGGCAACCCTTGTGGTGCGCATGAATAAGGACCCTGCTCAATCTCCGATCTCCTCTGGCAAAGGCTGCCTCCAAATGAGAGACCCTGGCATCATGATAATGCAATACTATATTCCCTGTTCGTATGCGGTCCTTCATGGAAAATTGTTTCTTTCTCAATTCCTCTATGGAATTCTGACCCCACCACTGAAAAGGGGTAAAGGGCTTAGGCACAAAATTACTGGCACTCACCGTCACACTGATGCGACGATGGGATCCTATTTCTTTGGCCACCCTTTTGCCCAGATAAAGTACCTTGTTGCTTAGACGTACAATCCCATCAATATCCTCTTGCTCTTCAAATGGCAATCCAATCATATAATACAGTTTTATTCTCTCCCACCCAGCCTGGAAAGCATCCTCTGCCACTGACATGAGATTTTCTTCTGTGACACCTTTGTTGATAACATCCCTCATGCGTTGCGTTCCTGCTTCTGGTGCAAAAGTCAATCCGGTTTTGCGTACAGAACTTATTTTTTTTGCCATCCCCATAGAAAATGTATCTATCCTAAGAGAAGGCAGACTGATACTCACTTGCTGTGCTTGGCACATGCCCAACAAATCATCCACCAAAGAAGACAGTTGCGTATGATCTGCGGTAGACAACGAAGTAAGAGAAATATCTTCATGCCCCGTCGTCTCCATCAATGCCGTTGCTTGCGCCAAAAGAGTCTCTTTGCTACGTTCCCGTACCGGGCGGTACAAAGTTCCGGCCTGACAAAATCGGCATCCATGGGTACAACCTCTCAAAACCTCCAACATAATGCGATCATGAATGATATCCATAAAAGGCACCACCGGTTTTTGGGGGAATGGTGCCTTGTCCAAATCCTTTACCAGACTTTTCCTTACATTTGCAGGAACCCCCTCGTACAAGGGTGTCATGGACTGGAGCTTTCCATCCTGGTTATACTGGACTTGATAGAATTCAGGAACATAAATACCCGGAAGAGAAGTGGCCTCCAATAAAAATGCTGAGCGCTGAAAATCTCCACGCTTATGCTGTTCATAAAGATCCAACAATGCCAGAAGTGTTTCCTCTGCATCCCCGATCAGAAATATGTCAAAAAAATCAGCCAACGGCTCTGGATTGTAGGCACAAGGTCCTCCACCAATCAACAGGGGATACGCAGTAGTGCTTTCTATGCGCTGCTCCCGCAAAAAAGGGATATCCGCCATGGCAAGCATGCTTAGTATATTGCTGTAACTCATCTCATACTGCAGTGTGAACCCGAGAAAATCAAAGTTCCTAACGGGCGTAAACGTTTCTAAGGTATAAAGCAAAACATGATATTCCTTCATTTTTTCCTGCATATCAATCCAAGGGCAAAAAACTCTCTCCATGCAAAACGATTCCCGATCATTCAAAATATGATATAGAATCTGGGTGCCCAAATGGCTCATACCCACTTCATAAACATCAGGAAAAGCAAAGGCCAGTTTCA
This sequence comes from Peptococcaceae bacterium UBA5767, assembly GCA_002418765.1. Taxonomy (GTDB): domain Bacteria; phylum Bacillota; class TC1; order TC1; family UBA5767; genus UBA5767. The sequence continues at coordinate 24,208 of DIET01000043.1, read as the reverse complement.
CAGAGACCTTGTCATGATCCTTCACTATGCTATTCAATTCCCCTCCCACATAGCGGATTGGCTTTTCCACCTGGGGCAAGACAACTTCTTCAAGCCACTCTTTGTCAATCTTACTTAACATAAATTCTCCTAAAACCGAATAATTTTCTTGTGCAAATCAATAGATGCAATGATTCCAAGGGCAGCCATATTGCTCCAAAGCGAAGATCCCCCCGAGCTCAGCAAGGGAAACGGAATCCCTGTAATGGGCATGACGCCCATGGCCATACCAGCACTTTCCACGATGTGAAAGAAAAACATGCCCACAATGCCGGAAACAATGATAAATCCATAAAAGTCATGGGATTTTCTAGCAATCATCAGAGCACGATACAACACTAACAAAAACAAAGAAAGCACGATCACACTTCCTACAAAGCCAAACTCTTCGCCGATCACAGCAAAGACAAAGTCCGTATGATGATACGGAAGAAAATTAGACTGGCTCTGTGATCCTTGCAAAAAGCCCTTGCCAAAAAGCCCCCCGGATCCGATGGCTATCAAGGATTGAATGATGTTGTAACCGGCACCAAGCCCTCCTTTACCATCATTGTAGGGATTAAGAAAGATAGTAAAACGCATCAATTGGTAGTTTTCCAATGGCAGTGGTAGCCCCATCTGATAGTGCAGAAAAAGGAGTAGCACCAAACTGCCGATGCCCCCCAACAATAAGCCCAAGAGAATTTTTATATTGGCACCGGCAGCAAACAACATAAAAAAAGTAATGGCAATAAACACCAAAGCTGTTCCCAAATCCGGTTGTAGCATGATCAACCCCACAGGAATGAGCATCACCAGAAAACAAAGAAAAATGCGGAATATGGTATCCAAATGATCTTTTCTACGATCCAAAAAATCAGCAAAAATCACAATAAACAAGATCTTGGCAAATTCAGCCGGCTGTAACGATAAGAATCCGAAATCAAACCAACTACGTGCATTGTTACGCACACTGCCAACGCCGGGAATGATAACCAATACCAGCATCAGCAATGTCAAAAATACCAAGATAGGGATCAATGAACGATAATCACGGTAATTGATGAAGGCCATCACCATAAATAAAATGACGCCTGTCACCATGGTAAACAAATGCTTTTTCAGGTAAAGATACGGCTCACCAGGCACCACAGCATAAGAAGCCGTGGCTTGCACGACAGCACTGGTTATGAGAATCAACAATATGGAACCCAGATAGATATAATCCAGTTCTTTATAATTCTTTGATAAAATCATCGCTACTCCTCGAACAAGGGACTGTTTAAATAATACCCTACATCTATGTCCTTGTAATCCTCTTCACCAAAGTATTCAGCGAAAACGGCTTTGGCTATGACCCCGGCGGAACTTCCTCCATGTTCGCCATACTCAACAATCCCGGCAAAAGCCACCTCGGGATTCTCATAGGGCGCATAAGCCACGAACAAACCATGAAATTCTCCCAGTTTTTCATCTCCCACACGACCCGTTTGCGCCGTTCCTGTTTTTCCTGCTACTTCGATAGGAAAGTCACTGAAAAGATAGTAAGACGTGCCACCTGGATTGGTCACATCTCTCATGCCTCTTTGGGTCGCGGCAATATTGTCCGGTGAAATACTAGACTGATCCAGAATTTCAGGCTCATATTCTACCAGTACACCTCCATGAGATGATTCAATACGATCTACCAAATAAGGCCTGTAACGTGTCCCACCATTGGCTATCGTGGCCGTATAATTGGCCAATTGCAGCATGGTATAGTTGTTTAAACCTTGGCCGATCGATGTGTTAAAGGTATCATACGCCTGCCAGTTTTTTTCAAAATCAAAAATGCCCTGCGCCCACTGTTTGCTGTCTTCCCACTGTTTTGCTGCCTGTTTTAGTGCATCCTCATAAGATGCTGACCCCACTTCAAACTGTTCTGCATCTTTTACAGCCTCATCATACTGTTTGGCATACCGTGCTAAACGAGTCTGCAGATAAGACTCCTGCAACGCCAACTTGTTTTCAGGATTGGCCTGTAGCCCCATATTTACAGAAGGGAGATCTCGTAAACCCGGATCAACTCCCAAGCCAAACTCTGTCGCTGTTTGGGCAATTCTTTCAATACCCGCGGTACTGCCGGCAAATTGGAAAAAAGTATTACAGGATTTGGCGATACTTTCATAATAATTGACCCGTCCATGTACACTCCAGCAAGAGATATAAGGCCTTTCCCAATAGGCGCCTCGGCAAACCACCGAATGATAAGGGGTGTAATCACTTGCCTCCAGATATGCCATACCCGTAATCATTTTAAATGTCGACCCTGGCGGATATGCCGAAGCCACAGCCTTGTTGATCTCAGGCCGAAGCTCATTACGATAATAGTAATCCACCTCTTCCTGGCTCAGACCATCTACAAAATCTTCCGGATTGAAACCCGGTCTGCTGGCCATCGCCAAAATTTTACCCGTATTCACTTCCATAAGCACACTGGCAGCCGTACCGGCTTTGTCACTGATGGACTCATACACTTCGGCAATGACTTCATCCATGGCATTTTCCATGGCCAATTGAACATCGTAATCCAACGTCAGAACCACAGTATCGCCCGGCAATGGTTCGATACTAAAATCCATTTCCTGTATGGGTCTACTGGCGGCATCCACTCGGTATTGCTGTAGCCCTTTGGTTCCTTTCAAGCCATAATATGCATCAGAATCCTCAGCCTCAAATATTTCAAAAATTCGTTCAATCCCCGATTTCCCCACTTGATCGTTGATGTCATAAATGCTCCAATCATAAGCATCCATTTCATTCTCCCCAATGGCGCCTACATGCCCGATAATATGGCCAGCCAACATGCCTAAGGGATAAGTTCGAATGGGTTGCGTCTTGATAACCACGCCCGGAAGGAACTCCCGACGTTCTGAAAGTTTAGATATCATGGTAATGGCTTCCATACCCCAGGGAATACTGACAATTTCTGTAGCCTCAAACTTCCTTAGGTTGGCTGACACTTTGGTGCGAATCATCTCTTCATCATAACCATATTCATCCAGTACTGCTGCCAAATTGACTATGGCAGTCTCTCGCTCAGTGGTATCCATCAAGTATTCCAAGCTGACCACATAGGTCGGTTTGGTGGTGGCAAAAACCTGCCCGTCTGCACCGACAATATCGCCACGGGTTGCCTCGACCTCTACAAAACGGAGAGTATTCCTTTCTGCCCGAGAAGCAAAAAATGCATTGGATTGAATCTGCAGGTAAAAAAGCCTGACGCCCAGTAGTGCAAAAACGACTACCATGACTGCCAGGATTATTCTCGTCCTCATGACTGTTATTTTGATGGTTTCTCTATTCATGCAAAATCTCCTGAATTACGGTTTGCTTTTCACCCGCAATGGACCCTTGATGAGCAAATAATACAAGAAAGGAAAAAGAATCAAAGCCAAAAACGCATTGAAAAATGCGAAGGTGAACAAGGTGCGTAAAAAATCCAATCCCAATGTGGAACCAAGACCTAAAATCACCAGCAGTAATCCATAAAGCAAATTATGTATAACAGAAAATACCCAAACCATAAAAATGGAAATGAGCACATTTTCCTTGATGATCTCCTTCTCCACCTGGCCTGTTAGGAAACCTACAATTGCCTTAACCAAAGCATTGCTGCCAATCAATCGGCCAACAAACACATCTTCCAGAAGGCCAATGACAAAACCTTTCCTGGCAGCCGACTGATGGCCTTGCAAAATTCCCACCAGCACCACCATAACCAATAAAAAATCCGGTTTGGCCCCAAATATGGTCAATGTCGAAAAAACAGTAGACTGTAAAACCAACCCAGTATAAACGAGCACCAACCAAGTCAAAATTTCCTTTGTCCTCATGGGGACACCTCATGAATTTGTTCAATGATCAAAACTTCTTCAAGACGATTGAAATCCTCAAATGGCGTCACAATGGCTTTCTTGATGAGACCGTCTTCATTATATTGAATAGAACTGACATACCCAATGCGAATTCCCTTGGGAATCAGTTCCCCTAGTCCCGAAGTAATGATGGTCTGGTTGACTTCAACCGGTGCATCATAGGGAAGGTAGGTTAACTGCAAGAGCCCTGACCCATCTCCTATTCCCTCAATGACGCCTGGGAACCGAGTTTGCTCTGTCATGGCTGGCACAGATCCTAGACGATTGTTCAATAGCCTGACCTGGGCAGTATGAGGGCCAACATAAAACACCTTGCCAACCAATCCCCGGTAGGTCATAACGCCATCATATAAATCCACTCCATCCTCTTCGCCTTTGTTGATAATGAGTACATCATCCCATGATTTAATGCTTCGCCCAATCACATCGGCCGCTTGCAAGGATAGCGTTGAGGTCATTTCCATCTCCAGAAGCTTGCGCAAACGAATATTTTCAAAATAAAATTCTTTCTCTCGTTGCAACTCCATTTGGTATTTATCCAATTGTTCCTGCAGTCGTTCGTTCTCTTCTCGAACAGCAGGATAAGAAGAGACTCCCTCCATAAAAACAATGATCTTGCGCGTGTTTTCCATGGCAAACTGTTGGGCAGGACGAAAGAACTCCGCAATGATTTTTTCCAATTGCGTAATCTCTCGATCCTCTGAAGAATAGCGAATCCCCAATATACATATGATGAGCAGAAAAAAAATGAAGATCTTGTTCCTATTATTCATGATCTGGTATCCCTCATCCTATCCTTTGATGTTGGCCAGCGTTTTCCTCCATTTATCCAAGTTCTCCACTACGATACCTGTTCCTTTGGCCACCGCTGTCAATGGATCATCGGCCACATAAACCGGCATGCCAGTCTCGTCTCGTATCAGTTTGTCCAATCCATACAGCAACGATCCGCCACCGGCCAATATGATTCCTTTGTCCATGATATCAGAAGACAATTCAGGAGGCGTATGTTCCAAACAATAACGTATGCCTTCGATGATTCTGTTCACTGGTTCTTGCATAGCAAGCCGGATCTCTTCTCCTGATAATTCGATATTTTTGGGCAAACCTTCAACCAAATCACGTCCACGTATGGAACAGCGTTCTACTTTTCTCTTTTGGTCATCCGCAGAGTCAGAAAAATAAGCACTTCCATAGTGCATCTTCAAATCTTCTGCCGTTCTTTCACCCACCAAGAGATTGTATTTTCTTTTTAAGTAATTGACGATGGCTGCATCCATCTCATCACCACCCACACGAATGGATCGCTCCGTCACGATGCCACCCAGGGATATGACGGCCACCTCGGTGGTTCCTCCGCCAATGTCCACGATCATGTTGCCAGTCGGTTCCCCAACGGGCATACCGGCACCAATGGCTGCGGCCATCGGTTCTGCCAAAAGCTGAACATCCTTGGCTCCGGCCTGCAAAGCTGCATCCTTGACTGCTCGTTCTTCTACAGCAGTAATCCCTGTTGGCACTCCCACAACCACATTCGGCTTAATCAAAGAGAACTTACTTTTTGATTTGTTGATAAAGTATCGCAACATGGCCTGTGCAACATCAAAATCAGCAATGACACCATCTTTCAGTGGACGTATGGCAATAATATTTTCCGGTGTTCTGCCTATCATTTGCTTGGCTTCACTACCGACTGCCAGAATCTCTCTGGTTGATTTTTGTATCGCAACAACGGAAGGTTCCTGCATCACAACCCCTTCGCCACGTATATAGACCAAGATATTCGCTGTACCTAAATCGATTCCCAAATCTTTTGCTTTAAACATAATACCCCCATTAGTCTTTTCATACAGTCACTTCATTCTATATTATAATGAAGTCAATGGGAATAACAAGAAGCAAATCTAAAGAAGTTCCTTCTCCCGAAAGCTCAAGTAGTCATCGCCTCCCACGATGATATGATCCAACACCTCAATTCCCATGATCTTCCCGGCTTCCACGATCCGGGATGTGATTTGAATGTCCTCTTGACTTGGTGTCGTATCACCGCTCGGATGATTGTGTACCAAAATAATCCCTGCCGCACTATGCCGAATGGCCTGTCGGAATAATTCTCTGGGGTGAACGATGGAACTGTTCAAATTTCCAATAGAGACGGTCTCCACGGCCACAACATGATTTTTGGTATTGAGAACCATTATTTTAAAATTTTCCTTGTTCAGGCGCTTCATGTCCTCTCTTACAATATGAGCAGCATCAGATGGACAATGAATGATAGGCCGGATGGGTTTCTTTTCCTCTATCATTCTCCGGCCCAATGCTAAGGATGCCAATATCTCAATGGCCTTCACCTGACCAATCCCCTCGTAGGTCATCAGTTCCTGTAAGCCCAACTCAGCAAGAGAACTCAAACTTCCTTCCTTGATCAGAATGCTTTGTGCCAACTCAAGAGCACTAAGTTTTACGGAGCCCGTCCGCAAAATGATCGCCAGCAACTCACTGTCGTTTAAGGAATCCACGCCAAGGGCAAACCCTCTTTCGCGTGGTTGCATCGTTTTGGGGAACTGTTTCATGGTTTTTTTCATGGCAAACTACCTCCTTCATCCTCATTCTAGAGATAAAAAAAGAACCCTTTACTTCGGATTCTTTACGTTTTTCGTTACGAAGATATGACGTCTATCCTATGCGTTCGTCAATCTTGACAACCTTCTCCAGAAGGACCCAAATAACCACAATGGCCACCAAAATGATGATTGATCGTCCTGGATTAGCCAACAAGTCCTGGATATGAAATCCAATCGTACTCAAAATATAAATCATCACCAATTTCCCTGAAACAAGGGCTACCAAAAACTTGATTGTCGGCACCTCCGCTACAGCGGCTGCTGTTGAGACAAAGAAACTCGGTGTGAAAGGAAAACAATACAACAAGAAAATGGGGGTAAAGCCTTTGGCTTGCATCTTTTCACGCATCGAAACCCATTTGGGATGTGCCCCCATTTTACTGGAAAATCGTGCCCTGAATAATTTTCTGATACTCAAAAACAACAAAGTGGATCCCCCTATGGTACCCAGAAAGGACACCAGATAACCAAGCCAAAATCCATGAGCATAGACATTGAATGCCACAATAGCAGTAAGAGGCAAAATGGGCAAAAAAGATTCTAAAGCGGACCATAACAAGCCCCATAACGGATGCATCATTTCCAGTTGTTCAATGATCGGCATCAACTGCCACATGTCATTCACTCTCTTTTCCAATTCGGATATACAGAAACACCGAAATCCTTCTCCAAAACCCGACACAATGTAGCCAAGGGTAAACCTACCACATTAAAATAGTCACCTTGGATTGATTCAACAAGCAGTGCCCCTTTTCCTTGGATGCCATACGACCCTGCTTTGTCAAAGGGCTCCCCTGATGCCAGATAGGCATCAAACAGTGGTTTGGTATAAGGAACCATTTTGACAGTGGTCCTGACGAAGAATGACGTCTCACAGAGGGGATGAATCAAACTTACACCTGTCAACACCTCATGCGTTCTCCCAGCCAGCATTTGCAGCATCTTCGAGGCATCCGCCAGATCACTAGGCTTGCCCAACACCTTCTTCTCCAACAAAACAATGGTATCGGCTCCGATCACCAATACATCATCCTTAATAAGCCCAAAAACATCTTGCGCTTTTTGCTGTGCCAGATCCATCGCCATACGCTCAGGAGACATTCGTTCATGCATGGTCTCTTGCACCTGAGAAACGACTACCCGATGAGAAAGACCTATTTGTTCCAGCAATTCATGTCTTCTCGGTGAAGCAGAGGCCAGAATAATCTGCATAATCAATCCTCTTACAAGAACCCACCAATTATTGGTGGGTTCTTGTTTACTTTCTTTCCTCCATAGCCATATTGTAGGTCAATAGTTCAAGATTCACAGCAAAATCGACATTGCGAATCCGAACATCAATAGGCGCCGTCAACACCCGTGGAGCAAAGTTCAATACCGATTTAATCCCCACTTCCACCAGCCGGTTCACAATATCCTGGGCATGTTCTCCAGGAACAGCAATCACAGCAATATCTGGCGACTCCGTAGCACATACCTGTTCCAAATCATCCAAATGCATAATGTTGATACCCTGGGCTTTCTTGCCAATTTTAATGGGATCCACATCAAAGATGCCCACATTCTTGAAACCCCGTTCCCGGAATCCTTCATACATACTCAAAGCCAGTCCCAATTTCCCAGCGCCAATGATAATCAATTTCCATTCTTTGTCCACACCCAGAATTTCAGCAATACTGTCATATAAGCTTTCCACGTCATAGCCAACACCTCTGGTTCCAAACTCGCCAAAATAAGCAAGGTCTTTGCGTACCTGAGCTGAAGTGGCTCCTGTGTTATCTGCAATTTCACTTGAAGATATCGTGGTAATGCCCTGCTGCATCAGTCTGTTGAGATACCTCGAGTAAATAGATAACCTCATGATGGTGGCTTCCGGTATTTTAAAACTTTTCATTGTTCACGCTCCTGTTTTCCTCATTAGCGATACCTTTAACGCTTGTTCTTCTTTTCATTATACGATATTATTTCTGACTATTCAAAATATATTCCCTGGCATGCGCAACCATGTAAATGGAACCGGCAATACAAACCAAGTCATTTTCATGGGCCAAAGAAATCGCCAGATCTACGGCTTTCTCAATATCTTCCTCCTTGTAGACGCTGTGAGTAAAATTTTTGGCCTCCACGGCCATTGCTTCCCAATCGCCGGCTCTTGGGCTATTGGGTTTGGTAACCACAATAACATCTGCCAACGGTCCTAATCTAGCCAATACTTTGTTACGCTCCTTATCAGCCAGCATGCCAATCACATAAATGAGTCTATCATACTGATATATGGTATTCAAACTTCTGCGAAGCTTGTCTGCGCCATCATAATTATGGGCGGCATCCAATAGGATTTTTGGATTTTTGCCAACCAACTCCAATCTGGCAGGCCAAAATGTTTGGCGAAAACCCTCTTTGATTTTGTCTTCTGAAAAGGACATACCCTGTTTTTCCAGCTCTTTGATGACCATCATGACTGTCGTTCCATTGACTGCCTGATGGGCCCCCACCAACGGCGTAAACAACGTCATGGCATACCCTCGATCATTTTTCACGATAAATTTTGTTCCCGTCTCAGACAATTCCAGCACATTGTAATATAGATCTTTGCCGATACGATAATAGGGAGCATGCATGGCCTTCGCCTTGTTCTCGATAATCTCGAGGGCGTCCGGCTCTTCACTGGCTGTAATAACAGGCACTCCTTCCTTGATAATGCCTGATTTCACTGTGGCGATTTTTGCTATGGTATCTCCCAAATAGAACATATGGTCCATGGTCACATTGGTGATCACGCTCACTTTCGGCAAAATCACATTGGTCGAATCGATTGCTCCTCCCAGCCCTACCTCAATCACTGCCATATCTGTTTTTTCCTCGGAAAAATATACCAGTGCCAACGCCGTTGAGACTTCAAATCCAGTAGGATGTTCATATCCCTGATCCGTCATGATTTGAATCTTATCCTTCAAATAAGTAGCAATCTGAGCCAAACGCTCTTCAGGAATCATGAGACCATCAATGGATATCCTTTCTCTATAAGATTCCAAATGAGGAGAAATGAACATCCCCGTTTTGTAACCATTGGAAGAGAGCGTACTGGCCAACATGGCTGTAGCAGAGCCTTTTCCATTGGTACCACCGATATGAACAAAACTCATTTTTCTCTCCGGATTCCCCAACACTTCCATCAATTTTTCAATACGAGCCAGACCAGGGTGCCAGCCAAACACATCCAAGTTTACCAAATAATCTACTGCCTCTTGATAATTCATCGCTTCTCCTAACCCAGCTGTTCGAGGCTCTTGGCCACCGCATCTCGCTTGACAAGATAATCTTTGAGTTTTTCATTTTCCTTATCAATGACATCTTTCGGCGCTTTGGCCAAAAATCCCGCTTGACCTAGTTTTTTCTCAATGCGTTCAACTTCCACATCCAGTTTCTGACGCTCTTTCAACAATCGTTTTTTTTCTACCTCAAAATCGATCATGCCCTTCAATGGTAAAAAGATGCGCAACCCTGTCATGATGCCAGAAGCTGCTTCGGGAACATCCTGGTCGTCCAAGAATACCTCCACGCCTGATGCATAGGCCAACAAAGAAAAATATCCTCTGTTTTCCAGCATGACCTGGTACATCGATTCTTCTTCCACTTTCAAAATAACATCAACCTTACGATGCATATCCACATTCATTTCTGCGCGAATATTTCGTACGATACGAATGGCCTGCATCAGGGTCTCCATATTTCCTAAGGCATGCAAATCCAATTCTGCCTGATTGACCTCTGGCCAAGAACCCACCATGATGGATTCCTCTTGATCCATTCTTGGCAAATGTTGCCAGATCTCTTCAGTAATAAAGGGCATAAAAGGATGCAACATCATCATCGTACCACGGAGTACTTTGCTTAGTACATACTGGGCCGTGTGTCTGCTGATCGCCGTATCCTTGCCATACAGCCTTGGTTTCACCATTTCAATGTACCAGTCGCAAAGATAGTTCCAGGTGAACTCATAGAGGCGCTGCGCTGCTTCACCCAGCTCATATTCCGCCATGTCATGGGTTACTTGTTCAATCAATTGATTATACTTCGTTAGGATCCAACGATCGGCCAGGGTAAAGTCTAATTCCTCCGGCACTTCACCCGCGTAATCCTGCAAATTCATCATAGAAAATCTTGAGGCATTCCACAATTTATTGGTAAAATTCCGAATGCCTTCCAGACGATCTTTCTGGAATTTCAAATCATTGCCTGGCGTATTGCCCGTCACCAACATGAAACGCAAAACATCGGCACCATATTCTTCAATAATCTCCAAAGGATCGATCCCATTGCCCAGGGATTTGGACATTTTTCTCCCTTGCGCATCCAAAATGAGTCCATGAATAAACACCTCATGAAAAGGAACTTCCTCCTGGAAGGCAAGTGCCATAAAGATCATTCTGGCTACCCAGAAAAAAATAATATCCCTGCCGGTCACCAACACACTCGTAGGATAGAAATGAGCCAAATCTTCCGTTTCTTCCGGCCAACCCAGTGTTTCAAAGGGCCATAAGCCAGAAGAAAACCATGTGTCCAATACATCTGGATCCTGAATCAAGTTTTTGCTGCTGCAGTGAGGACACTGTATGGGATCCTCTTGGCTGCAAATCACTTCTTGACAATCCTGGCAATACCACACGGGAATCCTGTGCCCCCACCAAAGCTGTCTGGAAATGCACCAGTCACGTATATTCTCTAGCCAACTCAGGTACGTCTTGGTGAAACGCTCTGGAATAAACTGCGTGGCACCCGATTGAACCGCCTCCATAGCGGGCTTGGCCAAAGGCGCCATTTTAACAAACCATTGGCTGGAAACCAACGGCTCAATTACGGTACCACAACGATAACATTCACCTATGCTGTGCGTATAATCCTCTACCGCAACCAAATCTCCTGTTGATTTCAAATCTTCCAGCAATAATTCACGACACTCATAGCGATTCATTCCGGCATACTTGCCAGTGGACTCACTCATGTTACCTTCCATATCGATGACAACCACCTGGGCTAGATCATGCCTGGATGCCATCTCAAAATCATTGGGGTCATGTGCAGGCGTTATTTTTACGGCACCAGAACCAAATGATGGATCGACATAATCGTCAGCAATGACGGGAATCCGTCTTCCGACGATGGGCAATACCAGATATTTCCCAACCAAATGCTTGTACCGCTCATCATCCGGATGGACAGCCACAGCTGTATCGCCCAACATGGTTTCAGGTCGCGTGGTTGCTATGACAATGAATTCCTCTGTCTCTTCCACTCTGTACCGTATATGCCACAGATGACTATCATGTTCAGAATACTCCACTTCAATATCAGAAATGGTTGTTTGACATTTGGGACACCAATTGACAATATACTTTCCTTTATAGATAAGACCTTTGTCAAACAGAGCCACAAACGCCTTTCGAACAGCAAGAGAACACCCTTCATCCATCGTGAATCGTTCACGCTGCCAATCACAAGAAGAACCCAATAATCTCAGTTGTCCAGCAATCCGGGCATGGTATGTATCCTTCCATTCCCATACTTTTTCCAGAAATTTTTCCCGGCCCAGATCATGCTTGGTAATCCCTTCCTTTAGCAAATTCTCTTCTACCCTGGCCTGGGTGGCAATACCAGCATGATCGGTGCCGGGGATCCAAATGGTATTGTAGCCCTGCATACGCTTAAAACGAACCAGAATATCTTGCAATGTATTGTCCATAGCATGACCCAAATGCAGTTGTCCTGTAACATTGGGCGGGGGCATTACAATGCTGAACGGTTCTTTGTTTGGGTCGACTTCCTGATGAAAAAAACCTTTTTGCTCCCAGAAATCATACCATTTCCCCTCCACGTCAAGGGGATTGTATCTGGAAGATATCAAACCTTCTTCATTCATATTCTTCTCCTCCGACAGATAAATAAAAAAAGAACCCGTTTAAGGACGAGTTCTTCGCGGTACCACCTTAATTGTTTTCATAACCTCTCAAAGGGTATAACGGAACCACCGGTACATCCTACTCCATTCAGATGTACAACTCCAAGGCGACTTTCTCCTATCGTGCCATAGATGATTTTCAGCCTGGATCATCTTCTCTACCATAACCGTATAGGATACTCTTCCTCTTCCTAGTCTTTGTCGATATAAGAGTGCTCATTCAGAATATCTCAATTGACAAAACGTGTCAAGAACAACTTGTCATAAGCATAACATCTCCTTGACAGCCCCTTGACAGCGAACGTTTTTCATAAATGTCATTTCCAATTTATAGAAAACGGTGTACAAAAAAATAAGCGCTTACACGCTTATTGATTCTTCCATAGTAGGAAAACGAAAGCGAAGCTCATACTTGGCTTCTCTTTTCTGACTGAAATTCAACAAATACTCATACATGGCCAACCCCTTGTCAACCATCGATACGACCAATGCTTCTGGAGATGTAGGCATGCCAACAGGAAACATGTGAGCTTTGATGATATTTCGTTCCTTGGCGTTGAGGTGGAAATGCTGTTCTGCATTTTTCAAAGCTATCTTTGGATGATTCACTGTATGCCTGACCACATCCATCATTAAATATGTTGATTTTCTTTCAAATTTGTAAAGATAGAAATCGTGCAACAAACCACCGCGAGCTGTACTGTTTTTATCCAAACCCAGGCGATTGGCAATCATATAGGAAAAATAAGCTACATTGACACTGTGCGCAAACACACTAGCAGAATGATGTTCGATATAACGCATCTTGGCATATTCCGGATGATATACTATGGTTTCGGCCAATTCTAAAAATTCTTTTCGAACGTCCTCATTCCACTGTTGACGAAGTTTTCTTCTTTTGGTCATATTCGTCTCCTTCACACTTCAGGATAATCATATTAAAAATCCAGTAAAAAGTCAATCTCGCAACACATTTAAAAAATATCCATGGTCGATTGCCCGTAGGCAGACTTGATATCCTTAATCAATGACTGGGTGCCCACATACAAAATCTTGCCCTGCTGACCAGCCCGTTTTTGGGCCTCCAAAATGGCCTTTTTGATATCCGGCTCATAGACAGCCTCCGAATAGATTGTGCGAATATCCAATACCTGATGTTCTGAGAATTTTAAGAAATCATTGGTGGCATGTGTCACAATCAGTTGGTCAACATGATATTTTATGGCTGAAACCACACCCATATAATCCTTTTCTTCCGGTATACCCACCACACAGACCACCGGATGTCGAGGAATCTTTTCACTGATGCTGAGAATATGTTGGACACACTCATGAGATATGCAACCGTCCAACAAGGTAAACGGATTGTTGGCTATGATCTCCAATCTACCCATCCAATGAAGCTGTGGCAAGGAAGCACGCATAGCCTGCTCATCATGAATACAATGCATCCGTCGCAAAGAAAACAGTGCCATCGCTGCATTTTGCGCCTGATGATGACCCAAAAGTCCAATCGTCAATCCTTTGTAGATCACTCGATCTTCTTCCAGATAATCAAATGTTGTCCCTTCTGTGCTTAGGGTAACATGACGAACTGAAAAATCTTTGCCATAACAATAAACGGGTACAGACATCTTTTTGGCTTCTGCCAGAATAATTTGTTCTACCTCAGGTTTTTGTCTGGCGACAAATACTCCCAACATGCCTTTTTTAATGATACCTGCCTTATGATAGGCTATCTGGGCCAACTCCTGCCCCAGATGGTTCCCGTGTTCCAAAAAAATCCGGTTAATGAAAGCATAGGTCCCATGAATTTGATTGACATCGTCATAGCGGGCTCCTCGTCCCAGCTCAATCACATTGATATCCGTATGCAAGGTCTGATAAATACTCATGGCCAGCGCTGCGGTTGCCCCTACTGGTCCAACATAAACATTTTCAGGCAATCCTTCTTCGATGGCATCCAGCGCTTTTTTCCAGGTCACAGCATGAGCAAGAATAATATCATCAGGCAGTGCTTTGCCATCAAGCCGTATACGCTCTTTAAAATGCTGCAAATGCGGGCTTGTGAACAATCCCGTTTTTTTTCCCTGATGAACAAGGATATGAGCCAACAATACAGTCAAAGAGCCCTTGCCCTTGCTGCCAGTAACCAGCATATTGTTCATAGAAGCATCGTCAACGCCAATCTTGTCCAACAATTGCCTGGTCAATTCCGGATGCCGAACATGTTGATCTAGTCCCTCAGGTATATCCGGATACAAACGCATATATGACCGGTAGGCCACCGTCTCTACATCCGCCAAATTCATTTTCATCATCAGTTCCCCTTGGACAACAATGCTTTTACATTCTTTTTATAAGCCTCAACGCCCGGCTGATCGAAAGGATTCACGCCTTGCAGTAAAGCCGAAACTCCACAAGCATATTCAAAGAAATACAGCAACGCCCCCAATGAGTGTGCATCACGCTTGGGGATACTCAGCTTGATGCTCGGGGTTTTGCCACTCAAATGGGCTTCCATTGTACCCTGACAAGCCATCTCATTGACCCAAGACAAGGAACGCCCGGCCAAATGGTTGAATCCATCGTCGTCCTTATTCCAAGAAGGAATGAGAAAGTCTTCTGTCTCCTTTTCAATCCATAGAACGGTCTCCATGAGAAAATCCGTTCCCTCTTGCATATACTGACCTAAAGAATGCAGATCTGTAGTAAACACAGCAGAAGCGGGATAAATGCCTTGATTCGCTTTTCCTTCACTTTCCCCAAACAATTGCTTCCACCATTCTCCCAGCTCTTTGAGTGCAGGATTGTAGACCACCAATATCTCTACTTGCTTTCCTTGACCATACAACTGATTGCGCAACATGGCATAGCGAAGCGCATCGCTGCGTCCCTGCATGATATCCTGACGCTCCTGTCTGGCACCCTCTAGAAGGTTTTTTGTGTCAAGACCCGCACACAGCATCGGGAAAATGCCCACCGCTGTCAGAACGGAGAAACGACCCCCTACATCATCGGGAACAACGAGTGTCCTCAACCCTTCACGGCGGGCCAACTCGTTTAAATTTCCTTTGACAGCATCCGTGGTAGCAATGACGTAGGTTGCCCAGTCACTGCCATAGCGCTCCTCTAAAAGACTACGCATAAAACGAAAGGCCAGCGCTGGTTCTAAGGTTCCCCCTGATTTGGAAATGACGTTCACATAAAACACTTTGTCCTGCACCTGACGGAGCACCTGTTGCCAGGTATAAGGTGAACAATCCTGTCCCAAAAAATATACTGGAAAATCACCTTCCAGAAAAGCAAGGGCTGCCTTGGCACCCAAATAGGAGCCACCAATGCCAATCACCACCAAGGCATCTGCCTGGCTACGGATTTCATCGGCCATGGTCTTCATTTGTTCAATGGCCAAGACAGGCTGTTCTACCCATTCCACCCATCCGGTATACGCGCAACCCAAACAATCCTTCTTCTCGAGTGCCGCTTGTGCCAGAAGAACTTCCTCCATTCTTGGTGTTGAAGTAGCATCAACATAGGCTCCCAAAAACGTATCATCCAATCGAATCATCACTTACTCCTCTATTTGATTTCTTGATAAATATATGGCCATATCATAGCATATAACTGTAAAAAAAAGAGCAAACTGCTTTGCTCTTTTCATGAATTCAAGACATTAAATTTTTTTGAATGGAAAGCATTTTCTCCATTTCTTCCATCAACCGGCTAACCCCTTCTTGGTGGAGCGATGAAGTAGGCACCATGATGTCTGTTGCACGAAGCTCCAAGGCCTCTTTGATTATCTTCATATGCTGCGGCCATCTCCCTCTGGAGATTTTATCCGCTTTGGTGCACGCCACGATGATGTAGGCTTGGGTCTTTTTGAGCCACTCATACATCTGAAGATCTTCCGCGCTGGGTTTATGGCGCATATCTACCAACATGACAGTCGTCAACAAATTGGTCCTCCTGGACAAATAGGTATTGATCATCGCCGCCCATTGCTTCTTCTGATCCAAAGGCACCTGGGCGTAGCCATAACCTGGCAGATCCACCAGATAAAAAGACTCATTGAACAGATAAAAATTGATGGTACGCGTTTTACCAGGTTTGCCACTGATTCTAGCCAAATGTTTTCGATTGGCTATCCGGTTGATCAACGAGGATTTACCCACATTGGAGCGCCCTACCATGGCGATTTCAGGCAGATCATGTGCTGGATACTGTTCTTCGTAAACAGCCGTTACCACATACGCTGCACTCTTAATGATCATCAGCATTCTCCAGAGCTACCGCCAGGACATCTTCCACCGTTTCAGCCAAGACGATTTCTACATCAGCCAGTACTTCTTTGGGAATATCCTCCAGGTTTTTCTCATTTTCTTTGGGAATGATGATGGTCTTGATACCAGCCCTGTGGGCAGCCAATACCTTCTCTTTTAATCCGCCAATGGCCAGTACTCTTCCACGTATGGTCACTTCACCGGTCATGGCCACATCTTTTCTGACTTTCCGATCCAAAAAAACAGAAGCCAGGGCCGTAGCCATGGTAATTCCTGCAGAAGGTCCGTCTTTGGGGATAGCGCCTTCGGGATAGTGAATATGGATATCAAGTTCCTTATTCAAATTCGAAGGCAATTTGTATTGCTCCGCATGGCTTCGAAGATAGCTCAAGCCTGCACTGGCAGATTCCTTCATCACATCGCCCAGTTGACCAGTCAATTGCAACTTGCCCGTCCCCTGCATCAGTGATGCTTCTACCGGCAAAATGGTGCCGCCTACCGAGGTAACCGCCAGACCCATGACCAACCCTTTTTCGCTTTCAGCAGCCATCACGTCTTGACGATAAGGCGCAACGCCCAGAAATTCTTCTACTTTTTTCTCATTGACCACGATCTTCTTTTCACCCATCAAGAATCGTTTGGCAGATTTTCTAAAGATCGTCCCGATATTTCTTTCCAGATTACGAACGCCCGCTTCTCTGGTGTATTGATTGATCAACTTGCCAAGTGCAGCATCCTCGATCACGACATTTTTCTTACTCATCCCATTTTCTTCTTTTTGCTTGGGTACCAAATGACGTTTGGCAATCTCCAATTTTTCCAATTCCGTATAGCTGTTGACCTCGATCGTTTCCATACGATCCAACAACGGTCTAGGTATCGTATGCGCCACGTTGGCCGTCGTGATAAACAACACATGGGAGAGATCATAAGGAACTTCGATATAATTATCCGAAAAGCTGTTGTTCTGCTCCGGATCCAAAACCTCCAGCAGCGCAGAAGAAGGATCTCCCTTATAATCACTACCCAGTTTATCCACTTCATCAAGAAGAATGACCGGATTAACAGTGCCCGCTTTCTTCATAGATTGGATAATCCTACCCGGCATGGCCCCAATATAAGTTTTTCGATGACCACGAATCTCTGCCTCATCATGCACACCGCCCAAAGAAAGTCTCACAAACTTTCGATTCAAGGCTCTGGCTACCGATTTGGCCAATGAGGTTTTCCCCGTTCCCGGAGGGCCAACAAGACAAATGATGGGACCCTTCATATCATTTTTTAGTTTCCGAACAGCCAAATACTCCAAAATTCTCTCTTTTGGTTTTTCCAAACCGTAATGGTCCTCATCTAGAATTTTTTGCGCTTTGTTCATATCCAGTCTGTCCCGGCTCTTTTCTTGCCAGGGAATTTCCAGCATCCAGTCTATATAGGTGCGCATGACTGTCACTTCCGCCATGACACTTGGCGTACGATACAGTCGTTCAATCTCTTTTTTGACTTTATCATAGGCCTCTTTGGGCATCCCAGATGCCTCTAACTTGGACAGTAGTTCCTCATTTTCACTCTCTTTGTCATCCTTATCATCCAACTCATTTTGGATGGCCTTCATCTGTTCCTTCAGATAATATTCTTTTTGTGACTGATCGATCTGCTGCTTGACCTTTTCAGCAATTTTTCTTTCCAGCTCTGCCACTTGTTTTTCTTTGACCAAAATCTGACAGATCACTTCCAGCCGTTCTTTGATTTCTACAGCCTCCAGGATGCGTTGTTTGTCTTCTAAGGGAATGCTTAGATGAGAAGCCATGATGTCACCCAAAACAGCAGAATCGTTCAGGCTTTCCACAATAGCAATGGTATCATTGGATATTTTATTGCTTACCCTGGCATATTCCTTGAAGTCACTGATGACAGTCCGGACCAAAGCTTCCAACTCCAAATCATCTTCCATCATTTCTTCTTCATAAAGATACTCGATTTCCGCCTGATAATAATTATCCGTTTCAATGAACCGATGCATCCTGGCTCGCGTTATGCCTTCAACCAAAATCCTAACCGTGGTCCCGGGAAGCCTCAACAACTGCTTCACCTCAGCTACCACGCCCACGTCAAAAATATCGGATTCCTGTGGATCACCTTCCTGGGGATCTATCTGAGATGACAAAAAAATCCTTCGTTCTTCATCCATGGCCAAGTCTACCGACTTTAGTGATTTGTCTCTTCCTACATCCAAATGTAAAACCATATGAGGATACACAACCACGCCTCTCAGTGGTAGCATGGGGAGTACTTCTATGGCTTGCTCTCGTTCATCTTCGATGATCTGTACTAATTCCTTCTTCTTTTCCATGTCGCCACCTCGCCATCTTAGTAGAAAAAAGCAACAGAAGTCTGCTGCCTTTTATTATGCAATCTCTTCGTTCTTCTTCTCTTCCTTTTTGGTCTTCAAGAGAGGTTTTTTCCGATGCAGCACCGTATCTTCTGTCACCACACATCGCAACACATCATTCCTCGAAGGAATTTCATACATGACATCCATCATGATTTCTTCAATGATGCCCCGCAATCCTCTGGCTCCCGTTTTTCGTTCTTTGGCTTCCTTCGCGATGGCTGCCAAAGCTTTTTTATCAAAGGTAAGCTCTACATTTTCATACTCAAAAAGATGCCTGTACTGTTTGACCAAAGAGTTCTTGGGTTCTGTAAGGATGCTGATCAATGTTTCCTCATCAAGGTCCTTCAAGGTCACGGCTACCGGCAATCGGCCAATAAATTCAGGGATCAAACCAAATTTCAACAAATCTTCCGGTGCCAATTTTTCCATCAAGTCATCCGGACTCTGTGCTTTGTTTTCCTGCATCGTGGCCCCAAAGCCTATGGTTTTGGCATTCACCCGTCTGGCGATGATTTTGTCCAAACCATTGAATGCCCCACCACAAATAAACAGAATATTTTGCGTATTGATTTTCAGATACTCTTGATGCGGATGTTTTCGTCCGCCTTGCGGTGGGACATTGGCATCCGTACCTTCAATGATTTTCAGCAAGGCCTGTTGCACTCCCTCCCCGGAAACATCCCGGGTGATGGAAGGATTTTCAGATTTTCTGGCAATCTTATCGATTTCATCAATGTAGATGATCCCTTTTTCGGCTTTCTCGATATCATAGTCTGCCGCTTGCACCAACCGAAGAAGGATATTTTCCACATCCTCCCCTACATAACCAGCTTCTGTTAAGGTCGTCGCATCGGCAATGGCAAAGGGCACCTTCAATATCTTGGCCATCGTCGTCGCCAACAAGGTTTTCCCACTGCCGGTGGGTCCCACAAGCAAGATATTGGATTTGGTCAGTTCCACATCCGCATCCTGAAGATCATGGCCAATTCGCTTATAATGATTATAGACCGCCACGGCCAAGGCTTTTTTGGCATTGTCCTGCCCAATGACATATTGATCCAACGCTTCTTTCATATCTTTTGGTTTTGGAATATCGCCCAGTTTCACGGATGAACGCGCACGATGGCTGAATTCTTCTTCCATGATCCGATTGCACAAACCTATGCACTCATCGCAAATAAACACACCGGGTCCAGCCACCAGGTGCCTGACCTCTTTTTGGGTTTTTCCACAAAACGAACAAACCAGCTGTTCTTCTTTTTTGGGTGTCATAAATCTCTACCTTACTTTCTGTCTTTCATCACTTCATCGATCAATCCATATACTTTGGCTTCCTCAGAAGTCAAAAAATGATCTCTTTCAGTATCATTTTCAATTTTTTCCAGCGGTTGACCTGTTTTCTCAGACAAAATACGATTCAAATCCTGCTTCATCTTGATGATGCGTTTGGCCTGAATCTCGATATCCGTGGCCTGTCCTTGGGTACCGCCCAAGGGTTGATGAATCATAATTTCCGCATTGGGGAGGGCAAAGCGTTTGCCTTTGGCCCCGGAGGCCAGCAAAAAAGCACCCATGCTGGCAGCCAGTCCCACGCAAATGGTCACAACATCACTTTTGATATACTGCATGGTATCATAAATGGCCATTCCGGCCGTGATGGAGCCACCCGGGCTATTGATATAGATATAAATATCCTTGTCTGCATCTTCGCTTTCCAAAAAAAGAAGCTGCGCAATCAAAAGATTGGCCACATTGTCATCAATGGGACCACCTAAGAAAATAATGCGATCCTTCAATAATCTGGAATAGATATCATAGGAACGTTCTCCCTGACCTGTTTGTTCTACTACCATCGGAATCAATGGTGCCATATATGTCACAACCTTTCTTTACTGAAAATTGGGTACAGGAATATAATTCCTGTACCCAATTATATACCACTTCTCTGTTCTATCCTATTTTTCAGAACTCACTTCTGTGATTTTGGCTGCCTCTTGGATCATATCCACCGCTTTTTCAAAAGCAATACTGCGTTCCAGAGACTTCATATCCCCTTGGGATTGGAAGAAAGCCCTCAGATTTTCTTTGTCCTGGTTGTACATTTCTGCCAATTTGGTCAATTCAGCTTCCACATCCTCTTCAGTGGCCACCAAATTTTCTTCCTTTACTATGGCTTCGAGCATGAGATCAATACGTACTTGCACCTCTGCTCTGGGCTTGTATTCTTCAGATATTTTCTCCAGATCCAATCCGGAAAACTCCATGTACTGCTCAAGCGTGGCACCTTGTTGCTGTAATCGTTGCTCCAGATCTTTCACATATCCATCAATTTTGGATTCCACCATCACAGAAGGAATCTCTACAGAAGCACTTTCAGCGGCTTTTTCCAATAGATCCATGCGCAACTCATTGGCACTATGCTCTTCCATGGCTTTCTTCATTTTTTCAGCGATATCCGCTTTCAGCTCTTCCAGAGTTTCAAATTCGCTGACATCCTTAGCGAATTCATCATCCAACGAAGAAAGAGATTTGCGCTTCATGCTTTTTAAATTCACTTTGAAAATGGCTTCTTTGCCGGCCAGATTCTCAGAGTGGTATTCCTCAGGAAAAGATACCTTCACTTCTTTCTCTTCTCCTACCACCATGCCTACCATTCCTGTTTCGAATCCCGGTATAAACGAACCTGAACCGATTTCCAGAGAATGATTTTCTGCCTTGCCGCCTTCAAACGCAACACCTTCCACAAATCCTTCGAAATCCATCAGGGCAATATCACCCATCTCCAGCGTTCCATCCTCGACATCTTCAATCTTGGCATAACGATTGCGCATGGTTTCCAATTCATGATCGATTTGTTCCTTTTTCACCTCTACGGTCTTTTTTTCTATTTCCAAGCCTTTGTATGCGCCCAATGTCACTTCTGGTTTCACTTGTACCTTGGCTTTAAATACCAATGGTTTGCCTTTTTCGCTGATCACCAATTCGACATCCGGCTGAGCAATAGGCTCCATGTTTTCTTCTTCTACGGCTTTGAAATAGGCTCCTGGAATCAAGGTTTCAGCAGCCTCTGCCATAATGCTTTCCACCCCGATGTTTTTCTCCAAGACAAGTGTCGGCACTTTGCCTTTTCTGAAACCGGGAAGATCCACCTTGTTGGCCAATTTTTTCGCTGCCTGCTGGTACGCCTTGGCCACTTCCTCTTCCGGCACCTCTATCTCCATACCAACAAAATTCTTCTCCAACTTCTCTACTTTGACTGACATTTTTCCCTCCTAAACTCTCAAACACTGGTTTTTTTATTTTCTCATCCTATCTATGTAAACATAAAAACACACATAATACAATACCTCGGCAAGATGCACTCACCGAGGTAGTCATGTTGGAGCGGAAGACGAGATTCGAACTCGCGACCCTCGCCTTGGCAAGGCGATGCTCTACCACTGAGCCACTTCCGCTTACAAATGATGGTGCGGGTGAAGGGACTTGAACCCCCACGGTATTAACCACTAGATCCTAAATCTAGCGCGTCTGCCAATTCCGCCACACCCGCACTCATGGTACCCCATCCGCGACTCGAACGCGGGACACCCTGATTAAAAGTCAGGTGCTCTGCCAACTGAGCTAATGGAGCATATTTGGGGTGGATGATGGGACTCGAACCCACAACACCCAGAACCACAATCTGGTGCTCTACCTTTGAACTACACCCACCATGCCATCTCGCCAAAGCAATCTATACCTCTGACGCAAGTGTTATTATATCGAGTCAGGGTTCAAAAAGCAATAGGTTTTTCCATTTTTTTAACTTTATAAAGTCTTGGCAAAATCGTTCTCCAACCAGTCCGATGCCTGCGCCAGAGACCGTTACGGCGTAATCATTCTCAGTCCGAGCTGATCGCCAATAGGACGCAGTGCCTCTATCAAAAAAGCCATGTGCTCCGTCAAGTCAACGCCCAATTCACTCGCTCCCGAGCGAATATCCTCTCGGCTTACAGCAGCGGCAAAACCTTTGTCCTTCATTTTTTTGTGAACACTTTTGGGCGTCAGGTCATCCAGGCTTTTGCTGGGTCTTACCAACGCACAAGCCACCAAAAATCCGCATAACTCATCAACGGCAAACAACGTTTTGGCCATCCTGGATCGGCGGGGTACTCCCGTATAGTCAGCATGACCCATGATGGCCTCAATCCAGTCTTCATCAACGTCTTTTTCTCTTAGGATATCTGCACCCCGATAGGGATGATCCATTTCACTGGGAAAACGCTGATAATCAAAATCATGCAAAAGACCCACGGCGCCCCAGGCTTCTATATCTTCGCCAAACGTTTTTGCATAGGCGCGCATAGCCGCTTCAACGGCAAAAGCATGTTGCAACAATCCGGGCTTGTCTGTATATTCCTTGAGCAATATCATGGCTTCTTGTCGATTCATTTTGCCTCCTATTTGATCAGTTTGGATATTTCCTTGAATTCTGGAATGGTCGACGTTTTTAGCAATTCAAACAACACCGATTCTGTTGTCGTCAAGATGGCTCCTTCTTTTTGCATGCGCAGCAAAGCCACCTCGGCATCTTTTTTGCCTCGAGAAGAAATCGCATCCGCCACAACCACGCATTGATATCCCTTTTCTTGCAAGTCCACCACCGACTGAAGCAAGCAGATATGCGCTTCGATGCCCAACAAAACAAGCGTATGCTTGCCTGTCTCATGCAATAAATGAGCAAACTGGTCATCGTCCAACACACCAAAGGCTCTTTTGGGCAAATAACGTTGACGTTCTCCTAGAATATCCTGAATCTCCTTCGCAGTAGGTCCCAGTCCTTTTGGACATTGTTCCGTGACCATGATCGGGATACCCAATATTCTCATGCCCTTCAATAAAACAGAAGATTGATGGAGAACCCGCTCCGACTCGTCCATGTGCGCTAGTATACTGCTTTGCAGATCGATCGCAACACACAAGCACTGATTTCGATCAAGTCTCATGCCCCTTCTCCTTGTATATTAGTATTTATC
>DIET01000004.1 GCA_002418765.1 Peptococcaceae bacterium UBA5767 | reverse complement strand
GAAGAAATTTCCCCCTACTCGATTACTCCTTTACTGTATATCGCTGGATACGGGGCTTGCCTGTCTGGTCATCTGGAACCAGAATTATGGTGGCTATCATGTCCAAATTGAGTTGAGTACTATGGGCTGCAGGTGGTGCCCAGGTCCGAACAGTCCAGTGTAAGGGAATTACAACGGTAGCATGGTCCTCTTCCCAGTGCATATCAATCTCATGCAATGTATGCTTACCATCAAAAAAGGTTTGATTATTGGAGGCATACCAAGTAGCGAATTCTTCAAAGTTGGTTTTGGGTACAGGGGGTAAATCAATAAAAAGCTGCTCATCGGTCAACAGGTTGGTATAATGCTCAATGGGTGCGTGTGTATCGAAACCGTCGTACCATTGCTTGAGCGTTTCGAGAATGTTTTCTTTGGTAAATGCGTTCACGGGATTCCTCCTAATTTTCATCTGCATTTATCTTACCATGAATTATGAGAAATGATAATGTAAACTTGTAACCGGTACACAGTAGGCATATAATTTAATGAGATTTGGTCTGTCCATATCGGGTGATGAGAATTAGCATAGAAAGAAGGGATACAATGGATTATACGACAGAAGAGATGGTCACAGATGAATATACGGAGAATGTGATTACTCACTTTTTAGACCCGCAGAATGTTGGAGAAATTGAGAATCCTGACGCCAAAGTCAAGGTGGGTGATCCAAATTGCGGAGATTATATTGAACTGTTTCTAACGGTCAAAGAAGATAGAATTGCAGACTTGAAATATTTGGTCTTTGGTTGTATCGGAGCCATATCCACCAGCTCTGCCTTATCGGTCATGGTCATGGGGAAGCACCTTGATGAGGCGCTTGAGATAACCGATGATGATGTGGTAGCCTATTTAGGAGGGATTCCTGAGAAAAAGAAGCATTGTTCATTACTAGGTGTGAGAGGCTTGCAGGCAGCGGTGGAGCAGTATAGGGAGAATCATGAATAGTATATTGATTACTGGGCTTAAAGGAGGCATTGGTAGAACAACCGTGGCTGAGGCCTTGCGATATGTTTGTGAACAAGAAAATATCGAGGCAGAAATACTGGATGGGCATGCTAGGCTCAATTGTGATTTGAGACAAAAGGTCAAGACAGCTGACTATGCCTTGATTGTGGTGGAAGATGGAGTTTTCGGTCAGCTGGATATTGCGTTTATGGCCAAGGAATTATTGAAAGACCAGACCCGGTGTGGCGTGGTGATCAACAAAGCAAGAGATATGGAGGACGTAGGCCTTCAAGAATTACTCTTGGAACTGAATATTCCACTATTGGGTTCGATTGCATTCAATCCGTACTATGCTTATGTGCTTAGCGAGGAAAAAAATTTGGCCCAAGAAGACAAAACGGTATATGATTGCCTGAAAAATGCGCTGGCAGTCATGTTGTCCATAGAACCGGAGCAATAGCATGAAAACGATTTGTGTTGCCAGTGCAACTGGTGGAACGGGGAAATCGCTTGTGGCTGCTGTATTGGGGAAAATACTGCCGGAGACGATATTGGCTGATCTTTCTTTTTCTCAAGGTGGCTTAAGGACGTATGCAGGCGGAGAACCATTTAGAATTATGGAACACAGCAAAACCTTGATGGCCAATCGTTTTGAACGAAATTGTGTGCAACAGGGTGCTTGTCTTCAGGCTTGCCCTGTAGGAGCCATTCATTTGACGTATATCGATCCTTGTTTGTGTAATGGTTGTGGACAGTGTATTGCGTCTTGTTCTCAGGAGGCACTCTATTTGACACCCAATCCGGCAGGACGCTGGTATTACGCTGACACAGCTGCCGGCTTGATGTTGGATACCGATTTGGTGGGTGCCAATGATTTTGATGCGGATTTTGCGCTTCAGGTTTATGGGGAGGCCCAGGCTTTGGCCAGTGCAAGGCAAGCATCGTATTTGATTGTCGATACCGCAGCAGGATTTGGTGAAACGGAAAAAAGCATCATGCAAGATGCTGATCTGGTGCTGTTGGTATCGCAGCCAAGTCAAAAAGAAATGATTGCCTTGGAGCACGAGGCTGCCTTTATTGATTCTCTTGGTTCAAACATTGCTTTGTGTATCAACAAAGCCACATTGAGCAGTGATTTTACCATGGCACTGATCGATTGGGGTATCGGGAAAAAAATCAAGACAGCTGGAAAAATAGATTATGATGAGGAATTGTTGAAAAGGCTTTATGCTTCGATGGAGGAGAAACAGTCATTCTTTGGGCTGATGAGCAATGAACTTAAGGCTCAGTTTGCAAAATTGATGGTAACCATACAATTTATAATGAAAGAAGGATAGAATAATGGAGAAAAGAATCAAACATGTAATTGCAGTCGCTAGTGGCAAAGGGGGTGTGGGTAAATCTTCTGCAACCGCGCTCATCGCATCAGGCTTGGCTCGTAAAGGATATCAGGTTGGCGTAATGGATGCAGATATTACTGGACCAAGCATCCCCAAAATTTTAGGCTTGAGCGGACATCCGGAAAAAGGTGAGAACGATTTTATCAATCCCATGGTATCCAAAGGTGGCATCAAAGCGATTTCCATCAATTTGCTTCTCGAGGATGCTTCGCAGCCAGTTATTTGGAGAGGCCCTTTGGTGGGGAAAATTGTTGGTCAGTTTTTTAATGAGGTAAACTGGGGTGAACTCGATTTTCTGATGATCGATATGCCGCCTGGCACGGGTGATGTCCCTTTGACAGTGCTGCAGTCTTGTGATGTAGAGGGTGTTGTGATGGTGACCACACCGCAGGATTTAGCAGGAATGGTGGTCGGAAAAGCAGTACACATGACTGAAAAGATGGACAAAAAAGTGATTGGCATCATAGAAAATATGAGTTACGCTGTTTGCCCCCAGTGTAAAACAGTGATTGAAATCTTTGGGGAAAGTCATGGGGATGAGTTGGCGAAAAAATTCAATCTTCCTATTCTGGGCAGGTTGCCCATCGATCCACATTTTACTAAACTGAGTGACCAAGGTAGATTGGATGAATATGCATTTGGCGAAGAATTGGATGGTATCATCGATCAGATAGAAGCATTTGTTCAAAAGGACTCTTAGGAGTCCTTTTTTTCTTCAGGGAAATGGGATTGAAACAACTTATTCAATGTTACTTCTGCATCGTTCATAAAAGTGTCATATTGTTTCATCAAGTGTTTGGCTTCGTTGGTCAATTGACTACCGCCGCCACCTTGTCCGCCCACCGTGCGTTCAATTAGAGGATACTGTAGACGTTCCTCCAGGCTCTTGATGAGTTTGTGTGCCAGGCTGTAGGACATGTTCATTCTTTGAGCGGATTTACGCAGAGATCCTAGTGACTCCACTCCTGCAAGAAGTTGGTACGGACCTTCACCAAAAACCTTTCCATCTTTTTCTAGCCATAGTTTGAATTTTAGGTTAAGTTTGTTGTCCACAGCAGAAATCCTCCCATAAATATAGTATAATTGATATTACTGAAGAGGTAAACCGGCAAATAAATGGGGAGGTGCGAGATGAACAAGTTTATCAATCGGGAACTGAGTTGGCTGGCATTCAATACCAGAGTGATTGAAGAAGCTGAAGATCCTACCAATCCCTTGCTGGAGAGGCTTAGATTTGTTTCTATTGTCAGCTCCAATCTGGATGAGTTCTATATGATTCGAGTAGGTTCATTGTGGGATCAGCAGGAGGCTGGGTTGGTTTTGGCTGATCCATCCGGTTTGACGCCGATGCAACAGATAAAAGCCATCAATGAACATGTGCATATCATGTACAAGCGACAATACAATGCCTATTTTCAACTTCTTGATACTTTGAAGAAGAAAAAAGTATATTTTTTTCGCTACAGGGAACTCAACAAGGAACAAAGAGCATTTGCAGAAACTTATTATCGGGAGATGGTGTATCCAGTATTGACTCCCATTGTTGTGGATCAGTCACGGCCTTTTCCGTTAATCCAGAATAAGAGTCTTAATGTAGGTTTGTTGCTCCAAAGTGCCAAAGGGAAAGACCGTTATCTTTTTGCTACAGTACAGACTCCCTCTGTATTGCCCAGGTATATTGAGCTTCCTTCTGTGGACGGGGAGCGTTGTTATATTTTATTGGAAAAGATCATTAAGGAGCACATACAAGAGTTGTTTAATAACCACGAAATTTTGGCTTATGGTCATTTTCGTATCACTCGAAATGCTGACCTTGGGTATGATGAAGAGGAAGCAGAAGACTTATTGGCTACGATTCAAGAAGCATTGAAAATGCGGAAATGGGGCAAAGTGGTCAGGCTTGAAGTGCAGTCTGATATGGATTTGCGGTTGCTTAGTATTCTGCAGGAACGATTGGAGATAGATGACACGGAAACATTTCGCGTTCTGCATTCCATTGATCTTACGTTTTTGATGAGATTTGTAAGAAAGATTCATATGCCAGAGGAGCAGTTTCCTGTTTTTGTACAGCATCAAGCCATGTCTTATCGTGACAGTGATGGCTTTTTTAAGAAATTGCGTAAAAAAGATGTTCTTTTGCATCACCCGTACGATTCTTTCATGCCGGTAGTTGATTTGGTTCGATTTGCAGCGCAAGATGAGCATGTGCTGGCTATCAAAATGACTCTATACCGGGTCAGCGGTAATTCTCCGGTTATTGAATTTTTGGCTGCAGCGGCAGAACGAGGGAAGCAGGTAACAGTATTGGTAGAACTTAAGGCCAGGTTTGATGAGGAAAGCAATATTCTTTGGGCCAAGAAGTTGGAGAAAGCGGGAGCCCATGTTATTTATGGTCTGGTTGGTCTGAAAACACATAGCAAATTGGCATTGGTGGTGCGCAAAGAAGGTGATTCAATTGAGAGGTATGTTCATCTAAGCACTGGGAATTACAATGATGTAACGGCACAGCTTTATGTGGATCTGGGGTTGATGACCAGTCATCCTGACATTGGAGAAGATGTCACAGATATTTTTAATAGTCTATCTGGTTATACCAAATTCAATCATTTGAAATGTATAGCTACTGCACCAAGGGATCTGCGTGATCAGTTCAATCTGTTGGTAGATAATGAGATTGAACATGCCAATCAAAAAAAGCTGGCCAGCATAGAAATGAAAGTCAATTCTCTGATTGATGAGGATGTGATTGAAAAGCTTTATGAGGCTTCTCAAGCTGGCGTCAGAATTAAGCTATTGGTCCGAGGCATTTGCGGTCTTTTGCCTGGGAAAAAAGGATTAAGTGAGAATATTGAAGTGTATAGCATAGTGGGAAGATTTTTGGAGCATTCCCGGATTTTTAAATTTGGAAATGATGGTAAGCCGTTGTATTTTCTATCCAGTGCGGATTTGATGCGAAGGAACTTGGACCGTAGAGTGGAAGCTTTTTTCCCAATTTTGGATAAAAAAGTCAAAGAACGTTTGGAGAAAATCCTCATGCTCCATTTTGCTGACAATGTCAAATGCCGTGTTTTAGGTTCTGATGGTATCTATCATCGAAAACCAAAGAGCCAAGAAAGTATCAATTCACAGCAATTGTTTATCGAAAACTATATTTAAGGAGTCGTTATGAAACATACTTTTAAGATGAAAACCAGAGATGGCATGTCTTTATATGTCGATGAATATCAGTCCGAAAAGGAACCTAGAGCCGTTTTGCTGATTATCCACGGTATGGCGGAACATAAGGAGCGGTATAAGAATTTCGCTGCTTTTATGGCAGAACGAAACATATCTGTTTATGTGTATGACCAAAGAGGCTGTGGTTCAAGTCAATTGCCCAGCATGCCCAAAGGGATGCTGAGTTTACAGAATGGTTGGGAGTTGTTGCTCGAAGATGCCAATCAAATGGTAGGGCTTTTGGCCTCGAAACATGATGGATTGCCCTTGTTTGTGTTGGGGCATAGCATGGGATCGTTGGTGATGCGTTGCGCAGCCATGATGACAGGAGATAAATTATCTGGTCTTATTCTATCTGGAACTGCAAAAAATCCTGGGATTTCCGGTTCGTTTGGAAAAATGCTGGCCGTATTTTTGCATACTTTTTCCCATTCTAGGAAACCTAGCCAACTTATGGATCGTCTACTATTTGCAAGGAACAATGAGCGTTTTGAACCAGCGCGTACTTCCTTTGATTGGCTCAGCCGAGACGAAAAGGTAGTCGATGATTATGTGGCTGACCCCGATTGTGGCTTTGTTTGTCCACCATCGTTTTATCTTGAACTTATCAAAGGCGCTCAGCTTGCCTGGAAGCAAGAGACTTTTTTAAGAACACCCAAAAATCTACCTATTTTATTATTGGGAGGAGACGAAGATCCAGTGGGTGATTATGGCGTGGCTGCCGAACAAGTCAGACAAGCTTTTTTAGATGCTGGGGTTCGAGAGGTCAATGTGAAGCTTTTTGCTGGTGGACGGCACGAAATGCTCAATGAAATCAACAAGGATGAAGTTTATAGGTTTGTTGAAAGCTGGATGAACGAGAAGATGATTGCGGGGTCTCATCAATGAAGGAATATCTCTTGGCATTGGATGCAGGGACAACTTCCTCTAGGGCGATTGTGTTTGATCGGCAAGGGAAAATCATCAGTATGGCTCAAAAAGAGTTCAGGCAGATTTATCCGCAACCTGGTTGGGTGGAGCATGATCCGATGGAAATATGGGCTACACAGATTGGCGTAGCTGGGGAAGCTTTGGCCAGAATCAATGTAACCAAAGATCAAATCGCGGCCATTGGCATTAGCAACCAGAGGGAGACAGCCGTTGTGTGGGATGCGCACACTGGGAAACCCATATTCAATGCCATTGTGTGGCAATGCCGAAGAACAAAGCCGTTTTGTGAAAAGCTGAAAGCAGAAGGATATGCTCCCATGATTCAGCAGAAAACGGGTTTGGTGGTGGATAGTTATTTTTCAGCTTCCAAAATCCAGTGGATCCTAGAGCATGTTTCTGGTGCAAAGAAAAGAGCGGAAGAGGGAGAGCTCCTATTTGGTACGGTGGACAGTTGGTTGTTGTGGAAATTATCAGGAGGCAAGGTGCATGCCACCGATTACTCCAATGCATCCAGAACGATGCTCTTCAATATTCATACATTGGACTGGGACGATGAATTGCTCCAATTGTTTGATATACCTCGGTGCATGCTTCCTGAGGTCAAGGATTCATCTGGCGTGTATGCCCAAGTAGAAGATGACCATCATGGACTTAAGGGCCTTCCTATTGCCGGTATCATTGGCGACCAGCAGGGTGCTCTTTTTGGTCAGCGTTGTTGGCAACCAGGTTTGGCCAAAAATACCTATGGAACTGGCTGTTTTCTTCTGATGAATGTGGGGGACCACCCTGTGGCCAGTGAACATGGTCTGCTCAGCACGATAGCCTGGGGACTAGATGGAAAAGTGACCTATGCGCTGGAGGGGAGTGTCTTTATGGGTGGGGCCACCATTCAGTGGCTACGTGACGAAATGGGTCTGATACGCAAGGCTTCTGAAACCGAGGAGATGGCAAAAGCAGTCCCTGACAATGGGGGCGTCTATCTGGTTCCTGCCTTTGCGGGGCTTGGGGCTCCCTATTGGGATATGGATGCCAGGGGTATTTTGATTGGTCTAACCCGCGGTACCAACCGTTATCATGTGGTTAGAGCGGCTTTGGAATCGATTTGTTATCAGACCAAAGATGTCTTGGATCTGATGGTATCTGAATCGGGTGTTCATCTGACATCTTTGCAGGTGGACGGTGGTGCCACGGTCAATAATTTTCTCATGCAGTATCAAAGTGATATTTTGGATGTAAAGGTCGTGCGACCTCAGGTGGTAGAAACCACGGCTTTTGGGGCTGCTGTTTTGGCTGGTTTGGGCGTACAATACTATCAGGATTTGGATGAGTTGATGGGGAGCGCAGATATAGGCCGGATCTTTGATCCGGATATGGAAGAAAAATGGAGAACCTTGGTTTATGCAGATTGGAGACGTGCAGTAGAACGCTCCAGGCATTGGAACCAAAGATAAGGGAGATTATGGAAAAGAAACTGGCAACTGGCAAAAAGAAATGGACAAAAAAAGAAATACGTATCTTGCAAGACGTGATGTTGCTATGTGGTTTTATACTATTGAGTGCAGGGCTGATTTTTGGGGCTCTTTATCTGGTGGATGGGAAAATAGATCAGATGGAAACACGGATCGCAGAGGAAACACAGAACACGTTGAATCAGGAATTGGTCATGATTCGTGCGGAAAATGAAACAGCTCTTCATGCACTGGGTGAGAGGATGGATAGTTTGCGTTTGGAGGTTGAAACACTCGGGGAACTATTGGCCAATGCGGATGAAACGCTAGGTACATCCAACAATACGAGTCGGGAACTCAACGAAAGGATAGAGGATTTGGATCAACAACTTCAGGATCTGGAAGAAAGTCTAAGAATCCTCTCGCAGAGACCATGAGAAGAATTTGGTATCTTTTTCCTGTCATCTTGGCATTGAGTTTGGGGCTTTTATTCTCTTTCTGGGTTTGGGAAGAACCTAAGGCTGTTGCTTATGATGCTCGTATTTTATATCTGGATACAACGCGTGTGCAGCAGCAAATCCAGGATTTGGACCAGGAGTTAAACCGATTCCGTGGGGATATGGAGATTGTGCATGATTTTATTGCTGAGCAGGCTGAGTATTATGAAAAACAGCGGCAGCAATTACAAGAATTGGTCAAGAATACACAGGATTATACAGCATCTAGTAATGATATCTATGAGGAAAAAATTGTTGCTCTTCTCGGCGATCCCGTGGGATTCTCTTCTGGGGCGTACAGTAAAATAATGGTGTTTGACTTTTATAAGATCGATTATAGGGGTTATGTTGCCAAAGTTAGTGTCAAAAAAAATCGAGCCATTGAAGTCGCTATGAAGTCTGATGGCATGCGAGAGAAAACCAGTGATGCCATGGAACGATTGGGTGGGGTTTTGGCCATCAATGGCGGTGGCTTCTACAGTGCAAAATCGGGTGACACAACATTGTATCTGCCTCTAGGCAATACAGTGATCCAAAGTGAGTTGGCGCATGATTTTGTAGAATCCTATAAGGATTTAACCTTTGTTGGATTTCAGGAAGATGGAGATTTGGTCGGTGGGGTATTTCATACAGAGGAAGAATTGTTGGCTACCCAAGCGTATGCGGGCATTACTTTTGTTCCTCAGTTACTGGAAAATGGTGAAAAGCTACCCATACCCAGTCAGTGGGCGAGTGCCAAACAGCCGCGAACGATTGTGGGTGAGTACCCCAATAAAGATTTGTTGTTCATCGTAATCGATGGGAGACAATCTGATTGGTCGTCAGGTGTTACGCTAGAGGAAGCCCAAGATGTACTGATTCAGCTGGGCATAAAAAAGGCCTACAATCTTGATGGAGGGGGATCTACTACAATGGTTTTTAACGGAAAGGTAATCAATAAACCCAGTGATGGGGTAGTAAGACCTGTGGTCACCAATATTGTTATTCGGTAGGGAAACAATGACACGCAAAAAGCTAAAAACCACCTGGATAGGTGGTTTTTTCATGGAGCAAGAATGGTATAATGGGGCGAGGTATTGCATATGAAGATGAGTTTGGGTGTACAATGGATTTTGGAACGTCTTATGGAACGAGGACTAAATCCCTACATCGTTGGTGGGGCAGTACGGGATCATTTTTTGGGTCTTCCTGCTCAGGATATTGATGTGGCTATCAAAGGTTCAGAATCCTTGCTAGAGGAACTGAAAAAGGAATTTGAAGTATCCGGGGAAGTGGGCTTGCGCTATGGTTCATTGACGATCAACGTCAATGATGAAGGAATCCGGCATTTGGAAATCACGTTGTTTCGCAAAGAAGGTTCGTATTTTGATGCCAGACACCCTCAGACGGTACATTTTCAGGCTTCGCTTGACGAAGATCTTTTTCGTCGTGATTTTACCTTGAATGCCTTGGCCTATGAGGTCCGGACGAGTAGAATCATCGATTTGTATGGCGCGTTGGAAGATTTGAAGCAGGATGTGGTTACCATCAAAACCTGTCAGGAAGCAGATCAATCTTTTTCCCAAGATGCTTTGCGTGTGGTCAGGGCTTTTCGATTGTATGGGCGCGTGGCTTTGGTAAAAAAGGTGGTATTTTCTGAGGAAATTAAGCAGGCTATTCAACGATATGGGCGGAATATAGCTAGCTTATCCAAACAGGTTGTTCACCGGGAATTGAGAAAAATTTGGGAAAGCCCAAATACAGGGGACGTTTTTATGGCAATGCAGGAATATGGTTTATTGCCTTTTTTGTTTCCTAGTATTGAAGGATCCAACAGATTTTCTAATAATCTATCTGTATTGGATGTCGACAAGCCTTTATCAGAAAAAATGAGCATGTTGTCTTTTTTGATGGGGATATCTCCGGTTGTATTATTTGCAGAACTCGGATATCCCCGTAGTTCAATCAAAAAAGCAAAGCAGTATTATTTGGGCTTGATGGCTTTGGCCGATGATGATGCAGTGCATGGGAAAACGTCTTTGCAAGCATTCAGTGCAGAGGAAAAAAAAGTTTGTTGCCAACTATGTCAGGATATCTCTGTGAAGAATTTTGCGCTTTATGTTAGAATATGTGAAAAGCATGAGGTCACTTCAGTGCAAGATCTGGATATAGGGCCCAATGATTTGATGGCTTTGGGCGTGCAACAAGCTGACATTTCGAGAGTTTTACAGCAATTGCTGCAGGCTGTGTATCGTGATGAAGCTGTTAACCGGAAAGAAATTTTGAAACAACTGTTTCATAAGAAAGTAGGGACAAATGGACAATACGAAAGTTAAGGATTTGGAAGTCAACCAAGACTTGATCGGCTATTATTTGGTCAAAGATATTTTGCTTAAAGAAGGAGCCAATGGCTGTTATCTGGATATGATTTTTGCTGATCAGACTGGAGTGGTCAATGCCAAGCTTTGGCAGTGTGATCCCAAAGACGGGGACCGTTTCGTTAGGGGTTCACTGGTTAAAATCATGGGACGGGTGGCGGAATATAGGGGAAAATTGCAGCTGAATGTAGCCAAAATTCGTCTCACCACCAAAGAAGATGGTGTCAACATTGAAGATTATGTGTCTTCGGCACCCTTGAATGCAGAAGACATGCTGACTGTAGTGCGGGAATATGCTCAGTCTATTGAGGACGCAGATATAAAGAAGGTGGTACTTCATTTTTTGCAAAAAAATCAGAAAAAGCTTCTTTATTATCCAGCTGCCAAATCAATGCATCACGCCATTCGAGGAGGTTTGTTGTATCATCTCCTACGCATGCTTCAATTGGCAGAAGCGGTTGCTGAGGTATATCCTTTGTTGAAGAGAGATCTTTTGTATGCTGGAGTAATCTTACACGATATGGAAAAGACCAGTGAACTGGAATCAGATGAATTG
Source organism: Peptococcaceae bacterium UBA5767 (assembly GCA_002418765.1). Classification (GTDB taxonomy): domain Bacteria; phylum Bacillota; class TC1; order TC1; family UBA5767; genus UBA5767. The sequence goes on along the minus strand of DIET01000004.1, from coordinate 32,390 downwards.
GGATTGGCCGAGTATACACTAGAGGGTGAGTTGTTGGGACATTTGGTCATGGGGGTCAGAAATATCAGTGATGCTTGCAAAACCCTTACGGTACCGGAGAGTAAATCACTCATTCTGCAACATTTGGTTTTGTCACATCATCAGAAGCTGGAATTTGGCAGTCCTAAACCACCGATGATCCCTGAAGCCGAAATGTTGCATTTCATTGATATGATGGATGCCAGGCAGTACAGTTTTGAAGAAGCGTTAAACAATATTGAGCCAGGTGAAATGAGTGAACGAATTTTTGCCCTGGATAACCGCCGGGTATATCATTATGAAGGATAGGAGCTAGCATGAATTGGATTGCCACAACGGCCATGGGTTTAGAAGCTGTCGCGAAACGAGAATTGTTGTCGCTTGGATTTGTCGTGACTGAAGTGACAGATGGAAAGGTTTATTTTCAAGGAGGGTACGAAGAGATGGCGAAAGCCAATCTCTGGCTTCGGACGGCTGATCGAGTTCTTCTGGAAGTAGGGAGATTCCCTGCGGTGACCTTTGATCAATTATTTGAATCTACCAAGGCCTTGCCTTGGGAAGACTTTATTCCCCAAGAAGGATCTTTTCCTGTGGATGGAAAATCAGTCAAATCCACATTGTTTAGTATCTCAGATTGTCAGAGTATTGTAAAAAAAGCAATCGCCAGCAAATTGGGCGAGGTATATGATGAAGTATGGTTGCCTGAAACCAAAGGTTTGTATCAGGTTCAGGTTTCACTGTTGCGTGATGAAGCTACCTTGACGATTGACACCAGTGGAGCAGGCTTGCATAAACGTGGTTATCGTGATTATAATTCTATCGCGCCTCTCAAGGAAACATTGGCGGCAGCGCTGATCCAGTTGAGTTTTTGGGATAAAAAAAGGCCATTGGTGGATCCCTTTTGTGGATCGGGAACGATTCTTATCGAAGCGGCCATGATCGGCTTGAATATGCCCCCAGGGTTAAACAGAACCTTTTCGTTTGAATCATGGCCGCAGATACCTGAAGAGTTGATGCCAAGACTAAAAAGTGAAGCCAGAGAGGCCATGGATCAGGACACGCAACTTTTTATTTCAGGTTCAGACCGTGATGCTAGTGTACTGCATTTGGCGAAGAGACATGTGGAAAGGGCAGGTGTATCACATCAAATTCAGTTGGTCCATTCAGATTTTAAAGACATGATCTACCAAGGTGATTACGGATGTATTGTGTGTAACCCACCGTATGGTGAGCGCATGGGAGAAAAAGAAGAAGTAGAGGCTTTATACCGGGAAATGGGGAAAATGTTTCAAACGCTTCCCCAATGGTCAAAATATGTTATTACATCACATCGCGGGTTTGAGCGACTCACCAAATTGGATGCAGATCGCAAACGCAAGGTATACAATGGTAGAATACAGTGTAATTATTATCAGTTTTATGGCCCCAGGCCGCCCAAGGAGAAAATAGGATGAGAAAAGAAAATATTAGTGTTGATCACATAGGGATTTTTGTGGACGATATGCAGGCATCAATTGCTTTTTATAGGGATAATCTGGGCGGTATGCCAGGAGAAATATTGGAATTGACGCCTACCTTAAGTATTGTGCATTTAGTGTGGGGTACGTTTGACTTGGAACTAATCAAAGATAAGAATACCGTTGCCCGGCATCATGATGAGATGAATCATGTTTGTTTTCACTCGGACAATCCGGCTGAAACACGAATTCGAATGCAGAAGCTTGGCCTTGAGATGGAGGGTGAATTGCAGGATAATGATGATGTTACCTTCTTCTTTTTTAGGGGACTTGATGGTGAGCGTATAGAAATCATGCGTAGGAATAGATAGAAAGAGGAAATACTATGAAAAAATTGGACAACAAAGTTGTGCTGATTACGGGAGGAACGTCTGGAATCGGAGAAGCCACAGCCTTACTTTGTGCTGAACATGGCGCTAAGGTATTGTTATTGGGTCGTAATCAAGAAAAGGGTGCATCCATTGTAAAGTTGATTGAGGATGTAGGAGGAAAAGCCAAATTCTTTGCTTGTGATGTGGGATCCTTGGAGGAGATTCATAGGGTTACGGAAATTATCGATAGGGAGTTTGCCGTGGTGGATGTGTTGATCAATTCAGCTGGCATTGCGCCCGGTGGAACCATTGAGACGTTGAGCTATGAGCTTTGGGATGAGATTTTCAATGTCAACGTCCGGGGTACTTTTGCCTTTTGTAAATGGGTGGTTCCCAAGATGCGCGCCCATGGCCAAGGCAATATCATCAATGTAGCATCTACTTGCGGCTCTGTGGGAGCGAATGGCTTGCATGGTTACAGCTCATCCAAAGGGGCTGTTACCTTGTTGACCAAAAGTATGGCTGCTGATTATTCCAAGGAGAATATCCGGGTGAATTGTTTGAGCCCAGGAGCCACATTGACCCCTATGATGGATGAATTAGGTGCAGAAGGTTTGCAGGAATTTGCCAAAATGATTCCGGCTCAGCGAATGGCCAATCCGGAAGAAATTGCCAAAGTGGCTTTGTTTTTGGCATCTGATGATTCAAGTTTTATTTTCGGTGCCAATATCATGGCTGATGGTGGGTTTACTGCCATATAGGAGAGCAAGATGAATGCAAAGCGGATGCTGAAAGTAAGAAAAATGGTGGAATCTCATGCTTTGCAAGCTTATGAAGAGCAACGCTATACGCAGAAGCAGATGCTCATGGAGTTACATCACCTATATGCTGTCATGCATTGGAGTTCATTCTTAGCCCAAAAGCGTTCTTTGAATGTCGAGATAGCTGCTGTCATTGGGTTGTTGCATGATATTGGACGCATTCAAAAGGATGTCAATGGGCGTAAGCATGTTCTTTGGGGCACCAAAATTGCCAAGAAAATGCTCGAGAAAACAGGACTTTTTAGTGAAACAGAAATCAAGGTTATTAGAAAAGCCATTCGTAGTCACAATCTGAAACAAGAAGTGGATGCACTTGGTTACAATGAGTTGATTAAGGATGCCGATTTATTGGCTCGGTATTATGAAAATCCCAATCGGTTTTTCGGACGTGCCAAATTGGCCCGGCTCAATATCTTGTTTATGGAGCTCTTCCAGCCTTCTGGAGAGGCTCCCTCTTTGCACTCACTTTGGAACGTAAAAAAGTGGATTCCCAAGGGTCGGGAAACGAGGTAGAATATGAATAGGGCATTTACCCAAAATAGAAAAGAAGCGTTCCACCATTTCTTTCTGCAAGATCGCTTTGCAAGAACCAGTGGTATGGTCTTGGATGATGTTGGTTACGGTTGGGCGCAGGTATCTATGCTGGCTCAGGAGCGTCATCTTAATGCTGCCGACCAGGTGATGGGAGGAGCCTTATTTACGTTATGTGACTTTGCGTTGGCCGTCGCTTCAAATTCATATGGTGTTCTTGCAGTGGGCACTCACATGGATATTCATTTGTTGAAACCACCGGGACTGGGGAGATTGATTGCTAGGGCTGAAGAAATATCTCGTGGCAAAAAAGTGGCTGTCTATGAGGTATCATTGGAAGACGAGCGTCATAGGTTGTGCTGCAAAATGACTGGGTCGGTTATTTTGTATCCAGATAGAGAGCTGTTTGCAGGAGCGATTTTTGCAGACGAGAAAGCTTAGAATAAGGAGAGACTATGAAAAAAACGATTGCAGAAATTAATGAAAAAATTCTTAGTGGTAGGGCTGTTGCCGTCACTGCAGAAGAAATTATTGATATGGTGGAGAAGGATGGATTGGAAAAAACGTTTGAGCATGTCGATGTTGTGACCACGGGAACATTTTCTCCTATGTGTTCATCAGGCGTTTTTTTGAATTTCGGACATAATGATCCACCCATTAAAATGAACAAAACGCTTCTCAATGGTGTACCAGCCTATGCCGGCATTGCTGCTGTAGATGCTTATTTGGGAGCTGCCGAGCTGGCGGAAGATTATCATGGGACTGATTTGTATGGTGGAGCCCATGTAATTGAAGCCTTGTTGAAAGGTGAAGAGATTGAGCTTTATGCGACAGGAGCTGTGACTGATTGCTATCCAGCCAAGGAATGCCTGCATAAAATTACATTGGATTCTATCAATGAAGCCATTATGTTCAATCCCAGAAATGCCTATCAGAATTATGCTGCAGCGGTCAATAGCTCCGATAGGACGATTTATACCTACATGGGAATCTTGTATCCTCATTTGAAGAATTTGAATTATGCCACGTCGGGTCAGTTGAGTCCTTTGCTCAATGATCCATTTTGTCGTACGGTCGGTGTGGGGACGAAAATATTTTTAGGTGGAGCCCAGGGACATGTCGCTTGGCAGGGAACTCAATTCAAATCAGATGTGGAACGTTCTGAATTGGGTATACCTTATGCCCCAGCGGCTACCTTGAGTCTTATTGGTAATCTTAAGGAAATGAGTTCGGATTTTATCCAGGCAGCCATCATGGAACGTTACGGAGTAAGTCTGTTTGTGGGTATGGGTATTCCTATTCCCTTGTTGGATATGGAGATGCTTCGGCAAGTGGCAGTACGAGATGAAGATATTTATACTACCATCGTTGATTACAGTGTTCCTGAATTGAACAAACCGAATTTTGGCCGAATCGATTACAAGAGTTTGAAAAGTGGAACGATAGAATTAAATGGCGTCAAGGTTCGTACAGCTCCATTGTCCAGTATTCCCAAGGCGCGGAAAATTGCACAAATCTTGAAGGATTGGATCCATCAAGGCGAATTTACCTTGGTTGAACCAGTTCGGATGTTTCCCCAGGATGCAAAACTAAAAAGTCTGGGTACAAGTCGAGGTGGACATCATGAGTAAAAAATATATTTTGAATTTTCATCAAAAAGCCACAGAAAAACCCATTACTTATCTTTTGGTGAAGGATTACGATATTAAAATCAATATTATTTCAGCGAAAATTGAAGCCGGCGAAGAAGGTACATTAATTTTAGAGATGAATGGGAAACGTTTGGATGAAGCCATTTCTTTTATTAAAAGTGAAGGAATCATCATCAAACGAATGAGCGAAGAAATCGAGCTGGATCGGGATTTATGCGTGGATTGTGGAGCGTGCACCTCGGTTTGTCCGACGGGAGCTTTGCGCATCAATCGTAGGACTGGCGAAGTAGAATTGTATCCAGATCAATGTGTGGCCTGTGGTATGTGTGTGATTGCCTGTCCACGAAGGGCTATTTCCCTGACATTATAATGGAAGAACGTACGTATCGTCAGACGATGGGCAGTGATTTATCACATCATTTTATTTTAGCGTATAAAGCCAGTGATTTATGGGTAGGCATTGGTGGTGTGCATAACGTTCTGTTGTTGGAGAAAGCTTTGGCTGTGCGTCAGCGTGATATGTATGAAGCTTTAGAAGCCTATATTGATCGGAAACCTATTTTCTTGCAGTCGCTTAATCCGTTACCAGTGGATGCGCAAGCACCTGTGTTTATTCAAGACATGTATCGTGCAGGCCGGATAGCTGGTACTGGTCCTATGGCCAGTGTAGCGGGTTTGTTTGCTCAAAAAATGGCCGAGTATGCGATAGAGCTGGGAGCTTCAAACGTGGTGATTGAAAATGGGGGAGATTTGTACCTACATGGCAATGAAGATCTCACGGTTTCTGTTTTTGCAGGAAAATCGTCATTTACCAACCGTATTGCGTTGTCTATTGCCAAAGAAGAAATGCCCCTGGCTGTCTGTACTTCTTCTGGAACTGTGGGTCATTCCTTTTCTTTTGGTAAGGCCGATGCCTTGGTCGTCAAAGGAAAAGAAGGTGCCGTTGTGGATGCGCTGGCCACGATTATTTGTAATCAGGTAGATGCACAAAATGATGTAACCGCTTTGCTGGAACGATACATTGAGCGACCAGAAATTGATGGCATATTGGCTATTCGGGGGGATGAATTGGTGGTCGTAGGACAGATGAAATTGAAGAAAATCTAAGGAGAGCATTATGAATGAGTATTATCTAAAGGTATTAAAAGAGCAGGTTAAGCCGGCTACGGGGTGTACAGAGCCGGTGGCGATTGCTTTGGCCTGTGCCAAGGTGAGCAGTTTGCTGTCTGGTAAGATCAAGAAGATGAAAGTAACCGCCAGTAAAGGATTATATAAAAATGCCAGTGCTGTGGGTATTCCTGGTACAGATCAAAAAGGAATTGCCATGGCTGTTTTTCTGGGATATTGTGTAAAGCGGCCTGAGTTGGGTATGCGTATATTGGAGGCAGCTACAGAAGAAGACAAACAAGAGGCCCTGACTTTGATGGCTGAACATGAATTGGAAATTGGTTATACAGAATCAGATTACGATGTTTATGTAGACGCTTCACTGGAAACAGAACAAGGTCAAGCGACAGCAATTATTTCTGGCAGCCATGACCATTTTAGTTTCATTGAAGTGAATGGAGAGGTATTGCTTGATACCTTGGGTGCACAGAGTGGGGAGTCTGAAGATAGCCTTGATGGTTTAAAAGAAACCAGTATTGAGGATTTGGTGGATTTTTCTCAGCGTGTCAGCATTGACGAGATTTCTTGGCTTGAGGAATCAGTGGAGCTGAATGCCGCCATTTCCCGATTGGGGCAGGATGAGGACTATGGACTGGGTATTGGCAAAGGATTGCAACGAATGATTGACAGAGGTGTTTTGTGTAATGATCTTTTGAGCCGTATTCGAATTTGGGTATCTGCTGCAGCGGATGCACGCATGGGAGGGGCTAAGCTGCCTGTCATGACCAGTTGTGGCAGTGGAAACCAGGGCATTTTGATCTCTTTGCCTCTGATGCTGTATGCAAAAGAGAAAGATTACTCGGCAGAGGTCTTACAAAGGGCACTTTGTCTGGCCAATTTGGTGAATGCCAAAGCCAAGGCCTATCTGGGAAAACTTTCACCTTTGTGTGGATGTAGTGTATCCGCAGGTTTGGGTGCTGCCGCTGGTTTGACCTGGATGGCAGGTGGGACGTTACCACAGATTGAAGGTGCTATCAAGGGTATGATTGCCAATTTAACAGGCACTCTATGTGATGGAGCCAAAGGGACGTGCTCCTTGAAGTTGGAAACGGCAGCCGTGGAAGCCTATACGTATGCCATGTTATCGCTTGATGATGTATATCTACATGATACCCAAGGCATTGTAGAAATATCTTGTGAAGCATCTATAGCCAATTTAGAGGACATCGGGAAGCAGGGCATGGAGCAGATGGATCAGACGGTATTGTCTATGCTTGATCGTCGAAATTAGGAAACCGGGCGTTTCAGATTCCTGATACGTCCTTTTTTCTCACAAGGAAGATAATGATTAGGAATCGAATTGGTCCCATACGCTTATCTTTTGATCAGGCCGGTCTAGAATATGTATGTCGGCCCAACGGAGATTTTTTTCTGTGAGGAATTGTCGAATGCTATCTACCGCTTCTGCTGGGAACATGGCGGCTACACCACAGCTGGTACTGATTTCTCGGGGTACAGGAACCAGTTGGACGCTCAGAGAAGATGTCTTAAGGGCTTTTTCGAATTGCAGTGAATCCGTGACGCTCTGAAATGTTATATATCCTTTTTTCATATTTTCTCCTTGTATAACGGATAGAAACTATGCATGAGAACCAGCATATTCGTTATGTTCCTGCTGCTTCAAATTGATATGCCGCAGCTGTGTAACCTATCATTTGGTTGCATAACACAGACGATAGGGACTGTAGACATTTTTTTGGTAATTGGTTACTGTTATTTTCTGTGGCGGTATCCTAGAAGATGACTAGAAAAAGTGAGAACCATCTTTACCATCAGATCTACCTGTTATCGGGAATATTCCTAGGAATCCGGTTCATTCTCATGGAAACCAGCATCATCATATCACATTTGGGCATGGTGGTGAACCTTTGGGTGTTTTTATGACCTGTGTTGTAAAGCCAAGATTGGGTGGAAAAGATGAGTAGGAGGATACGGTGTTTAGGATAGTCAGATTTTTTGTATGGGAAACAGAAGGGTATGGACAGGGGTAGCAGTAGAAATTCCTTATGGATTTAGACAATGATAGGATTTTCTTATGGAAATGATGAGCTTTTTTGAAATGTAAATAGGGAAGACATCAAAGAAAATAATGGGGTCAGATGATGGAAGTTTACTTGGATTATGCTGCCACAAGTTATAGAAAGCCAGAGGAAGTGTTTCTGGCTATGAATGATTTTTTACATAATCATAACGCCAATCCTGGACGAGGAGGTTATGAGAGATCATTGCAAGCCAGTCGCATGATTCTTGAAGCGCGTGACACGATAGGACATTTTTTCGGGAGCGAAAAATCTGAATATGTGGTCTTTACATTGAATGTGACCATGGCATTAAATATGGCTATCCTGGGACTTGTTTCAGAAGGAGACCATATTCTTATTTCATCGTTAGAACACAATGCGGTCTATCGTCCGTTGTACGCCTTGGCTCAGGAAGAAAAAATCACCTATGATGTCATCCCTTGCTTTGATGATGGTACCACTGATCCCGATGTATTTTTGAAATGTTTGCGTAACAACACCAAAATGGTGGTTCTATCTCATGCTTCTAATGTATTTGGCACCATATTTCCATTGCGAGACATCGCCCATTTAGCCAAGGAAAGAGGCATCATGGTCGTTGTGGATGCTGCCCAGACGGCTGGAGTGCTTCCATTGTCTATGGATAATATTGATGTTTTGGCTTTTACTGGCCACAAACATCTTTTGGGACCCACTGGTACGGGCGGCTTTGTTCTCAGTAAAGAAGCTGTACTAAGAATGCGTCCTGTCCTTAGAGGTGGAACGGGGAGCCTTTCTCATCAAGCAGAACAACCTATCTTTATGCCAGATAAATTTGAAAGCGGAACATTGAATACGATGGGTATTATGGGCTTGAAGGCCGGGATTGAATTTATAGAGAGAGTTACCCAAAAAAGTATCCGTAGTAAGGAAAAGCAGTTGACTGAGAGGTTGCTCCAAGGATTATCTTCCATCAAGAAAGTGCGCATCTATGGCCCTAAAACATCAAAGGATCGTGTGGGTACAGTGGCCTTTAATATGGATGGTGTGGACAATGGAGAGCTTTGTTATGTATTGGACAAACAGTACCATATCATGGGGAGGCCGGGGTTGCATTGTTCTCCACTTGCGCACCAGGCACTGGGTACCTTCCCTGAGGGCGCGATTCGTTTTTCGCTTGGTTATTACAGCACCATGGAAGAAATTGATTATACCCTCACTTCTTTGGCCAACATAGTAAAAAAGCTGCAGGTATGATCTACCAGGGCTGAGGTGATGCTCACCTAGCTGGAAACCAATTGATAAAAAATCATATATATGGAAAACAAAGAATGAGAATAACACCTTGCGAAGAACTTATGAGGGGGAGGTGTTATTGATGCGATATAATGTGTGGTTTGGGTTGGTGGGGCTTTTGCTTGGTAGTGCATTCGTTTTTTTTGGACACCATGTGGCTATGGCCCAAGCGGCTGTTCAGTCGGGGCATTGGGCAGAGCCATATATGAATGAAATGCAGCGGCTAGATTGTTTGAGTCGGGAGGTATTGACTATACCGGATAATGCCATGGGCCGTAGCCAGTTTATGTCTATGCTCCTTGCACACCCTTTGTGGAGGGATAGAGCTGATTATGGCTCTTATGGGGAACGATTGCAAAGGGAAAAGTTACGAGAGCGTTTTCGTTTGCTCGCCAAAACTGGGGTTGAATCAAAAATAACCAGAGGTCAAGCCATAGAAGAGTTATCTCGGTTGCAAGCTGTTTTGGGAGACAAAGAGAAGAACCATATATCTTTTGTGGAGGATGATGAAAACATCATTTCACAGTGGAATCGTTTGGGCCTATCTGGTTATGAAAATGGTGCCATAAAACCGGAACGCACAATTAGTCTGGCAGAAGGAAGCGTTCTCATGTATCAATTTTTGTACCATGAACCGCAAGACGTGTCATGGGCAGATTTAGAAAAAATCGATTTAGAAGATTTACTGATGCTAGAAGATGGGGACGAAGATTCTTTTCAGGCAAAACAGAGTATTCGAGGTACAGGTGTAAAGCAAGTCTATGTTCTCAGGGAATCATACCCTATCAGACTAGGGCGGATTCGATTACATAGACCACCAGAGCGTGTGGTGCAGCGTTCAGGCCGTATATGGTTAGAGATGGTGATGGATGCACCTTTTCATGATGAAGAGCCACTACTTCTGTATATGATGTTTGATGAAGGAAGATGCTTGTATAAGTGTACCCAAGGGCAAGAGTGGTTTTTATCTTATAGTGGAGCAGATCGATTGTATATGCCTATGAACCACAAGGCTAGCAACACTCCACCTGGTAGGGAAAGTTTTTCTACTTTTTGTGGTTTGCTGTTAGCAGATTCCTCTCAGCCGGAAGTTTGGTTCTATATACCTTGGAATTAGATTGCTAAAATCCCAATGGTGTTTTCCGTGTAGGGAGACACCTTTTTGGTATAATGAAACAGTGAAAAGGAAGAGGTGATGAGTTTGGTGAAATTGGATAACCCAAAACATCATAAGGTGATATTCTTAGTGGATATGAATGCTTTTTATGCTAGTGTCCATCAGGCAGAGGATCCAAGTTTGAGGGGGAAACCAATTATAGTTGGAGGAGATGCCAAAAGCAGAAAAGGAATTGTACTGGCAAAAAGTTATGAGTGTCTATCAGTGGGACCGGTGAAAACAGCGATGACAATTCAGGAGGCATTGAAGTTGGTGCCGCAGGCCAAGGTCCTGAGACCGGACCACGCCTTATATCAGGCATATGCCTTACGTATCAGGGAAGTGATGCAACAGTTTACACCTCTTGTGGAACCCAATTCCATTGATGAGGCCTATTTGGATATGAGTGGGACTGAGAAATTGTTTGGGACGCCTTATGAAGCAGCCAAGAAAATTCAACAGGCTATCTGGGATCAAGTGGGTGTTCCTTGCTCGGTTGGCATAGGGGCGACCAAGATTGCTGCCAAAATGGCTGCAGATTTTCAAAAACCTCAGGGCATTTCCACGTGCTGGCCGGAGGAAGTGGAAAGCAAATTGTATCCGCTACCTGTCGGTACATTAAATGGTGTTGGATCAAAAACCAGAGAAAAACTGTCTGCCATGCATATACTTACGATTGGTGATTTGGCACGTATGGAGGAATATTGGCTTAGACCAGTGCTAGGGAAAAAAGCCGGCGAAATCATTGATAAAGCGAGAGGGTTGGGCCCTGACCAAGTTGATCCAGATAAGATGGCAGACAATCGCAGTATTGGGCATTCATTTACCTTTGATCACGATCTGACTCAAAGGGCTGAATTGGATAGAGAACTCTACAGACTCTGTGTCAAAACCTCCTTAAGAATTCGTAAGGAAGGGTTGGTAGCCAGAACGATATCTGTCAGCATCAAGAACCAGGATTTTACGGTAACCTCTCATGCCAGAACGTTGCAGGATGGAATTGATCAGACTGATGAAGTTTTTGATCATGCTAGTGTCTTGCTTTATGAATTATGGAAGCATGAGCCAGTCAGGCTTCTGGGGGTATCGTTAGAGCATTTGGAACAAAAGGGTACATCTCAGTTGATATTATTTGAAGATAAGGACAAGGAAAAATTACAAATGACATTGGATCGCCTCCGGGATAAGTTTGGGGAAGACAGTATTTTGAAGGGAAGACTCTGGAAAGACTGAGCCCTTTTCTTGCATTTAGCTTGCAAAACAGCTAAAATGTGGTGATAAGGGTAACTATACCCATTGATATTGCTTTTTGAATACTTATTATATAGAGGAGGAGTTTAGATGGAAACGATTATGGCCAAAATGAATTTGCCCGAAGAACTTAAGTACATCGCATCGCGCACCAAGGTAACGTTCGCTAGAAATCGTGATGATTTGTTTGATTTGTCGATGGGTCGGAAAAAAGCGGATTATTATGAAGTGTATTACAATATACCCAACATGGGGAAAATTGTCGAGTGTACCGTTGCCAAGTGCAAGAATGGTGTGGCGGTGAATTATACAGACCCATACATGAGAAGAAGAGATCCCAATTGTATGGTCATTGCAGATGATTTGCCTACGGACAAAGAGACCTATGAGCAGCGCTTTGGTAAATCCTTTGATAGCATGCGCCAGGAAACCATTGAATGGCTTTCAGAACAAAAAGAAGTACTGATGATGCCTTTTTGGACAGGTGGTGCGGATATTGGTTATGCTTCTATCGTGGTTGTTCCTGCCAACGCAGCTTTTTTTGCAGCTGCTCTCGGAGACTTGCAGACATTTATTCCCAGCGATGAAATCCCAGAAGGGTTTACGCCTGAAGCAGTGATGTATGTCGCTCCACCGTTTCGTCATACCCATTGTGAGTCGAAACAATTGGTAGTTCATCGCCGTGGTGAAAAAATTCATGAAATGTTTGCTTATAATCTTTATCCCGGTCCCAGCGCAAAAAAAGGTGCATATGGTGTTTTGTTGACCAAAGGTGAAAAAGAGAATTGGGCTACGCTACATACTTCTGCAGTAAAAGTGACCACGCCTTATGAAAATATTTTTACGATTATGCATGAGGGCGCCAGTGGTGGTGGCAAATCTGAGATGCTTGAGCAGATTCACAGAATGCCAGATGGAAGAATCAAGCTGGGTGTCAATACCATTACCAATGAAGAGTATTATATTGAGTTGGCAGAAAATTCCAAAATTGAGCCTGTTACAGATGATATGGCCATGGCTCCTCCTCAATACCAGAATGGGCAAAAAATGGTCATTACGGATGCTGAAAACGGTTGGTTCTTAAGGGTGGATCACATTACTCATTATGGAACGGAACCTCAACTGGAAGATTTGACCATTCATCCCCAAGGGCCTATGGTGTTCTTCAATATTGATGCAGCACCCAATTCTACGGCGCTTATTTGGGAACATAAAATGGATGCTCCGGGTAAACCTTGTCCTAATCCTAGGGTGGTTGTTCCTAGAAGATTTTTTCCAACTACTCCCAATGAACGGGTGGAGGTGGATTTGAGAAGCTTTGGTGTAAGAACGCCCCCTACTTCCAAGGATAGACCCAATTATGCTGTCATCGGGTTGATGCATGTTTTGTCTCCCAGCATTGCCTGGATTTGGCGATTGGTGGCTCCTAGAGGGCACAATAATCCTTCCATTACCACTTCAGAAGGAATGAGTAGTGAAGGTGTTGGTTCCTATTGGCCCTTTGCCACTGGACTGATGGTAGATCAAGCCAATATTTTGTTAAGACAGATTTTGGCTACTCCTGAAACCAGGTACGTTCTCATTCCCAATCAGAACATCGGAGCCTACAAGGTGGGATTTGTTTCTGAATGGGTAGCCAGAGAGTATATGGCCAGAAGAGGTCGTGCTAAATTCAAGAAAGATGAGTTGAAAGCCAACAATATTGCTATCTTGGGTTATAACCTGACCAAGATGAAATTGGATGGAAAATATGTTCCGAGAGAATTTTTGGATGTTCGTTATCAGCCGGAGGTAGGTAAAGAAGCATATGATAAGGGAACCAAGATGTTGGTGGACTTTTTCAGACAAGAATTGGTTAACTTCAATACTCCCAAATTAGATCCTTTGGGTAGAAAAATCATTGATGCATTTATGGATAATGCTACAGTAGAAGACTTTGATGCCTTGATCCACTGTGAGTCGCTGTATTAAAAAAATTAGTGGAAGTTAGAAAGAGTGAGATTGAAAGCTACAAATGAATAGGGAAAACCCCACACTTTTTGGTGTGGGGTTTTATTTGTAATAACACAATGCTTGGCGACAGGTACAGGCATCATGGGTCAAGGGTTCATCTTTGAAGGTACGAAGGAATAACTTGATGATTTGGCTTCGTCTGGCATTGAGCACATTTTCTTGCAGGGCAATTGGATTTGTAACTGTGCTCTTTCCCTGTAAGGTTATGATACCCACACTGGCATAACACATTCCTTTTTCTTTGGCCAGGATAACCTCCGGAACTGTGGTCATGCTTGTGGCATCCCAGTTCATTTTTTGAAAGAAACGAGCCTCTGCTCGCGTTTCCTCTCTGGGACCTTCCATCGCTACACAAATGATTTCTTTTTCTGGGCATTGAAGGCTGGCATCTGCTTGATTTTTGAGAGCTTGGCGTAGATGTGCACAATAGGGCTCGTTCATATCTACATGTGCGGGCTGAGCTCCATCTTGATGAAAGGTGTAAAATCTTGCTTTGGTAAAGTCCACAAAATCTTCTAGCAGAACGCATTCGCCAGGTGAAATATGAGGATTGATGGAGGTTAGTGAACAAGTGGCCAAAATATATTCTACACCCAAACGATCCATGGCTTCAATGTTACCTCGATAATTGGTCTGGTGGGGAGGGTAATGGATGTTGTGTCCATGCCGGGCAATCAGGGCAATTTCAATTCCTTCATAATCGAGTATGTCTACCATAATTCGTCCGTAAGGAGTTTCCAGTGATTTTTCGTCATGTTTGTGTTGTTCATAATCAAAATCGCCAGAACCAATGATGATGCCATATTTAATTGTTTTGGGTGTTTTGAGTTGTAGTTTGTTTTTCTTTGTTTTTTTCATGGTGCTCCTTTTTGATAACCATCCATTTGATTCTGATCCCTTCATCCATTTCCTGAACGCTTAGTTTATAAGGCGGTAAGTCAATGGTTTCTCCTACCTTTGGCAGATAGCCAAAATAGGAAACGGCGAAGCCAGATAAAGTATGAAAATCTGTTTCCTCCTCAAAGGGTAAGATGCTGTAGCCAATAAATTTTTTAAGTTGCGTTAAAGGTAACATGCCTGATGCGAGTGTACTACCATCTTTTTGAGGAATCAGCAATGGTTCTTCATCAGCTTCTTTCATTTCACCCACAATGTGTTCCAATACATCTTTACGAGTGATGAGACCAGCAATATCACCATATTCATCCACCACCATAATTTCGCGACATCCACTGCTACGGAAGATATCCAGTATGGAGAGCGAGTCCATGGTTTCTGCTGCGTACACAGGTTTGTAGACGAGCTGTTCTAGTGTTTGTTCCTTATCAAGTATGATTGATTTAAAAAAATCACGTTCCGAGATGATGCCCAGAAAGGTCTCAAATCCGCCTTGTACTACGGGATATTGGCTGTGCCTTTCCTTTAATAAAAGTTCCAGATTATGCTCTTGGGAGTCTTCAATGTCCAACCAGATCAATTGAGATTTTGGGGTCATGATATCAGCTGCTTTAAGATCTCCAAGATCTAGTATTTGATGCATCAGTATCTTTTCAATTTGTTCTATGGAACCAGAGCGGACGCCTTCTTCTACGATGGAGCGAATTTCTTCTTCTGATACGGAGATGACGCGTTGATCCTGTATACGAAACAATTTGGCAAAAAACGTTGTTGAGCTTTGGAGCAGATGCACAAGTGGACGTAACACACGACTGATTATGCCCATGATGGGTGCTACGGCCATGGCGATTTTTTCCGGATGATGCATACCCAAACGCTTAGGCACCAATTCGCCAATCACGATGGTGAAGTAAGTAGTACTGATAATAACCAAAATAAAGGCGATGGAGTAGCGAAGGTCGTAATCCCAGGCATTGGGCAAGACACCAGCCAGATTGACTGATAAGGTAGCGCCACCCAGTGCCCCAGCCAAAAGACCAATCAGTGTGATACCGATTTGGACAGTGGATAACAAAAGATTGGGATTTTCGCTCATATTCAGGGCTTTTTTTGCTTTGTGGTTGCCCGATTCAGACAATTGTCTCAGGACATTTTGCTTAGAGGCTATAACAGATATCTCTGTCATAGAAAAAAAACCATTAAGGAGAATAAGCAAAAAAAGCAGACTGATTTGAATCAATATGTATTGCATGGTGTTTTCCTTTCCCATGGACTTGATTTCATTATAGCACAGGAAAAGTGTTTATTCTGTAGCTCTATGGATTTCGGGTAGGTTTGACAGCATCTGCAGGGTATAATAATATGATGAAGTGAATGACGTACATCTAAATGAAATCAATTGAATCGAGGATAAGCATGAGTTGGTGTTATCAGGAACTAGAAGATTTGGAACAAGAATTTTCATCGCACTTGATGATGGGATTGACCGAAGAAGAAGTAAAAAAACGCAGACTAGAGCATGGACCCAATCAGCTCGATGAAAAACCGCCGATACCACTTTGGGCGAGATTTGTTTCGCAGTTGAAAGATTTCATGATTATGGTATTGATTGTTGCCTCCGTCATTTCTTTTTTATTGGGTGAACGCATAGATGCATATATCATTATCGCTATCGTGATCGTCAATGCTTTATTGGGTGTGTACCAGGAAGAACGTGCCGAACGAGCCTTGGATGCACTCAAAAAATTATCCAGCCCTCACGCCAAGGTAATCCGAGGTGGCAAGCAATCTGTTGTGTTGGTGGAAGAACTGGTGGTTGGTGATGTGGTGGTACTGGAGGCGGGTGATTTTGTGCCTGCTGATGTGCGTCTGTACGAAGTGAAGGACCTGAAGGTAGAAGAATCCAGTTTGACAGGGGAATCTTTGGCGGTTGAGAAACATGATGATGCCATTAAGGATCGTGATGTCGCTTTGGGAGATCGGTTGAATATGGCTTTCATGGGAACGGTCGTGACGTATGGTCGAGCCAAGGGTATGGTTGTTTGTACTGGCATGCAGACGCAAATGGGCGGCATTGCGAAGATGATTGCGGATACCGAGGAAGAGAAAACTCCGCTACAAGAAAAACTGGCCCACTTGGGGAAAGTATTGGCTATCTTGTCTTTGATTGTGAGTGGATTTATTTTTTTAGTGGGTATTTTACGTGGACATGCAGTCTTTGAAATGTTTATGACGGCAATTTCTTTGGCTGTCGCTGCTATTCCAGAAGGATTGCCTTCCATTGTGACGATTACTCTGGCTTTGGGTATGCAGCGCATGGTCAAGAAAAAATCTATTGTCCGTCGCTTGCCTGCTGTGGAGACATTGGGTTCTACTACTGTTATTTGTTCAGATAAAACAGGCACTCTCACGATGAACAAAATGAGTATGCAGAAGCTCTTTGTCCATGATGAATTGGTCGTTGTCGCTGAAGATATGGCCATCAATGAAAATATTCGATTGCTTATCTTAGGTGGTGTTTTATGTAATGATGCTCATATAGAGTTTGAGGGTAAAGAGAGGGTAACATCAGGAGATCCCACAGAAATTGCCTATGTGGAGCTTGCTTACGATCAGCATATTGATGTCTCTGAAGAACGAAGAATATCACCGCGCGTGGATGAGTACCCCTTCGATTCTGAACGTAAGATGATGAGTACGGTACATTCTTGGCAAGGGGGCCTTCGTTCGTATACCAAGGGTGCTTCGGATGAAATCATTGCCCGGTCGACACATATATATCAAGATGGGGTAGTCAAGCCCATGACAGAAGAACAGAAAGATAAGCTTGTGAAAGTCAATGAGGAATTGTCTTCTCAGGCATTGCGTGTTCTTGCTGTAGCTTACAAGGATCATGCGGAAACACTGTCCGAGAATAAGGATGATTGGGAGGAAAAACTGGTGTTTCTCGGCTTGACCGGTATGATGGATCCTCCTAGGGAGGAAGCCAAGGTAGCCATTGCCCAGTGTAAGAAAGCTGGTATCAAGACCGTGATGATCACAGGGGATCACGGTATTACAGCGATGGCCATTGCCAAACAATTGTCCCTGGTTGAAGAGGGACATGATGCTGTCACGGGAGCACAATTACAAAAAATGAGTGATACTGACCTGGAAGCGAATGTAGATCGTTACCGTGTCTATGCCAGAGTATCTCCTGAACATAAGGTCCGTATTGTTAAGGCCTGGAAGAAGAGGGGTGATATTGTGGCGATGACGGGTGACGGAGTCAACGATGCACCGGCACTAAAGAATGCTGATATTGGGGTAGCCATGGGTATTACAGGTACAGAAGTAGCCAAGGGAGCCTCGGACATGATTATCAATGATGATAATTTCGCCACCATTGTTACAGCGGTACGAGAGGGTCGGAGAATCTTTAATAATATTTTGAAAGCGGTTCAATTTTTGTTGGGGTGCAATATTGGAGAAATCATGGTCATTTTTGTGGCGATATTGATTGGTCTGCCTTCACCTTTGAAACCGATACATATTCTTTGGGTCAATTTGGTTACAGATAGTTTTATTGCTCTTGCACTGGGATTTGAACCTGAAGATGAAGATATCATGTCTGTACCACCCCGGGATCCAAAAGACTCAATTTTCGCCAAGGGCTTGGGTAGCAGAGTGGCGTATCAGGGCATGATGATAGGGCTTCTTACCTTGATTGCTTTTGTATGGGGCTACAACATAGATGTAAGCCAAGGTGCATCGGAACCACTGATGGGCAGAACCATGGCATTTATGACATTGGCTTTGTCGCAATTGGTGCATTCATTCAATATCAAAGCGCCTCGCGCATCTCTGTTTAAAACAGGAATAGGCAATAACAAAACGTTGCTTGGAGCCTTTTTAGTTTCAGGATTGTTGCAATTGGCTGTCATCTCTACTTCTTTTACCCGTAAGATTTTTGAGATAGAATTATTGGATGCCGCATCGTTTGGTGTTGTGGTTGCTTTGGTTTTAACACCACTTCTCATAGTGGAAATAGAAAAAGCAATCAGTCCCATTTTCCCTTGGGCCAAGAAAAAATCTGCCAATCATGAGCAGTTGTAAAGGAGAAATCGAATGAATAAGGTGATCGCCTTGATATTGGCCTATCTGATTGGTGCTATTCCGTTTGCTTTGGTGGTTGGCAAAGGTCTGAAACATGTGGATGTAAGAGAACATGGGTCAGGCAACTTGGGAACAACCAATACGATGCGGGTCCTAGGTTTTAGAATGGGTGTTCTGGTTTTGATTGGGGATCTGGGCAAAGGCTATCTTAGTGCCTATTTGGGTTACCTCTTAGGAGGCATGACCTGGGGAATGGTGGCTGGAATTGTGGCTGTGTTGGGGCATGTTTATCCTGTCTATGCCCACTTCAAGGGTGGGAAAGGCATTGCCACCGGAGGTGGTGCTTTTCTCTTTATTATGCCGTGGGTATTCTTGATCGGCATCACCGTATTCGGCATTGTTCTTCTGAGTTCTCGGTATGTTTCTTTGGCTTCATTGAGTGCAGCCCTTACGGTTGGTGTGACAGCTACAGTGATGGGATACAAAGGCTTTATTTTGTTTATCACCTGGATAGTTGTGGCCTTTGTTTATTATACGCATCGGGCCAATATGGGTAGGCTTATCAGAAGGGAAGAGGCCAGGGTCAACTTTGGTAAAAAAAGTCATTGATAAAGGTCTATGCTGATGGCACAGGTTGTTCTCATGGAGGATTTTCTTGTATGATACAACAAACATCATAGTTTAATTTGTTTATGGGGGGTGGTGTCAAGTCAAGTCATTATAGGATTGATGAAACAGAGAATAAGAAGAAGAATTCTTTGCTCTTGGCCTGCGATTTGTATTTTTTAACGTTGAAAGTGTAGGACTTTTCTAACATTGGGATTGTTTATGCAATGAAGAATTTCATTCAAAATAATTCATTTAACTCTTTACTTTCAGGTGCTGAGATGTTACGATGTAGCGGAAAAGGAATTCTTTCACAAAGTACATAAGGTCAGTGCATTATCGCTGAGGTCAAGGGGAGAAAGAGCTTCCCGAGTGACTGTGGAAAGATGACCTTTATAATTTTTAATTGTCAAAGTGCGAATTTTCACAAGGGGGCATATGAGAACCAAAGTTTTTATTCTAACCAACAACCCCAAAGCAAAAGAAGAATATCCGGAAGCGTTTTTTGTGGGGAAAGAATTTTTGGATATTTTGTTGTATGCCAGAGATTTGATTCATTTAGGACATAGATTGATTTCCCATCCACTGACAGGCAGTGTTAAACCCAAAGAAACAAAGTATAAGTCGATTTTGATGACAGCCGAAGCGCAGTCATTGGATATGAAATCATTGCAACTGATCGAAAGTGCCATTGTGACCACAGAAAAGTTCAAAGAAGTAAAGAGGAATTGGCCTGATGTCAAAAAAATCGATGAAGATTTTCAGGTCATTGATTTGACGCTCCTTCAGGCAGGTGTAGAAGCACTGAATTCTTCGACGGAGCAGTTGGTCGCTTTTTCGGGATCGTAGGTGGATTTATTTTATTTGATAACAAATTTTGGCGAATGCCAGAGGAGTATATATTAAGGAGGTGAATGGTTTTGCGTTTAGAAGTAGGTAACATTTTTATCAAAGATGTACAGTTCGGTGAACAGGCCAAAGTCGTTGACGGCATACTTTATGTAAACAAGGACGAATTAGCAGTGGTAGCTGCCGATGACGAACGGGTTGCTTCAGTAGAAGTGTATTTAGCAAAACCAGGTGAAGAAACAAGGATTATCCCGGTCAAGGATGTACTCGAACCACGAGTGAAAGTTGAAGGGGATGGCGGAATTTTACCTGGTTTCATCAGCGATGTTGAGCAAGTTGGTAGTGGAAGAACTCATGTACTTAAGGGTGCAGCCGTGGTTACGACAGGAAGAATTGTTGGTTTCCAAGAGGGGATCATCGATATGAGTGGTCCAGGGGCAGAGTATACTCCATTCTCCAAAACGTTGAATATCGTTTTGAAGGTAGAGCCCATTGAGGGACTCAATCAGTGGCAGCATGAAGCGGTAGTTAGAATGGCTGGATTTAGGGCAGGCACATACCTGGGTAAGCTAGGGAAAGAACTTGTTCCTGATGAAGTGAAGGTTTATGAAACCAAACCGCTGATTGAGCAGGCAGCCCAGTATCCAGATTTGCCTAAAGTAGCTTATGTTTATATGCTGCAATCTCAAGGCTTATTGCATGATACTTATTTTTACGGGGTGGATGTGAAGAAGATTGTTCCAACATTCATGTATCCCACAGAAGTGTTTGATGGGGCTATCGCCAGTGGAAACTGTGTATCGGCCTGTGATAAGAATCCCAGTTATGTTCATATGAACAGTCCTGTGATTGAGGAACTTTATGCTAGACACGGCAAAGACATCAACTTCATGGGTTGTGTGATCACCAATGAAAATGTGACATTGGCTGATAAGGAACGCAGTTCCAGCATGACAGCCAAGCTGATTGAATTTATGGGTGTGGATGCCGTCATAATCTCGGAAGAAGGCTTCGGTAACCCGGATGCTGACTTGGTTATGAACTGCAACAAAATCAGCAAGAAGGGCATCAAAACGATCCTGATTACGGATGAGTATGCCGGACAAGATGGTGGTTCACAGTCTTTGGCTGATTCTACTCCTGCTGGTGATGCAGTGATAACAGCAGGCAATGCCAATCAATTGATCACGTTGCCACCGATGAGCAATGTAATCGGTTATCCAGAAGTGGCAGACATGATCGCTGGAGGCACAGATGGTTCTTTGGCACCGGATGGCAGCATTACTGCGGAAATACAGGTGATAACAGGTGCCACCAATGAACTGGGATTTGGATATCTCTCTGCCAGAACCTATTAGGATTTGATAGAAAAAGAATATTTGAACAAGAAATGTGAAGGAGGAAAAGAGTATGTTGAATGGTAAAAAAGTTGCCATCCTTGGAGACCGTGATGGTATTCCAGGTGATGCCATTGCTGAATGCGTACGCTCAGCTGGTGCTGAGGTCGTATTCTCCACAACTGAGTGCTTTGTCTGAACAAGCGCAGGCGCAATGGATTTGGAAAATCAGGCTAGAATCAAAGATTTAGCTGATGAGTTTGGTAATGAAGAGTTGATCGTGGTTTTGGGTGGAGGAGAAGCGGAAGCTTCTGCTTTGGCCGCAGAAACTGTGACCTCTGGCGACCCGACTTACGCCGGTCCATTGGCAGGAGTTCCGTTGGGACTCAAAGCATATCATATTTTTGAACTTAAAGATGAAGTGGATGCTGAAGTATATGATGAGCAGATCAGCATGATGGAAATGGTGCTGGATATGGATACGATCATTGAAGCAGTCAGTGCCCTGAGATAATGATGATTACCCGAAAAAGGGGGGAATAGAGTGGAAAAAATCAGAGTGGTTCACTATATAAACCAGTTTTATGCTGGTATTGGTGGCGAAGACAAAGCTGATATTGCTCCATTGGAATACCAAGGAGCAAAAGGTCCAGGAATTGGACTGATGCAAGAATTCAAAGAACAAGCTGATATTGTTGCTACCGTGGTTTGTGGCGACTCATATTTCGGTGAAAATATTGATGAAGCTACTGGAATCATACTTGAGATGATCAAGAAACATAATCCGGACGTAGTCATTACGGGTCCCGCATTCAATGCAGGTCGTTATGGTGTGGCAGCTGGAGCTGTTGCTCAGGCCGTCAAGTATAAACTGGGGATACCTACTGTTTCAGGTATGTATGAAGAAAATCCCGGTGCGGATATGTTCAAGAAGTTCACTTATATGGTGGAGACCAAAAGCAGTGCTGTTGGCATGAAGGATGCCCTTCAAAAAATGGCTCCTTTGGCCATCAGATTGGCCAAAGGTGAATCCATTGGCACGAGTGCAGAAGAAGGCTATATGGAGCGAGGCATTCGGGTGAATACATTTATGCCCGAGCGCGGCGCGAAACGTGCTGTGGATATGCTGATGGCCAAATTAAACGACCAGCCATTTGAAACGGAGTATCCAATGCCGGTTTTTGATCGCGTTGAACCTCAGCCAGCTGTCAAGGATATCACCAAGGCTAGAATTGCCATCGTTTCATCAGGGGGACCTGTTCCCAAAGGTAATCCGGAGCATATTGAGTCTTCTTCGGCTTCTAAGTATGGTCGATATAGCATTGAAGGCGTTATGGATTTGGATGAGACCAATGGAGAAACGGCCCATGGGGGATATGACCCATGTTATGCCAACGAGGATTTGGACCGGGTTATCCCATTGGATGTACTAAGAGAAATGGAAGCCGCCGGCGAGATCGGATCGCTTCATAACTTTTACTATTCCACAGTAGGAAATGGTACCTCAGTGGCCAATTCTAAGGCCTATGCCAAGGAAATTGCCAAGTTTCTAAAGGAAGACCATGTGGATGCTGTTATTCTGACTTCCACCTGAGGAACCTGTACTCGTTGCGGTGCAACGATGGTCAAAGAAATTGAAAGTCAAGGCTTTCCTGTGGTGCACATGTGTACCGTTGTCCCCATCTCCATGACAGTGGGAGCCAATAGAATTGTTCCTACCATTGCTATTCCTCATCCGTTGGGAGATCCCAGCCTGAGTGTGGAAGACGAAAAAGAACTGAGAAGAAAATTGGTACGGAAAGCTTTGGTTGCTTTAGAAACTGAGGTAGACGGACAGACTGTATTCGAAGTATAATATTTTGAAACTGCAATTCATGGGGGACAGCTGATTTCAGTTTGTCCCTCATCATTTTATGGAGGTGAAACGATGAATTTTCCAGTGATTAAAGGAGCAGCCTATAATTTATTTCATGCACCTGAAATGCTGATCCATCAAGGAACGACCCAAACATCTGAGATGCGCACCAATCCTGGTTCGGATCATTTAAAGAAGTTAGCCAGTGCGCTTAGGGGTTTTGATGATGTGGTGCAGTATCCAGCCAATCAGGTATATATTGGCAACATGACCCCAGCTGAATTGGAAGCAACACCGACTCCTTGGTATGCCAATCCGATTCCGGCGGCTTCTCGAGTAGGACGGTTTGGTGGTATTTACAGTGAAGATGAACTGATTGGACTGATGAAGGTAGTGGATATTTTTGATTTGGTGATGCTGGAGGATACCTTTCAAAAAAGTGTAGCCCATAAGCTTCTAAGCAATGAGAAATTTTCCAATATAAAAAATATTGCCAAGATTGACAATCCTGGTATAAGTAAGGAAGACATTGATGCTTTACTTGGAAAACAGGCGGAAGCACTGAGGTTTCAAGGTCAGATTGTGGGCTGTGTCAAACGAGCACATGAATTTGACCCGGCCTTGACGGCACATGTTATGTTTGAAAATTTGGTTTCAAAAGCGTCTTCAGTGGCTACAGTCATGGAATTGCTCGCCAATTTATCAATGGATCCTCATGATGTTGAGTATATCATTGAGTGTTCTGAAGAAGCCTGTGGTGATATGAATCAACGTGGTGGAGGGAATATTGCCAAGTCAATAGGGGAAGCCTGTGGCTTGTTGAATGCCACGGGATCGGATACACGTTCCTTTTGTGCGGCCCCGGCCCATGCTTCTGTAGAAGCAGCAGCTCTCGTTCAGGCTGGAGTGTATCGTAATGTTCTTGTGGTAGCTGGTGGATCTACAGCCAAATTGGGTATGAATTCCAAGTCGCATTTGGAAAAAAATGTTCCAGTATTGGAAGATGTATTGGGCACATTTGCCTTCATCATCAGCGAGAATGATGGTGTTCATCCCATTATCCGTACTGACGTTGTGGGAAGACATACCATTGGTTCCGGGTCCTCTCCTCAGGCAGTAATGACTGCCATCGTCACCGATCCATTGGATAGGGCAGGAATCAGTCTCAAAGATATCGATAAATTTTCTCCGGAAATGCAGAATCCTGAAATAACCAAGCCAGCTGGTGCAGGCGATGTACCAGAAGCGAACTTCAAGATGATTGCTGCTTTGGGTGTCAAGAGGGGCGATTTCGATCGTTCAGAGATTGCTGAAGTGGTGAAACAAAAAGGCTTACCAGGTTTTGCTCCGACGCAAGGGCATATACCTTCAGGAGTTCCTTTTTTGGGATTTGCTTGTGATATGCTTATGGCTGGAGAGATAAATCGTGTCATGATTATCGGGAAGGGCTCTTTGTTTCTTGGTAGATTGACCAATCTTTTCGATGGTGTATCCTATCTGATTGAGAAGAATCCTGGTATAGTCAAGCAGGAAACGATCGTAGATAAAGATGAGATTCGTAAAATGGTGGCAGAAGCAATGAGAAATTTTGCCATATCTCTGGGATCCGAGTAGGACACTATCTGAAATGGAGGAGGTGGCAAAATGGAGAAGATGATCAAGCAAACATTAAGGGATACCTTTGAAGAAATCGCTGTTGCACTAGAGACGGGGTCGTTTGGTAAAAAAACGAGAGTAGGTTTAACCCTGTTGGGCAGTGAGCATGGTCCGCAAGAGTTACTCAAAGGTGCAGAAATGGCACAAAATCAGAATGCGGATTTGGAGGTTGTGGTTATTGGCCATGGGGTGAAAACATCGCTTGTTTTGGTAGAAGCAGATGATGATGAGAAAGCTCATCAGATCATGGACACCATGTTGATGTCGGGAGAGTTGGATGCTGCTGTAACCTTACATTATAATTTTCCTATTGGCATTTCTACCGTTGGTCGTGTAATCACACCAGGGATGGGAAAAGAGATGTTGATTGGAACGACAACAGGTACATCTGATACGCAGCGCATCGCGGCCATGATAAAAAATACAATTGGGTCAGTGGCGACAGCAAAGGCTTTGGGTATGCCAGATCCCAAGGTCGGTATACTGAATATTGAGGGAGCTCGGGTTGTTGAGAAATCATTAAAAAAATTACAGGCAGCTGGGTATAGCATATCATTTACAGAATCGGCAAGGGCTGATGGCGGTGTCGTGATGCGTGGGAATGATTTACTTCAAGGTGTTCCGGATATTATGGTAATGGATTCTTTGACGGGAAACGTAATGATGAAAATGTTTTCTGCTTATTCTACGGGCGGGAGCTATGAGTCGTTAGGATTTGGCTATGGCCCTGGTGTGGGCGAGGGACAAGACCGCATCATTGGTATTATTTCGAGAGCTTCTGGTGCGCCTGTGGTAGCGAATGCAATTCGGTACATGGCAAGTTGTGCCCAGGGCAATCTGTTGGGGATGATAAAGAATGAATTTGAAGCAGCCAAAGCAGCGGGATTGAAAGAAATCCTGGATAGTCTGGTTGCTTCTGAGAAAAGCGTTTCCGCACAGGCAAAGGAGGTTGTCTGTCCTCCGGAAAAGACTTGTACAGCTGATATTCCTGGTATCGAGATTCTTGATCTTGAAGATGCTGTTCATGAATTGTGGAAGGCTGGTATTTTTGCTAGCAGTGGGATGGGATGTACTGGACCTATTGTGATGATGGCAGAAGAAGATTATGAAAAGTCTAAGGTAATCCTTCATGAAAAGGGTTATATTTGATCGGATGCGCTAGATTTGGCATCGCAATCATGCGTAGAAAGAAAAAAAGCCCACTTCACGGTAGTCATATAGGGATTGATGTTTTTTGAAAAAATTCGGCATAGTCGTTAACCGCGGCTATGCCGTTTTTTCTAGGTTTTTGGGGATGTCGACTGCCCCAATACAGTTGTAAACAATTCGGATTCGCTGCTTCTTTCGCCCGCTTGCTGTCTCTGAATTGTGGACGATGATGCGGTCAATGAAATCTCTTATGATTTCTGTATCCAGCTCTGTGATCTCTGTGTATTTCCTGACGAGTCCGAGGAATCGATCTGTGTTGAGCGTTTTCTCCTTGGTGGCATCAATGACCTTTTTAAGTTTGGTTGACCGCGCCATTAGTTCTTGCTGCTCTGATTCATAGTCGGAAGCCATTCTGTGGAACCGCTCGTCCGAGATGCTACCAAGCAATTTGTCCTCGTAGAGTTTTCGAATAATCTTGTGGATGGCTGTAATCCTTGCCAGTACTTGGTCATATTCCTTTTGGACTTGTCTGAGTTCCTTCGCTCGTTCCTTCTCAGAGTTGCTTGTGACAATATCGATAAATTCTGCTTCCCGCTCTTTGGCGAAGGCCAGTACCTTTCGCAAATCCTTTGCCACAAGCTGTTCCACTACAACATTGCGAATCTGATGAGAACTGCAGCCGTCTTTGACCTTGCGGTATGTAGCGCAGACGAAGTGCTCTTTGTCATGGGTCCAGCCATTGGCTCTCACCTGATACAGCTTTGCGCCGCAGTCCGCGCAGTACATGATGCCG
This sequence comes from Peptococcaceae bacterium UBA5767, assembly GCA_002418765.1. Taxonomy (GTDB): domain Bacteria; phylum Bacillota; class TC1; order TC1; family UBA5767; genus UBA5767. Next base: position 5,420 of record DIET01000004.1, on the reverse strand, counting down.
GATAGCATTCCCATCTCACCCATGCGGGAGGGTCTGCGTTTGCCATCTCGGATTTTCTGAACCGTCTCCAGGTTCCTTCATCGATGATAGCTTCATGGGTGTTTTCAAAAACAAGCCAGTCCTCAAGATTGCTTTGCATCTTGGTCTTGTTCTTGTAAGACTTTTTGAAGGTTTTGAAATTAACCGTGTGTCCCAAGTATTCCATCTTAGCGAGGATATCGGCTACTGTTCTTGACTGCCACGCGTCATGAAGCGGTCCAGCAGGAGTTCCAGTTTGTCGGCAGCTTCGATGATGTCCCCGTCCCGAATCACATTGCCGGTTACAGTGACAAACTTATTTGTCGCGCCGTATACGTACACCTCAATGCCGATGTTGATATTGTTGATGTATAGTATTTGGCTATGCTGTACTTAAAGGCACTCGCTTTGAAGAGAATGCGAAGGCCCTTGCCTGATTGATGGACTTTTCTCGATATAGCAGCCCTCGAACAGGTCTACGATGGCCTTGCTGAGAGGACTTAAGGTTCCGTCCTCGTTGACACAGTGGTCGATGTCGATAGCGGAAAAACCTTGAAAGATTCCAATACCCAGACCGTCATACCGGTTCAACGTCTCAACCGCGTTGATGTAATTGGTGAAGGTCTGGATTATTGTTTGCCTGTGCTCTGCTCCCGTTAATTTGATACGGAAACTTAGCAGGCTTCGCTTGTCCTTGGCGTTCTTCGAACACTCCAGAGGCAAAACTTGCCGTCTTCTTGCGGTTCTATTGGTAGATTATCGCATTGCATTTTTTCATCTCCTCCCGAGGGCTGATTTCTTGTCCCTCACTAACCAATGGAGCTAAACCATCTGTTTGAACGATAGGAAGATCAATTTCTTTGAATTTTTTTGCCGCTCACTGTATGCCAGAAAAGTGGATCAATTCGGATGGGTGTGGGGATAAAAATAAAAAGTACCCGCAAGACGATGCGGATGCAAATATGAATAGGCATTAAAAATAATGCGTTCTTAAATTTAATTGTTATTATCTCGTATTAGCGAAATAATTGGAATATATTTGTGGGAGGTGCATAACCATGGCGATAAGCTACAACAAGCTCTGGAAGCTGCTGATTGATAAAAATATGAAAAAGAAAGATCTGCAGCATCTTTCTGGCGTTAGCTCGGCTACCATATCGAAGCTTGGCCGAAATGAAAATGTGAACACAGAAATACTTCAGAAAATATGCACCGCTCTAGACTGTGATATATGTGACATCATGGAAATGAAAACGGAGGAAAAGCGCGATCAAGCAGCGCCCAGTGATAAATTATGATTAATATTAGAAAACTTGATCAGAGCTCTGGGAATCGGCAGATTTATTACGCCGCTTTAAGTTTGTTGAAACTGAAATATTGAAAGACCGCCCTGTTCGTAATGGACTCGTTCTTCTTGTTGAAGCCAGGGATTTTAAGCAAAAGAGTGCTATTTTCCTTCCGGAAGAAGCACGATATGAATATTTACCCAAAATCACTGGGTAAAATGATTGTTAATATTGTTGAACCCACACATTATGAGTACAAGGGCATAGATTCCATAATTTGTGAAACGAGCATTCTACAAAATAATTACCTAAAAGGTAATTATTTTTATTGACGAATTCAAGGAAGGTGAGTATAATGGAAATAGTCGGATACGGAAATAACCAAACTAGAAAACTTTGTAGTGACAGTAAGAAAGCAAAAAAAAGATCTAGGAGAACTTGTTGCAGAAAAATTATTCGCTGCAATTAATTTTATTGAAAGTGCTTCATCCTTGAATGACGTTGCTTGCTTTCCCGCTTACCATTTGCATCAACTTTCAGGAGTTAAAAAGGATTTATTTGCAATGGATCTTGGCCGAAAATTGGGATTTCGTCTGATTGTTAAACCAGACCCGCCATTGAATCAAGAAGAAGATAAATTGGATTTTAATTCCAAGTGTAGTGTTGTTAAGTGTATTATAGTGCTGGAGGTGTCGAACCATTATGAATAAAATAGAATATGAAAACATCTCTGCATTTCATCCAGGATATTATATAAGCGATTTAATCAAGGACCTGGAGATGACGCAAGAGGAGTTTGCTAAACGTTTAAATATAACTCCAAAAAACTTAAGCAATCTAATAAATGGAAAAGCGTCTATTTCTGAGAATATAGCAAAGAATTTATCTTTTATGCTTGGCACAAGTGTAGACATGTGGCTTGAACTTCAAAAAAAATATGATCAAAAGGTAATAGAAATCAAAGCCTTGCATGCTCAAAGAGATGAAGAAACTGATTTGGCTCAAATCGATTATTCATACTTTGAAAAGCTAGGCGTAGTTAATCCTACAAAAGACAAAACGCATCAGGTATCATCACTGTTCAAGTATTTTGCTATCTCGTCTTTTAGTGTATTTAAGAAAGCAGATTTCCTTGTCCAATTTCGCCAAACTCAATGTGTTGATGAAAAAATAATCTTAAATTCTAATGCATGGGTACAAACAGTGATTAACATTGGAAAGCAAATAGAAACTAAACCTTACTCTGAAAAAAAACTTAAAGAGTATTTGTCACAAATTAGAGAAATGACTTTGCAAAATACATCTGAGTTTTTACCACAATTATCTCGAATTTTTTCAGAATGTGGTGTCGCATTTGTATTAATTCCTAGTTTAAAAAACTCTGGTGTATATGGTGCTATTAAGTGGATAAATAAAGATAAAGTTATTCTGGGAATAACTAATAGAGGAAAGAATGCGGACATTTTTTGGTTCTCTTTATTGCATGAGCTAGGGCATGTTTTTCAAAGAAAAGTTACGAAAACACTCGTTGACTTTGAAGCTAGCGACTCAATTGAAGATTATGAAAAGGAAGCAGATCAATTTGCCAAAGATTTACTGATTCCGGCAAAAGAATATGAAACATTTATTGCAGATACTATCTTTAGTGAACAAAGAGTTCGAGATTTTGCAAACTCTATAAATATTCACCCTGGAATTATTGTGGGAAGACTTCAAAAAGAAGGACTTCTCCCTTACACCCACTTAAACAAGTTAAAGCAAAAATATATCATTTTGAATTGAAATAGCTAATTTACTAATAACGAAATACAAAGACCAGCCACTATAAGCATTTAGCTTGAAAGTGACTGGTCTCTTTTTGCCCCCGTTTGAAGCTGTTCACTGGTTTTTTGTTCAATCCCTAAGTGAACGCTTCATTCGTGGGCTTTTTTTTGATTAGGCTTGTATTTCAAAATCTTCTTTGCCTACACCGCAATCTGGGCATTCCCAATCTTCTGGCAAATCAGAAAAAGCTGTACCCGGCGCAATATTGGAATCGGGATCTCCTAGGGCCGGATCATAAACATAACCACATACGGTACATACATACTTATCCATCGTGATACCTCCATTGATTCAATTGTTGTACTGCTACTATAAGTAGTATAAACTGAAACATAAGATATGACAAATAATTACGGAGGAAGTATGTTCAAAGTTGCTACCTTTAATGTGAATTCAGTGAATGCCAGAATGCCAATTTTGTCTGAGTGGTTGATAAAGGAACAAATCGATGTTGTAGCATTACAAGAAATTAAGTGTCAGGATGAACAGTTCCCTTATCAGGATTTTGAAGATTTGGGCTATCATGCTGCTGTTCGAGGGCAGAAATCATACAATGGAGTGGCTATCCTTTCCAAGACCCCTTTTGAGATTGTCCTAAAGCCAGAGGTTTCTTTTTGTCGTGTAGGTGAATCCCGTATCATTGTGGCGAAAACGAAAGGCGTTTGGTTTGTTAATACGTATATTCCACAGGGTAGAGATATTGACAATGAGCAGTTTCCTTATAAGCTTGATTTCATTGAGGGGATGGGGGATTATCTGCAAGATAGTTTGTTTACGGAGCAGCCATTGATCTGGCTTGGAGATTTAAACGTCGCCATGGATGACCGGGATGTCCATGATCCAGATCGTTTGCGTGGGAGGGTTTGTTTTCACCCGGAGGAACAAAAACGTTTAACAATAGCTAGTGCTTCCTTTGTTGATCTGTTCAGAAAACATATCCCGGATGATCAGGTATTTACGTTTTGGGATTACCGCGTGAAAAATGGTGTTCAGAGAAATATTGGTTGGAGAATTGATCATATATTTGCCACCAATGACTTGGCAGGATTGTCGAAAAAGGTATGGGTGGATCAATCAATTCGATTGATGCTAAAACCATCTGATCATACGGCTTTGATTGCAGAATTTGATCGCTAATATTTCTCTGCTAGAAAATAAAAAAGCCAACCCAAAGGGTTGGCTTCGAATGCTATTTTAATTAGCTTGCCGTTAGTTCGGCAAGCAGTTTTTTGATTACATGTTTTACGGTTGAAATTTCCTGGGCTTCGAATCCCTGACTCCCACTAAAAACCAAGCCATCACCTGTTAGAGCTGCGTCAATCAAAGCTTGGGAGATGCAGTAGGGAGTGTCTTTGGGATTGCAGGTTTCAAGGCATTGGAAGCACTTTGTTACAGGAATGCGCTCTTTTTCTATGCGTTCAACAAAAGCATTGCGAATCGCCCGGCCTGGCAGACCTACTGGACTCTGTATAATTTCGATATCAGATTCGCGAGCATGGATATAAGCTTCTTTGAAAGCCAATGAAGCATCGCATTCTTCAGTCGTCACGAACAGTGAGCCGATCTGAACTCCGGAAGCGCCCAGACGTAAAAATTTGGCGATATCCTGGCCACAGGTGATTCCTCCGGCGGCAATGACTGGAATATTCATGTTAAGCTTTTTTAAGAGATTGAGGACGTCTGTGACCAAATGTTCCAGTTTGGATTCTGGTTCAAAAATGTTTTCAGGCTTAAATCCTAGATGCCCTCCGGCCAAAGGGCCTTCTACCACAATGGCATCTGGTTCCTTACCTTGTCTCATCCAGCGTTTAATAATGATATTGGCAGCTTTGGCTGAGGAAACGATAGGAAGAAGTTTTGTTTTTGACTGTTCAACGTAAGAGGGTAAATCCAAAGGCAACCCTGCTCCTGAAATGATGAGATCAATTTTCTCTTCGACAGCTACCTTCACCATTTCCTTGTATTGCTTCATAGCTACCATGAAGTTGACACCGATGATGCCGTGGGGACTTAGTTCTTTTGCTTTTCGAATTTCTCTGCGCAAGGCACGAACATTTGCTTCAATGGTATTGGTAAAAAAATCAGGCTCTTTGTATCCGATTTGAACGCCGGATATGATGCCGATACCACCTTCATTTGCTACAGCGGCAGCCAGGGATGACCCTGATATGCCAATACCCATGCCTCCCTGAATAATAGGAATGGCAGCAGTGAGATCGTCAATCTTAAGCGGTTGTATATTCAAGGATATTCCTCCAAAAGTCATCATATTTCTGCTACGATAGTAAACCA
>DIET01000033.1 GCA_002418765.1 Peptococcaceae bacterium UBA5767 | reverse complement strand
TTGACTTCATATAGTCAGTCTTTGATAATATCTATATTTTTCTGGATGTAGCGTATGAGGAGAGAGCCAAAAAGTTTGGTTCCTCCCCAGGCGAGAACCAGGAAGATAACACCCAAGGCAGCAATGGCCACTCCCGTTAAGAAGACTGCCCCCGTAGCCATACCTGTGAACAGAGGCAAAGCGAAAATCATCATGGCAATTCCTGAACCAAGAAGTGCGAGAGCGATGATAAAGAGAGCCAGAAATATAGAAAAGATTGCCATGATGGGACCCAGCATTACAATGACATTGAAAAGTCCAAGGGCAACAACGGCCAGCAAAGCCCGGGCAATATTACCTGGTGTGGCTTTGTTTTTTGCCTGTTCCAAACGAAATTCAGCAAGATATTGTTTTGATAATGTTTTGGGATCTCCCAGTGAGGCCGCAATTTCTTCCTCTGTGCGTCCAGCCTCTAGTCCCATGGCAAAGTGCTCCGCATAATCGTTTAGAACATCTTCCAACTCTTCTTTATCCAAAAAAAGAAACTGCTTTTTAATCTCTTTTAGAAATGAATCTTTATTCATCTTGTTCACCTCCTCCAATAATTTGGTCTACTGCTCGAATAAAACGCCTCCACTCATGGCGCAAGGATGTCTCCATGTGTTTGCCTTCTTCGGTAAGAGAGTAATACTTTCTGGGAGGTCCGCCTGATGATTCCTGCAAATATGTTTTTACATAGCCATCGGCTTTTAATCTTCTCAAGAGAGGATAAATCGTTCCTTCAGAAATTTTTATATCACCAGATAAGGCTTGAACCAACTCATAACCATAGTGGTCTTTGTGTGATAAGGTGCTCAACACACAAAGCTCCAGAACGCCTTTTTTAAATTGAATGTTCATGCGACTGCCTCCTTTTGACAACACAATAACATACAGTACAGTGTTATGCAAGGTACTATTCATATAAATTACTAAAAATTAATTAATACTGCAAAAACAAAAAGAGCCACAAAGGCTCTTTGGCGGGAATGTGTGGGAATCGAACCCACCTGTGCCAGGATCACTACCACACGACTGGAGTTGAAGTCCAGGTGAACCACCAGGTCCAATCCACTCCCAGGACATGAAATTAATTATATAGAAAGCATGAAAAAAATCAACAGATATCCTTGAGCAAATCGCCCAGAAGGGAAATTCCGCTTCTGATCTGTGAGGAACTCACTTTGCCAAAGGCGATTCTAAAGTAGCGACTGGGCGTCTGGTTCATGAAATAGATATGGCCAGGGTTGATTCGAATGCCGAGCAGCATTGCTCTTTCGGCCAGCGTTTTGCTTTCTTTGCCTTCGGGAAGGCAAAACCAGAAGCTAAAACCTCCTTGAGGAGGGACATAGGTGACCTCTTTGGGGAAATGTCTTTCAATTTCTCTGATCATTAATTGATATTTTGCCCGATACTGATCATTCATTTTTTTAAAAGCACTTTCCCAATCTTCTCGCCGAAGATACAGGTCGATGATTCGTTGCGAAAGCCCTGCAGTAGACAAGTCCGCCAAATATTTATTGATACGTATCTGTTGGTTAAGTTCTTCTGGTGCCAAGATGAAACCAAGTCTCATACCGGGCATAAGGAGTTTGGCTATGCTTTTGATATAAATCACCCGGTTATCTGTATCGAGTTCTTTCAGTGTTTGGAGATTTTTACTCCCAAAGGAAAATTCACTGAGGAAATCATCTTCCAAAATATAGAAATCATACTGCTTGGCCAAATAGAGAAGTTGTTGTTTTTTTCTGAGAGTCCAGGTGTAACCAGTTGGATTCTGAAAACAAGGCATGGTGTAAAGAAAACGAATAGGATAGCGTCTGGCGCGTTCTTCCAATTGGCTCATATCCAATCCATCGGCCAAGAGGGGAATTTCCAGAATCTTAGCTCCTTTGGCACTGATGGTAGCCAGTGCCCCGGGATAAACAGGACTTTCTACGGCTACTACATCACCGTTTCGAATGAGAGCTTTCGATACAATGTCGAGCGCTTGTTGTGAACCAGAGGTAATATGGATCTGATCTGCGGATGCCCATATACTACGTTTGTTTAGCCAGTAACTAAGAGAGTCTCGCAGAGGTTTGTATCCTTGGGCGTCTGCATTGCTAAAAGCATAGCCTCCGTCCTTTTGCAAAATTTCGTCGGATAATTTTTTGTAGGCTTCCAATGGAAAGAAATCAGGTTCAGGTGATGATCCTGTAAAATCCAGTGAAACAGTTTCATCAGTGGCAGGAAGAGACAATGAATAGAGAGTCTCCTTTTGTTCCAGGAGTACTTCCAAGTCGGCTACATAGGTACCGCTCCCTGGTTTGGAATACACCAAATTCTTGATCTCCAGCTCTTTGTATGCGCTCACGATGGTACCGTTATTGACTCGTAGTGATTGTGCCAGCGTACGGATAGGGGGCAGTTTGCTGTGCTCGCCAACTTCCCCTTGAAGGATCATATTCTGGATTGCTTGGTAGATTTGGATATAGTATGGTTGGACATTAGTACTATCAAGCATAATGTGGTCGTAAGGGCTCATGGTATGTTCCTTTCAAGATTGTATGGGTACAATTTATTGTAAAGCAACGAAGGTGAAAAGAAAAGTCTATGATGAAAAAAGTACGACAGAAAAGGCAAAATGGGGAAAATGGTTTGAGACCTCATTTTAAACCCTGATCGAAAGGAATAAATTGTATTGGTACAATTTATGAAGGTTGGCATTTGTTCTTGTATTTCATTTCAATCTGGTTCATAATCTGCTCATCAAATCAAAGGAGAAAAAAAATGAGAGACAAAAAAACAGAACGTATGGTATTGACTGCAGTCATGATCGCGTTGACGACGGTGGCGACCATGGTCCTGACGATCCCCGTGGTGGGAACCCAAGGGTTTGTCAATTTTGGTGATACGGTTATTTTTATTACGGCCATTTTTTTCGGTCCACAAACCGCTTTGTTGGCGGGAGGTTTGGGATCTGCCTTGGCGGATGTTTTGCTTGGGTACGCCCATTGGGCCCCATACACCCTGGTCATCAAAGCATTAGAGGGATTTGTCGCCGGCCTGCTGGTTTATCATATGTTTGGCACAGAGAAAATCAAATGGGTGAGAGGCATGACGGGACTGTTTTTAGGGGCAGTCGTGATGGTAGCAGGGTATTATGTTGGTGGTGGTATCATGTATGGATTTAACGTGGCCTTGGTCTCCATACCGGAGAATGCTTTTCAGGGTGTAGTTAGCGCAGGCGTGGCTTTGCTTTTGGGATTGGCCTTAAGTAAATTGAAACTGGATGTTTTAAAGAAGAATTAAGAAAAAAACAGAAGTTTCCTAAAAATGGGCATCCTCCACGCACAATCAAAATGGCGTGGCTGAATGATATGCAAGAAGATTATGGAAAACCGATTACATCAACGGAAAAGAAAAAACGATTGCAGGTCATTTTTTATAGTCATCAAGCAGTGCATACGTTATGAGCCAGACACATAGATTACGGCAGTTACGATGGCAATGCATGGGAGCACGGATATAGGAGAGATGGAGGAAGCCCTTTGGGGCTTTTTCTTCTCTTGACGATTTTTTTTCAACGGGGTACTCTTACAGTATACGTTGATGGGAGGTCAAAATGATTAGAATTATTGCAGAATCGACTTGTGATCTATCGTTGGAAACTTTGGGCGAATGGGGCGTGGAAGTTCTTCCCATGTATGTTACTTTGGATGGTACTGAGTATCTGGACCGTGTGGATATTTCACCCAAAGAATTTTTTGCCAAATTGGAAACGTCCCAAGGGATGCCCAGTACTGCGCAAGTAACACCCAAGCGCTATGAAGACATTATGCGTGATGTACAAGCCAAAGGGGAGGAAGCACTTTTTTTGGTCTTTTCTTCTGAATTATCCGGTTCCTACCAGGCTTGCCTGATTGCGCAACAAACTTTTGATGATCTACATATCAAGATCGTGGATACCAAAGCAGCCTCTGCCGGCCAGGGACTAATCGTTCATGAGATTGTGAAGATGGCCAAAGAGGGAGCATCTTTGGAGGAGTTGTACAATCGTGCTGTTCTTTTGTCTCATCATATTGAACATTTGGTATTGGTGGATTCCTTAGAGATGCTCAAACGTGGAGGACGGGTCAGTGGGGTGGCTGCGTTTATGGGTGGGGTGATGAACATCAAGCCATTGCTGCATATGGTTGATGGGAAATTGATCCCTTTTGCCAAAGCCAAGGGTAGTAAAAAGGCACTAAAAATGTTGGTAGAAGAAACAAAACGTAGAGGAAAGGGATTGGAAGACCAGACAATATTTATTGCCCACGGAGACAATCTTGAAGGAGCTGAGGCCTTGATCAAAGAGTTAGAAGAAACATTGGGTCTTAAGCATTTCTATGTGACTGAACTGGGTGCCACAATCGGTTCTCACACTGGGAAAGGGGTTATTGCCTTTTTCTTTTTCAATGAAATCCTCTGATGGGAAGTACAGATGGAAAATGGTATCTGACCAAGGTGAAAAAGGCCTGCCAGATTTATGCGTTGATCGAAGAAAACGATCGAATTGCTGTGGGCATTTCTGGTGGGAAAGATAGCTCAGCACTGCTGTACATACTGCATCAATTGCAACGCCATTTATCTGTTTCTTTTGACATCATTCCCATCTATGTAGATTTGGGCTTTGGCATGCAGATGGAAGAATTGGAGACATTTTGCCAATCATTGGGTTACGCGTTGGTGAGAGAAGAAACCCAAATCCAAGAGATTGTATTTCAGGTCAGAGCAGAGAAGAATCCATGTTCGTTGTGTGCCAAGATGAGAAAAGGTGCTTTGATCTTAAAGGCCAAGGAATGGGAATGTAACAAATTGGCGTTGGGGCATCACTTGGATGATGCGATAGAGACCCTGTTTCTTAATATGATTTATACAGGAAAGCTTGGTTCGTTTGCACCCAAATTGTATTTGGACCGCCAAGATATAACGTTAATCAGACCGATGGTTTATTTGCAGGAAAAAACAGTTCTTTCCATGGTCTTGGCCAAAGGCTTGCCGCAGGTGAAGAACAAATGCCCCTTGGATGGAAAAACAAAGCGAGATGAGATGAAAGAGTTTGTTGGCAATATATGCCTTATCTACCCGGACTTTAGGGAAAAATGTAGAAAATCTTTGGAAAATATGGATGAATCAGGCATTTGGGCCATGTTGATGCAGAAGGATTCATAGGGTCTCTGCTTGGAAGGAATATCATGTACGATATAAAATTTAAAAACGTTAGTGTGATTGATGGCACAGGGAAAGCAGCCAGACGAAGCGATGTAGCCGTAGCGCAAGGAATTATCGTGGCGTTGGGAAATGCCTTGGATGGTGAGGCTATCCAAGTAATAGAGGGAGAAGGGTTATCCTTAAGTCCTGGATTCATCGATATGCATAGTCACTGTGATTTGTTGCCTTTTCGGGAGGAGCCCTATCGAAGTTCCCGTATTCATCAGGGCATCACGACGGATTGTGCCGGCCAGTGTGGTTTGGGTCCGGCTCCCTATACAGAAGACATCAGGGATTGGAAGGATTGTGTGACTCCTGTGGTGGGGGATGCTATCCAAGCCAGTTGGGCTTGGCCTAGGTTTGGAGATTTTTTGGATGAGCTAGATAGACAGCCTATGCTGCACAATCAGGCGATGTTTATTGCTCACGGGGCTATCCGAGCCAATGCGGTGGGCTTGGAGGATGTTCCTTTGACACGGAACCACCTTGGGAAGATGCAGAGTATTTTAGAAGAGGCCTTGGATGCAGGTGCATTTGGTGCAAGCTTTGGACTTTCTTATTTGCCAGGCATGTATGCACAACAAGAGGAAATCATGCATTTGGCCCATACCTTGGCCAAGAGAAATCGTGTTTTTATGGTCCATATCCGCAGCCATTCTCTGGAATTCAAAGAGGCTGTACAAGAAATGATTGAAATCAGCCGCAGGACAGGTGTCAAAATGCATTTGTCTCATTTGAAATCATACGGTAATCGGCACTATGGAACAGCGGGGGAGACCATCTTGCAATGGTTGGAGCCTGCTTGGGAAGAGGGGTTGTCCATCACTTATGATGAGCACCCGTATCGTGGTGGCAGCACAATGCTTTCGCAGGTATTGCCTCCATGGATGCGATTGGGTGGATCAGCTGAGATGGTTATGAGACTACAGGATGAGGGTATTCTCAGCCGTTTGGTCGATGAACTAACTGAACCGGTTGTGGAGTATCCAGGGTGGGACAATTTTTCGGCCATTGCTGGATGGGATAATATTGTGGTGAGCAGCATAGAAAACCCAGTTTATCAATCTCTTGTGAATCATTCAATCTCAGAGATTGCACAGGAGATGAATCTGGATCCTGTTCGGGCGGCTGCCTGGGTCCTTGTCCGAGATGAAGGCAGAAGCGCCATGGTGATGTTGGATATTTTTCGTGATGATGATTTGGCGGTACTGATGAGCAATGAACATGCTATGGTGGGATCGGACGGGATTCCTACCGGCAAGAGCCATCCACGCTTGTTTGGTGCATTTCCGTTATTTTTGCAAAAGATGGTCCGAGAACAAAAAGTGCTGAGTCTGGAAAAAGCCATCCACCGCATCACGGGTCTCAGTGCGGATCGTCTGGGAATTGGTGATCGAGGACTGATTCGTGAAGGGCAGGTTGCCGACCTGGTGTTGTTTTCCCCGGATCATATCGGTGTGCAAGAAGACTATCTTCATCCCATGAGTCAACCTACAGGTATTCACGAGGTGTTTGTTCAGGGTAAACCGGCCCAACTGGCCGCAGGGCAGGTTCTTCGGGCAGGACGTTCATAAAAATGCTATGATGGCATATAGATTGGAGGAATAACTTATGAAGCAAACGTTTGGAATTTTGGTGGTCAATCGACCTACTGTACTCAATCACATTGCAGGACTGATTAGCAGGCGAGGTTATAATATTGTGAGTATTGCTGCTGGGGCCAGCGAAGATCCCCGGCTGACACGCATTACATTGGTGTTTGATTGCGAAGAGGAGAGTGTTTCTCAGATCAGAAAACAACTGAATAAATTGGTGGATACGGTCAATATTGCTGATCTGACGCAGACAGAGGCCATTGAGAGAGAGTTGGCGTTGATCAAGGTGAAAGCCGAAGCCCACAATCGCTCTGCTTTGGTAGATATTGCCAATATCTTTAAGGCCAAGATAGTGAGTGCGAGCAAAACTTCCATGGTGCTAGAAACATCCGGTACCCCAGATCGTATCGATGCGCTTATTGTATTGATGGAAGAACATGGGATTCTAGAAATAACCCGGACCGGGCTTATTGCTATGGCACGAGAAGAAGCGTTGGCGGGGGCATAAATTGATATAGTTTTGCATAAGATAGAAAGATTTTATTGATAAGAAACAGATGGTTTGGTAATGCACTTTCTTTGGTATACTCGCAACAGAAAGGAAGTGATTACTATGGAACAATCTTCAACTTTTAAAATGACGTTTTCTGTTATCTGCGTGGTCATCAATATTGTTTTGGGAACGTTGATCAGCTTATTGAACATCCCCCTGTTGTTCATGGATACCATGGGCACCATGATGGGTGCCATAGCTTTTGGACCATTGTGGGGTGCCATCATTGGTTTGGTGACCAATGTCCTGATCGGTTTTTTGACCAATCCTATCGATATCCCGTTTGCTTTGGTGAATGTGGCCATTGGCCTGGTCACAGGATTTGTGGCCAAAAAGTGGGGTTTTTCGTTGGTGAAATCAATTCTCACGGGATTGGTATTGGCCGTGGTGGCTCCATTGATTGGAACGCCCATTGCGGTTTTTATTTATGGTGGCCTGACGGGAGGCGCCACTGATATTTTGGTTGGTTGGCTGCTGGCTTCAGGACAGTCTGTATTTACGGCTGCTTTTTTGCCAAGAATCGCTGGTAATTTGATTGACAAAGTCGCCAGTTGTGTTCTGGCCTACCAAATCTTGCTCCGCTTGCCGTCTCAAATCAAGGACAGATTTCGATTTAAACTGGAAGCATGAAAAGACAGGGGAAGGTTCTACTGGTCGCTCATTGTGTCTTCAATATGAATACTGTGGTTTATCCATTGGCCAGACAGGCCGGAACCTTTGAGCGAGTGGCAGCGTTGTTGGCAGAGTCTGGTTTGGGATTGGAAATCATGGGTTGTCCTGAAATAGAATATTTGGGAATGGAAAGAAAGCCTATGAGCAAAAATGAGTATGGAGAACCGGCCTATTGGTCTTTGTGCACTCAACTAGCAGAAGATACGCAGCATAAAGCGGACTTATTTGCCCAAGCTGATATTGCTGTCGTGGGCGTTTTGGGGATCGAGGGGAGTCCTACATGCAGTATTGGTGGAGATCCTGGATGGCTAATGCTGGCCCTAGGTCAACAGCCTGTGTGGGATTGTCTTGCCAAACTGGATATCCCCGTTTCTTATCTGGAAGGGGATGCGTCTGTGGATGCCCAGTTTGAAAAAAAATTGGCCGATTGGTTACAAAACCTGGGGTAGGTTGATATAAATGCAGGAATTCACTTTCTCTTCTCGAATACAAGCATAGAACGTTAAGGAAAGGAAGTGAAACGATGATATTTCGCTGTCTTGTCTGCGGTTATCTGCATGATGGGAATGAGCCTCCGGCCCAATGTCCCAAATGCGGTTCTGACAGCAGCCATTTTACTGAAGTGCCTCAAGATGAAGCCGATAAAATCATACGCTCAAGATTTACCAATGATCTTCATTTGCAATTATCTGCCACACTGGACAATGTAATCATGATTACCGAAGAGGGTATTAGTGATGATTTGGATCCTGGTTGTGTTGATGTTTTTTCCAAGACGAGAAATTGGGCGTTGGAAAGCAAAAAAATGATTACGGCCGAGCTTGCGGGACACATGAAAAAAGGTAAATGGAACTAAAAATATCCCGAAAGGGATATTTTTTTTGGTATAATACAATAAATTAATTTTATGAGGTTTTCTTTTTCTAACATACCTTGTAGAATGAAGAATGTTGATAGAAATGAGGAAAACGGATGCAAAATTACAAACAACTGCAATGCTTTGTTGCGATTGTGGAAGAAGGCGGGTTCACCCCGGCTGCCCAAAAACTGTATATGACTCAGCCGGCCATCTCCTGGCAAATTAAGATTTTGGAAGGAGAGCTAGGCCTGAAGCTCATCGAACGCAGTGAGCGCCGATTGACGCTTACAGAAGCAGGTCAGTTGTTTTATGATGGTGCGACTACGATTCTCAATCAATATGCCAAAATAGCCAGTGACATGGAGCAGTATAAGAACCTGGAAACGGGATCATTGCGTATTGGTGCTTCTACCATACCTGGTGAATATATGTTGTCGGGTTATTTGGCTGCATTTCATAGAGAATATCCTAAGGCAGATCTGCAGATGAAAATTGCGGACAGTCGTAGTATCGTCAAAATGTTGTTACAAGAGCAGATTCGCCTCGGGGTGGTAGGCCTAAAGCCCACAGAAGACCAAATTGAATCGATTCCTTTCCAAACGGATGAGATTGTTTGTATCGCTCCTAAAAATCATCCCTTAACCAAGCGCGATAGCGTGTTGCTACAGGATGTTCTAAAAGAAGATATTTTGATGAGGGAATTTGGTTCAGGGACCAGAAAAAGATGGCAAGAGGAAATGAAAACACAGAAAAGTGCTGGTTGTGAGGTAAGTATGGAATTGGGCAGCACCAGAGCAATCATCTCTGCCGTGAGTGCCGGCTTAGGCCTGAGTTGGGTATCTGCGATGGCTACGGAGAATGAGAATGTAAGCATTTTAGCGTTAGAGGATTTCAAGGTTTTCCGCAGTATGTATATGATTATGCTGAAGAATCGAACACTTACTCCTCTAGGCGAAGCTTTTGTAAAATTATTGAAGGGATCCAAGAGATGAATCAGAGTAATGACAAGATAGAAGCCCTGGCCAGATCCTGTGGTGTACCATTGGTCGGTGTCGCTGATTTGAGTCGAGTACAAGCATATATGCACCAAGAGTATGGAGATGCCTGGAACCGATATCCCAGGGCTGTGGTGTTTGGATTGCCCTATCCTCGGGAAGTAGTCAATCAGTTGGCTGAAGGACCGACGCATACCTATCTGTATTATTACAATGTGCTCAATACAAAGCTTGATGAACTGGCGCTGCGTTGTGCCTTGATGTTGCAGGACGAGGGGTATGAAGCTTTTCCTATACCTGCCTCTCAGAGAATGGGAGAACAGCGACTGACGGGCATTTTCTCTCATCGTCTGGCTGCCCAATTGGCGGGCCTGGGTTGGATAGGGAAAAATTCTTCATTGATTCATCCCCTTTACGGTCCTAGGCTGCGATTGGTCAGCATCTTGACCAATGCATCACTTCAGACGGATAAGCCGATAGAGCAGAAGTGTGGAGATTGCAGAGCTTGTGTGGATGCCTGTCCTTCCCAGGCCATTACGGGAAGAGCGTTTCATGAGACAGACGAGATAGAGAAACGATTTTTGGGTGAGCGATGTGATGAGCACCTTAGTCGTGTTCGTAGTGCATTTGGTAAACGAGTTTGCGGGAAATGCCTGGCGGCATGCCCCTATGGAAAGGTTGGATATGATGGTTAAAAAACAAGAGGATAAAAAAAATCCGTATTTGTACGAGAAAAAAATGGGCTGGGAACAATGTGAGCAGGAAATGGCGTTTGCCTTTTCTACGGGTTACATCGATTTTCTCAGCGAGTGTAAAACGGAGCGAGAATCTGTGCAGTATTTTATAAGACAGGCTGAAGCAGCCGGCTTTGCATCTTTTCAACAGGAGCACTACCAGAAGGGGTATAAATTCTATATAAACAACAAAGACAAAGGACTACTGCTTGGAATTGTTGGAGATTCTTCATGGCAAGAAGGCTTTTCTTTGGTGGGTGCGCATGTGGACGCGCCCAGACTTGATTTGAAAGCGCAACCTCTCTTTGAGGAAGATGGATTGGCATTGTTGAAAACGCACTATTACGGTGGTATTAAAAAGTATCAATGGCTAACCATTCCTTTGGCCATTCACGGCGTGGTTTTGCTTGGTAGTGGTGAGCGTTTGGAACTGGTGCTGGGCGAACAAGAAGATGAACCCGTGTTTACCATTACAGATTTGTTGCCGCATCTGGCCAAGGATCAGATGACGAAGCCCATGTCCAAAGCCATAGAAGGCGAGGGACTGAATGTCTTGTTTGGGGGCATCCCCGTTGAGAGCAAAGAAGAAAAAAATCGGGTCAAGAGCCATTTGCTACATCTGCTACATGAGCGTTTCCATTTGGTGGAAGAGGATTTGATCAGTGCAGAACTGGAGGTTGTTCCTAGTGGAAAAGCCAGAGAAGTGGGCTTGGATAGAGCTTTTATAGGAGCGTATGGTCAAGATGACCGTGTTTGCGCCTATACGGCTTTTCAGGCATTGCTGCATACAGATTGCCCGGATTTTTCAGCACTTGTGTTGCTCACAGACAAAGAGGAGATCGGGTCCTCTGGCAATACAGGTGCCCAGGGAAGATTTTTAGAATCTAGTTTACTTCGTTTGGCGCAGGCGGAAGGATTGAGCGGTCTGGATGTTTTAGGACGCATCGTGGAGCATGGTGTGGCGCTATCGGCAGATGTGTCGGCGGGTATCGACCCCAATTATAAAAATCTCTTTGATCCTTACAATGCTCCGGAAATAGGAAAAGGCATTGTTTTGACCAAGTACACCGGATCAGGGGGGAAGTATGAAGCCAATGATGCCAGTGCTGAGCTCATGGGTTTGATTAGGAATTTGTTTAATCAGAATCAAGTGGTTTGGCAGGCAGGTGAGCTGGGAAAGATTGATCAAGGTGGCGGCGGTACGATTGCCATGTACTTATCTCAGTTGGGTATTGACACAGTGGATTCTGGCCCGGCTCTGCTTAGCATGCATTCTCCTTTTGAGATTGCGGATAAAAGCGATGTGTATCATACGTATTTGGCCTATCAGGTTTTTTTGGGTCGGCCCAGAATCTAAGAGGAGAGGAACAATGAAAAAAGCAGAAGTACTTATTATCGGAGGTGGACCTGCCGCCATCACAGTGGTGAAGAATCTGGCTGGGAAAAAGCAGGTTACGGTCATCCGACCAGAGGATCACTCTATGATTTATTGTGCGATGCCATACGCCATAGAAGGCCTCCTTGGTGTGGAGAAGACCTTGAAGGAAGATAAACTGGTCACGGAATCAGGAGCTGTACTGGTCCGGGACAAGGTGGAATCGGTAGATTTTGTCAATCAGAATGTGACAACCCAAAAAGGAGATTTCTATGGTTATGAGACATTGATCGTGGCCACAGGTGCTGATCCTATTTTGCCTCCTATAGAGGGAGTAGCATTGGATGGGGTGATGACATTTAAAACAGAAGATGATTTGCAATGTGTCCTTGCTCAGGTGCAAGATACACTGCAGGAAGTGGTGGTCGTGGGAGCTGGAGCCATCGGCATTGAGTTGGCACAAGCCTTACATCAGCAGAAGATAAAAACGCATTTGGTGGATATGTTTCCTCATATTTTGCCCAACATGCTGGATGAGGATATGGTGGGCGAACCACAAAAGAAACTGGCAGAGTCGGGCATTTTGTTGCACTTAAACAATAGGGTGACGGCATTGGAAGGGCTTCATGGTGTAGAACGAGTTATTTTGGATCAAGAAGAACCGATTGTACTGCCCTCGGGATCGTTGGTTGTTTTTGCCATTGGCATGAGAGCCAATGTCGATCTGTTTCAGAACACGGACCTCCAGGTAGGAAGAACAGGTATTGTGGTCGATGGAGTCATGCAAACCAATCTTCCCCATGTTTATGCCATAGGAGATTGTGTGGAGTACAATAGTGGCATTACAGGTCAAGTGCTGCCTGGCAAACTGGCCACCAATGCAGTGCCTATGGGCAAGCTTTTGGCGAAAAATCTATTGGGAGAACAACGTGTATATGCTGGCTTCTTCAATGGGGCGGCCACCAAGGTACTGGATTGCTATGTGGGGAGTACGGGATTATCACAGAAAGAAGCACTGGCACAAGGCTATGAATGTGTGGTTGGGAAAGCCAGCATGAGTACTATGTTTCCTATTATGCCAGGGGCCAAAGCAATTCATCTGAAACTGATTGCCGATGCCAAAACCAGAAGAATTCTAGGTGGACAAGTTATCAGTGGAGCACCTGTGGCCGATAAGATTGATCAGATTACCATGGCTATTCAGTTTGGAATTTCTGTTGACCAATTGGCGATGTTTAGTTATTCTTCACAGCCATATCAGTCGTATTATCCAGCCAATAATTTACTCACTCATGCAGCAGAAATGATCTTGAAGGAGTGTTAGAATAGTCTTTGGGTTGGAGAAAGGAGGGGCGATGAACGAAACAAGATTGACCCAGATGGTTGCGGCAGCGGGCTGAGCGGCCAAAGTAGGTCCGGGGACCTTAAGTAAAATTGTAGAAAGAATGCCCATTTTTTATAATGAGAATGTGATGGTCAATGGGGAAACCATGGATGATGCCGGGGTATATCGTCTTGGTGAAGATCTGGCGATTGTTCAGTCGGTGGATTTTTTTACGCCCATGGTCGACGATCCCTACCTTTTCGGGCAGATTGCGGCCGCCAATAGTTTAAGTGATATTTATGCGATGGGAGCTGAACCCAAAACGGCCATGAATGTGGTGGCTTTTCCTGTGAATACAATGGATCTTGCGATTCTGGAAGGTATTCTCATGGGAGGTGCCGACAAAATGATAGAAGCCAGAACCAGCTTGATTGGGGGGCATACCATCGAAGATGCAGAACCCAAGTATGGTTTAAGTGTGACAGGGGTGGTGCATCCCCAAAAAATTCTAGCCAATCGTGGAGCCCGGGTGGGGGATTTGTTGGTTTTGACCAAACCACTCGGTTCCGGTATCATCAGTACGGCCATCAAGGCGGATATGGTGAGCCAAGAGCAAGAAAATCAAATGGTGGAAGTCATGAGAACCTTGAACAAAGTGGCTTTCGAGGCTACGTCCGGACTTACAGTTCATGCCTGCACGGATATCACGGGATTTGGACTGTTAGGACATGCGTATGAGATGGTAAGCGATAATAGAGTAGGATTTACCTTGGATGCAAGGAGAATTCCATTCATTGCAGGGACGGATAAACTTGCTGAAATGGGCATGATTCCTGCAGGAGCGCACCGCAACAAATGTCATATTCAGGAGCATGTTTTGTTTGACCAGCATGTATCGGAATCCATACAGGATATTTTGGTTGATCCACAGACATCGGGGGGGCTGTTACTCGCACTGTCAGAAGAGGATGCCATGATTTATCTCAAGCAACTACATGATCTGGGTGGACATGGGACGATTATTGGTAGTGTAGGCCAAACGCAAATAGGCAAAATTGTAGTCCGATAGTGTAAAAATAACAACAAGACAACGATATGTTTTGATTCAGCAGAGGGAAACCAATTCCTCTGCTGAATTTTTTTATGGGAGGTTGAGGTATGAATAAAAGGGGATCTATTACAGTATTGTTTGCCATACTTATGCCAATCATTTTGCTGATGGGTATGTTTATGTTTGAATGCCTTTGGGAGCAAACAGCATTAAGTTATTTCGACCAGGCGTGTTATGCTAGTGCCCGCGGCACGCTAGCTGATTATCAAAAAGATGCCTGGATGGATTATGGGCTCTTGGTTCTTGATGACCAAGCCCGTATCACTCATCGGGCGAAGACACTTTTTGAAGGCAATTTGGACGGTCGCGATTGGATGCCAATATCGCTTACACGACTGGAAATACGACCGGTCGTACCACTTGATCAGGATGTGATGAGACATCAGATTCTGGAGACGGTTAAATATGTTGCTCCATTGCGAGGAGCGTTGGCTCTTCGAGATATCTTAGAGAGTTTTCGGTTGTCCGAATCTTTTTCTTCGGCAGGGAAAGTCGCACTGGATCTTGAACAAGCGCAAGACAACATGGACCGGACTACCCTCAACAACAAGCGTATCAAACAAGACAAATCATCAATTCGCGAGACAAGAAAAAAAATTGCACAAGAAAAGAATGAAGAGGAGCCCGATACAAGTAGAATAGCCCGGCTAGAGCGCAGTATTCAGGCCAAACAACGAAGAGTGGATGATCTTTATGAGGAGAATCAGCGATTGTCTTATGAAACTAGGGATATATTGGATCGGTGCTCTTGTGAGCATGTTCCAGAAAAGGTGGATGAACAAAATATGGAAAACAGAGCACTGACAAGAGAGTTGGAGGGGCTGCAAAAAGCCGCCAAAAGGACGAAGGAGCTTACTGGTTGGCAAGATCAGACAGATTCTCGTATATTCTCCTTCGGAAGAACAGACAAAAGGGTTGCTGGTAAGGCGCTTTCGTTGTTGCAGCAAGCCAAGACAGTTTTCAACCAGGGGAGAGACCGATTTTATTTGGGAGAATATGTACTGAAGTATTTGCCCGATGTTCATGATGAGGCAGATAGTGAAGTGGAATACATCATTACAGGCTCGTCCCGACCGGCTCTGGCTTATACACTTCGTCTGTTGGCAACACGGGTATCGCTCGATGCGTTGGGGTTTTTCGCTCTTGATCCCAAGGCACCGCCAGAAATCTTGTCGCGGGTAGCTTATGCTCTCATCATGGGAGGCTTGCAGGGAGCTGTTGATGTCTATCAACTGGTGGGCCAGAATGAATCGGTTCCATTGGTGCATATCACGCCACCCAGTTATCAACTGTTGGAAAAAATTAAGTTAAGCTACGAAGATCATCTGAGATTCGATTTGCTCATAACCAGTGATGCCAAAAAAATGGATCGCATAGAAGAAATCGTTGATGTGCAGGGTTATACGGGGGTGGAATGGGTATGCGAGGCCTCTGTGCCTAAAATATTTCCTTTGTTTTCCAGGCTGGACCCGGCATCTTCGAGTGAATATATGGTATTGCACAAGGAGTTGCGTGTATGTTACTGAAACGAAAAGAAGGTATGTTGGTCTTGGAACTTCTCATTATACTGCCCTTGATCATAGCGTTTGTATTTTTTATGATCTCCTATCATTTTTTTTGCATAGAAAGCATGTGTCTAGATGAAGCCACGTCCGAGACAGTGAAGACACTTCTTTCATTGGAGATCGCAGAGAGTTCCTGGAAGGAATTGGTACAAAAATCGATGGGTGGACTGGACCTGCATGATGTTCGTGGCACTACAAAAAAAAGCACAGGGGTCCCTGCATTGATTCTGGCGCAGGATGCTTCGAGGTTATTACAAAAAGAAAACGTGAGAGAAGCCTGGGTGCAATATCGTGAAGGGTATATTCAGGTTTATTGTCGTTATGAATCGAAGTTTCTGCCGGGACTGTATCTCACCAGTCAGGCTATGGAAAGGAGTTGGCTGCCATGATGGAAAAAATGCTACTTTTATTGTTCTTTGCGACATGCACCTTTAGTGATTTGAAGTGGCAAAAAATCCCCAATGTTCTGACGGGTATTTTTTTTGTTTTGGCTGCATTGTTGATTTGGTCATACCGCCAATGCCCGGCAGGATGGATTCCTTTTGCTCCCTTTGTTCTGGGGATGTATACGTTTCTGTGGTACCACGGGTGGCTCGGCGGAGGTGATTTGAAAGCGCTTCTGGTTGCATCTTTTCTCCTTTCCGGGGAAGATTTTTTACGTCTGTTTTTGCTCTCTAGTATGGTTTCGCTGTTGATATGGTTTTGGATGAGTATTCGCCGTGGCCATCAGGTCACTGCGTTTCCTATGTTCTTAAGCCTTTTCCCCAGTGCGCTGGTCGTGGTGTTATGGTTATGAAGGTGAAATCTGTATCGCAAGATGGTTTGGAGCATCTTCTGATGGTTTGTCAGACCATGATTCTTTTAAACAAGATACCGTTCATTTTGCCTACGACGGTGGTAGAAGAGAATGGGCACACGCAAAGGGTCTTTCACCCAGGTAAAAAGAAGACCCTGATTGCAAAATGTCAAAAACGGATAGCGTTCTCGGTTCGCTTTGTTTGGCTTCGCAATATTGTACTGCATTATTATGAGGCGACAGAAGAATTCTTTATTCCAGGAGATAGCTTGTCTCTTAAACCAGAAGAAGTTTGGATTGACGATTGTGATCAGGTTTTTTTTCAAATCCAGGAACACGCCGATGGTTCTCTTTTTACGTTGGCTGCTTATTTGTTGGAAGACCGCTGGACCAAAGAAATGTGGACGCCTCAGGACAAGGAAGGTTGGTTGGCTTTTATTGAGGAGCAAGAAGCAAAGGAGGATCTGCGACATGTGTTTTTGTATGCCGAGGAAGATATACCCAGCAAAGACCAGATGGATCAAGCGGAAGATAAGAAGGAAGAAAGCGCCTTAGATAGCATCAAACAGAGCCTGTCACTTTTCTTCGAAAGAGGGTGGCTCAGCCATGACAAGATATTGGTTGTCTTTTGGGCGGGCTGTTTTTTTATGGGGATTCTGTTGGGGTTGCTGACTTGAGAGAGGGCCCCAAATAGGATATAGTAAAAGCAATATATGTAGGAGGTGGCGTATGAATCCAAGTATTGCCATGATGTTTTTATTGTATCTCGTCTTTATGCTTCTCATTGGTTTCTATTTTTACAAGCGTACCAATAGCCTGTCGGATTATATTTTGGGGGGCAGAGGACTCAATTATTGGGTAGCAGCTCTTTCGGCGCAGGCGTCTGATATGAGTGGTTGGTTGCTTCTTGGACTGCCTGGCGCAGCTTATTTGGTGGGTATGGAGTCCATTTGGATAGCGGTGGGACTGGCTGTGGGAACCTATTTGAACTGGAAGTTTATCGCCAGGAGATTGAGGATTTATACCGAGGAGGCTGGCAATTCCTTGACTTTGTCGGATTATTTTGTGAATCGCTTTGCTGATCACAACAATCTGTTGAGAATCGTCACATCTTTTTTTATTTTGATTTTCTTCTTGATTTATACCGCCTCTGGGTTGGTGGCAGGCGGAAGACTTTTCCATACGGTCTTTCATTTCAATTACGAACTGGCAGTCAGTATCGGAGCGTTGACCGTGATCTCCTATACTTTTCTGGGAGGATTTATGGCCGTTTCCTGGACGGACTTTTTCCAGGGGAGCTTAATGTTCTGCGCCATTGTATTGGTTCCTTCGATGGGGATCGTTGCGCTGGGTGGCCTGGGTATGGCCCAGACGGAAATCTTGGCGGTTCATCCTGAGCTTTTGAATCCTTTTACCGGTTTGGACGGAAACATCCTTCCCTGGATGACCGTCGTGTCATCGCTGGCCTGGGGTTTGGGTTATTTTGGTCAACCCCATATTCTAGCCCGGTTTATGGCCATTCGGCGCTTTGAAGACATTGGAAAATCAAGGATGGTTGCCATGATCTGGGTTGTGATCTCTTTGATCAGTGCTGTCGTGGTGGGCCTGGTAGGTCGAGCGCTCATTACTCCTTCCTTGGAAGGCACTTCTGTGGAGAACGTTTTCATGGTTCTGGTGGAGTCCATGTTTAATCCCTGGGTAGCTGGCGTTTTGCTGGCCGCTATTTTGGCCGCCATTATGAGTACGGCGGATTCGCAGTTGTTGGTGACAGCATCTACTCTTTCACAGGATCTGTATCGGCCTTTTATTAAGCCGCAAGCCTCTCAAAGGGAATTGGTCTGGGTTGGTCGGTTGACCGTGATTGCTGTTGCCTTGATGGCTTATTTGATCGCTTTGAATCCAAACAACAAAGTACTGGATCTTGTATCGTATGCTTGGGCGGGATTTGGCAGTGCCTTTGGTCCGGCTATTTTGTTCTCTTTGTTCTATAGAAGGATGACCAGAAAGGGGGCTATAGCGGGGATTTTTACTGGTGGCGTGGTGGCGTTGGTTTGGCAACAACTATCTGGAGGGCTATTTGATCTTTATGAAATCGTACCAGGGTTTATTTTGGCCAGCTTGGCCATTGTGGTGGTGTCTATCTGGGATAAGCCGCCAACAGAGGCATTGACGTCCGTATATGATCGTGTCGATGAAAAGTAAAAAGCATATGTGACGACAGGTACAGAAAATTTTGACAGAAAGGAGAATTATGAGCCAAACCCTCTTTACATGTAACATGTTAATGGTACAATATAAACAGAAGGGGGATAGTATATGAATGATCGGTACGATTATATTGTGGTGGGTGCTGGTGTAGTGGGTTTATCCATGGCACGCAGTTTGGCCCGAAAGCAGCAGTCGGTGCTGCTGTTAGAAAAAGATGATTATGGATCGGCAGCATCAGGTACCAATCTGGGGCAATTATCGCTGAGCGATCGGGACCCGGTTTTGGAAGTGGATCTGGTGCGAGAGACATTTGAGATGTATCGGACAGCCAGTGAGCAAGTGGATTTGGAGTATGAGCATCAAGGTGGACTCTGTACCATTCATAGCGAAAAGGGCCTAGAGATGGCAGCCGCGTTGGTGGAGACGAAGAAAAAGCAAGGAGTACATTTGGTTTTGCTTCGTGGTGAAGAAGTGCATCAGGCAGAACCTTGGCTGCAAGACGTAGCAGGTGGCGTTTTTTCTCCGGAAGAAGGACGGATCAATCCTTTGAAAGTCAATGCTTGGTTGTTGCAGGAAGCGTTAGAAGCCGGAGTTACATATCTGCCCCACACGCCCCTCAAAGAATTTGTGCCAGACAAAAAGGGATGTGTGGCAGCCAAGACAGATAGAGGAGTTTTTGAGGGAGGTACGATAATTTTGGCTACAGGATCATGGAGCCGTGAATTGCTGTTATCGTTGGACCTTGATTTGCCGATAGATTATCTGCGGGGGACGGCGATGGTGACCCAGCCATTCCCCAAAATGATTCATGGACCCGTGGAAGATGGAACGTTTTTTACAGGTCAGGTTCCAGATGGCGAGACCATTTATTTTGGTGGCGTCCAAGAAGCCAATGGTTCCATTATCATTGCCCAGGCCAATCGGCCGGGGAAAGACTACAACACGGCCATCGACCATGAGGACCTTAGCAAGCTGGCCAAGTTATTCTTAAGCCATTTTCCTGTTTTTCATGATGTGCAGATTGTAAGGGCCTGGTCAGGCAATACGACCATTACCCCGGATGACAAACCATACTGGGGATTTTGTAAAACAGTACCCAACTTGTTTTTGGCTGTTGCCTTTAAAGGTGCTTTTTCTTTGGCACCAGCCATGGCAGAACGCACGGCTGACTGGTTGATTCACGGTCGGGTTGAGAAGCGATATGCAATCTGGGATCCCAATCGACAAGCACAATAGGAGGCAAGAGTATGAGAATTGAAGCACATCCCATTTTGGGAACACGTAGTGTGAAAGAAACCATCAGTATTACCGTGGATGACAGAACCATCCTGGCACAGCAGGGTGATACCATTGCGGCGGCTATGTTGGCGGAAGGATTTCGTGTTTGCCGGCATACGTCTAGAACGGGTGAGCCAAGAGGAGTTTTCTGTGGCATTGGACAATGTACCGATTGTGTGATGCAGGTGAATGGTGTTCCCAATATCAGAACCTGCATTACGGAAGTGGAAGAAGGAATGGAAATAAGAACCCAAGTAGGTGTGGGACGGTGGGAGGCAAGCCATGAATGATAGCAAGATTGACTTGCTGGTGATAGGAGCAGGACCAGCGGGACTAGGCGCTGCTATAGAAGCCGCCAAAAGAGGTGTCAAGGTTTTGGTTGTGGATGAAAATGCCAAACCAGGGGGGCAGCTTTTTAAACAAATTCATAAATTTTTTGGCAGCAAGGAACACATGGCGGGTACCAGAGGGTTTACCATTGGGGAGATGCTTCTGGAACAAGCACGCGAGTATGGTGTGATGGTCATGCTCAATACATTGGCTTGGGGTTTTTTTGCCAACAATGTGGTGGTGGTCAAACAACATGATCAGTCTTATTCTATTCAGGCGAAAAAGGTGGTCTTGGCCACGGGAGCCACGGAAAACACCTTAAGCTTTAAGGGGTGCACCAAGCCGGGTGTCATGACCGCAGGTGCGGCTCAGACCTTGATCAATCTATCCCGGGTCACGCCGGGTGAAAAGATTCTGATGGTTGGTACCGGTAACGTAGGACTCATCGTGTCCTATCAACTGATGCAGGCGGGAGCACAAGTGGTGGGGATCCTTGATGCAGCTCCGGTTGTGGGTGGTTATGATGTGCATGCCAACAAAATTCGCAAAGCCCATGTGCCTTTTTATCTTGGACATACTGTGGTGGAAGCACTTGGTAAAGAAGAAGTGATTGGGGCCAGTATTGCTCCCGTGGACTGTAACTTCAAACCATTGGAAAAGGAAGGTTTTTTTGTGGAGTGTGATACCATATGTCTGGCTGTAGGATTGTCGCCACGCTTGGATCTGGCACTCAACGCTGGATGTCCTAGTACTTACGAGCCCTTGCTGGGTGGTTCAATGCCTTGGCATGACCAACGTATGCGGTCTATGGAAGATGTGTATGTCGCTGGCGATGTTGCTGGTATTGAGGAAGCCAGTACAGCCCTGGAGGAAGGGAAATTGGCTGGTGTGGCTGTGGCTGATGAGCTGGGGCTTCTTGCCAAAGAGGAACAAGGGGTGATTTATGAAGAAATTCAGAGTCGATTGGATAAGCTAAGAAGCGGTCTTTATGGAGATAAACGAAGGCAGGCCAAGCTGGATCTGATAGAAAGAGGGTGCACCCGATGATAGCCAACAAACTCATTGCCGACATTCATTGCATTGAACCCATCCCCTGCAATCCTTGCGAAACATCATGCCCCTTTGGCGCCATCACCATCGGCAGTGATATTACCAATTTGCCGGTGGTGCACGAAGACCTCTGCCGTGGTTGTGGGATTTGCCTGGCGGTCTGTCCGGGATTGGCCATTCGTTTGTTGCAGATGGATAACGGGAACAATCGGGCTATTGTGGCTTTTCCTTATGAATATCATCCCTTGCCGCAAAAGGGTGATCTTGTCACCGTGGTCAACATGGAAGGACTCCCCCTAGGGCAGGGAACGGTCACACGTTTGCAAAAACCGATCAAGAATGATCCTACCCAATTGGTTTTTGTGGAAGTGGATCCATCCATTGCTCAAGAAGTGCGCAGTATGGAGCGGTTAAAAGACAATGATCTTGAGGAAGAGTTGATAATCTGTCGTTGTGAAGAAGTCACCCGAAAAGAAATATTGAATGCAATTCAAAAAGGGGATCACTCCTTGGATGCTGTGAAGCGAAGAACACGCGCCGGCATGGGGCTATGTCAAGGGAAAAGTTGCAGCAAATTGGTCAGCAGAATGATTTGCGAACAAACCAATATAACGCCAGATCAGTTGGCGCCAGCCAGCAAACGACAGCCCGTCAACCCAATCAGTCTGAAGACCATGGCCAGTACCTCGGACAAACCACTGTTTCGGGATTTGGATGCGTTGGCCAGGGAATTGGATAACGAGGTGAAGTAGTGTACTTGAAAGAGAAGAGGTAACCCATGAAATCCGCGAGCTATTATAGCAAAAGTGAATTGGTATATCAGGAAATTCGGGATAGGATTACGTTGGGTATGCTTAGGCCTGGGGATCGGTTCAGCGCACAGGAGATAGCCAAAGAGCTGGGTGTCAGCCGTTCCCCTGTCAATGATGCCATGAAGAAAATGTCCGAGTATGGTCTGATCCGAATTTTGCCCAACGTCGGCTATGAAGTCAGCCTTCTCAATTGGAAGGATATTGAGGATATCATGCGCATTGAATGCATCTTGGAAACAGAAGGACTCCGTCTTAATCAGACGGGTTTTGATCAGGAGCTGATTGCAGAGCTCAGAGAGATAAATCATCAGACCATTCGGGCTTTAGAAGATAAGAACCGAGAAGACTACTACCGTTTGACGGACGTTTTTCACTGGCAGTTTATTGCACTTTCACAATCGAAAATTTTGCAGGATATATTTGAAAAAAGCAGACATTATGCCGGCTGGGACGATGGAAAGATTATGGAAATGACCCAGGAATTGAAGCGGTTGCTGATGCAGCATGATGTGGTTTTGGATCATTTGTACCAACAAGAAATCGATCAGGCCATTGCTCTACTTAAAGAGCATTCGGATTATTCTATCGAACTGGTCAAGAAGAGCTTAAAGAACAGTCATTATGCAGGCATAGAATGATTTCCTACAAGAATGTTGAAACCGGGCTGTCCCGGTTTTTTTATGGAAAAATTGAAATGGCGACAGAATCAGTTATAATATGATGTATGAGATAATAATGAAACATGGAGGGCAATATGACAAAACAAGTAGAAAAAATGGAGTTTCAGACAGAAGTCAAAAAAATGTTGGATATTGTGATTCATTCGTTGTACACCGATGAGGAGATTTTCCTGAGGGAATTGATTTCGAATGGCACAGATGCCATGGAGAAGGCCAGATACAAACAGGTTTCAGGTGATGCCGATTTGGGCGAGCTTCCTTTGGAGATCCGCATAAAAACTGACAAAAAGAACAATACGCTACATATTCAGGACACGGGAATCGGCATGACGCGTGAGGAATTGATCGAGAATCTGGGGACGATTGCTCACTCCGGAGCCAAGAGTTTTATTGAACAGCTCAAAGAGCATGATTCAGAAGATGTCAATCTGATTGGCCAGTTTGGGGTGGGTTTCTATTCAGCTTTTATGGTGGCCGATCGCGTGGAACTGCGGACCAAATCCATCACTGGGGCTAAGGGAGTTTACTGGGAAAGCGATGGCAGCGGCACCTATAGTTTGTCTGAAGATGATTCTTTGGAGAGAGGAACGCAGATTGTTTTGCATTTGAAATCGAAGAGCAAGGAGTTTGCCAAAGCTGACCGCCTCAAAGAAATCATCAAGCAGTATTCTTCATTTGTTTCTTTCCCGGTATATGTGGATGAAGAAAAAGTCAATACGGTGGAAGCCTTGTGGCTGAAAAACAAAAAACAGATAGGCGAAGAAGAATACAAAGAGTTCTATAAATTTGTGGCAGATGACTACCAAGAGCCGATGCTGAAATATCATTTTAGCGTAGATGCCCCCATTGCTATTCACGCTATACTCTATGTTCCTGCAGAGAACAGGGAGCTAAGAGGATTTGGACAAATGGATTATGGGGTGCGCCTGTATAGCAAGCGGGTGATGATCCAGGAAGTCAATGAGAGTTTGCTGCCCAAATGGCTGCGTTTTCTCAAAGGAGTGGTGGACAGTCCTGAAATACCGTTGAATATTTCGCGTGAAACCATGCAGGACAGTTTGCTGATGAAAAAAATCGGCAAGGTGCTGACGGGTAGATTTCTAAAATACTTGCTTGATTTGTCCAAAAAAGACGAAGAGACTTACCTTAAGTTCTATGAAAAATTTGGCGTCTTTTTGAAGGAAGGCTTGGCTTCCGACACCGACAACAAAGAAAAGATTCTAAAGCTTCTACGTTTCGAATCATCCAAGGAGGAAGCAGGCAAACTCATTTCTATTGGAGACTATGAGTCTCGCATGAAAGAAGACAACACAGAAATCTATTACATGAGTGGTCCATCTCGCATGGCCATTGAAAAAGGTCCTTACTTGGAGGTATTTAAAGAGAAAGACATAGAAGTTTTGTATTCCTATGATGGCCTGGACGACTATGTGTTATCCATGGCTGGAACGTATGGTGAAAAAACTTTTGTATCTGCAGAAATGGCTGACTTGGCGTTGGAGGAGACAGCAGAAGGCTTAACAGAAGAGCAGGCAAAAGAACTGGCTGGCTGGATGAAAGAGGTGTTGGGATCTAAAGTGAGCGATGTTGCGGTGTCCAAACGTCTTAAAGATAGTCCTGTATTGGTGAAAAGTGCCATGGGGATGAGTTCTCATTTGGAAAAATGGTTGACCATGATGGATGCCAGTTCCGGTGTGATGCCAAGATTGCTGGAAATCAATCCGAATCATCGTTTGATGATTTCGCTGTATGACCATAAGGATGAGGACAAGAGCCGCCTAGCGGTAGAACAGCTTTTTGACAATGCCATGCTGGCGGCAGGCTTGCCTGTTGATTTTCCGGAGTTGGTAGAGAGAATCAATCGAATGATGGAAGATAGCTTCCAGTAAGGAGTACCGTATGGAAAACGAATTCTTGTTTCGGCTTGAGAACGTATCCAAGGTGTACGATATGGGAGAAGTGCAGGTTCATGCACTTCGTGAAATCGATTTGGATATTCAGGTTGGTGAA
This sequence comes from Peptococcaceae bacterium UBA5767, assembly GCA_002418765.1. Lineage (GTDB taxonomy): Bacteria > Bacillota > TC1 > TC1 > UBA5767 > UBA5767. The sequence goes on along the minus strand of DIET01000033.1, from coordinate 3,385 downwards.
TTGGTTGTTGTGTTGGGTGCCAGCGGATCAGGGAAGAGTACCTTATTGAATATAATGGGGGGAATGGATTCGGCAACACAAGGCCAGATTTTTTACCGGGGACAAGATATTTCGCATTATTCAGAAGAGGAGCTGACTTCATTTCGTAGAAATGAAGTCGGTTTTGTATTTCAGTTTTACAATCTGATGCCAGCTTTGACTGTCAGAGAAAATGTGGAGCTGGCTTCAGAAATCACTGAGGACTCTTTGGATGTGGAAGAGGTATTGAGCCAGGTGGGACTCGAAGACAGACAACACCATTTTCCTTCACAGCTTTCAGGTGGGGAGCAGCAGCGTGTGGCGATTGCCAGGGCCATTGCCAAAAATCCCCATGTGCTTCTATGTGATGAACCGACTGGTGCATTGGATTTTAGTACCGGATTGAAAGTATTGGAAATTATCAAGAAAATCCATGAGGAAACGAAACGGACTATTCTCCTCATTACGCACAACAAGGATATCGCCGAGATGGCTGACCGGGTAATTTATATGCGTAGTGGTCAGATTCTTAAGAGCGTTTACCACGAGCATCCCAAGGATCCTAGAGAGATAAGCTGGTGAAACCATGAAAACATTGAACCGCATGTTGCTAAGAGACATACGGGAACACCGAGCACAGTTGGTGGCGGTTACGGTAGTAATCTTCATAGGAATCATGAGCTTTTTGGCCACCTATATTTCTTATGCCAATCTCAGTGGTTCTGCCCAGCTGTTTTATGATGAATATGATTTTTTGGATTATTATGCCTTGACCAATCGTTTGGATGCCTCGACCGTGCGGGAACTTTCCCGGATGGAAGGGATTTTGGCGATTGAGCCCAGGATTACCAAAGAGGCCCGTATCGAAATTGGGGATGCCAAGGTGGCAGTCAAGCTGAATAGTTTGCCTCCTGGTCGCGCCCCTAGTGTTAACAAGCTTTTTTTTGAGGAAGGAAACCCTCCCCAGGAAGGAAAAAACCAATGTTTGGTTTCTTCTTCCTTGAAGAATTTCTACAACTTATCCTTGGGGGATGAAATCAGACTTATTGCTCAGGGCAAGGTCACCACGATGCAAGTATCCGGAGTTGTCATTTCACCAGAGTACATTTATGAGGTTTCTGGGGGCAATCAGGTCTTCACTCTACCGGGAGAATATGGGATCTTGTATCTGAATGAAGCCTTTCTACAGTCCTTGTATGGGTACGCATCATCATACAATGAGGTTCATTTTCGTTTGCAAAAAGCCAATCGTGCTGTCATCATCGAGAGGATTGAAGATGCATTGACGTCCTCCGGTTTTATTGCCGGCGTGGAACGAAAAGATCAGCTTTCCTACACACTTCTCAGTAGCGAGATTGATGGATTGCAATCAATGGCCATCATGTTCCCGGTTCTTTTCCTGGGCATTTCCTTGTTTATGTTGTATGTGATGCTGAAAAGAACCATTGAAGGTCAGCGCATTGTTCTGGGTACCATGAAGGCGCTGGGTATAACCAAACGCGAGATAGTCGGATATTATTTGAAGCTGGGTGGTTTGACTGGACTCACGGGTTCCTTGTTGGGTGCTTGGGTGGGAAACGTGGCCGGCGTAGCACTCAATGAATACTATACCTTGTATTTTCATATCCCGGTCATGCTGGTGGAAAGTAAACCTTACCTGGTCATTTTGGCCGTTTTTATGGGAGTATCAATCTCTTTGGTGGCCGCCTATTTGGCTGGACGGCGTATCATAGCACTTCGTCCTGCCGTGGCCATGCGGCCGAGTGCCCCCGAAGCCATGACGGGATTCGATTACAATCGGTTGGGCTTTGTCTGGAAGAAAATTCCCTTTGGCTGGAAAATGGTTATCCGGAATATGGGAAGGAAAAAAATGAGGACCCTGGCCACGGCTTTGGGAGTCAGTTTTACACTGATCATGCTTTTGGTGAGTTTGTTTTTGAATGATACCACGGAGGTTTTGCTTAAGAAGAATTACCAGGATTACCAGACCTTCGACCTGAAAGCAAGTTTTATTGCTCCGGCCTCTCACGTGGATGTGGCGCGGCTGGCAAGTATAGAGGGCGTGCAAAAGGTAGAACCCACACTGGACATGGCTGTGAAACTGAAATTTCGAGGTAGAGAAAAAGATATCATGTTGTCTGGCGTGGTGGTGGATACCTCTATGGTGCATCTGGAGGATGAGCAGTTTAGAGCCGTCTTAATCCCCCCAGAGGGGATTGTGCTGACCGCCAGCCACGCCAGGGACATGGGTATCCAAGTGGGCGATACGGTTCTATTGGAACCCTATGATCAGCGCTTGCCTAAACGAGAAACCTTTGTTGCTGCCCTGTCGGAACAGTTTATGGATTTTGTTACTTATGGCAACATCGATTATTTGGGACGTTTGTTTGATGATTCTTCCTATGCCACTGGTGTGGCGATGACAGCGGATCCAGAGCAATATGCATTTATTGAAGATACATTGCAGGACTATGCCTATGTGCAATCAGTAATCAACAGGGCTGACATGGTGGATTACATTGTGGACATGACGGGATTCATGTATGTTTTTATGGGTGTAATGCTAACGATATCAGGGATCATGGGCTTTGCGATCATTTTTAATGGTACAATCATCAATATGGCTGAACGTAAACGAGAGTTGGCCAGCCTTCGGGTGTTGGGATATCGTCTCAAAGAGGTCAAACGGCTGTTGGCCAGGGAAAATATGTTGGTGGCCTTGTTGGCCGTTTTGCCGGGTATCTATGCTGGTTACCGACTCAGTGTCTGGTTTGGAGAGTATTATTCCAATGATATTTATAATCTGATCGTGACAATCAAAGCAAGAAGCTATCTTCTGACCATTGGGGTAACGCTGTTTTTTGTCTGGTTGGCCAGTGTGGCCGTTCAGTCTCGTATTCGGAGACTGGATATGGTAGAAGTCTTAAAGGATCGAGAGGGATAATGTCAACTACCCCACGCCTAAAGGCGGGGGCTTGCAGTAGCGCTACTGCAAGTCCTGGTTGACTAGCCTAAGTCTCAATTCGAGACTACGTTACCTGCAAATAGATAGGCACTTCGGAATGCTCCTCTAGTTCCGAACTCTGCGGACAGTGATTAAACAGTTCTGATGGGTAGGAACAGTGTTGCTGTCAATAAACTGTAGGATAACATTGGCGAAGAGGTTATACAGAGCTACTGCTCTGACTTACTTTCGAAGGAAGGTTTAAAAATGGTTTATGTTGTAAGTCAAGATGGGAAACCGCTGATGCCGACAAAACGGCATAGCAGGGTTCGAAGAATGTTGCGAGACGGTAAAGCAACAGTGGTTAAGAGGTCTCCGTTCACCATACAGTTGACCGGGGACAGTACAACCTACACTCAGCCT
>DIET01000003.1:25784-43722 GCA_002418765.1 Peptococcaceae bacterium UBA5767 | reverse complement strand
ATTTCCTCCCCACAGCTAAAGCAGGGGGTTTCCATTGCCTAAACAATTTGATGAATCTAGGGAAGAAAAATGTCAAAAGATGAAATAAAAGAATTTCAAGAAATTTTACTTTATAAAGACAGCAATGGTAATGTTAAAGTAGATGTATTTATAATGAATGAAGATATTTGGATGTCACAGGCTCAACTGGCAAGCTTATTTGATGTGGACAGGTCAGTGATAACTAAGCACTTAAGAAATATTTTCAATGAAGGTGAATTGTTAAAAGATTCAGTATGTGCAAAAATTGCACATAGTGCTAGTGATGGGAAAAAATACAATACACAGTTTTATAATCTAGACGCTATTATTTCCGTTGGGTATAGAGTGAATAGTAAGAAAGCAACGCTTTTTAGAGTATGGGCAACCAAGATTTTAAAGGAATATATGATTAAAGGATTTGCAATGGATGATGAAAGACTTAAAAATCCAAATCCTATTTTTGGTAAAGATTACTTTGATGAACAATTAGCTAGAATAAGAGATATACGTTCAAGTGGAAGACGTTTTTATCAGAAGATAACCGATATATATGTCCAATGTAGTGCAGATTATGATGTTAATAGTAATATAACTAAAGAGTTTTTTGCAACAGTTCAAAACAAACTTCATTTTGCAATAACACATTATACAGTAGCAGAAGTTATATTTAATCGTGTGAATAGCGATAAAGAGAACATGGGATTGATGAGTTGGAAGAACGCACCAGAAGGGAATATAAGAAAATCTGATGTTACAGTTGCAAAGAATTATTTAGTTGAGGATGAATTGAGTAATTTGAATAGAATAGTAACAGCGTATCTTGACTTTGCAGAATTAAGAGCATCAAGGAATGAAATAATGTATATGGAAGATTGGATAAAACGATTGGATGCATTCTTGGAACTTAGCGAATTTGAGATTCTTAAAGATAAAGGGAAAGTTTCTGCAATTATGGCCCAAGAGCTTGCAGAGGGAGAATATGAAAAATATCGAGTTAAACAAGATAAAATATATCAAAGTGACTTTGATAGATTATTATTGGAAAGTAAGACTAAATAATTTCAGTCTCAAAAAACACTCGACGCATGTGGGGTGTGTGGTGAAGTTGGAAAAGCGTTAGAAATAAGTAAATCAATGATTAGAAGCCGCTGGGGGTTGTGACGACACTGGGTGGCTTTTTGTATGGGGAAATAAGTCGATAAGAAAGCTTTAATACAAAATCCATTACCCGAAAATGAGAATTTGTTAATTTTGGGAATTGTGTTGATATGATGAGTCTTATAGGTGGTGATACAAGGAGATTAATTGATAGAGAAACTTACTTAAATAAGTTGAGTATTCTTGTGTAGCAGAGCCGCATTGATGGCTTGAGTCGATCTGGCATATTCATAAGTTAATAAACGTAAAAAGTATGACTGGTATAAAAGCCATTTCTGGCATAGATGTTTGGGTAAGGCGAAATTCTCCTTTGCTCGATTGACAGAAAAATTCATGTGCAGTATACTAAGTGCAATCAAACTATATTCATTAAGTATATAGTGTGGCGGGAGGTAAAGCTGTGGAGCAAGGTCATGATTTATTCTGCACCAGTAAACATCACATGATGGAAAGATTTTTAGAAGTTTGTTTGTTGTTGCTTCTTTATGATGAGACAGGTTATGGTTATGGACTGATTGAGAAGCTGGTGCACTTTGGGTTTTCTCAGGAGGAACTCAATGTTAGCACGCTCTATAGAACACTTAGAAAAATGGAGAAAGAGGGTCTGGTTTCTTCTCTTTGGGAAGAAGGCGGTCAAGGACCAAGAAGAAGAGTATATGAAATCACAGAGGCTGGCAAAAAGAACCTGGATCAGTGGGCAGGAATTCTTACAATAAGAAAAGCAAGAATTGAAAAGTTGTTGTTGAAATATGAAGAGAAGACCCAAAATGAAAGGAGGAGATAAAGTGGAAATTTTTGATCTGATGAAACTTGAACCGCAAGTCTACGAAAAAAGAGGAGGGCATGGTTTTTTTCAAAATGATACATTCAAAACCCGGGTCATTTTATTGGAGGCAGGAGGGAGTATTCCTCCCTGTCAGATGGATACATTTGTCATATTTTATGTGGTTGAGGGAGAAGTATTGATAAGAAAAAATGCAGAATCCTCTACGCTAAAAGAGAATCAAGTGTTGATTACAGAGCCTGCAGTGCTTTCCATGGAGTCTGGTTCTGGGGCCAGGCTGATGGGCATTCAAATAAAGACGGAACAGTAGGAAGGAGATATCATGGCTACCTTGATTACGATTTATAGCTTTTTGGTAGTTTGTCTTATGACATCCTTCATAAAAAGCAAAGAGAAAACAACGAAAGCATTTAAAGTAGCCGGGAGAGCTCTACTTAAGACAGCGCCAAGCCTTCTGAGTGTATTGGGGATTGTAGGGCTCACTTTGGGTACCTTGACCCCGGAGACCATTTCCAATCTGGTGGGTAGGGAAGCCGGATTTTTTGCAACGGTGGTTGCGGCGGTACTTGGTGCCATCACCTTGATACCTTCTCTGGTGGCTTTTCCCTTGGCAGGTTCTTTGCTTCGGTCTGGGGCAACAGTCATGACCATTTCGGCTTTTGTCACTACACTGGTGATGGTTGGGATCGTAACAGCACCTATGGAAATAAAAATCTTGGGTAAAAAATTTACCTTGCTTCGTAATGGATTTGGGTTTCTGGCTGCCTTATCCATTGCGGGGATCATGGGGGTGATATTATGATGGAGACGATCAAGAAATTTAAATTTCCTATTTTGATGGTATTTGTCTTTGGAGTTTTGGCCGTGATGGCACCAGCTGTAGCGGCAAGATCTACCCAGGTGACTTGGGATTATTTTAAGGAGATGGCCCTTATTTTACCTCCAGTTTTTATCCTGATGGGTCTTATGGAAGTATGGCTGCCAAAGGATAAAATACAGAAGTGGTTGGGGAGCGGTTCAGGTATGCGAGGTGGTTTGATTTCATTGGTGCTTGGTACATTGCCAACGGGACCGTTGTATGTGGCATTTCCCATGACTGCTACGTTATTACGAAAAGGGGCCAGCATAACCAATATGGTCATCTTTTTGGGATCGTGGGCTGCGCTTAAGATCCCACAACTGATGGTTGAAATCAAGTTTCTAGGGATCTCGTTTACCGTATTGAGGTTTGGCCTTACGCTTACTGCCTTGATCGTCATGGGATTTATCATGGAAGCGATTCTGGGTAGGCATGATGTTATGGAATGGCTGCCACCGGAACATGATGCCATGATGACCAAACAGCCAGACAAAATGAAGATGTGATTTTTAAAAGTTTTCAGAAACAGAGGCGTATATGGGTGATCTATTGAAAATCAAGAATCTATTGATGACACCATTTATCAAGTTGGTTATCAAACATCCGAAGATGATGGAATCCAAGTTGTTTCTTCAAGCGATGGCTTATTTCCCCAAAAAAATAAGCCATATTTATGATGAAAAAATGGCGGCAAGTGACATGGATTATAAGGTGGCTTTCCTGGAAGGCTTAGGTAATATTGGAAGTGAGCCTGATAAAGTATTGGATATATGTGCAGGGACAGGATTTGCAGCCCTCTTGGTTGCAAACTCTTTTGCGGAAGCCTTGATCGAAGCAGTGGATCTAAGTCCTGAAATGGTCAGAATCGCAAGAGGAAAAGCAGAAGAAGCAGGATATTCTCATATCAGATTCGAAACGGGCAATGCCAGGCAGCTGGATTATGCGGATGAGGAATTTAATCTGGTTGTCACTTCTAATGCACCAGTCTACCTGGAAGAAGCAGCGCGCGTATTAAAGCCAGGTGGAGAAATGCTGATCACTTATTCTTTTGGAGGAGCCATATTTGCAAGAGCCGAAGAAGATATACATAAATTGCTTCAGAAAAACGGATTGGAACTCGTGAAACTGAAAAATATAAACAAAGGGGTGTTTATTCTTGGGAGAAAAGGAAAGTAGTTGGTTATTCAATCTGATTGCACCTGTGTATGGCCTGTTTTACCACAAACAGAAAAAACATTATGCTGCGATTGTGGAACGCGTGAAGGAGCAAATGGATCTATCCTTGTTTGAAACGATCATTGATGTGGGATGCGGTACCGGGGCGTTGTGCTCTGTACTGAATGACAGGGGCATGACCGTGACAGGGATCGATCCAGCAAAAAAAATGCTTGCCATTGGCATGAGCAAATCAGAGAACAAAGATATAAGATTTTTGCAAGGAAATGTGATGAAAGGCTTGTCATTTGGAGACAACAGTTTTGATTTGGCCATCTCATCCTATGTGGCACACGGCTTGGAAGCGAATGAGAGAAAACGGCTGTATGCTGAAATGAGCAGAGTGGCCAGAAAGTACGTGATCATCCACGATTACAACAAGAAGAGATCGTTTTTTACGTCTCTTATCGAATGGTTGGAGGGTGGGGACTACTTTCATTTTATCAAACATGCGGAGATGGAGATGAAAGACTGTCTGGCGGAAATGAGCGCCTGTTTTTCTGAAGTCTCTGTTGTGCAAGTAGATGTCATGGCCAATTGGTATATTTGTAAACCGATGGATTATAGGGACTCAGAGAATCATCTCATTTGATGTTATTATTGAATGTCATTTTTTTGTCTTTTTATGCAGTGCCCCTATAGGGTAGGAGTATGTCTATGCTTGCAAGCAAAGACATCAGCAGAAATTTTGTAAGCGCCTGGGAGGCGAAGACTGTGCAAACGGAACTGTTGCTCTACAGCAGTGACAAGAGAGTGGTAGAGCATGATTCAATTGGCGCACGATATCTAGGTTGCTGGTTTTGATCTGGAGGATGATTTTTCGGTATGCCAGGTAAGAGATTTTTCGTCATGGGATTTCACAAATGAGTATTTTTTCATTGGTAAAACGGATGAAGAAAACTCTTTGATTTGTATGACAGAAAATGTACCAGATGATGCAGTGCTACGAGAAGATGGTTGGAAAGCGTTTGGGATCCAAGGCGTTTTGGATTTTTCTTTGATTGGCATACTTGCAAAAATAGCAACGCTCCTGGCAGAGCATAGTATTGGAATAATGGCTCTATCCACGTACAATACAGACTATATTTTGACCAAAAAGAGAATTATCTGAAGGCCTTGGAAGTACTGTCAGGCGCTGGTTATGTGATCAGCTGATTTTGGTACTGAGCCTGTGAAGCTTTCGGTATTTCATGGTTGAAACCAAAGAAGATCAAATGTATCAGCCAAACCACACCATGGAGCTTTACAGCAATTAACTATGTATGATCAAAAACTGGATGTTATCGGACTATTAGATTCTGATTAAAGCTGCCGGATTTGCTTAAGGTTGTTGGATAGGTTAGTGATAGAGAAATAAGAATGGTGGCCAAACGTCAATCTGGAGACATATTCTCTCAGGGGGCGTTTTTTGTATGCCATAAAATTACAAAATTTTATCCAGTTTAAAAATTAATGTTGATAATTGGGTCTATTGGGTGTAGACTCAGGTTGCAAGGTCGATGGAGTATAGACCGAGGAGGTTTTCTATGAAGGAATATAAGCTTGCGGAAAGCGAAGAAAGGTTCGCAGAATTAATCTGGCAGAACGAGCCGATTGGTTCTGGTAATCTTGTAAAGATATGTGAAGAAGAGATGAATTGGAAAAAGTCAACAACATATACTGTGCTGAAAAAGTTATGTGAAAAGGGCATATTCCAAAATGAAAAGGCGGTTGTTTCATCCATCATCACAAGGGATGAATACTACGCAAAGCAAAGCATACGTTTCGTTGAGGAGAATTTTGGTGGATCCTTACCAAAATTTTTAACATCTTTTATTGGTGGAGAAAGATTAAGCAAACATCAGGCTGATGAGTTGAAAAGATTAATTGATGAATACAAGGAGATGTAGCCATGAGCGCACTATTTCTTTCCATTTTTAATATGAGCCATACGGCAAGCTATGTTATCCTTTTTGTGATATTTGTTAGACTACTACTCAAAAAAGCACCCAAAGTCATCTCTTATGTCTTATGGGGTGTGGTAGGATTTCGCCTGGTAATTCCGTTCTCCTTTGAAAGTATGTTTAGCCTAATGCCACGAAGTACAAATGCCGCACTGATCCCTAATGATATTGTCTATCAGCAAAGTCCACAGATCCACAGCGGAATAGAAGTAGTGGATGCATTTGTAAACAACTCACTTCCTGCTCCGGTCATGGGAGCAAGTGTGAATCCACTACAGATTTTTCTGGCAATAGGAACGTATATCTGGGTTTTAGGAATAGTGGCATTGCTTATTTATAGTTTGGTATCCGTTTTGCAATTAAAAAAACAGCTTAGAAGTGCACGATCAATAGAGCAGAATATTTTTGAAGCTGAAAATTTGCAAACACCATTTATACTCGGCTTGATAAGACCAAAAATATATCTACCTGTTGGATTGAGTAAAGAGGAGCGAAATTATATCCTCTTGCATGAACAGATTCATATCCAGCGAAAAGATCATGTCATCAAAATATTAGCTTTTTCTATTCTGTCCATACATTGGTTTAATCCTCTTGTCTGGATTGCGTTCCTATTGATGAGTACGGATATGGAGCTTTCTTGTGACGAAAGAGTACTGAAAGAAATGGATGACGAAATCAGAAAACCTTATGCCAATTCATTGCTATCCCTTGCTACTGGGCGACATATTTTAAATGGAAGCCCTCTTGCTTTTGGTGAAGGAAATATGAAAGGGAGAATTATCAACGTCTTAAGTTATAAAAAACCAGTGTTTTGGGTTGTCATTTTGGCACTTATAGTTGTGATAGCAGTTAGTATAGGGCTTATGAGTGATCCTCAAGCAAGACAATTGTCGATCGAGGATTATGCTGATCAATTTATTGAGGCAACAATTGCAGATTATAACACAGATGAGTATTATTTTAAGATTATTGATAGGAAGATAACGAAGCTTGAGAAAATTGTATCCTTTGATGAATTGCTGCCTTCAGCAGCAGTAGAGTTGTGGAGTATCGAATACCGTCTTAAACCTGAAGATATGAGTAAGATTATGTTGGCAGGAGGGATGAATGAAGTTGACGGTTGGATTACGGAGGAGGCTAGTATGGGTAAACCAATATTGGTCTTTTCCTATGATCAATCGACCCCACAGTTTTTAGGTACCCTTTGGAGTGGTGAAGCAGATCTTTCTACACCAGCAGGGCAAGAAACTTCGCTTCGCATATTTCTCGAAACGAATGAAATGTTACCAAGGGAAACATTCAATGGAAGTCATATTGTAATCAGATTTCCAGCTTCTACAGGCGAAACATATCAGCTGCTTTTATCCCAACCGGTTGTTCAGGGAGAGTCTGGGATTTGGTGTGTAGAGCGCTGGATGGATGGAAACGGTGCAGTATATCATGTTACGCCAGAAACAGAAATGATGATAGCGGATTATTATGGGGAACTGCAAAAAGAAGTTGATCATGGGCAAAACTCTGGGCTGATAGACCCTCTACAGGTTGCCATTGGGTTTATAAAAAATGACTTGGGGCAATGGCAAGTGTCTATGGATGATCTTGTTCCCAAATATGCGGCAACCTTAGAGGATTTTATGGAAACGCCGGAAAGCCATTTTATTGGGTATATTTCGAACTTTGAAATTGAGGAATTATCAAAACCTTTTTTCCATCTAGATCAGATTGAATGGTTGACATGGGAAGATGCTGATCGATTAAAAGAGCTTAACATTGACCCTGACAAAGATATGCCAAGCGGATTTTATATTCATAATCCGAACAGTTATCCCATGTATTTTCAAGTAACTGATGATACTGAATACAACATCCTAATTTGGAGTGAAAGTGTCACCCACGAATCTGTAAGTATTGAGGAGTTCAAAGATTATCTTGAGGATGGCTATTCAGATTTTATGCCACCCTTTAGAGTTGTTACAAAGGATGGTTATGTGACAAGTATTACAGAACAATATTTGCCATAATGCAATATTATTTACTGTTCATTTTCATTGAGTATCTTTTCAGGCCTGGCTATAATGTAAAATTTTGGAATGTACCCAAGGTTGTATTTTTATTTATACCGAAGGGACACAGAACATAAGTCCCGAGAATAGGATACCCGTTGATACTTTTTTGAATGCTCAGCAGGAAAATGGAAGGTCAGTATAGAAATAAAAAATATTTAAGGGAGTAATGAACGTAGGCCTTTATTGGACGCTTAGACCTGCGGGAGCCAAGGCGTAACCGACCATGAGTGGTCGGTTTTTTTGTTGCTTCATGCTGGAAACGGGTGCGTTTCTACTGCAAGATCGGTTTTATGAAGGGGAGGTGGATATGGGCGGAGTGTACATTCGGAAATGTTGAACGGGTTATCGCAAACTAGGCAGCAATATCTATTCTACGAGGAGTGATTAGGAATGAAGAACCATAGGTTTACAGTTTTGCTACTGTTGATTGGCCTCATGATTGTTCTGGGGCTGCCAGGCTCGGTTGGTGCTGCTGTGCTCAGCAATGACAACTTTGCCGATGCCTACGCCATCACTGGCGCAAGCGGTACCACAAGCGGCACCAATGTGGGGGCTACTTTGGAAGACGGGGAAACAGCGGTGTACGGTCCTAATTCGGTCTGGTGGTCGTGGACAGCACCATCGAGCGGTCCATTCACTTTCAATACTTTTGGCAGCAATTTTGATACTGTTCTCCAGGTTTTTACAGGGACAGAGGTATCCGCACTTACAGAGATTGTGTACAACGATGAAGCGGGTAGCAGTCATCAGAGTAAGGTGGACTTTGATGCTGTGTCGGGCGTCACTTATATGATCTGTGTTCGGGGTTACAATGACCTTAGTACAGGCAGCATAATTCTTAACTGGTCCATTTGGAATGATGGCTTCACCGATGCCATCACCATCACAGGAGCAAGCGGTACTACGACCGGAGACAATACGGGTGCCACTACCGAAGTGGGAGAACCCTTCTCCTGGTTTTCCGGGAGAACAATCTGGTGGTCTTGGACGGCTCCTGAATCGGGCTATGCGGCCTTTGACACCCTTGGTAGCCAGATAGATACGGCCATTGGCGTATGTACCGGGACTGAACTGGGGTCTTTGACCTTGGTCGGCTTCAATGACGATATTTCATCAGACTGTGACAGCTGGACGACGTTTCAGGTAACGGCCGGCACAACCTATCACATCATTGTTGACTCGTATGGTAGTAGTGGCCCTATCACCCTGAATTGGTCGTACGTTGCTGCCTTGAACATTCCGGCCAATGATGCATTTCCCGGTACGGTGATTGGCGGCTCCAGTGGCACGTCATCCGTCAACAACGTGTATGCCACCAGAGAATTTGCCGAACCTGAGCATTTTTATTTGAGTTTTTCATCGGTCTGGTGGACCTGGACAGCACCGGCTTCTGGTGACTATGAGTGGGATACTAAAGGTAGCGAGGCGCTTGGTGCCTTGTACGGCAATGATTATATGGGTATTGCCATTTACACAGGGGATACGGTTGGTGGTCTTGCGCTCGTAACAAAAGATTCATATTATGGGAACCCGGTGCATCTGACCGCTACTGAGGGCACAACCTACCGCATCGTAGTGGACAGCGATTTCTCTAGCTATTGGGGGATAGGGGATGTGGTTTTGAATTGGAGGCCGATATTGGCGCCTAGCTTTACCAGTGCAGACCATGCCACTTTTACCGTAGGGGATAACGGTTTATTCTCAGTGACCTCTACCGGGATACCAGAGCCCTATGTCTGGATGTACTCGGGGTATTTGCCGGCAGGCGTGTCATTTACTCCTGGGTATGGAAGCGGGCTTTTAAGCGGTACGCCAGTAGCTGGTTCAGCGGGTAGCTATTCTTTAAATCTTGAGTCTTACAATTCTTATGGAAGAGTCCAGCAGAATTTCACCTTGACGGTAAATGAGGTGCCGACCATCACTAGTGCCAACAGTACAACGTTCAATATTGGTACGTATGGCTCTTTTGTCGTCACGACGACCGGGACTCCGGCGCCGACGGTGAGTTTATCAGCAGGAGCTCTGCCTTCAGGCATGACTTTTGATCAGAATACAGCTACCTTAAGCGGCACGCCGGAAACCGGTACGGATGGCACCTATGAGCTGACCTTCACAGCGGATAATGGGGTCGGAACAGCTGTGAACCAACTGTTCACTTTGAATGTGATCAATGAATATGTTCCCCAGATTTCGGGGCAGCCTCAAAACACGGCGGTCGTTCTTGGTGATCCCGTCACCTTTATGGTGGAGTATAGTGCCTATCCGTCGGCCTACATCCAGTGGGAGATGAGCTCCGATGGTGGCCGAAGGTGGACAAGTATCAGTGGGGCCAACTCCGCCAGCTACACCACAGTGAACACGAAACGCAACATGGATGGGAATCTCTATCGTGTTGTTCTCAGCAACACACGTGGAACGGTAGTATCTGACGAAGCTATACTGACTGTAATGCCGGAGCCGTTTACAACAGTGGACCTGGTGATAGATAGCGATGAGGGTATCCACGATGGGGTCTATATCTCCTGGGTGATCATCGTGACCAATGATGGCTTGGAGGCGGCAACGGATGTCATGGTATCGAATGATTTGGCTCGCGGAACCAGGTTTTTTGAAATTCTTGGTCTAGACAGCATTCCGGGTGCGATCTGCAAGGTACGTGGTGGGACTGTGGATGTCAGTCTCGGTGAGTTGGCTGCATCTGATTCGATTGCATTCACCATCCGAGTGGAGGTTACCCGGGCTACTTCACCAGTGGCAAACACGGCAACAGTCGAGACAACGAGCTATGACACAGATTCAGACAACAACATAAGCGAGACAGAGTGTTATTTCGAGTAGCGTCAAGGACTGGGTGAAAGAAAGACGGTCGTGATCAGCTTTCTTGGCCCTTAGATGCTCTATCAGGGTTGTTGGTAGATGGTGTGGGTAGAGTTGGTTGATCCCATCACAGAAAATTCAACGACATCATCCTGTTGCAAAGTGTTAAGTGAGAAATGTTAATGCGGCAAAAATAGGATAAACAAACCAGCAAACTGCCCATGGGCTTATTCTATGCTCCCTAGTAAAGAGATCGTGTTTCTTTTCATGGTCTCTTTTTTGTAGGGAGTATATAAGCATGGAGGTAATTTTTAGCTTATGGGCTTTTTGCATAGTCAAGCGAGTGTATCACGCTGCTTGTCGGCGTATGTTGAATTCTCAGTTGCTGTTGGCATCTGCGCGATGGTAAGCAGAAATGACATGTTTTGGACCCAACTGGATGATATGACAGCTGTTGTTACGGGAAAGTGCTGGAAGTGGTATCATGATAATAAGAGATGCATTTGGGATAGCTGGGCTTTTGGGGCTAGATCAAGGAATGGATATGGATTGATTCGACATGATAAAAGATGTGCAGGTAACGGAGGACAAAAAATGAGAAAACAAATGTTTTGCAGGTGTGCATGGATGGAGATCTTGATCTTGTCTGCTGTTTTTTTATTGGCAGAGACAGTTTTACCTGCTGAATATTTATTTGGTTGGGTGGCGCACCACTGGGAGTTCTATGTGGGTTTAAGTTTTATCGCTCTTCTTTTTCTTTTTGGGAACAAGAGGTTTGTTTCCGCATTCATGACCGTAGGGATCACGGCTGGACTTTTTATAGGGAATTTCCTTGGTGCAGCCATAAAGAATAACCAGGAAAGCAAGATTCTAGAGTCGATGAAAGCTGAAGAAATATACCGACTTAGACATCATCCTGGATTCGAGATCTGGACGGGTATCCTTTTTGTGTTTATAGTCCTGGGCGCCATGGTGCAGTTGACGCAGAAGAAGAAGAAAACCAATATTGAATAACCGGGAGTCGTTTTTTGTGAAGATGGGTTTTGATGCTCATCAGTAATAGAAATGCATGTGGTTTATTTGAAAGGTGAAGGAAATGAAAAGCAAGAAAATCTTATTGGGTGTGTGCATCTCTCTGGTGCTGGGTTTGGGATTGGGTATTTGGTGGAATATGCCTTCCATCCTAGTTGATATGGAAGCGTCCGAAGTATCGAAAATAAGTGTTTTTGATGGGAATACGGGAAGATCTATGACCCTAACAGAGGCATCTGATATAGAACATCTGGTTGAAAATTTCAACAGGGTATCTCTCAAAAAAGAAGGCTTGTCCTGGGGCTACATGGGATATGGTTACAGGATAACCATGTATAGGGCAAATGATGTCGTGTATAAGGAATTCATTGTCAACTCAAATGAGAGCATCCGGAAGGATCCGTTTTTTTATCGAGCTAGTCAAGAAAAAATTGATTACACGTACATCAAAAACCTTTTTGATGGGGACGCGTAATGATATTATCGGGTATCTTGGTTTGGACATGCAGATGATGGGGAGCCATGGACAGTATTCATGTGGCAAACTGGTTTTTTTGGCTTACTTCTCTTTTCTTTCCTACCGATTCTTCTCTTTATTTTGTCGCTGTGATGGTTTATTCTTATAGAAGGACGAAGCATAGCGTATACGGTGGATCAGAGGATTTCAAGGAGGACGGCATGCAAAAAAGATCGATCATATTCATCCTGGCATTGATGCTGGTGTTGATTTTAGGCGGAGCCCTTCCCAGCATGGCTGGCGAGGTGCAGTACGTGTCGTTGACTCTGGATGGGAATCCCATGTCCATGGATGTCAAACCGTTTATCGATGCCAATGGAAGGACCATTGTGCCAATTGCTT
This sequence comes from Peptococcaceae bacterium UBA5767, assembly GCA_002418765.1. Taxonomy (GTDB): domain Bacteria; phylum Bacillota; class TC1; order TC1; family UBA5767; genus UBA5767. Next base: position 30,965 of record DIET01000003.1, on the reverse strand, counting down.
TTGTCAGTCAGTCTATGGGATACAAGGTTGGCTGGGAGGGTACCACAAAGAAAGTGACTGTGGAAGGTCCGGCAGGAACCTTGATTCTTACCATTGGTTCTAAGGTGGCTTTGGTCAATGGAAAGGATGTTCTCATTGATACCGAAGCGGTGATTGTACAGGGCAGAACCATGGTGCCGCTGCGTTTTGTGATGGAACAAATGGGGGCAACGGTGGGTTTTGAGTCGGCGACCAAAACGGTGACGTTGATGTCGGCCTCTACGACAAGCACCAAAAAAGTGATCGACAGCATCAAGATCCAGGTATCATCTGTTTTGAATGTGCGAACGGAGCCAAGGACGGATGTAGACAATATTATAGGCAAAGCGGAAAATGGGTCTGTTTACCAGGTGCTTTCCAGTACAGATGGCTGGTATCAGATTGTTTTTCAGGGTAAAAAAGGTTGGGTTTCTGCTGATTATGCAGTGGTGAACAGTTATAAGTTCATTCCTGTTACGGATGCAGTGAACCAAGAGCCAAGTGTGGATCAGGAGGAGTCTATTCCTACCAAGGTGGTGCAAAAAGTGCAGGTTGATGTGTCCTATGGCAGCAATCTGAATGTGCGCAGCGCCGCATCGTTGCATGCGAATATTTTGGGCAAGGTGGCCAGGAATGATACGTTTCCCTATTTGGGCAGCACGGGGTCTTGGTACAAGATCGCCTATGCCAATACCACGGGGTATGTGCATCAGGATTATGCCAATATCATTGAGGAAACACAAGTGGATTTTAGCAAGATAGAGGCCACGCACGGGAGGATCAATTCTCCGGTGGTCAATGTGCGCAGCACACCGGTGGTGCTCGAGGACAACAGCAACCGCATTACCCAGGTCTATTTTGGCCAGGCCTTTGATATTGTGGACAGCACCGAGGAATGGTACAAGGTGCTTTTGGCGGATGGTCAAGCGGCTTGGGTAGTGAAACGAGCCATGGACCTGATCGATGAGTATGGCAATGTCATCACCAGTGAAGGCATTGAGCTTACGAAGCTTAGTAAGGTGCTGATCGTGCATACGGATGCGGTGAATATACGAAAAGGCCCGACCACCGATGAAGAGGTGTTGGTCCGGGCCAATCAGGGTGATATTTTTGAGATTTTGTCTACCAATGGGGATTGGTATCGGATTGCCTTGCAAGATGGGCGCATTGGGTATGTGGCTTCTTGGTTGGGGCATACCCGAACTGAGTTGAAATTTGAAGATCAGGTGGAAGACAGAGAACGAACCAGTCTGGCTGCCATTACGGATATTGTGGTGGCGGGCAATCGGTTGGTGGTAAGTAGTGAGGAGGAGCTTCTCTATCGAGTGTTTGTGCTCAATGATCCTGCCAGAGCCATGATTCAGTTTGGTGATGTCAGTGTGGGTAAGCATTTGCTGGGAACCACAGCGGTGAATCGTGACGGTATAGAGAGTTATGAAGTGCGGGCTTATGGAGAAAACCAGATTCGCTTGATCGTGAATTTCACGAAAGCCTCCAGTCTTGACGTGCTTGGTGATGCGAGACTGGGCCAGAAAAAGGTGAGTTTTGTTGTGGAGGAGGCGCCACTGATTGGACGGACCGTCATGATCGATCCCGGGCATGGAACCTATACGTCGCCGGGGCGTTTTGATGTGGGTGCGACGAGCCCTGGCGGTTTGTTTGAGTACATCATCAACAATGACATTGCTATGGATATGACCAATCGGCTGATTGCTCTGGGGGCCCGGGTTATCTTGACCCATACGGATACCCAGTTGATCTCTCTTACGCTGGATGAGCGGGTTAGTTTGGCCAATCAAAGTAAGGCGGATTTCTTTTTAAGTCTGCATTCGGATTCGTATCCGGACAATCCCAGGGCATCCGGAATGGCTGTTTATTACTATGCTGGCAATGGTAATGTGGAGCAAAAGGTGTCTTTGGCCACTCATATTCTGGATGGGCTGACGCTGTATACGGGGCGAGCCAACAATGGGATCAAGAGCCAGAGTTTTCGGGTGATCAAGTATACGGATATTCCTTCTGTGCTGGTTGAAGTGGGATTTTTGTCCAATCCGGAGGAAGAGAAATTGTTACAAACCTCGTCGTTTCGGTCGCTGGCGGCGGAAGGAATGACCCAGGGCATTCTATCTTATTTTGAAGGGCTAAGGTAAACGAAATATGTCCATTGGTATTTTTGATTCTGGTCTTGGCGGTCTGACGATTGTCAGGGCTTTGAGAGAGAAGTATCCCAAAGAGAAGATGATTTATTATGGGGACACCTTGCGTGTCCCTTATGGCGAAAAGAAGCCGGAGGAGCTGATTCATCTGGCGGAACGCATAACGGTTTTTTTGATGGAGCAAGGTGCACAGCTGATTGTGGATGCCTGCAATACTACCAGTGCTTTGGCGCTGGATCTCTTGCGTGAGAAGTATGGACATGAGGTGGAGATCATCGGGGTTGTAGAACCGGGCGCGGCCAGGGCAGCGGCCTTGGCAAAAGCACAGGTAGGCTTGATGGCCACGCAGGCCACGGTGAATTCCGGGGCTTATCAAAGAAAGATTTTTTCTAGACGCAGTGATTTGGATGTGCATAGTATGGCTTGTCCCCAGTTGGTTCCTTTTATTGAATCGGGGGATCTTTCTTCCTATCCCTTGCAAGAAGCGCTGGAAGCTTATCTGGAACCACTTCTCAAAGAACAAATGGATGTGCTTATCATGGGATGCACGCATTATCCTCTCCTTAGGCCCATGATTGAACGGATTGTTGGCGAAGGCGTATTGTTGGTGGATCCGGGTAAGGAAGTGGTCAATAGTATTGTGCGCTATCCAGGGGGAGACCATGGTGCGAGTATCTGTTATACCTCCAGTGATGCCCAGGATTTTGCAAAAAAGGCGGACTTGTTGGTACCGGATCATGGCTTTGGAACGTTTGTAACATATGATTTGCTGGAGGAGAGATGAAAAGACAAGATCGCAGGACAGATGATATGAGATTGATCCATATAGATGCCGGGGTGCCTTCGTTTGCCGAGGGGGCCTGTCTTTTTACCCAGGGTCATACCAGGGTCTTGTGTCTGGCTACGGTGGAAAAAAAGCTGCCGGCCTGGAAAGAGCAGGTAGGTGGTGGTTGGATCACGGCGGAGTATGCTATGCTGCCCCGATCCAATCGTCAGAGAACGCCTCGGGAGGCCGTGGTGGGGAAGCAGTCGGGCCGAACCATGGAGATTGCCAGATTGATTGGCCGCTCTCTTCGTGCGTGTGTGGATTTGTCGCAGTTAAATGGCTTGACCATTACGGTAGATTGTGATGTATTGCAGGCCGATGGGGGAACGCGGTGCGCCAGTATTTCTGGAGCGTATGTGGCGCTTAGGAAGGCCTTGGAAAAAGCGGTGGAATTGGGACTATTGTCTTCTTTGCCTGCGATGAAACAGGTGGCGGCTGTGAGTGTAGGCAAGTCGGGTGAGGATTTTCTGTTGGATCTGGATTACCTGGAGGACTCGGGGGCGGATGTGGATCTGAATCTGGTGATGCTCTATCCGGATCAGTTGGTGGAGGTGCAGGGTACATCAGAAGGGGCGACGTTTACGCAGGAGGAGCTAAGTCAAATGGTGCGCTTGGCGGCGGGGGGCGTGACGCAGATTTTTGAAAAGCAAAGGGAAGCGCTGTAATGATGGATGTGCAGGGTATGGCCAAAATGCTCAAAGGCAATCATTTGTTTCATGGCATTGATGTGGTGGACATAGTTCATTTGCTTCGTTGTTTTGAACCATTGCAGACGAAGGTGAAGCGAGGAGACTTTTTTGCTTACCACCAAGATGCCAATACTTCGATTCATTTGTTGCTACGGGGACAGGTTCTTCTTTTTGTGGAAACCAAGGAAGGGGAGCGCTCCATTCGTGGTCTGGTGAATCCGCCTCAGATGTTTGGGGAGGTGGCGGCGTTTGGGAGAGATAAGCGCTGGCCGGTGCATGTGCAGGCCAAGAAGGATTCCCTGATTGTATCTATCCCGGCTCATAAGCTAGTGTATCGCTGTACCATGGGGTGTAAGGAGCACAACCAGATGGTGTACAATATGCTGGAGATCTTATCGGACAAAGCCAGAGGGCTCAACCGACAACTGGAGCTGGTGTCTGCTGGCTCGCTGAGGCAGAAGCTGTCCACCTTGTTTTTGCAGTGGCAAAAAGAAGAGGGCTTGTCTTCGTTTACTCTAAAAATGAGCATCCAGGAGACGGCGGATTATTTGGGTGTGGCCAGGCCTAGTGTCAGCCGGGAGTTGTCGCACATGAAGAGAGATGGCTTGATTGATGCTGAAGGTAAAGTCTATCGCATCGTCAATCAGGAGGAAATAGAGCGTTTGGCCAAAAAATGACCCAGGAAAGGAAGCAAAGAGAAATGAGTACAAGGACTTTTGTGGTGGCCAGTGGCAACCCGGGGAAAATAAAGGATTTTCAGACGTTGTTTGGCCCTCTTGGTATTGATGTAGTGCCCATTACAGATCTGTTTCCCGATTTTGATCCTGTGGAGACCGGGCAGACGTTTTTGGAAAATGCCATACTGAAGGGCCGCGCAGGGGCCCACACAACGGGTCTTCCTTGTTTGGCGGATGATTCAGGTTTGGTGGTGGATGCGTTGGGTGGGGCGCCTGGCATTTATTCGGCTCGGTATGCGGGTGGTCTGGGTGATGAGGCCAACATAGAGAAGCTTTTGCTGGAGATGGAAAGCGTCCCGGATGACCAGAGAACGGCTCGTTTTGTCTCGGTGGTGGCTCTGATTTTGCCGGATGGCGAGGCATTTACATCGCAGGGCACCTTGGAGGGCAGAATCCTAAGAGAGAAACGAGGCCATCAGGGTTTTGGTTATGATCCCGTCTTTTTTATTCCTTCTCTTGACCGTACCATGGCGGAGTTGTCTCTCACAGAGAAGAACCAAATTTCTCATCGCAAGAGAGCTTTTTCGGGTATTGAGAAGACTGTAAAGGAGCTGTTGGCTACGCTTTTCTAAGGCTTTTGTCCTTCTTTTTGGGTACCCCAAAAAAATCAAGAAAATGGTCTTTTTCTCTTTACATCCAGGGGTGTACTCTATATAATAAGTCTTGCGGTTGAGAAATCAACATATGCGGGTGTAGCTCAATGGTAGAGCTCCAGCCTTCCAAGCTGGTCACGTGGGTTCGATTCCCATCACCCG
>DIET01000003.1:0-25741 GCA_002418765.1 Peptococcaceae bacterium UBA5767 | reverse complement strand
AGGTCGGGGGTTCGAATCCCTTCTGGCGTACCAAGCCTAAAGCCTTTAGTAGTAAGGGGTTTAGGCTTTTTTTATGCCCATATGCTGCCTGTTTTAACTTGAAATACAGTAATTGGGCAAAAGAGGAACAGTAAATACAATAGTATTTTATATTTTTCGTCATTTAGATTATAATAATTATAATTGGTATTAATTCTTAGTAAAATTCCAGCATATGGAGGGCAGAATATGTGGCTTTGGCTAATAATTTTGGGGGTCTTAACTATTTCCCTACAGATTCCAATCGTGAAGGGATTTATAGGAGAATTGTTTGTGCAAATGTGGTTAGGGGGATTAGATAAAGATGAATATATAATAATTAATGATGTCATGATTTTAACAAGCGCTGGCTCAACCCAGATTGATCATATCGTTGTATCTGAATATGGCATATTTGTTATAGAGACTAAAAATTATAAGGGATGGATTTTTGGAAGTGAGCATGGCAAATATTGGACACAGGTTATTTATAGAAATAAAAACAAGTTTTATAATCCGGTATTGCAGAACAAAGGCCATGTGAAAGCGCTAGAGAATTTACTATCAGATAAGCCCAAATTGAAATACATCTCGATAGTGACGTTTGGGAACAAAGCAAATTTCAAGAAATTGGATGTTCTCTCTCATGTAGTGCATAACTCGCAATTAGTGCATACAATAAGACTATATACCGAGAGAAACGTTGACAGTGCGGAAATGGAGAACGTAGTAGAGATAATTAAGCAAGCTAACAATAAGGATAGGATAGCGCGAAAAGAGCATATTCGGCATGTAAAAGATAAGAGTCATAATAAACTGAAGCAGACGGAAGAGTATTGTCCGTTGTGTGGCAAGATACTAATAACGAAGAAAGGGAGATATGGGTCGTTCAAGGGATGCAGTAATTATCCAGATTGTACGTATTCACAGAAACTAAATATTTAATTGTAAAATTGCATTTTGGAAAGTCAAGTCCATATAAGACATAAATATAGTGATTTCATAATTGTAATAAACCGTGAATTTACCGGTATGTTTTTGAGTACCATAATCAAAAAGGTAAAAAGGATTACCGCATGTAATAGGAGGCTACTACACTGAATAGGGTACTATACGTAGGAATGGATGGCTATTTGGTAAGCTTCACCTTTAGCTTTTTTTCACTCGGTGATGAGAAAGGCAAATTTCTCATACAAATAAAGCCGATTACAAACAGGTAATATATTACCTCGAGATGGTCAGGCCGAAAGTTGCCGGTCCTGCCGGTGAAGTTGATTTCATATATGGTTACGAGGCCGGATGACTTGGATATACGTTCTATAAGGAGCCAATGGAATATAATGTCAAATGTGTGATTCTTGTTCCGACTACCATGCACATGCCGCAAGGCAAGTGTGTCAAAACAGATAAATTTGAGGCTGCGCTGATTGCAAAATGTCTAACGCATAGAACCTACCACGAAGTTTACATCCTGGCCGAAGACGACCATAACGTCAAGGAATACATTCTTATGCGTGATGATCATAAGAAAGCCCTTGTACGAATAAACCAATTAATTTAACACTATGCTTATGCAAATGACATCATGACACGGAAGGTAACCGCTGGACTCTCAAGCATCTAAAATGGATCAAAGAGCTTGAACTGGACGAAGTATTGCAGAAAACACTTAACGAATACTTCATCTTCGACCAACTTTTGAACTACTTCGTACTAATAATGTTCATGCTTAGCTTCACCATCCTCATGCCTGGACTTCCTCATTATCAGGTTCTTTCTGCAGAGGTCAGTATACAACATCCAATGAACAAAATCACTTAATTCTCATTGAGACAATATTACTTGTGGTACAGACACCATAGGGGCTTGATCTTTTTCTAGTTGACAAATGACCATCAAGAATTATAATAAAAATATAACATACTGAACGTTTAGTCAAACACATCACTTCATTAGTCATGCATTATTTATACATTGTAATTAAACAGTAAGCCATAAAATTGAAGTTTTTTTAAACATTTTTCTGACTAAACATTTAGTCAGAAAAATACATAGAAAACGACGCTTATCGTTTCTGGTTACCTTGTTTGTAAACATCATGATTCAACTCACGTAACTCACATCTGCATTTCTGACCATTTTCTGTTCTGTTTTCATAGATACCATACTGATGACCGGTTTTGCCTCCTTGAATGAATTATTATTGATTCTAAAGGTTGTATGAATGACTCGAGTGTTAGAACTTGAGTTATTTCGAGAACTGAAATGAAACCTGACTTGGTTTTCTACGCAAGATAATTGAAAAGAATACCCATGATCTAGGTGATTGCCATTTGGGGCTCTGCCATCATCTTCTGGAGAAATCGCCTGGCAAATAAGGACCTGATCCTGAACGAGAGCCATATTTGAGCGCACCACAACTCTGTCGGAGAAGTTGTTCGCGTTTACTTACGCTGCATGATGGATGGCATCTCTGCGACACCGTTTCGTGTCTTGGTCAATATCTAGTATTCCTCAGCCTGTATTTTCTTGACTGATTTAGACCTCTTGATTTTTTTAAAGATACCAAACATAGTGGATTTATTCTGTAGACTGGTTCCGCACCGTTTACGCAAGAGATAGCTCTTACAAGTTTTCCTGATGAAAGAGACGCATATGATTTCGTCTTTTCGGAGTATTTGGATTTGTATGGTTGTGGCCTGCCGGCACTTAAGTTGCGTTTCATCTTGGCTTTAACGCCAAAATCTGCTTGCAGTTCATCGGGTGTCTTTTTCAAAAGCGCTGTTGAGATTTTTTCAAGGTAGCGTTCCGATTTCTTGGGTGCCGATTGGTCTTCTGTATTTTCGAGTACATTGTTTGTTTGAGCAAAACAGGTATATATCCTCTTATTATTGCTGGAAGATACCATGAGGCTATCCATGCGCTTTACGGATGGATTCAGACCAAGGTATTTGGCAAACTCAGTCGCTAAGGATTCCATCTTCGTATGACATAGGTGCCTGGCAATTTCCTGCGTGTGATTATAGTGTCTTTTCCTGACCGACGGAAGTTTCCACCGTTGAACGTTTGTTCCGAGAAAATGATGGTATATGCATACTGGAAATGCTCATCATTGATTGTGCTGTCCGACAATGCATCTTTCGTAAGATTCAGCATTTCCATAATAATCAAGGCGCTGATTATTGCGTTGACGGTGCCTTGGGTCTGAAAGATTTACTGTGCAGTATAAGGTCGCAAGAAGGAGGGGGATTGAGAGTGAATAACATACTCTTGACCAATATAGGTCGTATCGTTACTGGTGACATTGACAAAGGAATTGTAGAGGCCGATTGCATAGGTGTAACCAATGGGGTGATTGACAAGATTGGGTACGAGGGGTCCTTTAATAAAAGCCAGTATCAAGTTGTTATTGACGTTAATGGTCAGACTGCCGTTCCGGGCTTTATTGACGCCCACGTCCACAACGGCATGGAGGACTATAATGCTTGCTTGCAGATGACGGGATTATTGGAAGATACGCTGCAAAACGGAACCACTACGATAATATCTGAGGGTGAGCAGGGACCGGGATATCCGCGTTTTTATAATGATAAGGAAGGGATAAAAGCAACGGTTGTCTTTGCACACAGGCTATTTACTAATTTTAGGCCTGGGAAAGGTCTTAAGGTACATGCGGGAGCATTGGTACTTTGCGATGACCTGGTTGAAGAAGATTTCAAGGAATTGTCCCAAAAGGGTGTACATCTTGTAGGAGAAATTGGCGGCGGCGGGACGGGGGATATGACCAAGATTCGGCGCATGGTAGACTGGGCGCGCAAGTATGGTTTCTTTATCTCGGTGCATATGGCTCCCCCCTCTATTCCGGGATCCACATGGCTGCATGCCGAGGACATTATATCCTTAAAGCCAGATAAGATTGCTCACGCTAACGGCGGCACAACGAGTAGCAGTTGGGAAGAGATAAAAAGAGTTATTGATAACACCACAGGCGGAATTGAACTCATTCCTGAGGGTAATTGCATCAGTTTCAATAAAATTCTGAGGTATGTGCGGGAACAGGGCGAGGAACACAGGATTGTGTTCGGTAGCGACGCTCCTACGGGTGCGTGTAGTCTTGCAGGTGCGATGAATAAAGCCATTGTGCGAGCTTCCGCTCTAAATGAAATACCTGCGCAAAACGTCATTGCCTATGCCACCGGCAATGCGGCAAAATTGTACGGACTTGCTACAGGTACTCTTGCGGTGGGAAGAATAGGGGATATTGTGATTATCGACGCCCCTCCAGGTTCGGTGGGAGATGACGCTTTAAGTGCCATCGAAGCTGGTGACCTGTTCGGCTGTTCTCTGGTCGTAGCTGATGGCCGGGTAGTAGCCCTCAGAGGCAGTGATACCCGAGCCACACAGCGGGTGTGTAAGTTGGGTGATCGTAGTCTATGCCCCGAAGACATATATGAATTTTTATATCGTCCCAGAACGGATTTTGAGTTTTTAAAAAGGTAATGCTCAATAGGCGTTAAGAATATGAACATATAAATATAATGGAGGTGTAACAAATGAGACCAGAAGAATGGAAAACACGAATACTTACGACTTCGGATATTAAGAGTGTTTGGAACATGAAAAAATCCTTGCAAGCAGTAGAGGATGCTTTGCGCTTTATTGGTGAAGGAGAGCTTTTGCAGGAAAAATGTCAATCGCTGTTTCCCTCGGAAGGAAATTATTCTTTTCTCCTTCCACACCCTGCTTACATAAGACCTTGGAAAGTCGTTGGTGACAAGTGGCTTGGCTGTTGCGATGGCAACCCACCAAAGGGCTTGCCTTACACTGTTGGCGTTACAACTATTAATGACGCTGAAACAATGATGCCAATCGCTTTCATGGACGCCGCCTATCTGACTGGTATGCGTACTGCAGCGATGGCGGCTATGGGAGCTAAATACCTTGCTAGGAAAGATTCTGAGGTGCTTACAATGATAGGCTGTGGCGTACAAGGCGAAACCCATATTAGCGCTATATGTGAGTTAAATATCTTTCCATTAAAAAAAGTTCAGATTTATGACGTTCGTGAGGAAGCAATGCAATCACTAAAGAAATATACCGAAGAGAATTACGGTCTAGAAGTAGTGCCAATGAGTTGTGTTGCAGATGCTGTTCATGGAGGTGATATTGTCTGCAGCGTGACAACTTGCCGTACCCCGTTGATTTTTGACGAAATGCTGGTGCCAGGTACACATCTTGTTCCCACTTGCTTATGGGATATTGACATAAAAAACATTTTACATAATGTAGATAAATGGGTTCTCGGAAACACGCAATCTGATAATTGGCTCCAACGCCCAGCAGCAATGGTGGATGCAGATAAGGTCTATACGGATCTCAGTGAGATAGTTTGTGGCAGAAAACCAGGTCGTGAAAAAGCTGAAGAACGTACAGTTATGACTCACCTTGGTATGGGCGCTAACGATGTGGCTGTTTCATATCAAGCATACAAAGCTGCAATTGAGGCTGGGGTTGGTTTTGACGTACAGATTATGAGTTAAACAAATTTAAGAGATCTGAGGTGTAATATGAATGTATAGCAAAACTGGTATCCGCATATTTGAAGAAATGACATGGAAAGATGTGGAGGAGCTTTTAAAGCTCACGGATGTCTGCATCGTTCCTGTAGGTGCCGTAGAGCAGCATGGTCACCATCTGCCTCTTGGTAGTGACACTTTTATTGCGCAGGAAATGGCATGCAGGACGTGTGCGGTGCTACAAAAAAAGGGAATGTATGTAGGCGTCGGACCTTCGATACCATTTGGTGTTCACCCTGAGGCAATGCATTACCCCGGGAGTATTCAGATTATGCCATCTACGTTGGTTTTGCTTCTAAAGGAAGTCTGCAGAGCCCTTGACCAAATGGGTTTTCGCCGAATTGTGCTGTTGATGGGACATGACGGCAATATTCCTCCTATGCAGGTTGCATTGCAGGAGTTGCAGATTGAACAGAATATGGACGTTATGTGCGTGAACTGGCTTCTACCTCATCTAGCAGATCAAAAGAGAATTTTCCCCACAGATTGGGCTGACGGGCATGGCGGCGCAAGGGAAACCTCCCGAGCCCTTGCGGCGTTCCCGGAACTTGTGCAAATGGATAAGGTAGTACCGTTTATCAAACCTAATGTACTAAGAAAAGAGGTGCTATTTTCTAATGAACCATTGGTGGGCGGCGCTGTTTACCGGCCAATGACAAAGGGTTCTATGAAGTATTATCCGGATAATTGTCCGGGACAGCTTGGAGATCCTTCTTCTGCGACTGCTGAGGCGGGTGATGCATTGTATGACGTTCTGGCGGAATGGCTTGCGGATTTGCTTGTGCAGGAGTACAACCTAAAAGTAGTAGATTAAGGAGGAAGGGATGCCAATAGATGGAAAAGATATCAGAATTCTGATTATCAACGGAAGTCCAAGAAAGAATAGTAATTCTGCTAAATTCGTCGAAAAAGCGAGTGAAGGCGTTAAGTCGCTTGGAGCAACTTCGGTAGTGTACGAGATGGCAGGCAAAAGAATTGAACCTTGTCTCGAGAATTGTAAAGCATACCATATTAAAACAGGAAATTGTACGATCGATGACGATATGCATGAACTTGCAAATGAATGGATTAGCGCGGATGGTATTATTTATGTTGTGCCACTGTTCCATATGGGTGCACCAGCGGCTATGTACGCGCTCATTACGCGGCTAGGGGCAACTGTCTTTGGGCATTCCTTTGGTAAGGTGCCACGTTTGCTCAAAGTAGGAGGTAGCATTGTACATGGGAATACGCAATACGGTGGACAAGAGCTATTGATGGAGTACCTAAATGCACATCTCATGTTGATGAACTGTCTACCAGTGACCTCTGACATGCCTGAGTCCTATATTGGTGTAGGAGCAAGGGTTCTAAAGGATAGAACCATTGAGAGAAACGACGAGATTCTTCTGAGTTCCTATATACTGGGCGTCAGGGTCGTTGAGGTGGCAAAAATAATCAATGCTGGTAAAGCTGAACTCAGAGATTCACTTCCTAAGGAGTATTTGTATGACAAAAACAGGAAATTTTGTGCACCGAAAAAAAAGACGGGCGACTCTAAAAAGAAGCAAGAATAATTATTATTGTACATAGTACATAACAAAAAAATGCGGACCGTGGCCAAGGATAGTAGGCGAAACATATAAATATTGCATGGGGATTGGCTTGCCAATGGGAAAAAATAAAAACAAATAAAATCAGGGAAACTATGTAATTAAACAGAATGCTTTGTCTGAGCAAGCGCACGTACAATGGACTTAGAAAACCAAGCAAGAATTAAGAGTTTCGCTGAACAATTTGGCAATGAAGATTTCATGGTTGTTTTAGGTGGTGGCGAAGCTGAAGCATCTGCTTTAGCTGCTGAAACTGTTACCAATGGCGATCTTACTTATGCTGTTTCATTAGCAGGAGTCCAGTTAGGATTCAAAGCATATCCTATTTTTGCATAAAAGATGAAATTGATGAAACGGTTTATGATGATCAAATTTCCATGATGGAAATGGTGCTTGATGTAGATACGATTCTTGAAAAAGTAAAAGAAATTCGCGGTTAAAATCAATAATTTTCACTAAAAGAGGGAGAAGAATTGATCTGTTACGAGTTTGGTGTGTCTAGTTTAATGGAAAAGGGTCAATACCCATTTACCCCCAAAATATATAACCATTTATACTGTTTTTTTCAGGAAGGAGCGGACTAATGAAACAATTGATTCATAATGCATGGGTTCTAACTTTTGATGAGAATTGGCAAGAATTTACCAAAGGCTACGTATACTTGGAAGATGGTAAAATTATTGACGTCGGAGAAAATAATGAAAAATTAGAAGCATATCAAAGAATTGCTGACAAAATTGTGGATGCAAAAGGACGCTGGCTTATGCCAGGTTTGATTAATGGGCACACTCATCTTTTTCAAACATTTATGCGTGGTTTAGATGATAATAAACGGTTACGACAGTGGTTGTTTGAAGAGATTTATCCTATCTGCAATGTTATGGAAGAAGAAGATATGTATCTTTCATCACTTTTAGGCTGTATTGAAAATCTTAAGAATGGAGCAACCACAGTTCTTGATCAAAACTATATTCATACAAGTAAAAAGAATTCAGACAATGTCCTAAGAGCAATGGAGGAAACGGGAATTAGAGGTGTATATTGCCGTACTTTTGCAGACAAATTACCATTGCCATCACAAAAACCATTAGTAGAATCAAGCCAAGTAATATTTGAAGAACTTAATAGACTGAAATCAATTTGGCATGGTAAAGATGATGGTCGCTTGCAGCTAGCATTAGGACCGAGTAGTCCTTGGGGTTCAACGCCTGAATTAATTAGCTCCAGCTATGCTTACGCAGAAGAAAATGATTTGATGTATCAAATTCATACTGCTGAAAATGAGCGTGTGGTTCAAGACAGCTTGGATGCTTATGGTATGCGCAATATTCCCTTTCTACATTCTATCGGTGCTTTGGGTAAAAAAAGCCAGTTGGCTCATGCTGTAGATTTAGAAGAAGATGAAATATTGCTGGTTCAAAAGACGGGCGCTATGATTGTACATAACCCAGTGTCTAATATGTATTTGGCTTCTGGCGTGGCTCCTGTTCCACGCTATCGGGAATTGGGTATTCCTGTTGCACTTGGAACAGACGGGCCGGGAAGTAATAACAATCAAGATATGATAGAGGTGCTAAAAACAACTACTTTATTACATAGAATACATACTAAAGATGCTGCTATTATATCTCCTCAAAATATAATAAGAATGGCTACTTACGAAGGAGGTCAAGTAATTTTAAATAGAAATGATGTTGGCATGCTAAAGGTTGGCTTTAAAGGAGATATGCTTTTGGTTAATTGGAAAAGAGCTCATATCGCCCCAGTGCACAGTGCTATTTCAGGGCTAATCTTTAACGCCAATGGTAATGACGTAGATTGTGTATGGGTGGACGGAAAAATGGTAGTAGAAGAGAAAAAAATATGTAACATAGATGAGTCATCCTTAATAGAAGCATGTCAGGATAGGGCCTTATATTTACGTAAAAGGGCGAAGGGATTGCAATAGGCGAAATGCCGAATTTGTTTGGTAATCCAAAATTAGTAATACAGTTCAATTTAGTTTTAGTTCCGTTTGATATCAGTTATTTGGCCTCAAATTAAGCTATAAGAACTTTGCTGATATATAGATTAGTAAAAATATATTACTAAAAAGGAGAGAAATAAAAAATAAAAAAACCATATATCGTTGCGCTTGAAACATAACCAGCAAATCGCGATTGATTTTGGTGTGGACGATGCAAAGACCTAAAAATCGTCGGAAGTAGTTATCGATGAGCGTTGCATTGTGGATAACTTGTAGAGTTTTATTAAGGTTCTCGGCAAAAAGTTGAAAGTAATAATTCATTAAAATAATTGAAAGGTGGCGATGTGAATGTTGAATATTCAAGTAGCAGTCTAGATTATTCGTGAAATAGTGTTCTGTGAAACCAAAAGAATGCACATGAAATTTAAGTAGTAGTAGGAATATTAATACGAAAAGATTGAGGAGGACAAACGAATGTTGAATGGCAAAAAAGTAGCCATCCTTGGAGACCGCGATGGTATTCCAGGTGATGCGATTGCAGAATGCGTCAAGTCAGCCGGTGCTGATGTTGTGTTTTCTACAACTGAATGCTTCGTCTGAACGAGCGCAGGCGCAATGGACCTTGAAAACCAAGCCAGAATCAAAGATTTGGCTGAAGAGTTTGGTAATGAAGATCTAGTTGTAGTTTTAGGTGGGGGAGAAGCAGAAGCTTCTGCTCTGGCCGCTGAAACTGTATCAACTGGAGATCCGACTTACGCAGGTCCGTTGGCAGGAGTTCCGTTGGGACTCAAAGCATTCCATATTTTTGAACTAAAAAATGAAATTGATGCAGATATCTATGATGAGCAAATTAGCATGATGGAGATGGTCCTAGATATGGATGCTCTCGTTGAAGCTGTAGCTGCATTGAGATAGTTAGAAAGTAAATACCCGGAAAAGTGGGGAAAACAGTGAAAAAAATTAAGTTGTTCATGATATAAACCATTTCTACATTGGTATTGGTGGTGAAGAAAAAACCGACATCGCTTCATTGGAATTTGAGGGAGTTAAAGATTCTGAAATAGGACTGAAGCAATTGTTTGGTGATGCGGCAGAAATCGTTGCCATCGTAGTTTGTGGTGATTTCTCTTTTGGCGAAAACAATGATGATGTGACCGCTACTGTCCTTGAGATGATAAAGAAGTATGAGCCGGGTGCTGTTATCACTGGTCCTGCTTTCAAAGCGGGACGTGCCAATTGTTTTCGGTATGTATTCCAAGAATTTTGTTCCGATATATTTAAGAAATTTACATACATGGCTGAAACCAGAAACAGTGCAGTAGATATGAAATGCGTTCTGGACAGGATTGTTCCTTTGGCTTCGCAACTGGCCAGGAGCGAAGCCATTGGGACTTGTTACTAAGCAGTAGTTATGGGCAGAACTAAATGCATGATTGCATGATATTTTGGAGGAGAGTCAGACTATACACCTGATTTATGGAGTAGATACCAATAAAGAAGGAACAAATAATAATTGACAAATTGATCAGACAAGAACTATTATCTTCAATTGGTTTGTTAATTAATTATAGATAGTTTGCTAAATCACTTTAAAATTCAGGGTTTCTAAAACTATAAGATGTGAGGAGATTAATAATGGCCGGTGCGGTTGTTTTTGTAAGAAAAAAACTGGGTAAATGGCTCAAGGTAGTTTTAGTTCCGATAGTATCAGTCATTTTGGCTTTCACAGTAGGTGCAATCATTATTTTGGCCATGGGCTTTAGCCCTATGAAAGCATATGCCAGCTTATGGCGAGGATCGTTTGGTTCTATTAATTCGATAGGTGAAACCATATTGAAAACGACCCCTTTGGTTTTTACAGGTTTGAGCTTTGCTATAGGAAGAAGATGTGGTGTAACCAATCTTGGTGCTGAAGGACAGTTGTTCCTCGGCGCTATTGGAGCAACTGCTGTTGGAATATTTTTGAAAGGGATGCCAATGGTTATACATCTTCCGTTGGCAATTATTGCAGGTTTTATTGCTGGAGGACTTTTGGGTTTGTTAGCAGGCGTGCTGAATGTAAAATTTGGAGCCAGCATAGTTATAACAACTATTATGTTAAACCATATATCGAGAAACTTTGTAAACTATATGGTGACAGGACCGATGATTGAACCACCAGGAAACTGGCCTCAAACTGCGCTGATTGAGCCAACGGCTATACTGCCAAGGCTAATAGCGGGAACCAGAATACATTTAGGAATCGTTTTGGCTATCTTATTTGTAGTTATTGTTTATTACTTCCTTTGGCATACAACGAAAGGATTTGAAACACGGTTGGTAGGTTTTAACGCAGAAGCAGCTAAATATGCGGGAATTAAACCTAAAAGAAATATAGTATTTGCTATGTTTTCAGCAGGAGGTTTGGCCGGTTTAGCAGGTGTTACTGAAATTTTGGGAGTGCAATACCGTTTAATACAAAATTTTTCAGTTAACATTGGCTTTGAAGGTATTGCCGTTTCGTTGTTAGGTGGAAATCACCCTTATGGAGTTTTAGTTTCCGCAATTTTCTTTGGTGCGCTAAAGGCTGGATCAAACACAATGCAGGTGTTAGCAAGTATCCCTTCTGCTCTTGCTTATATCATCCAAGCACTAGTAATTCTCTTTATTCTTGCAAGTAGTATGTATGAGATACTAGAAAGAAGAAGAAAGGCAAAAAAAAATGTACAATGAGGCAATTATATTTTTTGCTGCTGCTGTTAGAACATCGACCCCCTTACTAATTGCCGCTCTTGGTTTACTGTATGGTTCCCGAGCCGGCATAAGGAATATTGGCGCTGAGGGGATGATGCTTATCGGCGCTATTGTTGGAGTTGCAGGTTCCTACTATACTGGGAACCCTTGGGTAGGAGCATTATTGGCAAGCTTGTCCGGTGCCTTAACATCATTAATATTTGCGTTTTTAGTCGTAACAGCAGGGGCTTATCCGCCGGTATGCGGTACTGCTATTAATTTGTTTGGATTAGGAGTATCAACAGTATTGGCGAGGGTGATTTTTGGAATGAACACGACAATGCCCATAATAGCATCCTTTTCCAAAATAAATGTACCTTTGTTAAGTAAATTACCTGTACTTGGACCCATTTTATTTCAGCAAAACCCACTTGTGTATGTGACTATCATTATACTTCCGATGATACATTATGTGCTATTTAAGACAGAGCTTGGTTTAAAAATCAGAGCAGTAGGTGAAAACCCTAAGGCTTGTGAGACAGTTGGGATCAATGTGTGTTCAATTCGTTACGGTACGATTGTCTATGGTGGTTTTATGTGCGGGTTGGCTGGAGCTTATGTTTCCATGGCTCTTCTAAGCTTTTTTACGGAAAATATGATAGCTGGGCGTGGTTTTATTGCATTGGCGGTATTAACTGTTGGGAACCTCAACCCTTTAGGCGCTTTAGGTGCGGCTTTATTATTTGGTGCGGGCGAGGCAGTACAGTACAGATTACAAGTATCAGGTACAGGTGTCCCTTATCAGTTTGCTATGATGATTCCTTATGCTATGACACTTCTTGCGTTATCAGGAATATTTAAGAAACCAGTAAAATCTTCAGCATCAAACGGAATTCCTACGATGAAGAATAGGGGTGACTAAAGATGAGTACAAAACTTCAAATGAAAAACATATGCAAATATTTTCCGGAAGTAGTAGCCAACAAAAATGTAGACTTAGAGGTAATAAAAGGTGAAATACATGCTCTTCTAGGAGAAAATGGAGCAGGTAAGACCACGTTGATGAATATTTTGTATGGTCTATATTCTCCGAATGCTGGTGAGATATATTTGGATGGACAAAAAGTTTTGATTGATTCTCCTAGAGCTGCGATTAGATTGGGAATAGGAATGGTCCATCAGCATTTTATGTTGATACCTAGTTTGACAGCTGTGGAAAACGTGATATTAGGCATGAAATCTGCAAAATCACCAAGGTTGGATTTGCAGGAAGCGGCAGCAAGATTTTCTTCCTTAGCGAAGCAATATGGTTTTAATATTCAACCATGGGTAAAAGTATCCACATTGACTGTTGGCCAACAACAAAGATTAGAAATTCTAAAGGCTCTAATTAGAGGCGCTGACCTGTTAATTCTCGATGAACCTACCGCTGTTTTGACTCCTCAAGAGGTTGATGGCTTGTTTATCATGCTAAAGAAATTGGCCATTAAGGGGCATACCATCATTCTCATTACTCATAAGCTTAAAGAAGTAATGTCATTTAGTGATCGAATCACTGTTTTGCGCGGGGGGAGTGTTGTAGCGACACTTAAGAAAGAAGATACAAATCCAGAAGAACTTTCTAAGTTTATGGTGGGCAGAGAAATTATTGAAGAATACGCTAAGGCTTCATATAACCCCCAAGATCTTGTACTCGAGCTAAATAAATTATCGTGCAATAGTGATAGAGGACTAGAAGCGCTGAAAGGAATAGACTTGCAGGTTCACAAAGGAGAAATCCTTGGTATTTGTGGAGTTGACGGCAACGGTCAGACAGAGCTTGTTGATTGCATAACAGGTCTTACAAGAGTTACAAATGGGGAGATTTTATTAAATGGTGAAAATATTACCAATATGCACCCGAGGGAAATCATTGATAGAAATGTTTCTCATATTCCTGAGGACAGGCATAAGAGGGGCGTAGTATTAGCTATGAATTTAATAGAAAACATTATGATGATGGATTACTATAAACCTCCTTATGCAAAAGGAATTGTATTACAGTGGAAAAAAATAGAGTCCAGAGTTGATAACCTGATAAATGATTATCAGGTTAAAACCCCAAGTTCTAAAGAGATAATGAATAATTTATCTGGTGGTAATCAGCAGAAAGTTGTTTTGGGCAGAGAAATGACACGAGACCTTGATTTACTCATCGCCATGCATCCTGCTCGAGGTTTAGACGTAGGAGCTACTGAATATATACATAAAAAAATAATTGAAGTAAGAGATGATGCCAAAGCGGTATTGTTAATTTCAACTGAATTAGATGAGATTTTAGCATTAAGTGACAAGATTGCAGTTATATATGGAGGTGAAATAATGGGTATTGTAACACCTCAAGTACAAATTCATGAATTGGGCTTAATGATGGCAGGTGCTAAAAAAAATCAAACTAATTAGCGGTACCCTGAAAAAGTTTTATAGTATATCTTTTTTGGGCAATGGTTAAAAAGGGGGGATAAAGATAAATAGTTGATGTTGCTAATTTTAGATAGATAATTCATTAGAATATACAGGAGGGATTAAATTGAAATTAGAGTTGGCAAAATTTCTTGTTAATAAGATAGAGTTCGGTGAAAAAACAGAGTATGACAATGGTTTGCTAAGGGTTAATAAGGAAGAAATGTTGGGGTTGATAGGTGAAGATTACCGTATAGAAAATTTGGATGTTGATATTACAAATCCCGGTGACTCTGTGCGAATAATTCATGTGCTGGATATGGTTGAACCCCGCTTTAAGCCTGAGGGGGGGATATACCCTGGGTTTTTAAGCCCTCCTCACACAGCAGGTTCTGGCCGTACTAATTGTTTAGAAGGGGCGGCAGTTGTTCTTACCGGTGAATATAGTAAAACTGAAAAAGGTTTGATGGTTAGCAGGGAAGGTCTTATAGATATGAGCGGTCCAGCAGCACAATACTGCTTAGGGGCGAAGACTCATAACCTTGTTATTACTTCTAAAGCAGCAGCAGGTATAAGTAACGCAGACTATGATGCCAGTATTCGCTTGGCTTCTCTTAAGGCTGCAAACTATTTAGCCGAAACAACTAAAGAATTAATTTCTGAAAACATTGAGACATATGAGTTAAGTGACACTGCAGAAGGGTTGCCGAGAGTTGCGTATATATACCAGATACAGTCGCAAGGGGCTCTTTTAGAGACCTTTGTTTATGGGAGTGACGCAGTAAATCTAGTTCCTACCTTAATGCATCCTAATGAATTTATGGATGGTGCCGTAGTATCTGGTAATCACTCGATGCAAACAGTACCGACCTACATTCATTGCAACAACCCAGTAATAGAAAGCTTGTACCAGAGACATGGAAAAGACTTGTGCTTCGTAGGGATTATACTGACGGAGGGGCACGGGAAGACCACGTTTTTAAAAGAGCGTTCCGCATCGTTTGCCGCCAAAATAGCTCGGCTCCTTGATATCGATGGTGTTATTTTAACCCAAGAGGGTGCGGGTATGTCTATGATTGATCAGATGCTAGCTTGCCGTGAATGTGAAAAACAAGGGATAAAAAGTGTTGTAATTACATATGAAATAGGTGGAATGGAAGGAAATGACGTACCACTTATAGATAGTGTACCAGAAGCCAATGCCATAGTTTCCACCGGGAACAGAGAAGAGTTGCTCGATTTGCCAGCAGTGGAAAAGCTCCTTGGGGGAAAATACATCGAAGGTGCTTTCGTGCTTAACGAACAGACAGAGGCTTCCGGCGCAATTACAGTAAATTTCACGATTGTATATTCATCTACCAATCAAGCTGGTGCCATGAAAATGAGAGCGATGCAATACTAAGCGGAAAAGGAGGATTTTGATATGAGCCAAAATATTAGGATAGTCCATTATATTAACCAATTCTTTGCAGGGATAGGAGGTGAAGATAAGGCGCATGTTGGAGTTGGAGTAAGGGAAGGTGCTGTTGGACCGGGAAGGCTAATAGAGCAAAAATTTAGTCAAGGTAGAATAGTCGGAACAGTTTTTTGTGGCGATAATTATGCTACTGAAAATCCACTAGACGCAATGAATGAAATAATTGAAGCAATCCAAAATCTAGAACCAGATATAGTCATTGCCGGGCCAGCATTTAATGCAGGGCGTTATGGTATGGCATGCGGAATGGTTTGTGAGGCAGTTGTTGAGAGACTGGGATTGCCAGCAGTTACCGCAATGCATATAGAGAACCCAGGTGTGGAGTTATACCGCTCCAAAATTTATATTGTACCTGCAGGAGCTTCTGCAGCTACTATGGCTGATGCAGTTAATCCTATGGTGGAACTGGCAGCCAAGCTTGCAGCAGGTACAAAAATTGGTCCAGCGGATGTTGAAGGCTACATTCCCCAAGGATTTAGGAAGAACGCAATATCTACACAAAATGCCGCTGAACGTGCAGTGGATATGCTACTGCAAAAACTTAAAGGAGAACAGGTTAAAACTGAATTACCTATTCCAGTGCTTGACCGTGTTGTTCCGCCTGAACCTATTCTTGATTTAAAATCAGCTACTATCGCACTTGTTACTGAAGGCGGTATTGTTCCTGCAGGCAATCCGGATCATTTGGAAGTTGGGCGTTCCACACGTTGGGCTAAGTATAGTTTAGTAGGAATAGTAGATTTGGTAGAAAAGTCTCATGACGCTATTCATGGTGGATACGATTGTTTTTATGCCAACAAAGACCCTGACAGAGTGCTACCCGTTGATGTTATGCGGGAATTTGAGGCAGAAGGTTATATTGGAAAACTTCATGAAACCTATTATGTGACATGTGGCATGGCATCCTACGTTGCTAATTGTAAAAGATTCGGTCAAGAAATTGGAAAGGAGCTTATAGAAGCTAAAGTAGATGCCGTAATTGCTACAGGTACCTGAGGGTCCGGGACACGTTGCGGTGCAACGATGAGTAAAGAGTTTGAACGTTTGGGTATTCCAACTGTTTTTATTACTTCATTGATATCTGTTGCTAAGTCAATTGGTGTAAACAGAATTATGAAAGGCAGCGGAGTCATGCATCCCGTAGGAGATCCCAAGTTATCGCTAGAAAGAGAAAAAGCATTTCGCCGACGTTTAATGGAAGCAGCGTTGGAATCATTACAAACCAAGATAAACGAACAAGTCATATTTGGGGAGGTGTTGTAGCTAATATCTAGTCGTGATTTTTGCACAATCCGATAGATGCAATGGTTCACAGGGGTTGTTTAGATGATTTGCTTTTCATTTGCGTTCTATGCCACTATGTATTTGCTGAAATACAGATAAGCAAATATAGTGCTGCGAAAAGGAGAGAAAAATTATGAAAAAAACAATGTCGCTTATTATCACAATACTAGTAATTTTAGCATTGGTAGTAGGATGCGCTTCACAAGAGGTTGCTGAAGAAATTGATGAGCCAGAGACTCCTGCTGAGGCTGAGAAACCAGTCGAAAAGGAACAATTAAAAGTAGGTCTTCTTACGAGTGGAGACATTAATGACAATGGTTGGAATGCTATGGCTTACGATGGTTTGGTAATGATTGAAGAGGAATTAGGTGCAGAAATTAGTGCTGTAACAAACATTGCAGCATCAGACATGCAAGGAGTTTTTAGGGAGTTCGCTTCTAATGGTTATGATTATGTCATAGGCCATGGCAATGAATTTTCAGACGCTGCTATGGCTGTAGCTCCTGATTTTCCGGACACTATTTTTATGATCAATAGTTCCACTACTACACAGGAACCCAACCTGATTTCCTTAAATTTGAATGCGTTCCAAGAAGCATTTTTGGAAGGCATATTTGCCACCAAATTCTCTACGACCAAAAAGATAGGATTTATTGGTGGAAATGAACAACCGTCAACCATTAACAATTTTAACGGTTGTAAAATTGCTGTTGCTTATGCTGATCCAACAGCTGAATTTGTCGGTACCTATATTGGTAGTGTGACCGACGCTGCAAAAGCTAAAGAAGTTGCACTTACCTTTATTAATCAGGGAGTGGATGCATTTGTTGCTCATTGCGCTGGAGCAGCTGGCGGTGTTTATGAAGCTGCCAAAGAAAACCCAGGTGTTATTGTTACGGGTGCTACTAGAAACCGTTACGAATCAGCTCCCACTGTAATAGCAGTAAGTACAGAAGTTGATTTGGGATTAAGAAATTTTCAACTGGTTAAAGCATTCGAGGATGGCTCTTTACCCTTTGAGGTGAAAGTGTACACAGTAGATATTGAATCAGGTGGAATAAGATATGTTGACTTACAGGGAGCTTGGAAAGAAGATGTGCCTGCAGAGGTTTGGGAGTATGTCAAAAAAGTTGAAAAGGCAATTAAGGACGGAGTCATAGAAGTTGGCCCACAGATTACTGACGCAAGCCAGATTCAACAAGTAGAATAGGAACATAGGTCGCAAGAATCAGAGGTATTAAGCATCTACTTAATATGATATTTAATGCCTCTGATTAATTGCAAATTAAGGATGTGTTAGCTATGAAAAGTATCATGATGAAGATTAATGGGGACCAGTACACATTAGAAATTCAGGACAACTGGACATTGTTATATGTATTAAGAGATGTATTGCATCTTACTGGAACAAAGTATGGATGTGGGACGGGGGATTGTGGTGCATGCAAAGTACTTATAAATGGAATAGCAAAGAATTCCTGTACCTTATTGGCTAAAAACTTAGAGAATCATGAAATCACAACCATTGAAGGTTTAAGTCAGAGGGATAAACTGCATCCGGTACAAGAAGCTTTTATTGAAGCCGGTGCAATTCAATGCGGGTTTTGTACACCTGGTATGGTCATAACAGCTGTAGCCCTTTTAGACCAAAACCCCTATCCAACTGAAAATGAGATCGTCGTAGCATTAGAAAACAATCTTTGCCGCTGTACCGGATATAAAAAAATTATAGATGCTATTCGATTGGCAAGCAAGAAGCGGGATAGGAGGTAAAGGATGAGATA
This sequence comes from Peptococcaceae bacterium UBA5767, assembly GCA_002418765.1. Taxonomy (GTDB): domain Bacteria; phylum Bacillota; class TC1; order TC1; family UBA5767; genus UBA5767. Next base: position 6,890 of record DIET01000003.1, on the reverse strand, counting down.
CATCGGAAAATCACAACCAATATTTGATGCAAGAGAAAAAGTAACTGGAGAAATGATTTATGCAGATGATCTATTCTTTCCGAATATGCTTCATGGGAAGATTCTGACTAGTCCCGTAGCCCATGCTAAAATTAAACATATTGATACGATGCAGGCTGAGAAATTGCCTGGGGTAAGAGCTATTTTGACATATAAAGATGCGCCGGATGTTTTATATAATAGGAATATGCAGTGGATCAATGATCTTAAGCCTGCAACCGAGCGCGTTTTGGATAAAGTTGTACGGTATGTTGGAGATAGAGTAGCTGCTGTGGCTGCGGACACAGCAGAAATTGCTCAGAAAGCAATAAGTCTTATCAAGGTCGAGTATGAAGAACTACCAGCCATATTTGATCCAGAAGCAGCTCTTAAAGAAGACGCCTACTCCATTTACACGGGAGGGAATCTAATTAAAGAACTGAATAAAGCCTGTGGAAATGTAGATCAGGCTTTTGATGAATCATATCATGTTACACAAAATACCGTATCTACATCCATGATTCACCATGGCGCAATCGAACCCCATATATGTATAGCGCACGCATCAAGAGAAGGCGAAATCTGTATTTGGGAACCACAGCGTGCTCCATTTCGTACTCAGATTATGCTAGGGAAAATATTCAAGACTCCTTACAGTAAAATTCATGTGCATGGCACCAGCATGGGTGGTAGCTTTGGGAGCAAGGAAGGCTTAATGATTGAGGCCATAGCTGTTCTACTGGCCCAGAAAACAGGACGATATGTTAAGATTCGTTATGACAGGAATGAATCCATGATCTCCACATTTACCAGACATGCTATGAAGCTTTATGGTAAAATTGGAGTGAATGGTCAGGGGAAAATTACTGCACTTGACGTAAAAGCTATAATAAATTCAGGCCCCTATTGTGGGGATACCACAAATATACAAGGTAGCATGTGTAGTAAAATGTTTAAGCTTTACAAAATTCCCCATATGAGATTTGTTGGGCAATCCGTGTATACCAATACTCAACTGGGTGGTGCTATGCGAGGTTATGGCTCGCCGGCAATATTTTACGCATTGGAATTACTCGTTAATAAAACAGCAAAAGAGCTAAATATGGACCCTGTGGCATTTCGCATGAATAATTTAGTAGCACCTTACGGTATTGATCCCATTAATCAACTTAGTTTAGGTAATGCTAGAATAAAAGACTGTTTGCAAAAAGGAAGTGAACTATTCAACTGGGAAGAGAAAAGAGCAAGGCAAAGTAGCATCGAGACAGAACGTTATGCATATGGGTATGGCGTAGCAACAGCCGTTCATGGTAATGGAGTGGCTCCTGAGCCAGACATCACTGTGGTTTCTTTGGCATTAAATGAAGATGGGAGCATGCTGTTAAGAACGGGTATATCAGATCACGGAGCAGGTACGTATACAGTTTTAAAACAAATTGCTGCGGATATCTTGGACATGCCTATGGAACATATAGCACTTATACATACGGATACTTATAGTGGCCTTTATGATAGAGGTGCGGGATCTAGCAGAAACACCTGGGTTGGCGGAGCAGCAGTTGCTGAGATTGCTAAAAGAATGAAAAATTCCATGACATTAATAGCTGCGGAAGCACTCCAGGTATCTTCAGAGGAGATTGTTTTGGAGGATGAAGTTTTTAAGATTAAAGATAATAAAGCTAAAATAGATAAAAAAGGGGTAGCTTGTTATGCTTATCAAGAAAAAAGAGCCAAAATAATTGAAACTCTGTCCTACGATTCACCTCGAAATGCTGGTTCTTATGGGGCCCATTTTGCCGGAGTACAAGTAGATAAGTTAACTGGAGAGGTCAAAGTAGAAGAATATGTAGCCGTTTGTGATGTAGGAAAAGCTATAAATCCTATGTTGTTAGAGGGACAAATAGAGGGTGCCATTCTTATGGGTTTAGGTATGGCTCTTTTTGAGGGACTACAGTTAGACGAAAAAGGTGTTCCTAAGAATGCTGGGTTTAAGAAGTACCGTATGCCTAAAGCCAGCGATATGCCTAAGATAATGATACATTTCGTTGAAGCCTATGAAGAGGGTGGACCCTTTGGTGCTAAAAGTATTGGGGAAGCTGCGATCATACCTGTTACTCCTGCTATTGTAAACGCAGTTAACGATGCGTTGGGCACAGAGCTGACAGAAGTGCCACTATTGTCGGATAAAATTTTAAAGGCTATTTACAAATAGGTAGTATCTGAAGAGCTTATTTAGAAGCAACATCAGGTTTTGGTATCAAATTTATTAGGGCGTGACAGTTTGGTAGGTCATATACAATTAAGCGCGTAGTGTGGCCAGGCAAGGTCTCATGTTCTAATAGGTGGGATTCCTGTCGAAGTAAATAAAACCTAGCAAGCAGATTTGCAGTGAACACTTGAAGCTAGTTGGGTAACCATATGCTTTAAGCGTAGAGAGAGAAGGTGACGAGCCGAAAGCAATAACGGAAGTAATTGAGTTACGAAAAATATTTGGGATTGGTCGATGTGTTTGTACATACAGAAGACTGCACTGGGAAGTATAATGTCCATGTTTGTCAAGACACAAAATTCGAATAGTTTAGATAAACATCCTCCTTTCGAAATTGACGATGCAACTTTGGTCAATGCATTGTGATAGACCTCAAATGGTGTTACGTATTCGTGGCTTTGATGACCTCTGACATAGTTGTACGTATGCATGTATGCAGCGGTATCTCGCGTACTTGTTGAACGTTTTCCGGGCACATCAAGTAGAGCCTTTCCCATTTGAATGACCTGAAGAATTTCTCAATCATCATGGTGTCTGTAGCTCGCCCTCTTCCATCCATCCATGCTGATACGAATACCGCCATATTCCTTGATCAGATGGATATAGGCGTCTGAGGTGAATTGCGAACCCTGGTCGTTGTTAATGATTTCTGGTCTACCGTGTCTTCCATGTCTTCCTCGACGGTTCTTGTGACCATGTCTGCCTTTAGGGTGTTGCTGATGGTATAGCCAACGATATATCTGGAATACCAGTCTATGATGGTTGTTGGGTATACGAATCCGCTGGGGGTTCCAATATATGTTATGTCGATGGACCAAATAAACTTAGAGGCAATCCGGATCATTTGGAAGTTGGGCGTTCCACACGTTGGGCTAAGTATAGTTTAGTAGGAATAGTAGATTTGGTAGAAAAGTCTCATGACGCTATTCATGGTGGATACGATTGTTTTTATGCCAACAAAGACCCTGACAGAGTGCTACCCGTTGATGTTATGCGGGAATTTGAGGCAGAAGGTTATATTGGAAAACTTCCAAGAAATTGGAAAGGAGCTTATAGAAGCTAAAGTGGATGCCGTAATTGCTACAGGAACCTGAGGGTCCGGGACACGCTGCGGTGCAACGATGAGCAAAGAGTTTGAACGTTTGGGTATTTCAACTGTTTTTATTACTTCATTGATATCTGTTGCTAAGTCAATTGGTGTAAACAGAATTATGAAAGGCAGCGGAGTCATGCATCCCGTAGGAGATCCCAAGCTATCGCTAGTAAGAGAAAAAGCATTTTGCCGACGTTTAATGGAAGCAGCATTGGAATCATTACAAACCAAGATAAACAAACAAGTCATATTTGGGGAGGTGTTGTAGTTAATATCTAGTCGTGATTTTTGCACAATCCGATAAATGCAATAGTTCACGGGGGTTGTTTGTATGATTTGCTTTTCATTTGCGTTTTATGCCACTATGTATTTGCTGAAATACAGATTAGCAAATATAGTGCTACGAAAAGGAGAGGAAAATTATGAAAAAAACAATGTCGCTTATTATCACAATACTAGTAATTTTAGCATTGGTAGTAGGATGCGCTTCACAAGAGGTTGCTGAAGAAATTGATGAGCCAGAGACACCTGCTGAGGCTGAGAAACCAGTCGAAAAGGAACCATTAAAAGTAGGTCTTCTTACGAGTGGAGACATTAATGACAATGGTTGGAATGCTATGGCTTACGATGGTTTGGTGATGATTGAAGAGGAATTAGGTGCAGAAATTAGTGTTGTAACAAACGTTGCAGCATCAGATATGCAAAGTCTATTCAGAGAATATGCAGCGAATGGTTATGATTATGTTATAGGCCATGGTAATCAATATACGGATGCTGCTATGGCTGTAGCTCCTGATTTTCCGGACACTCGTTTTATAATCAATAGTTCCACTGCTACGCAGGAACCCAACCTGATTTCCTGTGATATGAATGCGTTCCAAGAAGCATTTTTGGAAGGCATATTTGCCACCAAATTCTCTACGACCAAAAAGATAGGATTTATTGGTGGAAATGAACAACCGTCAACCATTAACAATTTTAACGGTTGTAAAACTGCTGTTGCTTATGCTGATCCAACAGCTGAATTTGTCGGTACCTATATTGGTAGTGTGACCGACGCTGCAAAAGCAAAAGAAGTTGCACTTACCTTTATTAATCAGGGAGTAGATGCATTTGTTGCTCATTGCGCTGGAGCAGTTGGCGGTGTTTATGAAGCTGCAGTAGAAAATCCAGGTGTTATTGTTGTAGGTGCTACTAGAAACCGTTACGAATCAGCTCCCACTGCAATACCAGTAAGTACGGAAGTTGATTTGGGATTAAGAAATTTTCAACTGGTTAAAGCATTCGAGGATGGCTCTTTACCCTTTGAGGTGAAAGTGTACACAGTAGATATTGAATCAGGTGGAATAAGATATGTTGACTTACAGGGAGCTTGGAAAGAAGATGTGCCTGCAGAGGTTTGGGAGTATGTCAAAAAAGTTGAAAAGGCAATTAAGGACGGAGTCATAGAAGTTGGCCCACAGATTACTGACGCAAGCCAAATTCAACAAGTAGAATAGGAACATAGGTCGCAAGAATCAGAGGTATTAAGCGTCTACTTAATATGATGTTTAATGCCTCTGATTAATTGCAAATTAAGGATGTGTTAGTTATGAAAAGTATCATGATGAATATTAATGGGGGTTCATATATAATTAAGTGCGCAGTGTGGCCAGGCATGGTCTCATGTTCTAATAGGTGGAATTCCTGCCGAAGTAAAACCTACCAAGCAGATTTGCAGTGAACTCTTGAAGGTAGCTGGGTAACCATATGCTTAAATCGTAGAGAGACAAGGTGACGAGCCGAAAGCAATGACGGATTAATTGAGTTACGAAAAATATTTGGGATTGGTCGATGTGTTTGTGCATACAGAAGACTGCACGGGGAAGAGTGACAAGCCTGTTCTTTTCAGTACCTCGGAGTCTAAGAGCTTGGGCCTTAATAGTAATAACAAAGGCACCATTTATTCTATAAATTAAAAATCAAGCAATAGCAAGTTTTCCTTTTTATAAATCTGTAAGAGAGTACTCTGGCCCAGAATTTTACGAGGTGGGTTGTTACATCAGTTTTGGATTCGAGGAATGTATTCAGCTACCAAATCCACAATGGATGTACCTTTCAGGAGAAACCTACGTATCAGGCTGTTGTGCTTTTTGTTTTCACCTTTTCCCATGAGCTGTAATGATGACAAAAGAATGCTTTTGGCCTATGCTCCTGAAATTGGTCAGTAAGCTCATTAAAATCACTGCCGTTATCTGCTGTGATTGTTTGGAAGATTTGAGGGAAACGATGACCGCTGGTTTCTTGAAGAGTGCTGAGTGCTTTGTTGAGACGCTCGGTTGTGTGTTCCAGAGACGTATCAGGAAGGTACGTCTCTTTCACTCAAGGATTGTTAAAAAACCTAGAAAGAATAGGGCTATCCCAGCATTGTTCCGTATTTCAAAAAGTGCATGTGCAGTGCCTCAGTAGCCAAACTTTTGTTAGAAAAATCGTTGATATTAACGTCACATAAATTGATTGATCGAACACAAATACTATAAATAATAGTTGGCATTATCAAAGGACTAATTCTGGGGATCCAAGTTGAATACTAGGGAGAACCCAGTGTAGAATTGAGTTTATTTTTGGGCGTTTTTAAACCTAAAATACAATAAGGCACAAACAATTTGGAGGAATTATTTATGAAAGAAGTAGAATTAAAGGTAGGTGAAAAGCAAATAATTGAGGCGGCTATTAGGATTTTATCTAAAAAAACAATATCAGGAACACGCCTTCATTTGGTTGCTCAAGAAGCAGGAATTTCTAATTCAAATATTGTTTATTATTTCAAATCAAAGAAGCGACTGCTACTAGCTGTATTGAACGAGATACAAAGACGATCATCTGAACGTCGTAAGATAATTTCCAAGGAAGCAAATTCAACTTTAGTGGATTCACTATCGGGATTTTTTAAATCTAAAAAAGAAATGATATTGCATGAAAAAGATTATGATATTATAAAATTTGATTTTTGGTTACAGAGTTTGGTAGATGAAAATATAAGAGATGTCTATGTTTGTAATAATAAAATATGGCGTAGTGATATTATTTCGGAATTAGATAAGTATATTCCTGACTTAGCAAATGACAAAAAGGTACTTATTTCTCATATTATGGTATCGATGATGATGGGAGCTTCAATGCAATATATTAATGAAAAGGAACCCGTGGATCTTGATTCGTATTTTTCTTTATGTATGGACATGTTACTATGTGTTTTAAATACGTCTAGCAGTTAAGATAGTGTCCATATAATGGTATGAAAACTGCTAAGCAAAATTAAGCCATAATGAGATAATCTTGAAATCTATTTTGGGTCCATGTTAGAATGACGGACAGTTTGGTAAGATAGTAATATCCACAGGAGGGATGAAAAATGCCAAACACTCGCAGAAGATTTGATGAAGAATTCAAGAAACGTGCAGTCTAGTTGAGTTATGGCAGTGAACGAACCGTTAAAGGAACAGCTGAAAGCTTTGGAATCAGTCTCAC
>DIET01000020.1 GCA_002418765.1 Peptococcaceae bacterium UBA5767 | reverse complement strand
GCCAACATCAGGGCCTCCTGCCGTACCGTACCCACGATCTCCGTGCTCACCACATTGATCCCATAGCGGGCTGCTTCTCGCTTCACAAACTCAAACGTTCGGTAAACCGGCGTAGCCTCATAATCAAACATATTCATGGACACACATACCTGGTTGCGCTCGGTAAACATCAGTCCTACGGAACGCACGGTGGAAAAACCACCACTGGGACCACGCACGCCCTTGGCGATTTTCTTGGCCACCTCCAAATTGTCACTGTCCAATATCACATTGAACGCCAGCAGGGGACTGCTTCCGGCACTGACAATCACGGCTCCCGCGGTGGGATGCAGTTTGCCCTCGCCCAAATCCGGTTTCCTCTCTGGGGTATGGGCCACTTCCTTCAATCCTTCGTAATGCCCTTTGCGGATAAATCCCAGGTTCTTTCGTTCTTCACATCGGGCATTCTCTCCCGAAAAATACACGGGAAGAGACAGCGTTTTGTAGATCTCCTGACCCAGGTCCTCGATATACGCCACACATTCCTCCAGCGTTATATTCTGCAAGGGAAACACGGGTATGGTATCCTGGGCGCCAATACGCGGATGGTTCCCCGTCTGGTGGTTCATGTCGATCAGCCGCATCGAGGCCTCTGTCATGGCCATCAGCGCCTCTTTCAAAGGCTTTGGCTCCCCGATGGCTTCAATCACGGTCCGATTGAAATCTGCATCGGGAAAATGCCCCACCAGCTTGACTCCTGGTGTCTCTTGAAAAGGCCGGATGATTTCGGCTATGACTTCTTCTCTTCTTCCGTCACTAAAATTGGGAACGGCATGGATGAATTGTTTCATGATTCGCCTCTATTCTTCTTCCGGGATCAAGGCCACCGCACGAATGGGGGCTCCACTGCCATCACGAATCTTCAGAGGAAGACCCATGTAGACAAACCGGGTGCCCACGACCTTATCCAGGTTGCACAGATTTTCAGTATTGGTGGTGCCATAACGTCCACAGGCCAGGTGTCCGGAAAAATCTAAGTCATCCGGGGTCTGGTCGATGGCCGGAGCATCCACGCCGATATTGACCACGCCCTGCTCGAACAGCCATTCCGAAGCAGCCAGGGAAATGCCTGAATGCTTGGCATTCAAGCCGCCATAATCCTTGTCCGGATAGGTCCGGTCGTAATGACCTGTGTACATCAGGAACACGTCACCCTTTCTAATGTCCAGCCCACTTTTCTTAAGGGCTTCTTCGATATCTTCAATCTCGATGTATTCCGGATAACGCTTGTGGGTAAAGTCCAGACAAATGGCATCGCCCCAAAACAGTTTCAGATCCATTTTCTCGATGGTCGGCCCTTCGGGCAGAAACTCCCAAACGGCATCGGAATGGGTGGGGCCATGCTCACTGATGAGCATATTTCTGGCACTAAAACCCAAGGTGGGCGATCCGGTGGCCTTCATGTTTTCCTCATGCGTCTGGTTCAGCATGAAAAAGGTCTTCTGGTGCATGCCGAAAACGGGCATGCCCTGGTAGATCTCCTGGCTCAAATCAATCATTTTCCACTTCTGGTTGAAATTCATTGTTATTCCTCCTCGTAACTTTATTTGATCGTAGGTATTACACAATAGTTGTCTGCGTCAACGACCCCTTTGTCCGTAATCTTCCATTTGGGACTGGTGGTCAATGACAAAAAGGCCAGATGCATAAAGGGAGCATGGGCCTCACAGAGAAGATCCTCCCTGGCAATCCGATGCAGCTCGCTCATTTTATCGGTCAGCTCAGAAGCACTCAGCTCATCTGTCAGCAGCCCGGCTATGGGCAGCGCCATATCTCCAATAATCTTACCGTCTTTGGCTACGGCCACCCCGCCTTGCATCTCAATGACCCGGTTGACGGCGACAGTCATATCCTCATAGTTGGTACCGGTCACGATGATATTGTGGGTGTCATGGGAGACGCTCTCGGCAAAGGCTCCGTATTGCATCTTGAATCCCTTGACAAAGGTTTTCCCGATATCGCTCTGTCCGTGACGTCCGACCACGGCTATGGGCTGTACGTCTTCTTCAGGTTTGGGTTGTACCCAGCCGTCGCTTGCCTCCATCTCCACCTCAAAGGCGTCCGTCAGGTTCTGGTCTAGGATCAAACCCACCACCCGAACGGTGACTTTGTCCTTGTCGGCCTTCACCATCAGGTCAGAGGGCTGGATGGGTGCTCGGTGCACGGAATTCTTGACCTCCTGGGGATATACATATGGAGGCAGGTCAATGGTGAGCTTGCCGTCTTGCGCCACTTGTTTGCCTCCCAGATACACCTGGGTCACATTCATCTTATCAAGTGGTCCGTCAATGATAGCGATATCCGCCCGTTTCCCCGGAGCCAGCACACCGATTTCATCGAGTCCCTGCCAGGTGGCTGCATTGATGGTCACCATCTGAATGGCTTCTATGGGATCGACTCCTTCTTTGATGGTGCGTCTGACGATGTCATTCATGTGACCTTTGGCGGCGATGTCCTCTGCCAGCATGTCGTCCGTAGCCAAAATCAATCGTCTGGAATCCAGTCCATCTTCCGTAAGGGCCCGGATGCACTCACTCATGTTGCGCTGGGTGGAGCCTTCACGCATCAGCACATACACCCCATAACGCAGCTTTTCCACACATTCTCTTTTGGTGGTGGTCTCATGGCAAGAAATATCCGTACCACCGCAAATGATATGGGCGGCCAGCTCCTCCCCAAAAATCTCAGCCGCATTGCCGTCCACCTTCTTGCCCTGACTGCGGGCATACACAGTGGAGGCGATGGTATCCTTGATGACCTCATAATTGTGATCATAAACAAACTTGATGGCCGTAACGCCCTGGGTCTCTCCGATACCGCTAACAGAAGGATACTCGAGCATCTCAGGAATATGTTCGGAGGTGATGTCAAAACCGGCCGTCTCCAGTCCCGGTGAATCCGGTGTCAATGCCGGAACCCGGCAATGCACATGGTGCGGCATCTGAGCCGCCTCTTCGGCCATGGCCCGGATGCCCGTCAGTCCCAAAACATTGCCGATTTCATGAGGATCCGAAATCAGGCAAGTGGTTCCTGTGGGCAAAGACAATCTGGAAAATTCAGTGATGGTCAGCATTGCGCTTTCAAAATGCATATGGGAATCAATGAATCCAGGTGTTGCATAACGACCCTCCAGATCGATGACTTCCGTCTTTTCTCCAATGAGGCCGGAACAATCGCCTACCATCAGGATGTACTTGCCCTGCATTGCGATATCGGCCTTGTAAATCTCCTTGGTGAGCACATTGACCACCTGAGCGTTTGTCAGCACCTTGTCTGCTTCCCGGTTCTTGTCCATCAGCACATTCACGCAGTCCAGTCTGTCTGCCACAAGCTTTAAATCTCTAACCTCCATCTTGTCCTTCTCCTTCCAACCGATCCATTTTCTATGTTTCTAACATTATCATAAAGCAATTCCTTGTATTGAAAAGAGCCCGCATGCCCTTTATAAGAGTCTTTACTCTATTATCTATTCGAAAATGAATACTTGTCGCAGACGTACGTTATATAAGGGTTATACGCATTCTTTTTTGGTCAAATCTTATTGTGATTTGCAATCCTGAATACTAAAGTTAAATATAATGGTCTTATTTGGCAGCATAACGTCAGATAAATAATTCTTCTGGATTTCTATTCAATGTTGAATAGAAATCCAGTGGAAAGCCCCACGCCACGGCCGATTCCTCTGTTTGCGCTGCCATCGGCTCTTTGATTCTTCCTAATCTGTGGTAATATGGAAACAACACTGAACCAAACAAAGGAGCCCCATGATCAAACTTATTGCCTGTGACTTAGACGATACGCTACTTGCACACGATTTAAGCATCAGTCCCGGTAACAGGAGCGCCATCCAAGAAATCTTGGACAACAACATACACTTTCTTCTCATGACAGGAAGAATGCCAGCCGCCACCATTCCTTATTGGCATAGTCTAAAGCTCACAGATCCCTGCGGTACCTTTCAGGGTGCCAAGGTGATTCAGCCTAGAAACAATGAAATCCTCTATGCCTGTGAACTGGAGCGAGCCAGCATTGAAAGCATCCTGCGAAGAGCCCAGCAAAGAAACATCCATATCAATCTTTACGATGATCAATTTGTCTATGTAAAAGAAAAAAACAAATGGACCGACTACTACCAATCTTTTGCCCGAGAAGTCCAATTCAAAGAAGTCGGCGCTCTGCAAGACTACGCCTGGCAAAGCACCGCCAAAATTCTTCTCATGGATGAGCATGATGTGCTGCGCGATTTGCATGATGAGCTTAGAAAAAACCTTCCGCCAGAAGTACACATGACTTTTTCCAAGCCAAACTTTTTGGAATTCACCCACATGCAAGCCACCAAAGGAGCCGCCCTGTCTTTTCTGGCCGACAGCTGGAATATCCATCCTGAAGAAGTGATGGCCATCGGCGACAGCGGAAATGACTTATCCATGCTTCAATACGCAGGGCTTGGCGTGGCCATGGGCAATGCTTCCGAGCCTATCAAGGACTTGTCCAATCAGGTCACCTTGAGCAATGAAGAAGACGGTGTGGCCCACGCCTTAAGAACCTGGGTTCTTGGATAAAAAAATCCTCAAGCCAACCAGCTTGAGGATTTTTTTATCGATTTTTTTTATCGATTTTTTTTATCGATTTTTTCTGTCGATTTTTCCCTCAGGCATCCTGAGAACATCTCTTACCAAAACCCATCGATGACAAAACCGACTATGAGACTATAAACTTACGCTGAATTTCTTCGATCCACAACAAAACATCCTCCTGATTCACATGGGTAAAACGTCCGTCACGATAAATCACTTCCCCATCCACCAGCACCATCTCAACATTGTTCGCATCAGAAGCATACACCAAGGATGTCACCGGATTGTAAACAGGTGCTGATTTGATGCGATGAGGATTATACACCATCAAATCAGCCAGATATCCTTCCTTCAAAAGACCGACCTGGCCGTTCAACCCACAGCAACTGGCCCCGCCAAGCGTAGCCATTCGGTACACTTCATCCGCAGAAAAAACTGTAGGATCTTCATTGATTCCCTTTTGCAACAAAGCTCCCAGCTTCATGGTTTCCAGCATGTCCTGAGAATCATTGGAAGCCGCACCATCCGTGCCCAACCCGATGTGAACCCCGCGTTTACGCAATGCCTCCATAGGCGGTATACCAGAGCCAAGAATCAAATTGCTGACGGGATTGTAGGATACCTTGACGCCGTGACTGGCAATCAATTCCATGTCTGCTTCATCAAGCGTAACGCAGTGCACCGCCGTCAGCCATTCCTTCAGAAAGCCAATCTTCTCGAGATAAGGGAACATTCGAAGTCCAAAGCGTTTTATACTATCCTCATTATCATCCACGGTTTCCGAGGCATGCAGGGCCACCACCACATCTTGGGCATTGGCATAATCTCGAATCGCCTCGAAGCCTTCTTCTGAAATGGCCCAAAAGACACTGCCGGCAATACCAATGTCCACACGGCGCATAGCCCTGGTATATGCTTTCAATTGATCCACCTGATACAACACTTCCTCAGGCGTCTCTACCAACCGGTTATGATTCTCATCAGGCAACGTGACATCGATGAATCCCCGGCCAATGACACTGCGAAGCCCCAAATCCTGCAAGGCATCGATGGTGCCCAACACTGAATCCTTGTGCTCATTGGCATACATGAAATCCATCACTGTCGTACCACCCGACATCGCCAGATCCATACCACCCAAAAGCGCCGCATAATAACAGTCCTGTCGGGTCAACTTGGGTGCATTGGGACGAACCGAGGCCGCCAACCAATCCAACAAGTTTAAATCCCGACCCAATCCTTTAAACAATGTTTGAAAAAGATGGGTATGCGTATTCACCAGACCAGGCATCACATAACGCCCCGTCAGATCAATCATGGTTTTGGCTTGCACCAAATGACGATCCCGAGGATCCAGGATTTGCAGGATCCTGTGATCTTTGATCAACAAATCCTTCTGCTCAATGCTTTTTCCACTGTGTACCAGACTCCCCCCTCGAAGCCAAATATCTGCTGCAATCAATTGATAACCTCCTTATCACAAAAACAAGCTATGTCCGAAAACATAGCTTGAAGCGCTCACTACTCTTTATCCGTCACCAGGCTCACCTTTGATAATCCTACATCCACATGGATCTCTATCCGATCTTTGGCCTCTTGGTATCCTACGGATTCAAATACACCCTGTCGCAAAACTTGCCCATCCAAGCGCACCGATGACAATCCTTTGCTGACCTCCACCTGCACGGGAACACCCCGGGGCAACACAATGACAGTTGAGGACATCCCGCTGTCTACATCGATAAGAAGCGTCCCCGCTGGCCTGCCTAACCGGATATGGTTCACAGAAAATGCGCCTTGGCTGTGAATAGACTGAATAGAAGCTTCTCGGAAATCCGCATCCAAAACGGAAAACACACTGTCCAAGTCCACTTGCCACGTCGCCACGTTCACAAGCTCCCAGGTCAAATGATGCCGCATGTCCATCCCCATCGAAAGGCCGGGCTTGATCTCCATAGCCAGAAGACCCTCCTTAGCATCAACAGCGTAATCCAGTCCCGGATGATCACTTCGCACCACACAAACAGGATCCTGCTCCTCGGAAAGAACCAGTAGACCAACTTGGGAAAAAATACTTTCCAGCGAAACCGACAAGGGCTCCTCCATGGTTTGGGGCAGTTCTAAACTGGTAAATTCTTGGACCATCCAATCTGACGTACTGCCCTGGTGCACAGTTCCTCCGGATCCCAAAAAGAGTCCCAAAGCCAACAACAGGCCGACCTGCACCACAAAGACCAGCATCTGCACCATTTTCCTTTGCGGAAAAATCAGGCAAACACCCCACCCAATGATCAAAAGCGGCCAACCATAAAACATGGCCTGCACAAAGGAGAAAGAAACCCCACCAAAGGTGATGCTTAAAAACAATATCCCTAAGGCTATCAGCCACAATCCTCCAGTGATATTCCCATTTTTCTCCACTACTTTTTTTCCGGTTCCTCAGCCTCATCCTCATCCAGCACACTCACCACGATGTCATCATCAGACTCATTGATTCTGGTGGAACCTGCTTCCTTGTCACTGTCTGGCATCACGATGGCCAGAATAATGTAGAGCCACAGGCCGGCACCCCATACCAAAATAGCCAGCGCCCAGACGAGCCGTACCAACGTAGGGTCAATGCCAAAATACTCAGCGACACCCCCACAAACACCAAATACCTTCTTGTCTTTGGATTTCGTCAAACGGTTTTCTACCATCACTACCTCCTCATAATTTGCTTGCCTATATTATATCAAACACATCAGCTTTACAAAAGATTGCATTTTGCCCGTCTGGCATTCTCTCACAAGGCCAACAAAAATGCATGCTCCTTCAGCCAATATTGATGTATACGATACTGCGGACAATATTGTTCCACCAACTGATAAAATGTCCGCCCGTGGTGTGGATGTACCCGATGCGCCAATTCATGAATGACCAGGTACTCGATAACCTCGGTAGGAGCCATCATGATTCTGGCATTCAGATTGATGTGCCCCAAACTGCTGCAGCTCCCCCACCGCGTACGTTGCTGCCTGATCCGTATCAATCCCACATTCACTTGCATCCGGTGCGCCCAATCCTTGACAAGAGGCGGCAATTCCCAGCGGGCAAGTTGTGATAAATAAGAAAACAAGACCTCTCTGACCTGGTCGCCGGATGCCACCAACACCTCGAGCCGCTCTGTGCCTGCCAGCAACTTCACTCCCGGTTTTTCATGCTCAGGTTCCAGCAACCGAACCTGCAGATGATAGGTTTTTCCCAAAAGCAAAAATGGATTACCATCCCCAAAAGACATCATGGCCAGCTGGCGCTCTTTTTCCTTCATCTGCAAGCGTGCCCGATCCACCCATTTTTTCTTCAGTTGGACAAAATCCTCTATGGCTAGTTCTGACATGGCGTAAGGAGCCCGTACCAACAGCGACTTCTCATCAAGGACCTGTAACGATATGGTCTTTCGATTGCTGCGTATCACTTGGTACTGTCGATGCTGCTGATTGCGTCCCATCGTTCCCCCTAAATCTAGATATTATGGTTAATCATTCCCAAAGCATGGCTATATTTTACCCCATTTTTCATTCCTTTGGGAAAATATTTGCATTTTCTGACTTTTTAGTGTATGTTTAACAGGTACCTTGAGATTGCTGTAAGTATTATTATCAAAGAAGTAGAAATGGTAAAAAGTGGTAGCAACCACGATGGTTTCAAATCTTAATAATGAGATTTACCAATGTTTAAGGATTAAAATTTTGGAGGAAAAAATGGCTAACGGTAAAGTAAAATGGTTTAACAGTGAAAAGGGTTTTGGTTTTATTGAATCAGAAGATGGTACTGACGTATTTGTACACTTCTCGCAAATTCAAAAAGAAGGTTTCAAATCCCTGGATGAAGGCGAAGAGGTAACGTTTGACGTTACGCAAGGCGCCAAAGGCCCTCAAGCAGAAAATGTAGTATCCATCTAGTTCATGCAATTGCTGATCAAGCCAGTGGCTATGCCGCTGGCTTTTTTTCATTCTTTCTCTTAAAATGGAAGATATATCTTAAGGCATTAACGAATTATTATACACCTATTTTTATCATAATTTGGTTTTCTTTAAAAAAAATTTGCTATTTTTGGCATTCTAGTCTATTCTTAGTAAGTACCTTGAGGTTGTAGTAAGTATTGTTATCAAAGAAACAGAAATTGTTGAGAGTTGTAACAGCCAAGATGGTTTCAAATCTTAATAATGAGATTTACCAAGTTTGAGGATTAAATTTTTCGGAGGAAAAAAATGGCTAACGGCAAAGTAAAATGGTTTAATGGTGAAAAGGGTTTTGGTTTTATTGAATCTGAGGATGGTACTGACGTATTTGTACATTTCTCACAAATTCAAAAAGAAGGTTTCAAATCCCTAGATGAAGGCGAAGAAGTTACGTTTGACGTTACTCAAGGCGCCAAAGGTCCTCAAGCAGAGAACGTAGTATCCATCTAATGGCTTGACAAAAAAAGTAAAGCCTGTGGTTCATCCACAGGCTTTTTTGTTGGCCATTTTTCGCTACCAGCCACACCCACCAACATCAGCTCCGGGATACACTGCTTACTGCTGGCTGCGAATGGCTTCCAAGAACATAACCGCCCGGTCCTTGGGCAGCATGCCAGGATAGGCACCCAAGTTGATTCCCTGTGCATCAATATAATACGTCGTAGGCACGGCGCCCACGAGATACTTGATACTCAACAAAGCATCCGGGTCCAAAACCACCGTCAACTCATATCCACCTTCTTCTACAAATTTTCTCACTGTTTCTTCTGATTCTCCCACATTGATGGCAATGACCTTGGTGTCTTCATTTTCCTGATCTACTTCATCCAAAAGAGGCAACTCCTCTTTACAGTAAAATCAGGTGCTCGAAAAAAATGTCAGCATCACAATCTGGCCACGATAATCCTCCAGGGTTATGACCTCCCCATCAAGACTGGTAAGACTGAAATTGGGCGCTTCCTTCTCCACCTCTATGATCTGTCCGTCATCTTGATAAGATAAAATGGGCACAGCCTCTGATTCTTCCTCCGAAACCGACCCTCGGTTACAGCCAGTCCCCACCGGTAGCAACAGCAGCAAAACAAGCAACCAGACCAGCTTTTTTCTGAATATTTTCATAAGAACCTCCTCACATCAGCCAGTTGGCAATGATGGCCACCCGATCAAACATCAACAAAATGGCAAATAAAATTAAAATAGCGCCACCTACCTTAGGCATAATCTGTATGATACGCTGATTTTTTTCTAAAAATCCTTTGAAGCGATCGATAAACAGGGCTGTCAGCATAAAGGGAATTCCCATTCCAAGAGAATAGACCAGCAGCAGGAGCATACCTTGCCACAACGTGGACGATTGCCCGGCCAGCATCAAAATGGAGGCCAAAATAGGTCCAAAGCAAGGAGACCATCCTGCGGCAAAAGCCATGCCAATGAGAATCGAAGACAACCAGCCAGTCATCTTCTTGGGACCATCCAAACGTTTTTCCATCTCCAAAAACCCAATATGCACCACATCCATCATCTGCAGACCAAACACCAACAAGAAGATGGCAGCCAGTCTATTGAACCAGATCCGGTTCGTAAGAAAAATGCGCCCCAGCCAACTGGCCGTAGAACCCATGAGCATGAAAACCAGCGTAAAGCCAATGACAAAACCCAGTGTTCTCATCAAAGTCAGTTTTCGGTTCTTTTCTGCCGTGGCCATGGTGGTACCTGAAATATAGAGAATATAAACGGGAATCAAAGGCAATATGCACGGACTAAAAAAGCTCAACAAGCCTGCGCCAAAAGCAACAAAAAACGATACCTGTTCAACAAACATTGACTCCTCCTATTGATCCATCTTCAGCCACTTCGCCAGTGGGGGATATTCTATCTTAATGGCACCCGCCGGACAAATTTCCTGACAGCAAAAGCAACGAATACAACTATCATACTGCCATGCAGGAAGCCATCTCTCTCCATCCTTATAAAAAGAAATGACATTGGGGCTTTCCGGGCAAATCTCGGCACAGCGCCGACAACTGATACAATCGTGAGGAACAAGTATCGGTTTGGGAGCAATGATATCGCGCAGCCACTTGTTCCACCGTCCACCATCTTGAAAACTCATGTGGTTTTTACCCCGTATACGCACAAAATGATCGGGTTTCATGGAATCGACCGACTCTCCCATGATCTCAAAATCATCCAAAAGGACGGGTCCGACCTTTCTCTTGTAGGCTTGCTTGAGATATGGAATCTCCAAAGGATCATAGCCAATCAAGGTAGCCGCCAAAGCATCTACAGCGCTGAGACTCTCTCCCATAATCAAGGTGTTCATTTTCCTTGGAGAACCATTCTTGGGACCGTTTCCCTCCATGGCTACAATACCATCCAAAATGGCAAACTTGGTATCCACCACCCGATTGATATCCAGCAACATATCGGAAAAATCTTTGGCTTTGGGCATCCGGCTATGCCAATTGGCTTTCTTCAGACCAGGGATGCATCCAAACTGGTTCTTGATGGCACCCGTGTAGGAGGTCATGCCATGCGTCTTCAGACGGGGAAGACTGATCAGCACATCCGCATCGAGCGCTGCTGTGGCCACATCAAAGGAAGAAACCAAAAAATGCTCCGGGACCAAAACCGTCTGCCAGGTTTCAAAGGGATCAAAGGCCACACCATACCGCTGCGCCACTTCCATCAGTCCCGCACTCTTGGCGGCTTTTTCAGCTTTGCCAAACCCTGGTGAATCACCAAAAGAAAGACTACCCGCATAATCCTTCAAAATACGAATCACCGCTTCAAAGGTCCGATAATCTGTCACCACCGGTGAACCTGGTGTTTCCACAGACAGGAGGTTCGGCTTCAGTAGCACCTTCGCTCCATACGGGATCAGTTGCCTTAAAAAAAGGTCTCCCCCCAAGAGGTCGAAACCCCGTCGGAGGGAATGCTCAATCTGATCCACTTCATAAGATTCACAACGCAACAGTGCCACACGTTCCATACGTCCCCCATATTATCCCATTCAACGTTCCAACTCACCCAAGGTATGAACGAGCCACTTTGTTAAATCATTCACCCGCTCTTCTTCTGTCTCTGTTCTTCCCATCAACTGAATCAACGAAAACAAATCCCTCAATTTGGCCAGTCGCCACCACAGTTCATCCAGTACCCCTGGAAGCCTAGACTCATAGCCCTGCTCGAACCAGGTGCGCTCCTTGGCTTCACCAGAAACACCACGAAACAATTGGCCGATATCGGCATACCGATGTCCTGCACTGACAAACTCCCAATCCAAAAAAGCCAAATCAGAGGTTCGTAGCAAAATATTTTCCCTACTGCAGTCACCATGAACCAAGCAGACATCCTCATCAAGCAACCGACAGGTCGACTGATGTGTGTCGAGCGCTTTTCTAATGCGTTCCCATAACAAAACATCCAAACGACGCTTAAGTGTTTCGGTAGCAAACAGATCCCACCAAGAGAGAATGCCAGGAAGAACCTTCACGATATTCAAATTCTCATCCAAAACTCCCGGACTGGCAAAACTTTTGGTAGCATGAATACTGGCCAAATCATGGCCTAGCTGAAAGAAAAGCTGATGCATCGCGTCCACAGACAAAAAGTCCATCGCTCCATCCAATTCCCGCCCTTCCAGATAATCGTACAGATCGCATTCCATGCTCAGATCCCTGCGTTTGCATAGCAACACTGGATGCACAATGCTTTGTTCCAGTTGATGAAACACGGCCTGTTCCACATCGCTTGTGGCCGGCCAATGTTCCGCTTGCCTGGATCGAATGCGTAACAAATACTTCCCTTTGCTGGTACTCAAAAGAAAATTCTGATTACGGTGCCCTTTGGACAAACGATAAAAATCAATCAGCCTGTCATCTGGCGCCAACGACGCAAACAAACAGACCACTTTTTGCGTATCCAGATCCCTCTCGAGATCTTCCCTAGTACATTGACAAAGCAATAGCCTCACCTCGAATTCTATTTCCATTCTATCGGATAGAAACAAGAAACCAAAATTTTATGCACCTGTTTAACAAAAAAACCAGTTTACCCCCCCGGGGTAAACTGGCATCACGAATATCTCCTTACTCTACTTGCTGCCACCCTGATATTTATGACGAACCAACTCTGCCAAAATACTGAGTGCTACCTCTTCTGGCATCTGGCCTCCCAAGGGAATGCCAATGGGAGCATGCAACCGACTCAAATCGGCCATGGAAACACCACGCTCACGCAAATGTGCCTTGATGCTGTCGACCTTTTTTTGGCTCCCCAACATACCCACATAGGTCAGCAGCTTGTCCATCAAGTGATAAAGGATCTCCTCATCAGAAGCATGGGAAGAAGAAGCCACCACTGCATAGCAATGATCATGAAAGGAAATTTTCTTTATACTCTCCACAAACGATCCGAACATGAGCGTTGCTTCCGGATAGCGCTCCTCACTGAGAAACCCCTCCCGTTCATCCAACATCATGACCTCAAAATGAAGCATCCTGGCCAAAGTATACAGTTGGTAGCCAACATGGCCTGCCCCGAAAATCAACAGCTGCTCTCCCGGTGCAAAAACCTTATAAAACAACGTCACCTTCCCAGCCATCAACTCCTGATCCGTCTTGATCACATATTCATTCATTTCGCAACGACCGTTACAAAACAACTCTTTGGCCCTCTTGATCGCTTCAAATTCTACGAGGCCGCCACCCACCGTACCCTCGATGCTTCCATCTTGTCGAACCACCATCATGGTACCCGTTGATCTGGGTGTCGATCCTTCCGCCTTGGTGATGACAATCTGGCAAACCTTACGTCCTGATCTAATTTCGTCTTGTATCGCTTGCAGCACATTCATGTCCATATCCTTATTCCTCCAACCTTTTCCTACCATGACCTTAAAGCCACATGTTCTTTTTCTTCTTTCTTCGCTTTTATTATGAGCAACATCAAAAGAAAAGTAAAGTAGCCCAACAAGCTCAAAAAAGGGGCATGCTAGACATGCCCCCAAAACGGAAAGGAAGTTGTTGAAATCAGTTTGTTTCCAGCGTTTGCTTTCTGTTTTTCTGGTTGTAAAACAAGACAATAAAGAGTCCTGCGCCAATCAGGTTCAGAAACAGCGAGTTGATGAGCAAAATTACCCCAGCCACCATAAGAAGACCTCTCTCCCACAATTTGGTTCGCACCAACAACCAATTGGACACGGACGATGAGATGGCTATAACGCCAATGATGGCAAAAAAGAAGGTAATGATAATATCACCAGCCGCACCAATAGCCAGCAACTCAGGATTATACACAAAGGCAAAAGGAACGACAAAGGTCACGATGGCCAGTCGCATGGCCGTAACCGCCGTCTTGTTTTGATTGGCGCCGGCAATACCCGCCGCCCCATATGCCGCCAAGGCAACCGGCGGTGTAATGGCACTGGAGATGCCATAGTAGTAAACAAAGAAATGAGCCGGCATAATGGGGATGCCCATACCAATCATGGCAGGTACCGTAAGTGCCGATACGATCACATACACCGCAGCCGCTGTCATACCCATGCCCATCACTATGGAACTGATCATCGTCAGAAACAACACCAAGAACATACTGTCTCCGGCCAGCGCCACGATCATGGAAGAAAACTTAACTCCCAAGCCGGTGCCAGTGATAACCCCGACAATGATCCCTGCCACAGCGCAAGCGACCGATACAGCGATGGTATTGGTGGCACCCTCTTCCATGGCAGCCAAAATTTCCTTGATACCCATGCGGGTCTTCTTCTTCACATAAGACAAAATCACCATAAGAACAATGCCTGTGATGGCCGCCATCATGGGAGAATAGCCTTTAAAAAGCATGTAAGCCAGGACTATGATGGGTACAAAATAGAACCAGCCATCCCTCAAGACTTCTCTCCAGTCCGGAATCTCGTCATCTCGAAGAGGAGACAAATCTGTCCGCTTGGCTTCGTAATGGACCATGATCATTACGGCAACAAAATACAACACAGCTGGGATCAAACCATGTAGCATAACCTGGGAATAAGGTGTCTTGGTAAACTCAGCAATCAAAAAGGCCACCGACGCCATGACCGGGGGCATAATCATACCCCCATTGGAAGCAGCCGCTTCCACCGCTGCAGCAAAGTGAGGCTTGTAGCCCACCTTTTTCATCAAGGGAATGGTGATCGAGCCTGTGGCCACCGCATTTCCCACCCCACTGCCATTGATGGTGGCCATCAATGCACTGGCCACCACAGCGGCCTTGGCCGGACCACCCCACATCTTGCCCGTCAAGGCCACAGATAACCGAATAAAAAATTCTCCCACCCCTGATTTGCTCAGAAATGCGCCAAAAATGATGAACATGATGACGTATTCAGCGGCCACCTTGATGGGGACACCCAAGATGCCGATGGTCTGGTTGAACAAGAAGTCAATAAAACGACCATAGCTCATGCCCCGATGATACAGGTCACCAGGAAAAACATAACCGAACAATGCATACAGCATAAAGAATCCGCCCAAGGACGTGATGGCCCAACCCATTTTCTTGGCAGAGGCAACCATCACCAGAACAATCAGCATGGTACCAAAAATTTTATCCAGTCCATTGGGCTGACCCATTCTTAAAATGATATTCTGATAGTCTATGCTTACATAAACGCTCAACGATGCCATCATGGCCACCATGATGACCATCCAGGCTGTCAATGCCTTCTTGCCTTCCTTGATTCCTTTGTGCAACAAAGAAAAATACACCATGGCAAGAATGAGCATCAAGTGAATCATCCTGTGCTTCCAGGATTCCAATAAACCAAAGGCAGCCGTATACAATGAAAAAGCCGACAGCACTAAGGCCGCCAGGGTATACAACCATTGTACCCACGTAAGTGAGCCGATTCCATTGTGAAACGCGTGGTCCATATTGGTGTCTTGCTTGATATCGATGTCATCCAAAATACTGGCCTTATGCGTTACTTGCTTCATCAAAAATCACACCCTTCTTATCCCTTTTCTCCAAAAGAAGGGTTGAGGAGTTATCCTCAACCCTCTTGAACTTGCTCCTATCTTACGATGCACCAAACGCTTGGAGCCTGTCTAGATAAGTCCCTGCTCCTCATAGTAACGCAGTGCACCAGGATGAATAACATCCAGATCAACGCCCTCAATGGGGTTTTCGTCGATGACTACTCCCTCGATTTGACTGAAGTACTCCGCATTTTCATACAGGGTTTTGGTCAATACATACACCACATCATCACTAAGATCTCCATTGACAAACAACACCGAGGTATGAGCAATGGTCAATGCATCTTCACTTTGCCCTTTGTAAGTTCCAGCTGGAATGGTGCCCGGCATGTAACCTGGGTTGGTGGCCATGAATTCTTCCAGTTTATCCTGATCCAGGCTCAGTACCTTGGCATCATTGGTCGCTTCGATCTCCATGATATTGGCACTGGGGAATGCTCCTTTGAAAGCGACCATATCCGCATGTCCATCCTTGATCAGACTAGGTGCTTCGCCCCAGCTCACAAAGGAAATATCTCCGCCATTGGCTTTGATGTCATCATAGGTCATTCCATAAATCTCCAGGACGTTTCTGGTCAATGCTTCGATTCCCCAACCATTGGGACCAGGCAGAACAACTTTGTCGGAAAGATCAGCGATGCTGTTGATATTGCTATCCGCCTTGACCGTGAATTGCACAAAGTCATGGGCAAAGTTCATAATGACCTTGACATTGTCAATGTTGTCTTCTGCGAACGAACCTTTTTTGGCCAAAGCCGTCAGCACATCAGGAAGAGCAGCTGCGCCCATATCCAGGTCGATGCCTTCATTGACCAAACGGACATTGGAAATCGCGCCCCCTTCAACCACCGATACGTTGACGCCAGGCATGGTTTCTTTGAGTTGCTCGGACAACTGAGCAACAATCAAATACCAAGAGCCACCGGCACCGCCGCCAGCGATATTCAAGCTTCGAATATCAATCACTGGAAACTCCTCTGCTGGCTCCTCTGCAACTTCCTCAGACGGTTCTTCGCTGGGCTCAGGCTCTTCTGCCGGTGAACAGCCCGTGAGCGATAACGCACCCACCAACATCACCACCACCAACATCAAAAAAAGACTCTTTTTCATAACTTCCTCCTCATGGAATTAATTTTCATATTCTGAAATTCAAGTGAAATATTGTTCCTTTGGCCTTAGTATTCGAGTCTTCTTTTGGAATTCCTCTATTTTTTTGAAATTATTTTCCTAAATATCTGTTTTTCTTGGCACTACTTTCCGCTAGCCCTGCATCCCTCAGTCACGATATTCACCATTTCAGCCAGCTTCAAAGCAAGACTCGTTACCGTCTTCATCCCAATTACATCAGCCTCGGCCCCTTGCGCCCCTTGGTCCTGACTCCAGACTTTGCCCCCATGATAGCCAAACACCTCATTGCTGACCACATTCACACTGCGTGAAAGCAGCAAATTGTTCATAGTATTGACAGCAATTTCCTGGCCCCCATTCCGGGTGCCGCCTACAGCAATACTAGCGCCCAGGGTATGCCGGAGCGAATCCGGAAACACATGATGAATCGGTCGCATACGGGAAAAGAGACTCATCAGCTGGGGTGTAGGCTCCATCACATAAACAGGAGACACGAGCAACAGTCCATCTGCCTCAATGATTTTCTTGATCAAATCATTGGCATCGTCTTTTATGATGCACCAGTCCTTGTTTCGCTTACAATAATCACAAGCATTGCATGGTGCAATTTGTTTGCCCTTCAGGGTAATCAGTTCTGTCTGGGCTTTGGGATAGGCTTCCTGGATCAGATCCAGCGCTTTCTGCGCGATGTAGGTCGTGGCCTTGTTTCTCGGGCTACCTGATATGGCAATAATCTTCATGATTCCTCCCTTTATTTCCATTCTTCAATAATCACATCTTTGGTGCGGTTCAAAGCATGCTCAACCTGTTCTTTGGGCAGTGCCTCAATCAACTTATAAAAAATAATGTCCACGATGGTAAACAAAGAAATCCGGGTCTCACCCGTTCCCGTGATGTAATTCCCCGTTTTCTGGCCCACCCCATAGAGATGCAGATGACCCACTTCACTCAGCGAGGAACCAATGCCACAGCAAATGGTGACGGTATAGGCGCCCCCATCCATGGCCGCCTGCGTCGCTTTCACCGTTGAAGTCGTTTCCCCAGAAAGATCAAAGGAAATCACCAGGTCATTGTCGTGTGCCAACACAGACTCCATATTCTGAATCCGTCTCCCTTCCGCATAATGACAAACAATGCCTACCCGAAGCAACTTCTGAAAAAAATCTAGGATAACGGGCATTACAGCAGATGAGCCAAACAAGAAAATGCGATGAGCCTGGGCAATACGATTGGCCAGATTCGCAATCTTCTCATCCTCAATAAGATAATGGGTATCCAAGCAAGCCTGCGCATTGCCACTCACCGTTTTTTGGATGTAATTTCCGGTGCCTTTTGGCTTTTCAATTCTCTCCTGAGCCAAATGGAGACTGAACTCCTTGAAGCCTCCATACCCCAACCGCCTACAGAAACGACTGACCGAAGCTTTGCTGGTTTGAGTTTCCTTGGCCAGCGAATCGATGTCGATGGAAGGAATAGACTGCTGATTCAAAATGTAGTCAGCAATTTTTTTTTCTGCGGGAAGAAGCTTACCATAGGTGGTTTTGATCCGACTTTGCAAACCCAGTCCATCTCTATATTTCATTTTCATCACCTCATAGATTTTTGGAAATTTTTTCCATATCATTGTAACAGATAATCAAAAAGAACGAAAGGGTAGTTGAGAAAACCAAATACAAAAAACGACCTGCACCCAACGGGGACAGATCGTCTCACTTTATTCTGGTTATTGAGTTCCTTGCTGGTCCTTGTGATTGGCTGCCCATTGTTCCAGGCGCTCACGCTCTGCAATCATGTCCTTGACCTTCATCAAGCGAATTCGAGATCCCCGTTCATCCTCATCCAGTTTCATGGTAATGTAACGAATGGTTTCCACCATCTGGGGAATCATCACATACTCCAAAGCATTCACACGACGTCTGGTCTTTTCAATCTCATCCGCCAGCAGCTGACAAGACTTCTCTTTTTCAGCAAGCTCCAGCATGGCCGGCAACACCACAGACAAATTCTGAATGGCACCATCTAGCTGCTCCGACGTAGAAGCAAAGCTGTAGGGATAAGGAGAAACCTCCTCATCGAAGACCTCGCGGTAGGAGATAACAGGGCAATAGACACTCATGATATTTTTCTTGCCCACTTCCAACTCCACACTGCGGGTAGGCACCATGATGGCTTCTTCCAGCATTTCTTCTGGGGTTACCGCACGCGTAAGCACAAAGCTTCTCAAAGCAGCAGTGATCTTTTCTTCCACTGTTTCTCGTAGTTCCTTGTTTTCTCTCACCAGCTCCAAAAACTGTCTGACCATCTCGTCTCGCTTATCCTTCAGGAGCTTATGACCCCGTCTGGCTACCTTGACTCTGGCTTTAAGACGGGACAACTCCATCCTGGTGGGACTTACACTCAGCATTTGAGCCATACCTTACTCATCTCCTTTGCCAACGATAGATGGTAAATATTTTTCAATGTATTCTTCACGAATCCGTTTGAGCTCACTTTTGGGAAGGATGTCCAACAGTTCCCACCCCAAAGCCAGGGTATCCATGATGCCCCTGTTGGTATCATAGCCCTGCGAAACATATTTCTCCTCAAACTCATCCGCAAACTGTGCATACAACTTGTCCGTATCTGACAAGGCACCCTCACCCAGAATGACGGCCAATTCCTTGGCTTCCTTGCCTCTGGCGTAGGCTGCAAACAGCTGGTTCATGGTATCTGCATGATCCTCTCTGGTCTTGTTTTTTCCAATACCCTTGTCCTTAAGTCGAGACAACGAGGGCAACACATTGATGGGAGGCTCGATACCCGAGCGGTGCAGATCCCTAGAGAGAATGATCTGTCCCTCTGTGATGTATCCTGTCAAGTCGGGGATGGGATGGGTCTTATCATCCTCCGGCATGGTCAAAATGGGAATTTGCGTAATGGAACCATCGTTCCCCTTGATTCGACCTGCACGTTCATACATGGTTGCCAAATCCGTGTACAGATAACCGGGATAACCCCGACGACCCGGCACTTCTTTTCTGGCCGCGCTTACTTCACGAAGCGCCTCAGCATAGTTGGTGATATCCGTCAAAATAACCAACACATGCATTCCTTTTTCATACGCCAAAAATTCTGCTGCCGTCAAGGCCATACGAGGTGTGGCAATACGTTCAATGGCCGGATCATTGGCCAGATTCATAAACAAAACCGTACGCTCTATGGCTCCCGTTTTGCGAAAATCGGAAATAAAGAAATCAGCTTCTTCATAGGTGATTCCAATGGCCCCAAATACCACAGCAAACTTGCTGTCCGAACCGAGCACCTTGGCTTGACGAGCAATCTGAGCCGCAAGCTGAGAATGAGGCAAACCACTGCCAGAAAATACAGGCAGCTTCTGTCCCCGCACCAATGTATTCAGGCCATCAATGGCCGAAATACCCGTTTGAATGAATTCAGAAGGATAGTCTCTGGAAGCCGGATTCAATGGCTGCCCATTGATATCCTTTCTGGCTTCCGCAATGATCTTGGGTCCACCATCAATAGGAGTACCAAGTCCGGAAAAAACCCGTCCCAGCATATCCTCAGACACAGACAGCTCAATACCATGCCCCAAAAAACGACATTTGGATGTGGAAATCTTCAGTCCTTGAGATCCTTCAAACAATTGAACAAGAGCCTTGTCTTTGTTAATCTCCAAGACTTTGCCCTGGCGAATCTCACCATTTTTTTGCTCAATCTCTACCAACTCATCATATTTCACGCCTTCAACGCCATCCACAAGCATCAATGGGCCAACTACTTCTCGAATTGATTTATATTCTTTAAGCATAGGGCAGATCCCCCTTTGGAATGAGTCCCTTCACTTGGTCCTTGATCTCCAGCATCAAATCGTCAAGTTCCTCCATTCTATCTTCACTCACATACTTGGCACGTCCAATTTTTTCCCGAACAGGCACCAACAGCAAATCAGCAAACTCAGCACCCTCGTCAAAGGCCGCTTCCGCTTCCTCATGGAACGTTAAAATAAGAAGCAACATTTTGTATTGCTTGGGAAGACTCGTAAAGGTATCCACTTCGTGGAAGGCATTTTGGTGCAAATAATCCTCCCGCAAGCTGCGGGCCGTCTCCATCACCAACCGATCAGCCAGACTAAGCGCATCCACCCCGACCAAACGAACAATTTCTTCCAGTTCCGCTTCTTTTTGTAACAGGCTCATGGCCTTCTTGCGCAACTCATTCCAATCCTCATGGGTGGCTTCTCCCATGGCCTTGGCCAGTCTGGCCGTATACAGCGAATAACTGTTCAACCAGTTGATGGCCGGAAAATGCCGCCGATAAGCCAGCGCCGAATCCAGACCCCAAAACACCTTGACAATCCGCAATGTTCCCTGGGATACCGGCTCAGAAATGTCGCCTCCCGGGGGAGATACCGCCCCAATTGCCGTAATGGCCGCTTCCCGGTGATCCTGTCCCAAACAAAGAACACGACCAGCACGTTCGTAAAATTCAGCCAAACGCGAGGACAGATAAGCAGGATAACCTTCCTCCCCAGGCATCTCTTCCAAACGTCCAGACATTTCACGCAAGGCTTCTGCCCATCTGGATGTAGAATCTGCCATGATGGCCACAGAATAGCCCATATCACGGAAATACTCCGCTATGGTAATACCAGTATAGATGGACGCTTCACGGGCGGCCACAGGCATGTCAGAGGTGTTGGCAATCAACACCGTACGCTGCATCAATGGTTCTCCCGTTTTGGGATCTTTGAGTTCCGGGAATTCCATCAAAACATCCGTCATTTCATTGCCGCGCTCTCCGCAGCCAACATACACAATGATATCGGCATCGGCCCATTTGGCCAGCTGATGCTGTACCACTGTTTTTCCTGAACCAAAGGGACCAGGTACCGCAGCTGTTCCTCCCTTGGAGACAGGGAAAAACGTATCGATGACTCTCTGTCCCGTCACCATAGGCACTTCCGGAGAAAGCTTGGTCTTGTACTTTCTTCCAATACGCACCGGCGTTTTTTGGCGCATAATGACATCTACCAGTTCCCCTGAGCCGTTCCTAACTCGGCAGACAGGTTCTACAATGGTAAAATCACCCTCAAAAATCTCTTCAATAATGCCTTCGGTGCCAACAGGAATCATAATGCGATGCTCCACAATGGTGGTTTCCTGTACAGTGCCAATAATATCGCCCGGTTCCACCCGATCCCCTTGGCTTTTTACCGCCTTAAATGCCCATTTCTTTTCTGTATCCAAAGAGCTTACATCAATTCCTCTGGTGATGCGGTCTCCCACCATCTCACGAATGGCCGTAAGAGGTCTTTGAATGCCATCATAAATGGCTGCAATCAGTCCTGGGCCCAGTTCCACACTCAATGGTTCTCCCGTTGATTCAACGACTTCACCAGGACCTAGGCCTGCTGTTTCTTCATATACCTGAATCGATGCCTTGTCATTACGCAGTTCGATGATTTCCCCAATCAGGCGATGTTCACTGACCCGCACCACGTCGAACATTTTCGCATCGGCCATTCCACTAGCAACCACTAGAGGTCCGGACACTTTATCAATCCTACCTTGCAATGGATTTCCCTCTCTTTCTTACAGAATTATTCGTCCTTGAATAAAATATCTGTTCCGATGGCCTTTTCCACACTGGCCTTGACGGCCATCATGCCTACACCGGTAGAGCCGTCGGCTCCTGGAATCAAAATAATGGCAGGAAAAGGCTTACTGGTATATTTATCGATCGTCTCTTGCGCTTTCATCGCCGTCTTTTCAGTGATAAAAATGACCGCATAATCACTGCGTGCCAATGTATTCAATGTCCGCGAGATTTCTTCTTCTCCATAGGCAGCAAAGACATCCAGGCCCAGCGACTTGAATCCCAAAATGGCATCTCGCTCTCCTACCACAGCAATTTTATACATAGCCATCACGCAGCCTTTCCTTGATGATATCCTTGCCCAGACCATTGAGTTTCCCCACCATGATGAGGCGCACTGCCTTGGCTTCGTACTCCTTGGCCAGTATATAACCAAGAACGGGCTCAATACCGGAGTAATTGTCCTTGGCCAGCTTTTTCATTTGAGACAAGGCCTCATTATCAATCTTCTTTTCCAACTCACAAAGATGCCCGTTCTCCTGATAAATGGTCTTGGTCTCAGAAAAAATATCAGCATAGATGGTTTGGTGCAGCGCCTCTTGCAAGCTGTCCATCCCTTCCTCATAACCCTTCCAAAAATGCCTCTCCTCAATCCATCCTCCCGGAATAAAAATACCTGAAAAATATTGCGCCGAAAAATCCGCTTTATGGGCCCGGAAGAAGGACTTGATGTTGATCCAGTCCAGCGCCCGGCGAAAATAATCCAACACAGCTTTTTCTCCATGAAGCTTGGCAACCCGCAAGGTTTCCGCATACCGGGCTCTATCGATGATGACATCCATTTTTTGGGGATCAGGTTTATCTTCTTGCACATTGTGCGCTTCTCTGATCGCCCTCTGCCAAAACACAGGCAGATATGACATATCATCCTCCTTGAACGCCAAGGCAAGAATCTCTAGGGAAACGACGCCATGGGGAGAAAGAAATGCCGAAAAATCGCGATTCAATATTTTCGACTTCAACATCACCTTGATATTATTGGCATCATATTGTAAAAAGAATAAATCCGTGATCTCGCGATTGGGAGAAACACGCTCCAACAAATCGCGCAGGACACCTGTCTCAGAGCGAAGTACATTTTCATATTCCCAAGGACCTTTCAGCTCGGACAAGGCTATACCATAATCACCGCTTTCGCCCAGGATTTTCAATACATCATCGGCAGAAGCAGCCTCTAGCATCCGCTCAAATTTCATTTTGTCCATCAGTTTGGTCTCTAGCGCGTGTATTCTGGCCACGCTATAGGTATTACTGGGTTGAGCCATGGGCCTACCTCTCCTTCTTCTTTTCTATCCAAACAAGATGCCAGCCACGTCAGACTCCAGATCCTTACGCACACTATTGATTAAGGCTTCCAAACTGGCATTGATCTCAGACTGTTCTCCCAAAAGGACAAACCCCTGATCAAACTCTCCCGTCTGCTCCGAAAGAACCAGGCTACCTGGTCTTTTGCTTCGCTTCAATTGTTCATTGACACGTGTAAGCAGTGCTTCATCGACCAGAGCAACCTCTCTTTTCCCCGGCACAACTACTTCCACACCTGTCTCTGATGTTGCCAGCATCAAGCGTTCCAGCCAATCTTTGTGTGTGTCCACATCCATCGCCGCAAAGGCTTCCGCCACCTTGGAAAACGCCAAATCAATCATTTCCTGCTTGGCTTGCAAACGTTCTTTGCTCTGTTCCAGTCTGGCTGATGTCAAAAGGCGTTCCTTTTTCCTGGCGGCTTCTTCCGTGTTCAGAGTAGACCGCAAGACAAAAGCTTTTTCCAACTCCTGTTTTTTGCCCTGAATCTTTTGTTCGGCACGCTCTTTGGCCAACTGAAGTTGCTTTTTTGCCTCCGCTTTCGCATCCCGAAGGATTTCGCTTTCAATGGCTTTCAGGCTATTCGTCATCGTTTCTCCTCGCTAAATAAAATACACGACCAAGAAGGAGGCCAGCAAAGCCAATACGGCATACGTTTCCACCATGGCAGATAGAATCATGGCCTTCCCTACTTCTTTGGGACGTTTGGCAATCATGCTGACACCAGCCGTAGATACTTTACCCTGTGCAATGGCCGACATCAAACCAACCACAGCAATGGGCAATGAGCCCGCCAAATAGAGCAAGCCTTCCGTGGTGGTTACTGGATCCAAACCGCCAAAAACATTGATCTTGGTCATAATGATAAAACCTACCAGCAAACCATAGATGCCTTGCGTACCAGGGAGAAGTTCCAGAATGAGAACCTGTCCAAACTTATCAGGATCCTCTGTTACCACACCTGCTCCTGCTTCACCTGCACTTTTTACACCCAACGATGAACCGATACCAGGAAAAATGACGGCAAACGCCACCCCCAACACTGCATAAATCTGACCCATACCCATGTTATACTGCCTCCTTTTTTTCTATTGATGTAAATTTGGTTTCCTTGTGCAGAGGATCGAATGCATGTCCTCCGCCCATAAAAAACTTACTGAAAAACTCAACATAAATCAAACGGCTGCCATGCACATAAGCACCGAGACCGCCAATGAACAAATTAAAGGCATGCCCGGCTACAAAAATAATGGCTGCAAAAATATATCCTATCCAGTTGACTCCCACCATCGCCGCAATCTGGTTCATCACCATTGCCACCACCGCAGAACTAAGCAACAAGGCAAACAATCTGGAATAGGACAAGATATCGCTTAAGTATCCTGTAATACCATAAAGACTTCCCAGTCCGCCTAATATTTTACCAAAAATATTCTTCTTTTCCCTACCTTGCGTCAAAAGAAGTCCTACCGCCCCCACCAGCGCCATTACCTGACCAGTACTGGCCAAGGGCGTCATCAGCATGGGCAATCCAATTAGCAGAAAATACCAAAAACCAACATCAAACACGGCATCGAGATATTTCTTTTCCTTGATGAGCATATAGGCCTTCACACCCATCCCTACCAGAATGTGCAAAGCCCCCAACCCAAGGCAAAGAGCCAGCATACTGACGGGGTCTTCCATCGGATTCATCAAAATGGCCGGTACACCCAGTCTGGTGCCCACATCTCCAAAATAGCTCCCCAAAAGAATGCCCCAGAAGATACTAAACAGTCCTCCATAGAAAATGACACCCGAGAGCTTTTTGGCGCCGCCTTTTGCTTTCTTTCCGTAAAAATAACCACCCAAAGCCAACAAAATTCCATACCCGACATCACCCATCATCAAGCCCAAAAACATGGCATGAAACGGAGCCACTACATTGTTGGGATCGATGCCATTGGATGCGGGAACGCTATAAAGATTGGTAACCATTTCAAACGGAGTCACCGCAGCCACATTTTGGGTATACACTGGAAAGGGTTCATCCTCCTCTGGCGGTGCAAAATCCAACTTATAAAAATCCACATGCTCACGCAATACACCTTCTAGCGCCGCTTCATTGGTCGTCTTAACCCAACCATGCAACACAAAGGTTTTCTTGCTATGAACAGCATGATAGGCTGCGTTTTCACGTTGTAGTTCCACAGACAACACATCAAGAAGGATCATGAGCTGGCGTCTTTTTCCCGCCATCTCCTCAGCTCGTTTCTGCAGCATTTCTTTTTGCTGATATAAATTTTCAATGTCCTTTTCCAACTGAGCAATGATGCCTTCCGGTGTCCCTCGGACATCCCCGAAATGGGCCTGTGTGAAATCATATTGCTTGGAAGCATCTCTGGCCATGGACCGTAGACTCTTGTGAAAGGCCACAAAGAAATAGGCATCTTCCTTTTCCTCACCCAGCGCCTTGATAAAGGACAGCTCCTGTTCCATGACCAAGCGGTAAAAGTCTTCCGCCATGGATTTTGGTACGCTGCCGACGCGAATCATCATGTTTTTGGTATCCTGTATATCTTCCAGCCGCAGGTTAAGCCCCAACCAAGGAAGATACTTGGTGACCAGATTACGCAATCGGTGTCGCTTGCTGTCAATCTCATTTTCTTCTAATTCAAAATCTCGACAGACACTGGCAATGGCCAAGATGTCTTCTTTTTGCTGCAGCACCTCGTCCAAATCCCGAGAACGAACCAAGATATTTTTTTCCGGTTCTTCCTCCACACGCTGATTCAAAAAAGAAAGAGCGAATTCAACTTCCGAAATCTCCCTCTCCAACTTTTCGATGGTCCCCTGATTGCTATGAAATGACAAGGATTCAAACCAATCCTCCTGGGCATGGAAGGAGCCCTCTTCAACGGCCACCACTTCCAACATCCCGCTATCTTGAAAAGCATTCAAGATATTCTGTTTGTCCTTTTCAAGGGCGACCAGGTCGACCTTGCTCATATCAATGATAGCCAAAAGAGTCCACAATCCTTTCCACAATCAGACGAGTCGCCTGATCCATTTTTTCTGCACCAGCTTGTCGTATGGCTTCACAGGCTTTAGCATTTTCTTTGGTCGAAGCCTCTATCTCCAGTTGGGCTTCCTTTTCTGCCAGCGAGTCTTTCTGCCTGGCATCAAGCAGTCCTTTTTCAGCATACTGCAAAACCAGATTCGCCATTTCTTCTTCTGCCTTCTGCACCCAACCACGGGCTTCTTCACTTGCCTGCCGAAGGATTTCTTCTGCCTCTTTCTCTACTCGTACAATGGATTCCATCACTTCAAGAGCCAATGAGAATCACCTCATTTCTTCCAGGTTTTCACCGACTTTAAAAAAATCGATATGCTCCATAATATCATATTGACCATATTTATCAATAGAATTTGAACCAAAGGAATGGTTTGCTGATGGTTTCTGGCACTGCCACTTTTCATCAGGAGGGTCTTCTTGTACAAAAAAACCCTCAAATCAAAATTTGAGGGTTCTGGTTTTGTCTTAACGTTTGGAGAACTGTGAAGCTTTTCTGGCTTTCTTCAAACCATATTTTCTTCTTTCCTTCATCCTGCTGTCTCTGGTTAAAAAGCCTGCTTTTTTCAAAGGCTTTCTCAATTTCTCATCGGCTACCAGAAGAGCCCTTGCAATACCCAAACGAACTGCACCCGCCTGTCCTCTTACGCCACCACCATTTACCGTGGCCAAAACATCAAAACGGTCTACATTTTCCGTAAGCTCCAACGGCTGTCTGACAATCATTTCCAAGGTCTTTTTGCCCAAATATTCATCCATCGGACGCTTGTTGATCAGCACATTGCCTTCGCCTGGCACCAATCTGACTCTGGCCACAGCATCTTTACGACGTCCTGTTCCTCTGTATACTACTACACTTGTCTTTGCCATATTGACTCCCCCTTTCTAGCCTATTTCCAATACTTCAGGTTGCTGTGCAGCATGCGGATGTTCTGCTCCTGCATACACCTTGAGTTTGGTAATCATCTGCCTGCCCAGCTTATTGTGAGGAATCATGCCTGTGACCGCTATGGTCACGATTCGTTCTGGATGCTTCTGCATCATCACAGCATAAGGAATTTCCTTTAATCCACCAGTATAACCTGAGTGTCTTCTGTACAACTTCTGATTGGCCTTATTTCCTGTCACCACAATCTTTTCAGCATTGATGACGATTACAAAATCTCCCGTATCCACGTGAGACGTATATATGGGCTTGTGTTTGCCCTTGAGAACGCTTGCCACTTTGGTAGCCAATCTACCCAAAGTCTGACCTTCTGCGTCCACGATATACCATTTTCTTTGCACATCTTGTGCTTTTGCCATAAAGGTACTCATGACTGACCTCCTCATTATTTCGATATCAGCCTTTATAGAAATCGTACAAACGGGGCTCTTGTTTATACAACCGCTACAAACAGCGTCTTTAATTATAGGGAAAGCAGCCAAATTTGTCAACAGGCTGACTGCATCTTTTACGCCTCGTAGCTCACATCCACCAAATACAATCCCTCTGGTGGCGCCGTTTTGCCAAGAGTACTTCGATTGTGCGTAACAAAAGCCTCCTCAAAGACCTGCTCTGTCATTTTTCCCTCGGAAATCGCCAAAAGCGTACCCACCATAATACGCACCATATTGTACAAAAAACCATTACCGGTCACTTCAAAAATCACCAATTCCGCTTCCCGCCGTACTGTTGCCTCATAGATGGTTCTCTCGAAGGTCTTGGCGGCACTGTTGGCAGCACAAAACGCGCCAAAATGATGGGTCCCCAAAAGCTTCTCGCAGGCTGACTGCATTGCCTCTACATCAAGGTGTCTCGGATACTCCAACACCAGACCTCGCAAAAACACATCCCGGTTCGGATGATTGTGGATAAGATAGCGATAGGTTTTTTTTCTGGCACAGGCCATGACATGAAAGTCATCGGCTACCACCTGCGCTGATTTCACCACCATATCCTTGGGCAAAAGAGCGTTCAAGGCGCACATGAAACGTTCCGGTGTCAGGCTGGATTCGGTGCGAAACATCACTGCCTGGTGCAAGGCATGCACCCCTGCATCCGTTCTTCCAGACGCCATCACCCGAATGCGCTCTTGGGTAATCTGAAACAACACTTCTTCGAGTGTTTGCTGCAAGGTGGGCTTTTGACTATTGTTTTGTATCTGCCAGCCGCTATAACGGCTGCCATCATAGGCCAAACGAAGTAACATCTTCACCTTGTATCCCCTTCTCGCCACATCAACATTTGGATCAAAAAGAATCATCCTTACAGATATAGAAACGTAAGCAGCATGAACGTTCCCATCAGGCCCGTCACCAACACATCCGTCGGCCTATACTGTAACTGCTTCATTCTGGTTCTACCTTGGCTACCGCGATAACACCTTGCTTCCATGGCCATAGCCAATTCGTCTGCACGACGAAAGGCACTGACAAACAAAGGAACCAGCAAGGGAATCATGCTCTTGGCGCGTTGCCATACATTCCCAGATTCAAAATCAGCGCCTCTGGCCTTCTGCGCCTTCATGATCTTGTCTGTCTCATCGATCAGCGTAGGAATAAAGCGTAGTGCGATACTCATCATCATGGCCAGCTCATGGGCCGGCAAACCGATTTTGGCAAAGGGCGTCAAAAGCTTCTCTAAGCCATCAGTCAAGCTCATAGGTGCCGTCGTTAACGTAAGAAGACTAGCAAACAACACCAGAAAAATCAGTCTCAAGGCCATGAAGGCCGCTTTTTCCACCCCTTCTAATGTAATGGTCAGGCCTATAAATCTCACCAATTCCTCACCCGGGGTCATAAACAAATGCAAACCCACTGTAAATACCAAAATAATGAAAATGGGTTTGAGTCCCTTCAAAAGATAGGATAAAGAAATGCGGGCACTCAGAATAACAAACAAAGTAAGCGCCAGCACAAATACATAGGAAGTCAAATGCTTGACTCCGAATATGCCTACCATAAAGAAAAGCACCGACAAGATCTTGGTGCGGGGGTCAAGTCGGTGAATAAACGATTCACCTGGCAAGTATTGCCCAATCGTGATGTCTCTAAACAAGCTGTCCACCCCCTTTGACCCGGAGAATTTCCTTTGTTGCCTCCGCAATGGTGAATAGCTCTGTATCCACGGGATATCCCCGTTCTTTCAGTTGAAGCATCAGCTTGGAAACAGAAGGAATATCCAAACCCATGGAACGAAGTCTCTCATGCTCCTTGAACACTTTTCTAGGTGAATCATCGATCACAATACGACCAGCATTCATCACCAGAACACGATCCGCATGTGCAGCAATATCATCCATGCTATGGGAAACCAAAATGATGGTGATATGTCTCTTCTTATGCAAGGCATCAATCTGGGCCAAAATCTCTTCTCGTCCTCTGGGATCAAGACCGGCAGTCGGCTCATCCAAAACCAGAATCTTGGGCATGGCCGCCAGCACGCCAGCAATGGCTACCCTGCGCATCTGGCCTCCGGAAAGAGAAAAAGGAGAACGATCCTTGATCGCTTCATAAGAAAGACCGACATCTTCAATGGCAGACCGCACGCGCTCCTCCAGCAACTCTGGAGCCAATCCGAAATTCTTGGGCGCAAACGCCACATCCTCATATACGGTTTCTTCAAACAACTGATCCTCCGGATACTGAAATACCATACCCACTTTTTCTCGCAACGCTTTATCTGGCTTGATGCCTCCAGCATAATAACGAACCTGATCAATGGTCATTTCCCCGGTATGGGGAACCAACAGACCATTTAGATGCTGTACCAAAGTAGATTTTCCACAGCCCGTATGACCAATAAGCCCCACAAATTCACCTTCTGCAATAGAAAGGCTGATTTGCTCTATGGCCTTGGTTTCATAAGGGGTCCCGGATTTGTATGTATAGCTGATGTCTTTTAGCGTAATCAACATAAAGCATCCACCATCTCTTCCACGCTCATGATCATTTTGCTGATGCATAAACCCGCATCACACAATGCCGCCGCCAATTCCGTCATCGGTGGTACATCCATGCGCAACGATTTTAAGAGATCAACCTGGGAGAAGATCTCCTTAGGCGTCCCCTGGGTGATGATTTTGCCATCTTCCATCACCACCACACGGTCCGCATTGATTGCTTCCTCCATATAATGGGTAATGTGTATGATGGTGAGTCCTTCCTCTTTATTCAAACGGTGAATGGTCTCCATCACTTCTTGCCTGCCTCTTGGATCGAGCATAGCCGTTGGTTCATCGAGTACAATGTACTTGGGACGCATGGCAATGACCCCGGCAATGGCCACACGCTGTTTCTGGCCACCAGAAAGATAGTGTGGTTCCTTCTTGGCAAAACCATCCATACCAACTGTCTGCAATGCTTCATCCACGCGCTTTCGAATCTGCGCCGAAACTATCCCCAGATTTTCGCAACCAAACGCCACATCATCTTCCACGGTGGTGGCAATGAGCTGATTGTCCGGATTTTGAAAGACCATCCCTACCCGGGAGCGGATATCCCAAACATCATCAGCATTCTGGGTATCGAGTCCATCAATCATCACCCGTCCCTGACTCGGTACCAACAAGGTATTGAGGTGTTTGGCCAAGGTGGATTTACCAGAGCCATTGTGCCCGATCACCACCAAAAATTCACCTTCTGCCACCTCCAAATCAATGTGGTCGAGTGCTTTTATTTCTTCGCCGGCATGTTTCTTATAGATGTGTGTAACCTCTTCTATCTTTATCATGGTCTATCCCCATATCATTCCTTTGGTGTCAATAACAACTAGTTTATCATACTCCTTACCATCACGTCACGCAACCAAAGGAACAGATCCTATCAAGCTCTTTGTCTTATCAAAAATTGTTCCGATACAATCACGATGGCAAAAAAAGGCTCCCTCCAGGGAGCCTTCGCTGTCTAGTCTACCAACTCTAGAATCACCATCAACGTAGCATCTCCACGTCTGTGGCCTTTTTTAATAATTCTAGTGTAACCACCGTTTCGCTCAGCGAACTTGGGTGCCACAGTGTCGAACAATTTCACGACAACTGCTTCTTCTGTAATATAAGCCAAAGCTTGTCTTCTCGCATGCAAATCGCCTCTCTTACCGAGGGTGATCATTTTTTCAGCGATTCTCTTTGCTTCTTTGGCCTTGGGCTCAGTGGTTTCAATGCGCTCCTCTTTGATCAAAGAAGTCACAAGATTTCTCAATGTAGCCCTACGATGACTGGAATCCATTCCCAGTTTACGATATCCCATGGCCTTTACCTCCTTATTTAATGAAACCAGATCTTACTCATCATTGCTGCTTTTCAGCATAAGACCCAGATCAGCCAGCTTGTTACCCACTTCATCCAACGACTTCTTACCAAGATTTCGCACTTTCATCATATCTGCTTCTGTCTTGGTCACCAATTCCTCAACCGTGTTGATGCCGGCTCTTTTCAAACAATTGTAAGAACGAACAGAGAAATCAAGTTCTTCAATGGTTAATTCCAGAACCTTGTCTTTCTGTTCTTCCTCTTTCTCTACCAAGGGTACTTCAGCAGAATTCTCCTGAGACAGACCCATGAACAACTGCAAGTGATCATCCAATATCTTGGAACTGGCACTCACTGCTTCCTCAGGACTGATACTGCCATCGGTCCAGACTTCCAATGTCAATTTGTCAAAATCCGTCTTTTCTCCCACGCGCACATCGCTCACTTCATAGTGCACCTTGAGCACCGGAGAATAGATGGAATCCACATAGATGGTCCCCAGTGGATCGCCTTCACGTTTGTTTTTGGTCCCGGCCACATAACCTCTGCCTCTGCGTACGTTGATCTCCATAAAGAGTCTGCCATCAGATTCCAAGGAAGCAATATGCATGTCAGGATCAAGAATCTCAATATCCGGATCCGCGATGATGTCTCTGGCTTTTACTTCTCCTTCACCTTCCGCTTCAATTCTCAAGGTTTTGGGCTCGGAACTGCTACTGGCAAGCCGCAAAGCTTTCATGGCCAAGATGAGGTCTGTCGTATCCTCAACAACGCCCGGGATGGTGGAAAACTCATGCAGCACTCCATCAATTTTGATGGAATTGACCGCGATCCCTGGAAGTGAAGACAACAAAATCCTACGAAGAGCATTGCCCAAGGTAATCCCGAAACCCCGTTCCAGAGGCTCCACTGTGAATTTACCATAGGTCTTCTCATCGTTCCATTCAGCATAGCTCACATCGGGTTTTTCAATTTCCAGCATACATGCCCTCCTTCTGTTCCAGTGTTCTCAAAACAAGCATGCGTACACTTATCTTGAATACAACTCAACGATCAATTGCTCATCAACTGGAATCATAATTTCTTCTCTTGTTGGCACTGCCACAACCTTGCCGTATAAATCTTGTGCATTGACTTCAAGCCATGCGGGTGCCGATTTCCCAGCTGCCAATTCAGAGAGAATGCTGAACTTATCAGATTTCACACTGGTTTCGCGAACCTTGATTTCATCACCAGCCTTCAACAAGATAGAAGGAATGTCTACTTTTTTGCCATTCAGTGTAAAATGGGCATGGCGAATCAACTGACGTGCTTCTGCTCTTGAAGAAGCAAATCCCATTTTGAAAACCACATTGTCCAGTCTTCGTTCCAAAAGAATCAGAAGATTGGAACCTGTTACACCACGCTGTCTTTCCGCTTCTTTGTAATACAATCTAAACTGCTTTTCCAAAATACCATAGATTCGTCTTACCGCCTGCTTGGCACGAAGCTGTGTACCATATTCCGATACCTTGCTTCTTCCTTGACCATGCATTCCTGGGGCATAGGCTCTTCTTTCCATGGCACATTTGTTTGAATAGCAACGGTCGCCTTTGAGATAAAGCTTCATGCCCTCTCTTCTGCATTGGCGGCACACTGCTCCTGTATATCTAGCCATTTGCGCTATACCTCCTATACTCTTCTACGTTTTGGCGGTCTGCATCCATTGTGTGGGATGGGCGTGACATCTTTGATCAATGTCACTTCAAGACCAGCGACTTGCATGGCTCTAATGGCAGCTTCTCTGCCGGAGCCAGGCCCTTTAACGTAACACTCTACTTGCTTCAAGCCATGTTCCATTGCAGCTCTAGCCGCTTTCTCAGCAGCCATTTGTGCAGCAAAAGGAGTACTCTTTCTCGAACC
Source organism: Peptococcaceae bacterium UBA5767 (assembly GCA_002418765.1). GTDB lineage: Bacteria > Bacillota > TC1 > TC1 > UBA5767 > UBA5767. The sequence continues at coordinate 13,659 of DIET01000020.1, read as the reverse complement.
CCTAAAACCCATACCACCTGCACTTGCCCAAGAAATGGCATTGCCATTGGTATCCGTGATGGTCACCAGGGTATTGTTGAAAGTCGACTTGATGTGCACAACACCGTATTCAATATTCTTTTTGTCTCTTCTTTTTGTACGGGCTTGTCTTTTTGCCATATCAGTCTACCCCCTACTTCTTCTTCGCTACAGCGCCGCGCTTGGGACCTTTTCTGGTCCGCGAATTGTTTTTGGTATTCTGTCCGCGCACAGGCAAGCCTCTACGATGACGCATTCCTCTATAGGATCCAATTTCAATCAGGCGCTTGATATTCAGTTGAACTTCTCTTCTTAGATCACCTTCAACTGTAAAGTTCTTGGATATACTTTCTCTCAGTTTGCTGACTTCATCTTCCGTCAGGTCCTTGACTCTAGTATCCGGATTAATTCCCGTTTCTGCTAGAATCTTCTGAGACGTAGTCTTACCGATACCATAGATATATGTAAGTCCGATTTCAACTCTTTTTTCTCTTGGTAAGTCAACTCCAGAAATACGAGCCATTCAGCTACACCTCCATTATTTCTAATCAATCTATGATTCCATGACAAAAGGGCCCTTATGAGCCGTTTTCATAGAATCGTCAACAGTCGGGATTCACAAATGTGACAGCCGCCCCGGATCTGATTATCCTTGCACTTGTTTATGCTTCGGATTTTCGCAAATAATCATGACTTTTCCTTTGCGTTTGATAATCTTGCATTTTTCACAGATGGGTTTTACGGATGGTCTTACTTTCATGTCCAAACCCCTCCTTTTCTATTTTTATCTATTTGAATCGATAAGTAATTCTTCCTTTGGTCAAATCATAAGGAGACAACTCAACAGTGACACGGTCTCCTGGTAAAATGCGAATAAAGTTGACTCTGATCTTGCCAGAGACATGCGCCAATATCTGATGTCCATTGGTCAATTCCACTTTAAACATCGCACTGGGAAGGGACTCAAGTACCGTACCCTCCATCTCAATAACATCTGCTTTGGACATGAATTCAACTCCTTTGTTCCAAATTTTCTTCGGTAACCAACTCGTCGATGACCTTTCTCAGCTCTGTATCACTGGGAAAAGTCCCTCCTTGCAATTTTACACGTATATCATTTTCTGTCAAGCCCGTCAGGCTCAAATGTTTCACGTTTTTGCGTTTTGGGTTCTCTATGCGGCGTACATGACCATCGGCCACCAGAACGGTAGACTCATCGAGAACCTGAACAATCAGGTATGGTCTTGCGAAGTCGCGACCGGCCTTAGAAAAAACCAACATGCCCAAACGATTGTTTGTATCATCCATATTTCTATCCTTATGGGATGGTCATAATTTCAGGACCATGAGCCGTAATCACAATGGTATGCTCAAAATGAGCAGAAGCTTTGCCATCAGCAGTTTTCACCGTCCAGCCATCTGACTGCACCTGAACATCGGCTTTGCCAATATTGACCATCGGCTCAATGGCCAGCGCCATGTTCTCTTGCAAGCGGACACCCCTGTGAGGTGGTCCATAGTTGGGCACCTGCGGGTCTTCATGTAAATGGCGTCCAATGCCGTGACCCACGTATTCCCTGACCACAGAAAACCCATATTGTTCACAGTGATGTTGGACAGCATGGGATATATCCCCCAGTCTGGCCCCTGCGACGGCTTGTTCAATTCCTTTGTGCAAGGATTCCTCTGTAACTTTAAGCAGCAGTGCTTTTTCTTCGCTCACCCGACCTACTGGCAGGGAAATGGCCGCATCGCCGTGAAAACCATCCAAATAAGCACCAGCATCAATGCTGACAATGCTTCCTTCTTCCAATCGTCTGGCCCCGGGAATGCCATGCACCACTTCATCATCAATGGATATGCAAAGAGCCGCCGGGAATCCCCCGTAGCCTTTAAAACTAGGAATCGCCTTGTGCGACAAGATAAGCTCTTCCGCTTTCTCATTGAGCATAGCCGTGGTCACACCAGGCTCCACCAACTGACGCATCAGTTCATGAACCTGACCCACGATTCTTCCTGCTTCTCTCATTTTCCTGATGTCTTCTTGACTTTTGATTTCAATCACTGTTTCATACCTTCAAGACAATCCTCCATGATGCGATGGGTCGTTTCCTCAATAGACAGATTGCCCACAATGGAACAAAGTAAACCTTTGTCTTGATAGAAACCCACCAAGGGTTTGGTTGCTTCCAAATAAATATCCAAACGCTTGCGCACCGTTTCTTCGGAATCGTCTGCCCGTTGAACAATGCTGCCACCACAGAAATTACAAATACCCTCTACTAACGGCTTCTTTTCTTCCAAATGGTAAACAGCGCCACATACTCCACATATTCTTCTAGCTGTCAGTCGATCCACGATGTCTCCTATGGGAACATCCAGATTGATAACACAGTCGATGTTCTTCCCTACGTCACGTAAAATGGTGTCCAGGGCTTTGCCTTGTTCCAACGTTCGTGGAAATCCGTCAAGAAGATAGCCTTCTTGGCAATCTTCCTGACTCAATCTCTCTTTGACAATAGCTTCCGTAATGGTATCCGGAACCAACTCACCTTTGTTGATGTATCCAGCGGCCAGTTCTCCAAGTTCGGAGCCCGTTTTGATGGCATCTCTAAACATCTCTCCAGTCGAAATATGAGGTATCTGCAGCATATCTGAAAGTATGGCTGCTTGGGTGCCCTTGCCCGATCCGGGAGGGCCCATCACCAGAAATCTCATAACTCGTACCTTCTTTCATCTACCCCATGAATCCTTTGTAATGCCTCATGAGCAATTGGCTCTCAAGCTGTTTCATGGTATCCAGGGCTACCCCCACCATAATGAGCAAGCTAGTCCCACCAAACTGAAAATTAACACCGGTAAAAGCCCACAACATATTGGGCATCAAGGCAATCAGGGCCAGGAACAACGCCCCTGAGAACGTTACCCTGCTTACCACTTTCTCGATAAAATCAGAGGTGGGTCTGCCAGGACGATACCCGGGAATAAATCCACCATGTTTTTTCAGGTTCTCTGCAACATCTGCCGGATTGAAGCTCATGGCTGTGTAGAAATAAGTAAAGAAGAAAATGAGCAGACCATAAACCAACATGTACCAAATCGACGTAAAGTCAAAAACCCTGGATACCCACTGAGCAAAACCACTACTGGGGAACCAAGAGGCAATGGTTGTCGGAAACATCAGAATGCTCATAGCAAAGATGATCGGAATAACGCCTGCCTGATTCACTTTAAGAGGAATATGCGTGCTTTGTCCGCCATAGATCTTCCGGCCAACCACTCGTTTGGCATACTGCACAGGAATTCTTCGTTCCCCTTCATGAATGGCGATAACACCAACGATCACCACAGCAGCCACCACGATAAAACCAACCAGAGCAAACCAGCTTAACTCTCCAGCTCTCAAATAAGAAATGGTAGAAACGATACCACTGGGAAGTCTAGAGACAATACCGGCAAAAATAATGATAGAAATACCATTGCCGATACCACGTTCCGTAATCATTTCGCCCAGCCACATCAGGAATGCTGTCCCGGCAGTCAAGGTAACCACCACCACGATATAGCTCAAAAGACTTTGTGATTTCAAGGCTGGCTTCAGATAAACCGTCATGCCAATACCTTGTAACGTTCCCAAAATTACCGTGCCGTAACGTGTAAACTGCACGATTTTCTTTCTGCCTTCAGCACCCTCCTTGGCCAGTCTCTCCAAATAAGGAATCACCACTGTCAGCAGTTGAATTATGATGCTGGCATTGATGTAAGGCATAATGCCCAAAGCAAAGACCGTAAAGTTCATAAAGGATCCGCCAGACATGATGTTTAGGAATCCAAAGAAGTCCCCTTGAAACATCGTTTCGAGAACCGCTTTGTCGATGCCCGGTACAGGAACGGCTGACCCAACGCGATAGACCAGCAACATCAACATGGTAAAAATCATTTTTTCCTTGATGTCGCCTACCTTGAAGGCGTTTCGTAATGTTTCAAACATTAGATCACCTCGGCTTTTCCACCTGCTGCTTCAATTTTTTCCACAGCTGATTTACTAAATGCGTTCGCTTTCACGATTAGTTTTCTTTCCAAATCTCCGCTTCCCAAAACCTTAACACCATCACCCAATTTTTTGATGGCGCCGGAAGCCTTAAGAAACTCTGGCGTAATCTCTGTGTTGTCTTCAAATCTGTTGAGTTGCTCAACATTGATACTTACAATTTTTTTGGCAAATACATTGGTAAATCCACGCTTAGGAATACGGCGGATTAACGGCATTTGACCACCTTCAAATCCAAGTCTTACACCACCGCCTGAACGAGATTTTTGACCATCTTGTCCGCGGCCGGCTGTTTTCCCAAGACCGGATCCGGCACCTCTACCCTTTCGAGTAGCTTCTTTTCTGGAACCTTTGGCAGGTTTCATTTCATGAAGTTTCAAAGCATCCACCTCCTATTCGCTTATTTCTTCCACTTTGATCAAGTGGGCTACTTTATCAATCTTGCCCAAAATATCAGGGGTCGTTGTTTGTACAACCGAGCTTCCCAACTTCTTAAGCCCCAGACTCTTCACAGTCTCCCCTTGTCTTTTGGTACGTCCAATGGTACTGTTCACGAGGGTAATTTTTACTTTTTTCATCATCTATACCCCCCTAACCCAACAATTCTTCTACAGTTTTACCGCGAAGTTTGGCTACATTTTCAGCTGTCTTCAGATTCTTCAGACCTTCCATCGTGGCATACACCATGTTGTTGACATTGGAAGACCCAAGAGACTTCGACAATATGTTTTTTACACCAGCCAGCTCTAATACCGCCCTGGCAGGACCACCAGCGATGACGCCAGTACCATCAGCGGCTGGCTTCAAAAGCACTGCGCCGGCACCAAATTTTCCAATAATCTGATGAGGAATTGAGGTCCCTTTCAAGGGTACCGTAATCAGTTCCTTCTTGGCTTTCTCGATTGCCTTCTTGATAGCAGCAGGAACTTCATTGGCTTTGCCATATCCTACCCCTACCTGGCCTTTTCCATTGCCAACCACCACCAAAGCGGTGAAACTCATACGACGTCCACCTTTAACAACTTTGGATACGCGGTTGATGGAAACCACCCGTTCTTCAAATTCACTCGGTTCGCGCTTATCTCTTTTCTGCACTCGGTTGCCCTCCTTTTAAAATTTCAATCCGCCTTCTCTTGCACCATCGGCCAGTGCTTGCACTCTCCCATGATACAAAAAACCGCCTCGATCAAACACGACAGTGCTGACTTGTCCTGCCAAGGCTTTCTCGGCAATCAGTTTCCCCACAGCTACGGCTGCTTCTTTGTTGCTGCTTGCTTTCAACTGACCAGCATTGACCAGTTCTTTGGAAGAAGCAGAAACCAGCGTCACACCCGCAACATCATCAATGATCTGAGCATAAATATGCTTGTTGCTACGAAATACCGCAAGTCTTGGCCGCTCAGGAGTACCATTGATATTGCTTCTCACTCTTCTTCTTTTTTTCATGCGAAGAGCTTTCTTATCTTCTTTTATAAACATAATTCAAACTCCTTTACTCGTGATAGAACGAACCTATTTGCCCGTCTTACCAGCTTTTCTGCGGATTATTTCACCGGCATACTTGATTCCCTTGCCTTTGTAGGGCTCAGGAGGTCTTACAGCGCGTACGTTGGCCGCAAATGCGCCCACACGTTCCTTGCTGATGCCTCTGACTACGATCTTGGTTGGGGCAGGTACTTCCACCTGCAAATCATCACCTGGATCCATTTCAACAGGATGTGAATAACCAGCATTGATGACCAGTTTCGTCCCCTGCATCTGCGCCTTATAGCCAACTCCGACCATCTCCAGATTCTTTTCAAATCCCTGGGATACACCGAGCACCATATTGTTTAACAAGGCTCGTGTCGTCCCATGAAGAGCACGATGCTCTTTTTTGTCGCTAGGACGCGCAACTGTGATGACACCGTCAGTTAGGTCTATGTTCATATCTTCGTGAAATGTATCTTCCAAAGTCCCCTTAGGTCCTTTGACCGACACATGGTTGCTATTGATTGTTACTTCTACCCCTGCAGGTACAGTGATAGCCGCATTTCCAACCCTTGACAATGGTTACACCTCCTGTCTACCACACATAGCAGATGATTTCTCCGCCTACTCCCGCAGCTTTAGCCTGTTTGTCCGTCATAATACCATGGGATGTAGTCAGGATAGCAATACCAAGGCCATTCAAAACCTGTGGTACGTCATCTTTGCCTACGTGTACTCTCAAACCTGGTTTAGAAATTCTCTTCAAACCAGAGATCACATGTTCTTTGTTGTCACCGTATTTCAAATAAACTCGAATGACACCTTGTAATGAATCTTCTACATATTCCCAATTCTTGATGAAGCCTTCTTGCTTAAGAATTTCCGCCAAAGCTTTCTTCATCTTGGAAGCAGGAATTTCAACAGTAGCTTTCATTGCTGTATTTGCATTACGAATTCTGGTTAGAAAATCCGCTATTGGATCTGTCATTACCATGATTCAACCTCCTTCTGGAACCTACCAACTGGCCTTTTTAACGCCAGGAATTTCTCCTTTGTACGCACGCTCACGGAAACAAATTCTGCAAATGCCGAATTTTCTCATGACACCGTGAGGTCTGCCACAAATCGCACAACGATTGTACGCTCTAACACTGTACTTAGGAGTTCTCTTCTGCTTGGCGATCATTGATTTTTTTGCCATCTAAGTTTCCTCCTTATTTCTTAGCGAACGGCATGCCCATCAACGCTAAGAGTCCATAGGCTTCCTCGTCTGTTTTTGCCGTGGTCACAAACGTTACATTCATGCCCCGAATCTTGTCGATCTTATCGTAATCAACTTCCGGAAAGATCAACTGCTCTTTGAGTCCCATGGTGTAGTTTCCTCTACCGTCAAAGCCTTTGGGGGATACACCCCTGAAGTCTCTAACCCTGGGTAGTGCCGCATTGATCAAACGATCGGCAAATTCATACATGCGATCGCCTCGCAACGTCACTTTGGCTCCAATCGGCATGCCTTCTCTCAATTTGAAGGTAGCGATGGATTTTTTGGCTTTGGTCACCACGGGCTTTTGGCCGGTAATGGCTTCAAGGTCCGTGACCGCTGCATCGATTACTTTGGTGTTTTGGGTGGCTTCGCCGAGTCCCATATTCACAGTAATCTTAGCCAGTCTGGGTATTTCCATTGGATTCTTATAGTCAAATTTTTCCTTCATTGACTCTTTAATCTCTCCAAGACATCTGTCTTTCATTCTAGCCAAGGCTGTTAGCCTCCTTTCAATCGTTTCTACTTATCTACAACTTCGTTGCATTTTTTGCAGAACCTAACTTTTGTTCCATTGTCCAAAAACTTCTGTCCTGTTTTGGTGGCTTTGCCACAAGCAGGACAAATCAACATAACATTGGAGTTGGAAATGGGTGCTTCCTTCTCAATGATGCCGCCTTGCGGCATTTGCTGTGTTGGTCTTTGGTGCCTTTTTGCAATACTTACCCCTTCTACAATCACACGCTTGGTGCTGGGGATTACAGAAAGAATCTTACCTTCTTTGCCTTTGTCCTTACCAGCGATTACGCGTACCTTATCGCCCGTTTTGACTTGCAATTTAGGAGCCATTGTGTTCACCTCCACATATTCGTGCTGCCTTAAAGTACTTCTGGTGCAAGAGAAACGATCTTCATGTAGTTTTTATCACGAAGCTCTCTGGCCACAGGACCGAAAATACGCGTTCCTGTCGGTGTACCATCGTCTTTTATAATGACAGCTGCATTTTCATAGAATCGGATATACGATCCGTCGGAACGGCGTACAGGGCGTTTGGTACGAACCACAACGGCTTTGACCACATCCCCTTTTTTAACAACGCCACCGGGTGTTGCTACTTTAACGGCAGCCACGATCACATCACCGACGCGCGCATATCTTCTCTTAGAACCACCTAGAGCACGGATACAAAGTATCTCTTTTGCTCCTGTATTGTCTGCTACTTTTAATCTTGTTTCCTGTTGAATCATCTCATTAACCCCCTCTTTGGCAGTTCGTTAGGCACTAAACTGTCTTGCCCTTTTCAATGATTTCGACAACTCTCCATCGTTTATCCTTGCTCAGGGGTTTGGTTTCCATCATTTTCACTTTATCACCAATACCACAGATGTTGCCTTCGTCGTGAGCTTTAAACTTCTTGGAAGTTTTGACCCGACGTCCGTACAATGGATGTTTCTTAAAACTTTCAACGGTTACAACCACTGTTTTATCCATTTTGTCACTCACTACGTAACCCACACGGGTTTTACGATTCGAATCTCTTTCTGACATGGATAATCCTCCTTCTTCGTCTTATCTAACCTAACAGCTAATTTGCTTTTGTCTGGGAGATTTCCCTTTCCCTGAGAACCGTTTTGGCTCTGGCAATGTCTTTTTTAACTTCATTGATCCTCATGGGGTTATCGATTTGAGCAGTGGCTGCTTGGAATCTAAGATTGAACAACTCTTGCTTGAGTTTATCAACCTTCTGAACGATTTCTTCAGATGTCATATCTTTGATTTCACTTGCTTTCATTAACCTTCACCACCCACTTCAGAACTAATAAACTTGGTTTTGTTTGGCAATTTTGCCGCAGCAAGGCGCAAAGCCTCACGGGCAATTTCCTCGGATACACCAGCAATTTCAAACATAACACGACCTGGCTTCACAGCGGCTACCCAGAACTCCGGGGAACCTTTTCCTTTACCCATCCGGGTTTCTGCCGGAGTCGTGGTGATCGGACGGTCTGGGAAAATCTTGATCCAAACTTTACCGCCTCTTTTGGTATATCGGGTCATGGCGATACGGGCAGCCTCAATCTGTCTGGAAGTAATCCAGGCAGGCTCCACGGCTTGCAATCCATATTCGCCATACGTTACCGTATTCCCCTTATGTGCCTTGCCCGTTAGTTTTCTGGGTCTGTGAGGTCTACGAAATTTTACTCTCTTTGGCATCAACATAATTACTTAGCCCCCTTTTCAGCATCCTTACCGCTTTCAGGAAGAATTTCACCGTGGCAGATCCATGCCTTCACTCCGATTTTGCCATACGTGGTGCTGGCAACAGCCGTACCATAACGTACATCTGCACGGATGGTATGTAAAGGCACTTTGCCCTCACTGGCCCACTCGGTTCTGGCAATCTCAGCACCGCCCAATCGGCCCGATACAGAGACCTTGATGCCCTCGGCACCTTGTCTCATGGCTCGCTGAATGGCTTGCTTGACAGCCCGGCGGAAGGCGACCCTGCGCTCTAGCTGGAATGCAATACTCTCGGCAACCAACTGTGCATCAATATCGACTTTTTTCACTTCGACGATGTTTAAATTGACTTGACGGTTGGTCATGTTCACCAGTTCTTTTCTCAGAGCATCGACCTCAGTCCCGCCCTTACCAATCACAACACCCGGCTTGGCCGTATGTATCGTCACTTTCAGACGATTGGCAAAACGTTCGATTTCAATCCTGGAAATACCGGCTTCATATAGTTTTTTCTTGATGTATTCACGGACTCTAACGTCTTCGTGAAGCAATTTTGCATAATCCTTATCTGCGTACCACTTGGCATCCCAGTCCTGGATCACACCGAGTCTCATACTCTTAGGATGTACTTTCTGACCCACGCTGCTATACCTCCCTTTCGCTAACCACCACAGTAATGTGGCTCGTTCTTTTGCGAATCATGTCCGCTCTTCCCATGGCTCTTGGTTTGAAACGTTTCATGGTCGGACCTTCATCAATGAAGATCTGAGACACGAACAAATCATTGATGTTCATATCGAAATTATTCGCCGCATTGGAAACTGCACTCTTCAACACTTTCTCGATTAAAAAGGCAGCCTTTCTCGGAGTGAACTTCAATACGCCATAGGCTTCTCCCACATTCTTCCCTCTGATCGCGTCAGCGACAGAGCGAGCTTTGAGCGGAGAAATTCTTATATATTTTGCTACAGCTCTTGCTTCCATTACATAAGCCCCCTCTCTACTACCTGCTGGTTTTCGAACCAGCATGTCCTTTGTATGTTCTTGTGGGTGAGAATTCGCCCAGTTTATGGCCAACCATATCCTCACTTACATACACAGGTATGTGCTTCTTGCCATTGTGCACTGCAAAAGTGTGGCCTACCATTTCCGGAAAGATGGTAGATCGTCTTGACCAGGTTTTGATAACCTGCTTCTGGTCAGCTTCATTCATAGCCTCTACTTTTGCCAGTAGTTTTGGTTCGATGTAAGGGCCTTTTTTAACTGATCTTGACATTGTCAGCTGCCTCCCCTCTACTTAGCATAGCGTCTTCTCACAATAAACTTGTCAGAAGCTTTCTTTTTCTTTCTGGTTCTTGCTCCTCGTGCCGGTTTGCCCCATGGTGTCACGGGATGCTTGCGCCCGACGGGAGATCTTCCTTCACCACCACCATGTGGGTGATCATTGGGATTCATCACAACGCCACGTACACTGGGGCGGATACCCAACCATCTGGAACGGCCCGCTTTGCCGATGGTGATGTTCTCGTGGCTTAGATTGCCCACCTGACCGATGGTTGCTCGGCAACGAATATGAATCATTCTTACTTCACCAGAAGGCAAACGCACTTGCGCGTAATTCCCTTCTTTGGCCATCAATTGAGCCACGGCGCCGGCTGTTCTTACCATCTGACCGCCTTTGCCTTCTTTCATTTCGATGTTGTGAATCTGCGTGCCTACAGGAATACTGCTCAGTGGCAAGCAATTTCCCGGCTTGATGTCGCGCTCTGCCCCAGAGTAAATCACCTGACCTACTTCTAGACCAACTGGTGCCAAAATATAACGCTTCTCACCATCCGCATAATGCAGCAATGCAATATTGGCGGAACGATTGGGATCATACTCAATGGCCGCTACTTTGGCCGGAATATCATCCTTGGTGCGTTTAAAATCAATGATTCTGTACTGTCTTTTTACACCACCGCCCTGATGTCTGACGGTAATTCTTCCCTGGTTGTTACGTCCCGCTTTTCTCGGTAATGGTAATATAAGTGCTTTTTCGGGCGTAGTCTTGGTAATTTCCTCAAATGTGGAAACAGTCATGGATCTGATACCAGGGGAAGTCGGTTTGAATTTTTTCACTGCCATTTCTTTATTCCTCCTTCAGGCTGATATCTATAGGCTCTCAAACAGCTCAATCTTGCTGCCCGCCTTAAGCTTCACAATCGCTTTTTTTCGGTCGGATGTTTTTCCAACATAGCGACCTTGTCTTCTTTGCTTGCCTCTAACTTTCACCGTCGTGACCTTCAGCACATCAACATCAAATTGTTTCTGAACAGCATTTTTAATTTCAATCTTGTTGGCTGCAGGAAGAACATAGAATGTATATTTATTTTCTTCCATCAAGCCCAAGGCTTTTTCCGTAACAACAGGCTGAATCAGTACATCTTGAGGATTACGCATATGCAAGCACCTCCTCGATTTTTTTAATTGCTTCTTCTGTCATGATCAACACATCAGCATTGATGACATCATATACGTTCATCTCACCAACGATAGCGGTCTTCACCTGGGGGATATTGCTGGCCGAGCGTACCACGCCTGGCTCTACATCACTGGTAATCACCAATGCTTTCTTATCCACCTTTAAATTCCCCAATACCCGGATCATATCCTTTGTTTTTGGCTGCACTGTTGTCAGTGTATCCAACACAATCAGATTCTCACTCGCCAATTTATCCGACAGAACCGATCTCATTGCTACTCGTCTGGCCTTCTTGGGCATGGTATAGGAATGGTCTCTTGGTCTGGGACCAAAAGCGATACCGCCACTGCGCCAAACAGGGTTTCTTGAGCTCCCTACGCGGGCACGACCCGTGCCTTTTTGTCTCCAAGGCTTCTTACCGCCCCCAGAAACTTCTGCTCTGGTTTTGGTGGAGTGATTTCCCTGTCTCTTGTTGGCCAATTGCATTATGACAACATTGTGAACAGTTGCTTCATTGAATTCAGCGGCAAATATCTGATCAGAAAGTTCAAGTTCACTTACTTTCTGGCCTTCAATATTCAATACGGCTGTTTTAGCCATGGTGTTCTCCTCCTTCCTCGATTATCTCGCCTTCACGGCGCTTCGAATGGTGACCAGTCCTTTTTTGGAACCTGGAATGGCGCCTTTGACCAATATCACGTTCTTATCAACATCTACCTTGGCCACTGTCAGGTTTTGCACAGTGACACGATTGCCACCCATACGTCCTGGCAAGGGTCTACCCTTGAATACACGAGCCGGACCCATGGCTCCCAATGATCCCGGTCCCCTGTGATACTTGGAACCGTGCGCCATGGGACCACAGCTGAAGTGATTTTTCTTGATCATACCCGCAAAACCCTTACCTTTGGTTTTGCCAATCACATCTACCATTTCTCCATCTTCAAAGATATCAATCTTGATTTCTTGGCCTACGGTGTACTCATCCACATGATCCACCCGAAATTCTCTTAAATAACGCGTAGGAGCAACACCCGCTTTGGCGAAATGCCCTTTGGTGGGTTTGTTGACTCTGTTTTCTTTCACCGGAGAAAAACCGACCTGAATGGCATCGTAGCCGTCGTTTTCCTTGGTTTTGATTTGTGTTACCACGCAAGGCCCTGCCTCAATGACTGTCACAGGAATTACCTTACCATCTTGGAAAATTCTCGTCATTCCAAGTTTCTTGCCCAAAATTCCTTTAGACATACTCTAGCACCTCCATATCCTTTTCATGTTCTTGCCTACAACTTGATTTCAATATCCACACCGGCCGGCAAGTCAATTCTCATCAAAGAATCTACCGTTTTGGGTGTTGGCTGGATAATATCAATCAATCTCTTGTGTGTTCTCATTTCAAACTGTTCACGTGAATCTTTGTTCACATGGGGTGATCTGAGAATGGTGAAGATGTTCTTCTCCGTAGGCAATGGTACTGGACCGGATACTGATGCACCAGTATTCTTCGCTGTTTCCACGATGTTGTTTGCGCTTTGATCCAAAAGTCTGTGATCGAATGCCTTCAGTCTGATTCTAATCTTCTCGTTCGCCATTTCTTTCCTCCTTCGCCCGTATTGCATGCGGACATACTCAGTGAAAAAACCTGGATTCCTTTATAAAAAAGGGCCAGCAACCTCCCACTTCATCGCATATCGTACCTGGTTCTTTAAAACGTGGCAACAGTCAGAGACCCTAAGATCTCTGACTTTTGCCGCAACATTGCTATTATACTACTGCAAGGTTGAAGATACAACCCTGCCAAAAGCCTTCTTATACAATCGGCAAAACTTTTTCTGCCAACAGCAGTCCCATTATCCGTTTACGCAGAAACCGAAGCCACCACGCCAGCACCGACGGTCCGTCCACCTTCACGAATAGCAAAGCGCAAACCTTCTTCAATGGCAATGGGGGTGATCAGTTCCACAGCCATTTCCACACGGTCTCCAGGCATGACCATCTCAATGCCCTCTGGAAGATCGGCCGTGCCGGTTACGTCTGTCGTTCTGAAATAAAACTGCGGTCTGTAACCATTGAAAAATGGTGTATGTCTTCCACCCTCTTCTTTGGTCAAAATATATACCTCACCAGCAAACTTGGTGTGTGGCTTGATGCTGCCCG
>DIET01000034.1 GCA_002418765.1 Peptococcaceae bacterium UBA5767 | reverse complement strand
AGCGCAAATTAATAATACTAGGAGATCGCATGTACAATCGCTATCTTGAGGAACGTTACAAGGAGGCAGGTCCTAGGTTAAGAAAATTGATGCTACCGATTTATGTGGTGGAAATTGGTCTGGGCATCATGGATTTTTTTCTATTGCAAGAATACGTGGGTTTTTTTCTTTTTATTCGACTTGTTGTTTTTAATGTGGTCTTGGCTGTAGCCTATATATTTAGTTATAGGGATAGATTTGCAAAATATTTAGAGGACTTTGCTACGGCGTTGGTGTTGATTTCTACATTTAACGTGACAGGCATTATCTTTTTTGGTGAGGTCAAAGATGGGTTCAATCACGAATCTGGACTCCTTATTCTGATGATGATGGTGTTCACCATGCGTCTCATTTCCCATCGGCGTGGATTGTTTCTTCTTTGGACGATTGTCTTGGGGTACAATATCACTGCTGTACTGATGCCTGTGTATGATTTGTTTCGCGTTATGGATACCAACATAAGCTTGGCTGTCATTGGTTTGTTGGGATACTACGCCGCCAAAGAACGCGATACATATCTGGAACGGGAATTTAGACAGCAGATTTCTCTTGCCGAGCAGCTGATCGACAAGCAATCCAATTTGGAACGGGAAGAATCGATTCGGTTGAAAGCAGAAGATTCACTTGAATTTTTAAAATATCATGACGCCATGACCGGGGTATTCAATCGTAACTATCTGGATGTTGTGGTTATTCCCGGTCTTCCTGTGTACCACTATCCCATTGCTATCCATACGGTCGACATCAATGGCCTGAAATTGATTAACAATGCCCTGGGGCATTCTGCCGGAGACCAGTTGTTGCTGACGGCCGTAGACTGGATTAAAAAGGATATGCCGGAACACACCGAGATTATCCGGAGTGATGGAGATGAATTTACCATCATTAGCCAAAGAGTCAGGGAGATGGAGGCCAAATCCTTTGTGGAGGGGTTGCGTAAGCTGTCTGAAACAGCCAAAGAAGATATCACCAAACCCAGCATTTCTATCGGTTCTATGTATTTGTTTCAGGCTAGAGAGCAAACTGAATCTGTGTTGGTCGAAGTGCAAAATAAACTGCAAAGAGATAAATTGATCAGGTCGGAATCACATACCAGTCATATTCTTTCCGTTCTAAAAGGTTCATTAAGAGAGAAAACACATGAAACCGCAGAACACGTTGCTCGCTTGGAGCAACTTGCTGAGAAAGTGGGGAAACAATTGGGACTGTCCTACGAAGACATCACAGATCTGGTTTTGGCCGCCAGTATTCATGATATTGGGAAAATTGTGGTACCAACCCAGATCTTGGAAAAAGAAGGAAAATTGACACCAGAGGAATGGGAAATCATCAAGAGACATCCACAGGCTGGTCAAGGCATTGCCATGGCCGTACAAGAGCTCTCACATGTAGCGGAATATATCTTACACCATCATGAACGCATGGATGGTACAGGCTATCCGGATGGACTCAAGGGAGAAGAAATACCTTTTCTTTCCAGAATTATTTCTGTTATTGATGCTTATGACGTGATGTTGCATGAAAGAGCTTATAAAGAACCTATGAGCAAAGAGGAAGCCAAACAAGAATTAAGAACTCATGCGGGAACCCAGTTTGATGCCACTGTAGTGGAAGCCTTGCTGACGTATTTGGATTCACCGTTGGTGGTGGAAAAATCTGAAGTCTAAGATTTGTTGATTGTGGCAGGATGAAAAAATGGAGGCAAAGGGATTATCCCTTTGCCTCCATTTTTGTATGGATACAATTTTGCTGTGTGAATTAGATGGTTTTGTTTTGTATTCTCTGTCCGTTACCCATGCCATCCATGTTGCCACGTTGCTGGCGTGTTCCTTGGTCAGGTCGTTCCTGACTGCGTCCAAAGCCAATGTTTAGGCGCTCCTCAGGATTACCTTCGCCTGGGGTCACGCAGTTTTCTGCGCGTTCCGTGATGCTGGCTTTTATGCTTACTGCTTCTTCAGCAGTGATGCTGCCATTTTCAACCATGGCATCGATACGGGCCAGTCTGGCTTCAAGGATTTCTTCTGGGGCAAGATCCTGATCACATAGATTGATGCCTTCGCCAAGTCCTTGGCCGGGACCAAAGCCACCTGCCAGAGCCATGCTGGCTCCACCTAAAATAAGTGCTATGCTCAGTAGTGCAATGGTTACTTTTTTAAACATGTGTGTTACCTCCTTTTGTTTATGTCCTTAGTATAACGGACCAAGGTGACAGCTTTGTGTCAGTCATATCTTCTTTGTGTGAAAAATGGGATGTGCATAAAAAAAGAAGGCCGAAGCCTTCTTTTGAGGGTAGTGCCAAAATTGTGTTAGATTGCTTTGGCTTGGATTCTTTGCCCATTGCCCGCGCCGTCCATGTTGCCTAGGCCCTGACTGCGTCCAAAGCCAATGTTCAGACGTTCTTCTGGATTACCTTCGCCTGGGGTCACGCAGTTTTCTGCGCGTTCCGTGATGCTGGTTTTTATGCTTATTGCTTCTTCAGCAGTGATGCTGCCATTTTCAACCATGGCATCGATACGGGCCAGTCTGGCTTCAAGAATTTCTTCTGGGGCAAGATCCTGATCGCAGAGGTTGATGCCTTCGCCAAGTCCTTGGCCGGGACCAAAGCCGGCTGCCAGAGCCATGCTGGCACCACCTAAAATTAGTGCGACGCTGAGTAGTGTTATGATGGTTACTTTTTTAAACATGTGTGTTACCTCCTTTTGTTTATGTCCTTAGCATAACCTGTTAAGGTGACAGACTCTTGACAGCTTTATCTTCTTTGTGTGAAAAATAGGATGTGCATAAAAAAAGAAGGCCGAAGCCTTCTTCTTACTTGTAAACTTACCAGCTACTGCCACCACCACCACCTGCACCGCCACCGGAGAAGCCGCCACCGGAAAAGCCACTTCCACCAGAATTGGCTTTGGGATTGATGGCCATGGTGGTTGCCGCGCTACTGAGATGCCGATCCAGCACTGTGGCAAAAACATAAGCATTAAAGATTCCCGTGTTGCCCCGGTAATAGGATGGGGGCTCAAGATTTAGGCCTTCGAACTTCTTGGCCCATTTCTTGGTAACACCCAATACTTGGGCATAGGGAAGGGTATCATAAAAGTAATTGGGATTTTCGTCGAGCAAACGCTCAATGCGGTCCTTTTCTGCTGTTGTGAGAAATTGCTTGTAGCCCAGCATGAGTCCCAGGATCTCAGTACCAAAGGCAGTACGTTTTTCCGTGGCTTGAGCCAGAAAGCCGATACCAATAGTGATCACCAGGATCAGGAGTGTGAGCAAAAGGGTGTCAGCTCTCATAGAAATCAGGAGGATAACCAAAAGAGAAATCACAAAGAGCACGAGTCCACCTAGGAAAAAACCTGCTGTTCTACTTTTGGGAACGGTTTTTCGGTTCACCAGTGCATGAGCCATCAAAGCAATACTGATGGCCGGCAATAGTGCCGGCAGGGCACTCATAAAAAGACCCGTTGTGCTGATATAGCCGTTTCCAATCAGATAAAATGTATAGGCAAATAGTCCCCACAAAGGAAGGATGGAAAAAAGGAAAAGCAGCAACTGATAGCCGGTCGATTCCCGTTTGTAAAGCCTGCGGTTTTTATTATCAACAAAACTGGCCCTTACCAGCCCTTGTGTGGTTACCATTTCTTGATAGAACTTACCCTTTAAATCACGGGTAGAAACCTGGTTCCCATCTCCTTTTTGGAATAGCGCGTCGAAAAAGTATCGTTCAAAATGCTGGCTATCCTTGGGGGATAGATCTTTGATCTTATATAGAGTAAGATGTTTTTTGCCATCCTCTTCCACGTCCAGGTAGCCCTTAGAAGCCCAGTAGAGGATGAGGCTGGTTACATCCAGAGGATGGACCACCCGGTCGATGACATAGCCGGCTTCAGCTGGTGTCATGCCCTTGGGCGGATAGAATTCTGGGGTGACAACAATATGGTCATCTCGTCCTTTGCTTTGGAAGATGACAAACGAAAAAAGAAGCAGGAGAATCCCCAGTGCGGGTATGCCCAGATTGGGCCAGAATGCCGGCGGTTTTACATCAGAGAAATAACCTTCTGGGAGAGGAAGATACACGCTTAAGCCCTCATTGGCCTCTAGTGGTGTTAGTATATTTCCCGTTATTTTCTGAGGAGTGGCATCAAACGCAATGTCATCGGTCTCTTCGCTACCCAAGGGACCTCGGGTAAGCGTTAGCTTGTCCTGATCATAGGCAAAGGGCATGGTAATGGAAAAGGACATATTCTTAATGCTGGTGTCCCATTCATTGCCGATGAGATTCAAATAGAAGAGGTCTTGGGATGGGTCTGCATCGCTCCCTAACACCAGGGTGTACTCAATCTGGTAATGGACCTGCCCAGTCAGGTAAACATCTTCATCTCCAATGCGTATGCTGGCCATATCATTCTCACGGCTTACCTGGTAGGTGGCGTCGGGCACATGGATATCTTCTATTCGCATCGGACGGTCAGAAAAGCGTAGGGGAATCGTTCTGATGATGCCTCTTCTGGCTTCACTGAAATCCACAGCCAAAGTCTCTTTGATGGCATAGGTATAGTCGCTGCCGACAGTTACTTCGACATGGTAGTCATCAATCACGAAGGCTTCTGCCAAGGCCTGTTGTGGCAGGATCAGCAAGAAAAGTAAACTTAACAGAAGAAGAGTCCCTTTAAAAGCTGACTTTGACATTGTTTCTTTCTCCTTCTTCCACTTCAAAGTAGGTTGCCCGTTTGAATCCGAACAAGGAGGCAATGATGCTAGAAGGAAAGAGCTCTGTCTTGGTGTTGTATTCCTTGACGACACCATTGTAGTATTTACGAGATTGGGCAATTTCACCTTCTAATGTGGCGAGCTGATTTTGTAAATCCATAAAGTTTTGGTTGGCCTTGAGATCAGGATAGTTTTCAGCAACAGCAAACAACGTGCGCAATGTACCCGTCAATGCGTTTTCACCAGCGATTTTATCTTCCACGGAGGTTGCGCTGGCGGCCATGTTTCTTGCAGCAACTACCTTTTCAAATGTTTCCTTTTCATGGCTGGCATAGCCCTTGACTGTTTCCACGAGGTTGGGGATGAGGTCATAACGTTTTTTCAAGTAAACGTCCATCGTCGCAAAGGCTTCATCCTTCATGTTTCGAAGCTTAACGAACCCGTTGTAGGCTCCCATGACGTACAGGCCAATGACAAGCAAAAGACCGATGATGATATAAGGCATAATATTACCTCCTAAGGATATATTCTTGCCTTAAGCATACATGAGTTCGCCTTTTTGGGGAAGGATTCCCTGCAGAAAAAGATGCAGGGTTGACGTTTTTTTTCTGGGTTTGCCTATCCTCTTTCGGTGGAAAGACGATGGCATTTGGTGTATGATGTGATGGTAGCTATGGTAATCTAAACATTGTGTGTGGCATGATGCAACACAGTGGATTCTGCTGGGAAACGGGGAAATCAATGAATAGAAAAAATAGAATGAGACGAAAAGCCATCTTCAGTCTAATGGTGTTGGTGATGGTGCTTTCCGGATGCAGCCTTCCATCGAATGGAGAAGAACTGGTGCCTGAAGAGTTGCACCCAGATGATGAGATCACGGCATTGGTCCTGGAAGGAGATGTACAGCTTCAGGGTATCGAAGTCTTTGGGGCAGGGACACATTGGATGACCCATCATGAGACATATGGCCACGAACTGCTGCCTTTGTCGTTGCTCACGCTGTTTCTCCAGGATGTGGAAGAAAAGGCGAGCGGAAGAGAGCTTATTTCTTTTTCAATAGCTGATAAAATGATTGATCTTGAGGTGGGTACGGCACAGTATTATGTAGATGGGGAACAGAAAACGGCTCTAGGTCCTTCCTTCAAAAATGAGGTGGAATCCTACGTACATGCTTCAGTGTTGCAGCAGGAAATGGAGCATGTAAGTGCAACCAATGAGGGGTACAGTATGGGAGAAATTCCTGAGGACTCCATGCCTACGAGTGCGCTTCGAAGTTTTTTGGGTGAACTGGGACACATGACACTGATCAACAAAATGCATGGTGTGGAACGAGAAAAAACAGGTCAGCATCTGATCAATCTCAATGAAACCTATCCCCAGCTTAAGCTAACCAAGAATGATATGCTATTCAATGAACAGGCGGCCGTCGCTCTGCAAGAGATGCTGGATGAGGCCGCAGATACGGAAGGAATGGAAACCATTTATGTGGTGAGCACCTACCGGAGTTTCGATTATCAGCAGGGGCTGTATGAGCGAAAGATTAATCAATACAGAACCCAGTTTGGGTATGATGAAGAAACGGCTACCATAGAGGCTGGGCGTATTGTTGCTATTCCTGGTACATCAGAGCATCAAAGTGGACTGGCAGTTGATTTTACATCCCAGACCATGATGAATCGGGGACAGGTTTTAGAACAGGATTTTCTTGAGACTGTGGGAGGAGCCTGGTTGGTCGAGAATGCCGCTCGGTTTGGTTTCATCTTACGCTATCCCAGTGATACTGAAGAGATTACAGGGATTATGGAGGAAGCTTGGCATTATCGTTATGTAGGCTTGCCGCACAGTTTACTCATTCAGGAGGGCGGTTTCGTGCTAGAAACCTATATTGATTACCTAAAGGATGTTGGGGCGCTGGCTGTGCAGCTCGATTCAGGTGAGAGGTATCGGATTGTGTATGTTGATGCTGCTCTTGCTGATGTCATCTTTGTGGAGGATGCTTTCATATCGGTGTCGGATACCAATGAAGGCGGCTTGATTTTGACTATGCGCATAGATCAATAGGCTTAGAAAGAGCGTTACAATTAGGATTATCATAGATCAGAGGAAGGTTATGAATTGGTGGAGGAAGGTCAATGAGTGTAGTTAGAGTATTTGTGGAGAAAAAAGAAGGTTTCAATGGTCAGGCTGTGCGCCTGTTGCAAGAATTGCGAGAGAATCTCTCGCTTTCTTCATTAAAGGGGCTACGTCTTATCAATCGCTATGATATTAGTGGTCTTGATCCTGAGGAACTGTCCGGTGTTATAAGGAATGTTTTGTCGGAGCCCAATATGGATCAGGTCTTTTTGGAAACTCTCCAGGTGGAGGATGCTCCGCTGTTTGCTATGGAGTATCTGCCAGGGCAATATGATCAGCGGGCCGATTCAGCAGCTCAGTGTATGGAGATTTTAACAGAAGGCAAGCGGCCGCTGGTGCGATTTGCTACGGTGGTGGTTCTTCCTGGAGCTACCAACAAAGAGGTTGAAAAAATAAAAAATTATCTCATCAATCCGGTGGATTCCAGAGAAGCAATACTGGAAAAACCAGAGACTCTTGATCTCTTTTGGTCTGAACCCCCGGATGTAAAGGTGATGGATGGTTTTTGTCAGATGACAGCAGAGACACTTTCTGAATGGAAAGATCATGTAGGACTGGCCATGAGCACAGAGGATGTGTTGTTTTGTCAGGACTATTTTCGAAAAGAAGGTCGGGATCCCAGTATGACGGAGATTCGTGTCATCGACACCTATTGGTCGGATCATTGCCGGCATACGACCTTTACTACGGTCTTGGAACTGATCCATTTTCCTGCATCTTCCTATGGGAAAAGATTGCAAGACGCCTATGCATTGTATCTGGATACCAGAAAGAAGGTATATGGTGAGTTAGAAAAAAAACGAGATGTCACCTTGATGGATATGGCCGTTATTGCCATGAAACGTCTGAAACAACAAGGGGTTTTGGACAATTTGGATGAGTCGGATGAAATCAATGCCTGCTCCATAGAAGTGGAGATCGAGGTGGATGGACAGCGTATTCCCTATTTGGTGATGTTCAAGAATGAGACGCACAACCATCCTACGGAGATTGAACCTTTTGGGGGTGCGGCCACGTGTCTGGGTGGGGCCATACGGGATCCTTTGTCCGGTCGAAGTTATGTGTACCAAGCCATGAGGGTTACAGGCAGTGCGGATCCCAGGGCAAGCATGGCATCGACACTACCGGGGAAACTTCCTCAACGAAAGATCTGCCAGGAGGCAGCCCATGGCTATTCATCCTATGGCAACCAGATTGGTTTGGCTACAGGCAAGGTAGAAGAGATCTATCATCCGGGTTACATGGCCAAACGCCTAGAGGTTGGTGCTGTTGTGGGTGCAGCACCCAAGGATCAGGTGATGCGTCAAAAACCAGTCGATGGCAATGTGGTGGTGTTGGTGGGAGGAAAAACGGGAAGAGATGGTTGCGGAGGAGCTACGGGATCTTCAAAGGAACATGACGAAGCATCCCTCTATACCTGCGGATCGGAAGTACAAAAAGGAAATCCGCCTACGGAACGGAAGATCCAGCGTCTGTTTCGCAATCCAGACTGTTCCAGGCTGATTAGAAAATGTAATGATTTTGGAGCTGGTGGTGTTTGTGTGGCCATCGGGGAGTTGGCGGATGGTTTAACCATTGATCTTGATGCCATCCCTAAAAAATATGAGGGACTGGACGGGACTGAACTGGCCATTTCTGAATCCCAAGAACGCATGGCGGTGGTATTGGATGCGCAGGACTGGGATGTTTTCCGGGATTTCTGCAAAAATGAAAATCTGGAAGCGACCGTAGTAGCCAAGGTGCAAGATTCACCTCGACTGGTCATGACCTGGAGGGGAAAAAGGATTGTTGATTTGGCCCGGGAATTTTTGGATACCAATGGCGTAACACAGCATCAGCAAGTTCGAGTAGAAGATGTTAGCGAGCCACTGCGGTATTTCATGCCGGACCAAGCATTTACCCGGGCAACCTGGAAGACAGCTTGGTTGGAGCGATTAAAAGAATTGAATGTAGGTTCGCAAAAAGGCTTGGTGGAACGCTTTGATGCTTCTATTGGCGCTTCATCCGTCTTGTTGCCTTTTGGAGGTGCTTTCCTTGGTTCTCCTACAGAAGGCATGGTGGCCAAGATTCCTTTGGACCAGGGAGAGACAGATGATGCAACGGCCATGACCTTTGCCTTTGATCCCTATCTGTTGGAAGAGTCCCCCTACCTAGGTGCGATGTATGCGGTGACGCATTCCGTGATTAAAAGTGTATGTTTGGGTGCCCATCCGGATCATATCCGATTGTCCTTTCAGGAGTATTTTGAACGATTGGGCGACGATGAAAGAAGATGGGGGCAACCTTTTTCGGCGCTTCTCGGTGCACTCAAAGCGCAGCTTTCCTTGGGTGTGGCGGCCATTGGTGGCAAGGATTCCATGAGTGGTACCTTTAAAGACATTCATGTTCCTCCCACACTGATTTCTTTTTCCTGCTCACCTGTAAAAGCCTCCCAGGTGGTTTCCAGTGAATGGAAAAAGGTGGGATCTGGGGTGTATTATCTACCACTGCCTTTGGTGGAAAGTGAAGAATGCTCGAGAGAAATAGATTTTTCGTTGTTGCGAGAAAATCTACTGACACTTCACGACTGTATGCAAAAGAACCTGATTTTAGCCTGTTCCAGTGTGGCTTCAGGTGGATTGGTAGAGACCATAAGCAAGATGGCCTTTGGCAACCGGCTGGGGGTGGAGTTATCTATCGAGGTTTCACTGTTGAATGAAAAAACGGTGGGTGGGTTGATTCTGGAATCCAAAGATGATTTGTCCTTGATTTTTCCAGGTGGTCGCATGCTCAGAATTGGAACCGTGCTAGAAGAACGGGTGATTCGTTTGGAAGGGGAAGAACTTTTCTTGGGTGAAGCCTATGCGGTATGGAACCAGGTTTTGGCATCAGTGTATCCCCAGATTTCGAAGGAAATTGTTCCCAGGCCCAGACAACTGAGTTATGCCAAACGAAGTGATATGAAGCCAGCCATTTCTGTGGCCAAACCCAGGGTTTTCATTCCGGCTTTTCCAGGAACCAACTGTGAAATTGATTCTATGCGGGCGTTTGAAAAAGCAGGTGCCAAAACACAGATTCAAATCTTCCGCAACTTAAATCAAGAAGAGATCCAGTCTTCTCTTGTAGAGATGGAGAAGAATATTAGGGCATCCAATATCATCATGATTCCCGGTGGCTTTAGTGCCGGAGATGAACCGGAAGGTTCGGCCAAATTTATTGCTGCCGTGTTTAGAAACCCACGCATCAAAGAAGCCGTCAGCGATTTGCTGGAAAACAGAGATGGCTTGATGCTGGGCATTTGCAATGGATTCCAGGCCCTTGTGAAACTGGGACTCCTTCCTTATGGATATATCCAGGAGATAGGAGACGATGATCCTACCTTGACATTCAATACCTTAGGTCGCCATGTGGCCAGTGTCGTCAGTACCCGTGTAAGTTCTGTGCTGTCGCCCTGGATGATGCATATGGAGCTGGGGGATCGGCATAAGATTGCCATATCGCACGGGGAAGGTCGTTTTGTGGCCAGTGAAGCCATGGTGTCAGATTGGGTGCAGCGTGGACAAATTGCTACGCAGTACGTGGATCATCTGGGTATGGCGACTCATTTACCGCCAGCCAATCCCAATGGATCCGTGATGGCCATAGAGGGTCTCACTAGTAAAGATGGTAGAATTTTTGGCAAGATGGGGCATTCTGAACGAGTGGGTGTGCATATCGCCAAAAATATTCCTGGCGAGAAAGATCAGCGCCTGTTTGAGGCCGGGGTGAAATATTTCAGCCTTTAAGAAGGAATTCAAGAGGAGAAAAAGAACTTATTAAGTAAGCAAATGTGTACAAGAAGGAGTGTGTGATATGTTCTTTTGGATATTTGGTTTAATACTATCATTGGTCGTTGCTTTGTTTGCTTCACAAAATCCAGCTTTGATTGAGCTGGGGATGTTTACCTATCGTTTGCAACCAGTAAGCCTAACAGTGGTGATTTTGGTATCGGCGCTGACGGGTGCTTTGATATCCTTTTTCTTTATGGGTGTACGGTTGATTTCACTTAAATCCGAATTGAGAAAGACGCAAAAGATACTGGATAAAGCCAGTGCGCTGGAAGCGTCTCGTAAAGAGGAAGTTGTAAAGGTGGAAAAAGAGGGTACCCAAGAAATGGAAAAGGTTCGTCAGAATTTGGAAGTGAAAGAAGTGGAGAACCTAGAACTGAAAAAACGCTTGGAACAATTGGAACAAGAAGTGGATAGAATGGCAGAAGAAAAAGAGTAGTATGAAGGTTGCGATGAAGGTGGATCCAATGGATCCACCTGTTTTTTTATACATGTAATGGTCTAAATTGTGATACCATTAGGAAAAACGACTGAGAGTGAAATGTCCCATGGAAAGCAAGCGAGCAGTGATTGAGCAAATTGTATTTCATAATCTGGAAACAGGCTTTTGTGTTTTGCGTATGCAGGATGAAAGTACAGAGGAAGCGTTTACGGCCACGGGTGTATTTTTGCAACCGGTGGCTGGCGCTGAATTTTTATTGGAAGGAGAGTTTACGGAGAGTCGGTACGGGCGCCAATTCAAAGTGAGTTCCATGGTCGAGAAAGTACCGGCCAGCACCAAGGGTTTGGAACGCTATCTGGGTAGCGGCATGATTCAGGGAATAGGCAAGGTTTATGCTCATAAGATTGTGGAAACATATGGTCTCGATACGATTGGTATCATCGAGCAGGAACCGGAGCGTTTGCTCGCCATTGAGGGCATTGGAGCCAAGAAACTGGAAAAGATCACCGAAGCCTGGAATCGGCAAAAAGAAATCAAGAATGTCATGATTTTTTTACAGGGATATGGTGTTTCCCCAGCTTATGGGGTAAAAATCTTCAAGGTCTATGGGAATGATAGTATTCGTAAGGTCAAAGAAAATCCCTACGTACTCATTCAGGATGTATGGGGTATCGGATTTACCTTGGCAGATAACTTAGCGCGTAGTATGGGCATAGGACAGAATTCCCCGGAACGGATTCGGGCAGGCATTACTTATGTCTTGGAGGAGATGAGCAAAGCAGGACACTGTTATGCTCGATTTGAGGAATTGAAAGTGCAGGCGTCTCGTGTTTTGGATGTGGGAGAAGAACAGGTGGAAGGGGAGATTCGCCATCTGGCCAGAGAGAAGGTCATTATTGAGGATTATGAAGATCTTTTCTTTTTACCCCTTTTGTATCACTGCGAACTGGGTATCAAGAACAGGGTAGAGTCCATGATGAAGACGGTTCCAGAGCGTCTTGGCTATGATGAGATACAAATCACAGAAGAGGTAAGCGCTACGGCGGGTATCCTCTATGATGATATTCAGCGTTCTGCTATTCGCCTGAGTCTTTCGACTCGATTGATGGTGCTCACCGGGGGACCAGGAACTGGAAAAACCACTACGGTTATGGGTATCATCCGGGCATTGGAATATCAGAAGAGACATATCTTATTGGCCGCACCGACAGGTCGGGCAGCCAAGCGACTTGGCGAAACCACCGGTAAGCCAGCTTCCACCATTCATCGGTTGTTGGAGTTTAGTCCTGCTGAAGGGTTCATGCGCAATGAAGAGAATTTATTGGACTGTGATACCCTGATTCTTGATGAGGCCTCTATGGTAGATGTGTTGTTGATGTATACGGTGTTGCGTGCTCTTCCTGATGAGGCCTCCATTATTTTGGTAGGGGATGTGGATCAGTTGCCGGCGGTCGGCCCAGGGAATGTACTGCGAGATTTTATTGACTCCGACATGGTGGATATCATATGTTTGGAGAGAATTTTTCGTCAGGGCAAGGCCAGCGCCATTGTAGACAACGCGCACCGCATCAATCGAGGGGAAATGATCTCGAAGGATCAAGATCGGGAGAGTGATTTTTTCTTTATGGAAGAGAAAGATCCAAAGCGGATTTTGCAAACCATCAAGGATCTGATTTCAAGGCGCTTGCCCGCCACCTATCAATTGGATCCACTAAAGGATATCCAGGTGCTTTCGCCCATGCAGAAAGGCGAATTAGGCGCTAAAAATCTGAACCGGGAATTGCAGGAGGTTCTTAATCCTCAAAAGAAAAAAATTGTATTCGGGCAGACGGAGTTTCGCTTGCATGACCGGGTGATGCAAATTCGTAACAATTATGAAAAAAAGGTATTTAATGGTGATATTGGGACGGTCACGGATCTTGATGAGGAAACCAAACAACTGCTGATTGATTTTTCGGGAGATGAATTGGTCTATGATATCGGGGATTTTGATGAACTGGTTCTGGCATATGCTGTGACCATTCACAAATCACAAGGTTCAGAATACCCAGTGGTTATCACGCCGCTTAGCATGTCGCATTATCTAATGCTGCAGAGAAATCTGATTTATACTGCCGTGACCCGGGCAGAGAAGCTGATGATTTTGTTGGGGGAGACCAGAGCGCTTCGAAGAGCCATATCTCGCAGTGATGTGCAGAAAAGGAATACAGTACTGAAGGATCGGTTGCAGGAAATGATGCGTTAAGCCATTGGTTCAACGACAAGAGGATACCAGCCTATGAGTTGGTATCCTCTTGTCGTTGTGCGCCCGTCATGGGCGATAACTTATTGCTGAGGGTCTACAGCGAGGTGGAATCTGAAGGAATCCAGAGGCACAGTCCCAGGCACTGAATGCTTGTTGGCGTGTTTTCGCAGGTATCTGGAAGACAAGCTAAAGCGCAAGCTCGATGTTCAAAAGAGCAAGGTACTCTTGGTGCTGGCAAAAAAGTACTTCAAATTCCTTGGGTTTTGTCCCTGAAAGAATGTAAAAATTCTTATCCGTATCTGACTGTAGGCTACTATTTTGTAGCCTACAGTCAGCGGGTCTTCCAAACATGGAACGATTGCCTGCGCCAGAGATTCCAGATGTATATTTGGAAACAATGGAAGACGCCTAGAAGGAGGTGCCCCCTATTTGATTCTGGGAAGTCCTATTTTGATAGGTTCAGGCAGGTAAAAAGATTTTCTTTATCGGTAATGTCTATTATGAGTACAAAATCAAGGCAAAAGCATGAACCTGCCATTGACAGGTGGTTCAGATGCTCATCAGGTAGACAGAGTGCTACCTATGTTCAAGATCTATACAGGATTTCATGGAAGAAGTGAGGATTCGGCAAGTGAGGCCTATGGTTTATTTGAATCAACGTTATCAGGAAATAAAAGCTTATTTGGAAAGAGCTTGGAAAGCGGTTGTTTGATTGAGTTTTCAGGTTCTTTTCTTGGCGATGGGATCCCCATTTAGATTAAACCAAGTATCTCCAAAGCAAGACGGCACCCCCGAAGGGTGCCATCTTGCTGCTAAAAAACCAACAATAATATAAGGAAAACCGGGTTTGGGCTAAAATACACCCGGTTGAATGAATCTACTTTTCTCCAATACCAGAAAACAATTGGTTAATTCTCTCCTCATCCAGATCTGGTTTTAGGGTTACGCCCAGGATAATTGTGACCAAGATAGAGACCAATAGACCAGGAATCATGGGATCGAGAACTGCCAGGAAGTTGTTGAAGAGAACGGGTACGCCGAACAAAGCTTGGCATAGGCCGATGACCACGGCTTCCTTGGTGTGAACAAAGAGTATCCAGAACATATAGGTTGTAAATCCACTTAACATACCCCAAATAGCTGCTTTCTTGGGTATGTTTTTGAAGTATAAGGCGGCGACATACATGGGAAGAAATGCCGCAGCGCAAAGTCCAAAGAAGATAGAGGTGGAGATGGCGATGGCGCCTTCCCAAACTGTTGGTAGGGTATAGGATAAAAAGATGGTCACTAGAATCCCCAACAGCATCCCCGCTTTGGTGATGAACATTTCTTTTTGTGGCTGGTGATCGGGCGTTTTAAAGAGATCACGGCCAATAGATGAACCAATGGTATGAAACTGTGAAGACAGGGTGCTCATGCCGGCGGCAATGATGATGATCAAGAAGACCGTAACGAACCATTCGGGCATGGAACTCTGGATGAAAACAGGAATGATATTGTCTGTGCCCCCTGCGAAAGCGACAGCGATTTTTCCCGTTTTTTCGAAGAAATAGACGTTGGATAAAGCCCCCACTGTGAAGGCAACACCGGTCATCATGGCGATGAAAACACCCCCAATGGGAATGGCGCGGTTCAGTTCACGGTCACTTTTTACGCTCATGTAGCGAACAATCAGTTGTGGTTGAGCCAAAACACCGATACCAACTCCAAGAATGATGCTGGTCACCAGGGTATACCAGTAGGGTGATAAGAATGTGGGCATTTCTGTCCAGCCCGCAAAGCCAGCTGCCATGGAGTTCTCAATTTGCCCCAGTACTTCAGGATTGGTAAAAAGCGCAGTAAGTCTTGTATTGGCGGAGACCAGACCGCCCAAATGAGAGATGCTGGCAATCAGTAGAATAGCCATGCCGATAAACATCAAAGATCCTTGAAAGGCATCAGAATACATAACGCCTTTGAGGCCTCCAAAGAAAACGTAGGAAGCTACAATGGCTGAGAATAGAAATAGTGCAATGTTATAATCCAGTCCCAATGAATTTTGAATGAAGGTAGATGCGCCAATCATCACGGCTGCTGTGTAAATAGGCATGAAAAGAAAAATAATGAGGCCGACAAATTTCTGTAAAAATTTGGAATGATAGCGAATAGCTAGAAATTCAGGGAATGTATGAGCCTGCATGTTGTGCCCCATTTTTCGGGTACGCTTGCCGAAGAATACGAAGGCAATAAAGATACCCAAGAAAATGTTAAAGAAGGTAAGCCAGACCAATCCCATACCGAAGACCCCAGCAAGTCCCCCAAAACCCACGATGGCAGAAGTAGAAATGAACGTAGCTCCATAGGAAAGAGCCATGACAAAAGGATGAATCTTACGGCCGGCTACCAAATAATCGGTGGAATTCTTGGTTTGTTTATAGCCAAGCATACCGAGCCAGGCCACGATGGCCAAATAAATGACGGTAACAGTTATTTTTACAAACATGGTTCTTCCTCCTATAAATTGTCTTCAAATACGATTTCTTCTTTTTGCCAATTCAGTTCTTCCTCGATGTCCTGAGGGTGATCTCCTTTGTTCCAATTCAAGATGCCATAAATAAGACACAAGACAGCACTGAGAATGGTGAGCAGATAAGCCAGAAAAATGGAAAAACCACTAAGCCCAAAATACATATTTTACCTCCCTTTCTTCCATTGTAGCAATGGAAATCAATATCATTCGAGCATAAAAAAACTCCATCCCAGTATGGGACGAAGATTGTTCGCGGTACCACCCAATTTCCTCAGTGAGTGAGGCTCTTGATCGAATAACGGTTCGTTTCCGTCAGACCCTACATATCAGATCTGCTGCTCGGATATGAAATTTCTGAGCCGCTGTTCAGGGAGATGCTTTCAGCCAAGGCATCTTTTTCTGGACGAGATCAACGGTCATACTTTGTATCGTCATGGCATTTTTTGTGTTCGATTGCTCCTATTATATCTTGATATGCAAAACAATGCAATACGCAACTTCGCGGCAGTCACTAGCCGGTTTAGGTTTATGCAAAGTGATTACAGAGTATGCAACAACACTACGCCTTCTGTCGCTTCTATAAATAGAACGTTTTTCTCTTGCAGGTATAGCAAATGGCTCATGAGGATACGGCGATGGAGCTGCTGGGTGAGGAGGACTTCGTTTAGCCCCATGGTATGGTAAAGTTTTGCGTGGAGTTGATCAAGGGTCAGCGGTTGGTATTTGGTGATCAAATCCAGAATGATTTCGCTGGCACGTAAGATGTTGTTGATATTGGATGCAACAAGAAGATGGATGTCGTCGGTATAACCTCCGTGTGATAAGACAAAACCATTGGCATGAAAATCGCGAAGTTGTTTGAGTGTATTCAGATGGTCTGCTATGTCATAGGTGTAGACCAGTGGAGCTGAGGCCAAATGGCGCTCGCTAAGGAGCACATCGCCTAGAAAAGCGATATCGTCCGGGGTTACGATGCCCATCATGTTGGGAGAGTGCCCTTTGAGGCTGATAATTTTGAATACGCAGTCCTTGTGGTCGAGACTGAGAGAAAGTGTAGTGCTGGAGCCATCGATATCGGTAGAGGTGTCATTGAGGCAAACCCTCTGATCCACGGGAGCAGGTGCGGCATAGATGGATTTATCCTTGAGGATAGATCTTGGTGTGAGACCAAATAGATAAACATCTTTTAAATTAGGATATTCGATATAATCTGCTTCAATGCAAGGTGCCAGGATAATGGGATGATGGTTGTCCACCAGAAATCGGTTGCCAGCACAGTGATCGGCATGGCCATGCGTGTTGAAAAGATACCGGATGTTCATGGTGTTCAGGTCAATCCATTCTTCTTGTAGATAGGAAGCAGATTTTCCACTATCGATAAGTAATACTTCTGGACCTATTCGATAGGCACCCAGGGTGATATGCCCTTCGCTGATGTAAGTGTTGTTTTTGATTTTTTTCATTGGTAGGCTTCTTTCATGAATCAGAATATCTTATTATGTTCGATATCTTGATAGGGATTCCTTGTTGAAATGAGATTAAGACGCAGCTTTATGAGAAAGTGGAGCATCATTGCTGTTCGGTTTACTACTTTGTATAAGTATATGGTTTGGTTCTTCATGCTATTTGTTGCTTCTTCATAGGAGATATATTCTAGATAATTCAGGCTTTAGTTGCATTATAAGAGCCCCAAAAGGTAGGCAAAAGGGTATGAAAGGAATATAATGGTGACACAAAAAGATGTTTTTGGGAGGAATTATGAAAGCCAAATGGACAGATAAGCGATGGTTGATGCTGTGTTTTGTGTTTATTCTTTTGTTGGTGTTGGTAGGTTGTTCAGAAAACGATGTTTCAGATGAGCCGGAACCAGAAGGTGTGGTGACTGAAGATTCGGCTGGTGAGATCGAGGAAGAAGAGGAAGAGTTACAATCGGAAGAAGATAGTCTGGAGGTCACTGACAGTGATTCTTTGGCGGGGCTTTTTAACCAGGGGGCTACGATTAATGAATTTTCTTATGAGATGCAAATGAAAATGGGTGGCGTGGAGCAAGGAAGTATGACGTTCTACCAAAAAGGAATCAAAACCCGTATCGAAGGGAATTCTGACGGTCAGCAGAGTACCAGCATCATGGATGGTGAATTCATGTATGTCTTGATGCCGGAGACCAATCAGATGATGAAGATTCCTATGGATGCAGAAGATGCCATGGGTACAGACGGCGGAACCTTTACCATTACATCCTATACAGAGAATCTAGGACCGGGAGATCTCTATTTTGAGGGATTCGAGGAATACGATGGCTTTTTGTGTCCAGTGGCTGTGGTGGAGGAAGAGGAATTGGGAACCACATTGAAGATTTGGTTGCACCCAGACTATGGTTTTCCTTTGAAGATGCAGAGTACTGGCAGTATTGATGGGGATGATTTTGAAATGGAGATCAAAAACTTCCAGGTGGGCAATGTCTCAGATGATGTATTTGAAGTCCCTGAGGGAATGGAAGTATTGGATATGAGTGACATGTTTGAGGGAATGATAGATATGGATGAGTTGCCTTAGCATGATACATATTTTGGGATGCAGTATGAGTAGATACATGTAGGAAATACACATTTTGAAAGATTGAGAATCAGGAGGGTTTACTCCTGATTTTTCTTGTTTATTGGTGGTAAAAATGTATAATAGATATAGTTAGTAAATTAGTAAAATACTAGTTTACTAGTGAGTAAATGTCTTGCTATGGTTTTGAGTTTAAAAAAGTGTAGTTGTCTCGAACAAGGCAGATGCAGAAAGAGGTTATGATGAAGATTCCTACAACGCTTAAGCACAAGCCCGTGGTGGTTTGTGAAAATTATGAACAAATTGATGGGCGCTATGCTATGAAAACGGATGCCAAAGGCCTTTCCTTGGGACTTGCACAGTGGAATGATCGAGGCAAGGTGGAGATCTCAGCCAAGGTTTGGCGCTATACAGGAAACAAATGGTCTAGACAATCTGAAGAGATGCCCTTGCACAGGGTTCTTGATCTGGCTATTTTGGTGTGCCGGGCGCAACAACATTTTGCGGAAGCATATCGCTTTCCCTTGCTCTATGATGAAAAGAAACCTTTGATTGATCGGATTGCTTTGCAGGGGGATGCCATGAGTGTGGAGGTTTGCCGAAGCAATGAGCATCTTGATGAGGATATCAAGTTATTTTCTTTGGCGCTTGGTGAAGATGGGGAACTACTGGGAGAGAGGTTAAGAAGACTGGCGGATATTTTACATCAAATGGGGTATTGACAATATAAGAACAGCGACTCCTCATGAGGAATCGCTGCTCTTATTTTAGGATAATTTGCTTAATGCCATGGCTTATAAGATGTGGTGTAGGAAACCCAGCATTTTTCTTGGGCATTAGTGAAGATAAATAATTGATAGATTAGGCGAATGTTGTGTTTTTGGTTTTCCATTGTTTGATTCGGATTTGCACCCAAAAACCATATATTCCCAGGGTGATTATTGTTAAAAGTAGCCATTTGATCCAATTTCCAAACAAGGATAATGCAGTGCCAGTGAAAACCAGTCGACGACCTTCAATTACGGTGTGCTTGATTTCCCAACCATAAATCATGCAAATAGCCCAAGGAAAGGCAATACCAAAAGTGAGTGTGGTGATCAAAGAGCCGAGAATTTGCCAACCGATAAGTTGTAGCAATCCACCATCAAAATAGGAATGTTCGTGGTCCATAAGAAACCTCCTTTGTTTTCAATATTAACAGTGTAAGGCATAATATACCAAGATGTCACCATATATTTATGACTATACGCTATTTTTTCTTTTTTATGATAACGCTAAGAGTATAAACACTTAGGCAAAACCTGCATGGATGGTTGATAAACAAGGGTTATTTTGGTGATGAAAAGAGCCAAAGTTCTCATCAGAATTTCGGCTCTTTATTGTTTTTTTTGGTCAATAAGTAAGGATGATATCGAATGAGGTTTTGCCTGTGGAGAGGTGCTTACCTCTCAAAAATAGTTGAGAGTCTGTTTTTGTCCTCATTATTTGAAAGGCTGTGCCTAGAGCCATTTCAGACAGGAAGTAATAATCGATGCGCTGGATCTGCGGAAGAGACATGATTTCGCTTTCCGTTAATGCATCGTAGGCGAATTCACCGTATCGCGCGTTGTTTACATGACCGATGCCGTCTATATGACTGGGTCTCACCACACGTTCTTCTATAGCATCATAGTAATCAGGGCACTTAAAGCTCGGCGAAGCTTCAAGAAGGAATTCTTCTGTTGGCTCAATGAACGCAAAGGGTACTGTCTGTGCTCTATAGATGGACCTTTTTCCCATATCCAGAAGTATGCTGAAACTACTGCCTTGGACCAATATTTCTCCTTGCTGATTGCAAAATTCATATTCTCTTCTGAAATAGGGACCTTTTCGCTGGGAGTGCCAAGTGCGTCCCAGAAGTATTTCACCACGAGGTACCTTTTTTTTGATGGTAAGGCTGATGGATCGCAATACCCAGGCCAGGCCATAGTCCAAGGTGTCTTCCATGGTTAAGTTGAGAGCCTCAAGATGTTGATCGACCAGTTGAGCAAAGAGATGCTGATAACCATAAATTTTCATCATGCCATCTTGGTTAAAGTAGGAAAAATCGGTTTGTACTTGGTAGCGAAACTGTTGTTCCATGGAGTCCTCTTTTCAATGATTTGCGACGTACTTGTCTTTTACCATTATAGCCCCAGACCATTGCAGAAGTGAACAAAACATTTACATTGTGTGTCAGATGATGGAGATATTTATACCTTGTGTGACGCAATATATTTTATTTTGTCACATAATGTTCACAATAGTACGTTATACTTGGTTTGTCTGGTATAGACGGTGTTTAATTTTAATTCGGGCGGCAATCAATTTTTTGATCGTCTAATAGTGCAAATCAAGAAAGATGGTGAAATTATTATGGAGCGAGTAAAGAAAATGTCCCCTTTGATCTATTCGGGACGAAAGCAAATATTCATGTCGTGGATATTGGTAATGATGTTTCTTGTTTCTGGTTGTGGGGTTGTTGCTGAGGGTGATGTATCGGGTCTGGAAGCAGATGATGTGCTAAAGGACGAGCCGTTGGGCGTATCTGAGATGGAAGTGGATCATGGGGCTCTTATGAATCCTCTTCCATTGGCTGAAGAAGAAAAAGAACTGTCTCTGGAAGGATATGGTGCAAATGGGGCTCTTATTGATGAAGAAGTAAGCGTGGCAGATATGCTTATGTATGCTGTGCAAGATGAGTATCTGGCTAGAAATGAATATCAGAGTATTATGGATATTTATGGGGAGAGCAATCCCTATGCCAACATTAAGCGTTCTGAAGAGACACATTTGTCCTATCTTAGGGAAGTGTATGATGCTTATGGTTTGGTGTTTCCTGATGATGTTTCAGCAGAACACTTGATTGTTCCGGAAAGTCTCCTTGAGGCCGCTCAGACCGGGGTGCAAGCTGAGATTCTGAATATTGCCATGTATGAAAAGTTTCTGCAAAATGAACTACCTGAAAATGTGAAGGATGTCTTTACTGCACTTATGCTTGGTTCCGAGAGTCATCTTTTGGCTTTTGAGAAACAAGTAGAGCGTTACCAATAATGAATGCTGCGGCGAGTATGAGGTTGAAATCTGATCAGTTAGGGTTATTGGAAGTATTTGCTATCTCATATCCAGCAGCTAAGCATTTTTGCACCCATGAGTTTTTTGAGGAGGATGTATGAAAAAAAAATGGAATCTTAGGTTAATCAGTCAGCTTTCCTTTTTTCTATTGGTGGCGCTCATTGTGCTCAATCATGAGATTAGTGAATCGGGAATTGTTTTGCCGATCATTGGATCCTCTTCCCTGCATTCTATTTGCCCCTTTGGAGGGGTAGCCGCGTTCGTGGCCTTGTTTCGCTGGGATGTGATGGTACCTAAAATCCATCTATCCTCATTTGTGGTGTTGGGCATCATATTTGTCATGAGTATCATTGCGGGACCATTGGTATGCAGTTACATGTGTCCTTTGGGATCTATTCAGGAGTGGTTTGGTGGACTTGGAAGGAAGATCTTTAAGAAAAGATACAATCATTTTGTTCCCTTACGTTTGGACAAAATTTTGCGATATCTTCGCTATTTGGTTCTTATTTGGGTGGTTTATCTGACGACGATGAGTCTAAGGTTGGTCTTCTTGGAAGTAGATCCTTATTTCGCCTTATTTAATTTCTGGTCGAGCGAAGCTACCTTGGGTGGACTTTTTGTTTTGGGTGTGACTCTTTTACTATCTTTGTTTGTGGAGCGTCCGTGGTGCAAATATGCTTGCCCCTTTGGTGCTTTGATTGGGCTGACCAATCTGTTTAGTATCCTGTCTATCAGGCGCAATAAAACAACTTGCGTGGATTGCAAACGCTGTGATACGGTTTGTCCCATGAATATAGAAGTATCGAAGAAGAAGGTAGTTCGGGATCATCAGTGTATACGCTGTTTCGCGTGTACTTCTGAGGTGTCATGTCCAGTTCCCCAGACGGTGGAATTGAAAGTAAAGGCATATGAGGAGGTACACCATGAAGCGTAAATGGGCTGCAGTGTTGGTGCTTCTATTGACATTCGGAGGTATTTATTTAGCGGATATGTTGGGGTATTGGCAGACAACGTCAAATCAAGATTTGTTGCTTGTCGGTGAAGGAGATGAGGTGGGGTTGGCTGATCCGGAAGCCATACGAGGTTCGACCACGTTTTTGGATATTGAACAGAGCTTTTTGATTCCATCTGCTACACTGGCGACAGCCTTTAATTTGCCGTCTGAAAATCCAGGATCACTCAAAGCCATGGATGTTTCAGAATTTTATGAGGTTTTGGGTGAGGAAGTAGAGTTGGGAACAGGGTCTGTAAAATTATTTGTGGCATTGTATACAGATGTCCCTCATGGAGAACTGGAAAACTTGCCGAGTACAGCGGTGGATGTTCTTAAGGAGAATGGGCGATGGAGCGAATCGCTAGAAGAAGAAATATCTGCATATATCATTGAAGTAAACCCCATATCATCTGTAGAGGATGAGTCGGATGAAGGGCTGGTAGTATCAGAAGAAAATGAGTCCTCCGTTTTGCCCAGTGCCTTGGAAATTGCCGGTCAGACGACGGTAAAAGATGTTGTGGATGCAGGTGTGCCGTTGGAAACAGTAGAAGATATTTTGGGCATCAAAGTTGATCAGGTGAATTTGAGCATCAAGACTATCGCTGAGCAAAACGATCTGTCTTTTGGCACAGTGAAAGAGGCTTTGCAGGCTGTCCTCCCTTAAGACAGAGGTGTGGTTGCATGGGGTAGATCTGTTGGTGGGAAAATTCGGGGGGGTGCCCGCCAACATGTACTATAAGGAAGCGAATGAACAGATCATGAAAGATTTGGCTGATGGGAGAATTGTTGTTACCCTAGATTGACAGATTCAACCATTGTATTGATGAACACGTAATGGCCCTGCTTGTACAGCAGGGCTTTTCTGGTGGTTAGATAAAAAATTGCAAGCAATGAAATAATCCAGACATCTCCAATATAAAAGTGTGGTGCTGTGTATGGATCTGAAGCTAGTAGTCGTGATGGAAAATATATTGAGTGAGAGTGAAAATTCCTTTGTTATTAACGAAAAAGACCATTTGTGTAATGTTCAAATTGCTTTTCTTCCGTGCATGGCAATAGGAAAAAGAAATTGTAATAAAAAAAGAAGGAGTTTTGGATGGTGCATAGAACTATAAGACTAAAGGTTAAACCTCTTACAATGAAATTATAAATAGGTTAGACGACTTACCAATACTATCTTTAGGAGGCACTGATGAATTTACGCTCCATGATCGCTTATTCTAGCGGCAAAGAACCTTCGGAACTGGTGTTCAAGAATATCAATGTGGTCAATGTTTTTACAGGTGAGATCTATCCTGCTGATATTGCTGTGAATGATGGCGTCATCGTAGGCATAGGCTCTTATGAGGGACTGATAGAGAAGAATATGACTGGGAAATATGCTGTTCCTGGTCTGATGGATGGGCATATTCATATTGAAAGTTCGATGGTTTCGCCTTTTCAATTGAACAAGGCTCTGCTTCCCTTGGGTACCACGACTATCATTGCGGATCCTCATGAAATTGCCAACGTTTGTGGTATCACCGGGATTGAATATATGATTGAGGCCTCGATGAGTATTCCGCTTGATATTTTTCTCATGGCCCCATCTTGTGTCCCGGCAACCCCCAGCGAAATGGCTGGAGGAATCATTTCTACTCATGATATTGAAACATTGTTAAAGAACAATCATGTTCTTGGCTTGGGCGAAATCATGAACTTTCCTGGAGTGCTTTCTGGTGAAACCGATATCTGGGATAAAATTGATTTGGCCAATAAGTACGATATTGTCATTGATGGGCATGCGCCTGGGGTAGTGGGCAATGATTTAAATACTTATGTTATGGCGGGCATCAAATCCGATCATGAATGTACTACCTTAGAGGAGGCCATGCAACGTATTCGTTTGGGTCAATGGGTTATGATCCGTGAAGGAACCGCTTCTAAAAATCTTGACGACCTTTTCCCGATTATTTCTTTGAGCAAGTCAAGACGGTTGCTTTTGGTTACAGACGATAAACATCCGGAAGAATTAACTGAAAAAGGGCACATGGATTATTCCATACGTCGGCTTATTGAAAAAGGAACCAACCCTGTAACCGCCATTCAAATGGCCACCATCAATACTGCAGAATACTTTCGACTGCATGATCGTGGTGCCATTGCCCCAGGTTATATTGCTGACATCTTGGTTCTTGATGATTTGGAAAAATTTGTTATTCATGAGGTCTATAAAAGAGGGAAGCTGGTGGCCAATCATCAGGGCATTATTATGACAGGCAGTGAAATTAATGATGCCAGCGTGCGCAAGAGCTTTTTTATGCCGGAGTTGACCCCGGATAAGCTAGCTCTTAAAGTCAAAGGAAGCAAAGTACGTGTGATCGGTGTCGTACCCAACCAAATTATTACACGGGAACTAATTTTCGATATTCAGACCAATGATGAAGAAATTGGGGGAGATGTGGAGCAAGATGTCATTAAAATTGTTGTGGCAGAACGTCACAACAATACGGGAAAGGTCGGGGTGGCATTGGTTCATGGATTTGGGTTAAAGGAAGGTGCTATCGCTTCCTCCATAGGTCATGACTCACACAATTTGACCATTATTGGTACCAATGATGATGATATCTGCATGGCAGGAAATACCATAAGGAAACTTCAAGGAGGAATTTGTATTGTAAGAGGAGGTATAGTTCTGGAAGCTTTGTCTCTTCCTATTGCTGGCCTTATGACGTCAGAAGACTTGTATTTCGTGAATGACAAGTTGAAGAAGATGAAGGAAATTGCAGTAACCATGGGAGTTTATTCCCATATTGACCCATTTATGACCTTAGCTTTCATGACATTACCGGTAATACCGGAATTGAAGCTTACACCCAAAGGCTTGGTTGATGTAGAAACACAGACTTTGGTAGAAATCAGCATATAGTCTGTTAAATGCGAATTCAAATTTGAAATTGAATTAAAAATAAAGAGGAGGATAACAAAGATGTCAGAAAAAATGACCAGGGATGACGCCAGGCAGCGAGTATGGAAGGAGTTGCGTAAGGTAGCAAAACCCGATTCCAGATTTTCATACAATTTTGCTGAATGTATTGCCGATTATGAGGGAAGCAATCGTTCAGCTGATCTCATGCGAGAACACGAGATTTATAAAAAGAGCAATTTGGTGTTTATCACACCAGACAATAATCTGGAGAAACTTCGCGAGTATGCTCTGCTTGATAAAAAAATCTTGTTGATGACGAACTATGGGATTTCTAGAGGGTTTTGCATCATTCGCCCAGGTGAAGTGCCTGAGGGGAAAGAAGAATTGGCGGCTACCTTGGATGGGTTTGAGAAATTCATGCACCAAATAAGCTTGGATGATGTGAAAAAAGAATTCAATAAAGTGGATATGCTTGTTACTGGCGGTTCCGCCATTAGCACCCAGGGATTTAGATTTGGAAAAGGTCACGGGTATTTCGATTTGGAATGGGCTATGTTTTGGGAAACTGATTTGGTCGATCTGGAGACGCCCGTATTTGCTGTGGGGCACAACTGTCAGATTGTTGATGTGGAGATCGAACCTTCTTCTTATGATACAGTCGTCGATTATATTGTGACACCTGATGAAATCATCAGTGTAAAAACCAATTTTCCCAAACCCACGCAAGGCATCCTTTGGGATAAATTACAGGAAGACATGATTGAGTCTATCCCACCGTTGAAAGAATTATACGATAAACGGAAATAAGATATTCTATCAAATGCCATCATCTGTCTAACAACACGGATGGAGAGGTTGCCCCGGATGAGTGTCCGGGGCATAAGAGGAGGTGATTAGTCCATTTGAACAGGCACACATATTTCTTTTGTTTGATTTAGATTAAAAGGAGGCGTATTGAATGTCAGGATTTGGTATTACACTTATTGTAGTCAGCTTGGTGGTGAATGTGGTTATTACCGTATTCGGCACCTATTACAGCAGACAAAAAATGCAAAATAAGGCGACTTATTATACTGGCGGCAGAAATATTTCAATTGGATTTTTGACAGCAACCTTTGTTGCTTATGCAGTAGGAACTGGACTCATCTTTTCACCTGGAGAAATGGCATATCTGAGTGGTGTAACTGCAATGATTGGATATGCCTTGGCCATCACCTTGGCCTATATTGTATTTACTCCTTTTACGAAAAAAATTCGCTCACTTATTCCTGAAGGACACACGATTGGTGAGTATGTGCGAGTGAGATACGGACTATTGATGTACTATGTGGTACTGGCGGTTTCACTGGTGTATCTGTTCATATTGTTTGCTTCTAATTTAATTGGCGCAGCAATCTTATTCAGATATATTGGAGATATCCCAATGGCCATCAGTGTGTTGGTTGTTGGTGTACCGCTGATCATCTATGCTACCTATGGCGGTTTGAATGCGGCTATTTTTACCGATGGACTGCAATCCATCCTCATTCCTCCGTTGTTGCTGATCCCAGCTATTATGATCATGCAAAAGCTTGGCGGAGCTGGTGCTGTTTATGATAAAGTCATGCAGATTAATCCGGATTATATGATGATCAATTTTAAGCCTGGTATTGAGTTTGCTGTCTTGATTATCATTGCTGTTTCTGCTGCCGAATTATTGAATCAGGCATTGTGGCAGAGAGTATATGCGGCGAAAAGTGATGCTGTTATTAAAAAATCATTGATCAGTTCAGCATTGATGACCTTCCCCATGACCATTGTGGCAGCCTTTCTAGGCTTGATTGCATTTACTGCAGGCCTGAATTTGCCTCATTCATCTATTGCAACTCCGCTGGCTGTATTTGAGCTTCTTCCTCCTTGGGTGACGATTCTTTTCAGTGTCATCGTTGTCTTGGGTGCCGGTTCAACGGCGGGCAATGCTATCAGCGGTTTTTCATCGAGTTTTGCCTTAGATATCGTGAAGCCACTCTCGCCACATCTTAACTCTGCTGGTGTTTTAAGAGTCGCCAGAATTGGTTCCATTTTATTTGGTATTGGTGCCATGATTGTCGCCTACTTTGCACCATCCATTTTGTTCTTACTGTTGAGTGCTGATTTATTGGCGTCAGCAGCAGTCGTGCCGGTTTTTGTTGGTCTATACAGTAAAAAAGTGTCTGGTATGGCAGCCACGATTGCTACGTTGGCAGGCATTGCCAGTGGTCTTCCTCTCTTTATCGCAGGGAGCACCATGATGAGCTTTGTGACAGCACTGCTTGTTTCCACTGCAATAACCTTCTTCGCATCCAAAGTCAGTAAGTATGAATACGATTTTGCTGATTTGGCTGACAAAATTAAAGAGCTGTCTGATTAAAAACATTCTGACAAGTGATTTAGGCATGTATGTAGAATAAGGAGGAAAGTTATGTACTATAGTAGAGTTTTTTTTGAATGGTTAATTTATCTTTCCATGGCTGGTTTGGCCGTAGTTTTCGGGTTTATGGTATGGTATTTCATAGTGGACATTAAGGGAAAAACATTCTGGTAGAATAGGATATTTCTTTTTTCGCTATGATCTCAAGATAACAATGAAGCAAGGGCAGAATCTTATGATTCTGCCCTTGCTTTCAGCATGTAGATGACTTGATTTTTATTCATGTAGTGTGTTTGTTATTAGTTTAATGTTTATATCCATAGTCCCTTCGGGAATACTAACTGCGAATCAACGTGAATTGGTATTGGTCACCACGAAAGTACTGTTTGGTAAACATAAGTGGAGTTTTATTTTCGCTGTATAAGGTGCCTTCAAACGATAGCAGAGGAACTGATGTGTCGATGGATAGAATTTCCATCAGATGAACAGGAGGAAGTTCCACTTTCATGACGCTTTGAAACTGACCGATGCTTTGGTCTGTAACTTTTTTAAGAAAACTGATCGGGTTTTTGAAAGATTTTCTGTTGTACATATCCTTTTCTTTTTTGATGATTTCTTTAGGATAAATCTCTTGAAAATATGCGATAGGCATATCGTGGTTGTAGGTCACCACTTCCAAGAAAAAGCAGGTTGTACCCTCATCAACATTGAGTTGTTTGCTGATTTTTCCATCGACTCGCATTTGACCACTCTTATGGATAGTTTGAATGAGATTATCATGCTTCTGTGAGTCGTTTTCGTTAAATTCCAGACTCTCTAGTCCTTCGATTATTTCCATAGGTTTATTTTTAACAAAAGAACCTACACCATGCTTGCGATATATCATGCCCTCCTTTTCTAGGACGGACATGGCTTCTCGTAAAGTACCACGGCTCACGCCAAGCTCTTCTGACAGTTGGATCTCCGATGGGAGACGGTTGTCAATCAAGTACTTATCGTCTTGTATGCTCTTTCTTAAAAGATCAGCAACCTCAAGATAAAGTGATTTTTTAATTTTATAGGTCATGTTTTTCTCCTTGGGGCAATATAATACATTGATACCATAGAATTCGTTATTGAGGTTTCCATAGATTGTATTGGTTAGATCCTCGATTCAGCAAGTACTTGTTCCTCATAAAAATAATTATATCATACAATGCATTTCAGTGCTTTAGTAACATTGTGTATTGAAGAAGAGCCTTGATTGAAAAAAAAGACCAGATCTTTTGCTTTAGCTGTTAGGCAGGTCAACCATAAAGCCAGAGTATGTTCTATAAAAATGCGATGGCCCGATTTTTACAGTTCAAAAAGCGTAGAAGATTCCTAGCACCTGTCATTACAGGGTTTTCGAGCATCTGCGCTTTTTAATTACTGTAGTGCTACAACTTGTAATCAATCTTCTTTAGAAAACGATTGAATACTTCCTGCTTTGCCTGCACCTCATAAAAGTCGGTACCGAATGTTTGCTGAATCAACTGGTAGTCCTGCGCAATCTCATCTAGATCAGAGAATTCCAATGTGTCTACCAGTTCACCCTTCTTGTTGACATGCTTCTCAAAACCAAGGGATCCACCCACATCGTTCAAGTTTACATAACCTCCTGCGGGATGATTCACCTTTAGCGTCGCTGCGTGCAACGCCCTGGCAACGCGTTCAGTGGAAAGGGCTTGTTCTCCCATGCCGTGTTGAATCATACGAACAATTAGAAGCGCCACAAAGCAGATCAGGAAATGTGCCTGTGTATGCTCCTGTGTGCTGATAAAGACGGGGCGTGCCTTCAGGTCCGACTTGAGAATACGGAAGAACTCTTCGATCTTCCACAAACCGGAATAGATCTCACGGATCTTTGAAGCATCGTAATCCATCTCGCTGGTGATGAGACAAAAGTAACCATCGAACAGGGCGTCATGTTGTGCTTTCTCGTAATCTACCAACTGAACTTTCTTGGTATTCTGAAGCATTTCTCCTGTATCCTTGTCCAGTGTAATGTCTTTGGTGTATTCGGCTACACCTTTCTTAAGACCATAAACATTGTTTCCGCTGACCCGCTGTGCCAGCTTCAGTTCCTCTTCCCGTTTCTTTCCCAATTGGTCGGCTTCGACCTTGTGCCAGTAAATGAGAACCTGCCGTTCACGTGTTTTTTTCGTGCCTTTCTTATCCAATCCTGTATAAGTTTCCTTGAAAAGCTTATACTTGTGCGTTCGATCTCCATTCCAGATATAGTCCGTCTCATCAAACAGTCTTTCA
This sequence comes from Peptococcaceae bacterium UBA5767, assembly GCA_002418765.1. Classification (GTDB taxonomy): domain Bacteria; phylum Bacillota; class TC1; order TC1; family UBA5767; genus UBA5767. Next base: position 26,496 of record DIET01000034.1, on the reverse strand, counting down.
TGGTAGCGACTGCCCTTCTTCCCCCGCAGGATCTGGGAGACAACATACCCATCCCCATTCTGGCAAATGAAGTCAATGTTCTTCGAGGAATTCAACCCTCTGCAAAAGTTAATTCCACATCTTCGTTTGCAAAACTAACTTCTGCCTATTCCCTTCAAGGCATGGAATTTACTTTTGCAATTAGGGGTGAATTAGTTTCTAAATTAGATGGATGTTGCACATTGACAGTTTAGTAGAATCATGTATAATTATATTAAATATTAAGTAATATATCACATAATATATTACTTGGTATTTAAAATACGCTAGCCTGGAGGTAAAAGAAATGCGTAGAAAGTTTTTATCAAATGTGCTGTTGATTATTTTGAGTACTGTATTGGTCATGTCACTGTTCAGCGGTTGCTCAGGTGAAGAAACAAGCGAAGAAAAAGTTTTGAATGTGCTTGCCTTTTCTGGTTATGAGGAACCTGGAATGTTAGAGGATTTTGAAGCTGAGACAGGCATCAAAGTTAACTTGAAAATCCACGATGGCACAGATGAAGAAATGATAGCCCTGATTCAAAGTTCGCAACCTGGTGATTGGGATATTATGACCCCGACCAGCGCATTCATTCCTGAGTTGGTGGCTCAAAACCTGTTATTGGAACTTGATCCTGCGGATTATCCATTGGAAGACTTTATGAAACCAATGGATCAATGGCCTGATTGCTGGAATGATGGAAAATTATATGGCATAGTAAATAGATTTGGTTATTACGGGATTACCTACAATTATGAGCAAGTGGGTGAAGATGAAGTCCAAAGCTATGATGTTCTGTTCGATCCAGTTTACAAAGGCAAGGTGGCTCTGTTTGACTGGTATCTCCCCAATATGGGCATTATTGCAAAGTATCTTGGTTTTGAAGAGCCTTATAATCTAAATGAATCGCAAATGGAACAGTTAAAGGCCAAGTTGTTTGAACTAAGACCACAAGTTGGTCTCATTGGGAGTACTGCCCAAACGACACAAGCTTTGGCTTCAGGGGAATTTCTTTTGACGATAGCAGGAGAATGGGTTCAAGCTGGTATTTTGATGGATGGGCATCCTTATCATGCTGCTGTACCCAAAGAGGGTGGTGTAACCTGGGATCAGGCCGTCGTTGCTTTGGCCAATACTCCAAGAGAAGAAAATGTTATTAAGTTCATGCAATACATTTCCGGACCGGAGTTTCAGGCTAAGCTGGCAGCAGCTCAGACATATTATAGCATTGTCCCCCATCGTGAGGCAGTAAATTTTATGTCAGATGAGACCAAATCTGTACTGAATTTGGAAGATCCAGCTGCATTTGAAGCTAATTTTATGGCCAATTTAAGTGCTCGTCAAAGACCCCATAATATTGAACAATGGCAACTTATTTGGGAAGAATTTAAAAATATGTAAATTTTTGATGCATTGGTTCGGCCACCTGTGTCGAGCCAATGCGTTATTCTGAGAAAAAGATATTTGGAGGTTCTATATGAGCGCAGTAATTGTTGACAGAGGGGGTAATGGCTGAATGTCAGAAAATGTAATGGTGCGATTAGAGGGCGTGACCAAGATATTTACAGATTGTACAGCGGTAGATAATCAAGATTTAGATATATACGAAGGGGAGTTTCTCACTCTGCTTGGCCCATCAGGCTGTGGCAAAACTACCACGTTGAGGATGATAGCAGGTTTAGAAATACCAACGAATGGACGTATTTTAATTCATGGTGAAGATGTAACCTTTAATCTTCCTTCTGAACGCGACACCAGTATTATGTTTCAGAACTATGCTTTGTTTCCCCATAAAACGGTAGGAGAAAATATTGCTTTTGGATTAAAGATGCGTGGTATTGATAAAAAAGAACAAGAAATTAAGGTTCGGGAGATGCTTGATTTCGTTCAATTGCCAGCTGTCTATGACCGAAAACCTCATCAACTATCTGGTGGACAGTGTCAACGAGTGGCATTGGCTAGATCGCTTGTTATGCAACCTTCGGTGCTACTTCTCGATGAACCATTGGGAGCGTTGGATGCTGGATTGCGTAAAGCGATGCAATTAGAACTCAAAAATATTCAACGCAAAACAGGTATTACTTTTATCTATGTTACTCATGATCAGGAAGAAGCGCTGACAATGAGTGATAGAATCGCTGTCATGCAAAACGGAGTTATTGAGCAACTTGCACCTCCGAGTGTTATTTATGAACAACCCAAAAACGAGTTTGTGGCCAAATTTGTAGGAAGATGTAATTTAATTCCTGGTAAGGTAATTGAACAGGAAAACGGATTGGTTTTGGTTTCAAATGATGCGCTAGGTAGATTAAGAGCGAAAAATCCTGCTGGGGAAATTAGAGCTGGAGAAGAAGTCAAGATCCTTGTTAGGCCTGAGAAGGTCTGGTTTTCTAATCAGAACAATACAGCCAATGGAACAGTGATTTCTAAAGCTTATGTTGGATCTCGAGTTGATTATCAAATTGAATGTAATGGATTGGTTTTGCTGGTTGAAGCTGATGCGCTTGTTGATTTATATATTGGTGATGAAGTAGATGTTTGTTGGGAAGCCAAGGATAGCATCATTATGCCGAAAAATTTCTGCAACACGACAGAATAGGAGGAAATCATATGAGTCAAGTACAGAAACTCGTTAGATCTGAACGTAGATTGATGATTGGAGCATTGCCAATGGCAATCTATTTTCTCATTTTTTTTCTTTTTCCCCTCATATACATTATCATCAATAGTTTTTGGAGTGCAGATTCCACTGGAATGGTTATTGATAGAGCATTCACATTGAAGAATTATCAATCGTTTTTTACAAATCAATTCAATATTGTGGCATACTTGAGAACGATTGGAGTTTCATTTTCCTCAGTTTTGATGGGAATTGTTCTGGCTGTACCACTGTCTTATGCCATTGTATTTGTGATTCCCAAAAAGTGGAAGCAGCTTGTTCTTTTGGCAATAGTAACGCCATTTTGGACTAGTTTCATCATCAGAGCATTTTCCTGGCAACTGTTTCTCTCTGAGGGAGGTCCACTCAATTCATTTCTGATGAAATGGGGTTTGATCAATCAGCCAATATCCATTCTTTATACACATAAGGCTACAATCATCGGATTAGGTCTCTTCTCTATGATGATTGTTTTGGTCAATACTTACTCGATTATGGTTGGTATTGATAGAAGTCTTCTTGAAGCGGTGAGTGACTTGGGTGGAGGGAAATGGGACCAATTTGTTGAAGTGATTTTGCCCTTATCTGTACCAGGGATTGTGTTGGGAAGTATGCTGTCGCTCATCATTTGCATAGGGGATTACATTGCTCCAACGTTGCTGGGTGGAGGCGTAAAAACGGTATTATCTCAACTAATGATTCAATCCTTGAAATCCGGATTCAATATTCCCATGGCTTCCACATATTCTGTAATCATGCTCCTCACGATTTTAATATTTGTTTTGCCTTTTGTGAAATATATCAAACGTGGAAGAACTGGAGAATAGAGAAAGGAGATGACATTAATGGCCAATCGAACTACTAATGCGAAATCAAAAATGGAGTTCAATAAAGTGTTGCTCCTGATGCTGATATTGATTGTTCTGTTCATTATCTATGTACCAATTTTTCTTCTTATCCTTTTTTCTTTTAGTGAGGGAAGGTTTCAAGTATTTCCCATCACTGGGTATACATTGAAATGGTATGCGCAGATGTTCGCTGATCCTTCGTTTGTCAAGTCTTTGGGAAACAGTTTGATACTGGCAGGATCGACTAGCGTGACGGCAACAATCATAGGTTTTTTTGGTGCGTATTCTGCCTTGCGCTCGAATATGAAATTCAAGAATATTTTTTCTTCTTCTATGCTTTTGCCATTGGCGATACCTTATATTCTGTTGGGTGTGGCCTTAAGAATATATTTCTTTAATTTGAAAGTTCCGCTGTCCTTGTTTACGGTTTACTTAGGGCATTTGACATTTACCATTCCACTTGCCTTTCTTACGATACGAGCAAGAATCGCACAGATACCTATGACATATGAAGAGGCAGCTTGGGATTTGGGAGCTAGTAGGCTGGTTACCTTAAAAGAAATAGTTCTCCCCTTGTCATTTCCGGGTATCATTGCATCACTTCTTTTAACTTTCACGTTTGCTTTTGATGAATTTATCATTGCTTATTTTCTTACCAGATTCGAGATGACTTTGCCTATTAAAATATGGTCCACGTTGATCACCGGATTCGACCCTCGTGTTAATGCTGTTGGGACCATGGTGTTTTTGATCACATTAATCATCGTTTTTCTGGCACAGAAAAATGCTTTTGATCAAGTATGATGGTCCTAGGGGGAAATAGATTATGCGAACAAAAATAAAATTGTATTTGGATTGGATCATCAATGTCCAATTTGCTGGTTTAGTCATGGCGATGGAAAATCATGATTATGAACAAAGGGGCATAGATTTGGAGATTATTCCATGGGATGGCAAGGCGCTGGTTACTGATTATTTATTAGAAAAGTCTGATGAAATAAGATTGGCTACTGTCGAAGATAACCTTTTGGTAAAAGATATAAATATGGGTAAGCCGTTGCAAGCGGTGGCTACCATGATGCAGTCTTCTCCTATTGGTTTGATGGCCAAAAAAAATAAATTTCCCAGTTTTCCAGAGGAACTTCGTGATAAGAAATTAGCAGTCCATATTGATGGTTTGGCTATGATTGGTTTATTGATGAAAAAAGTAGGGCTGGAGCAGACAAGTTTGGATATTGTTACTGTTGGAGCTGATTGGTTGGATGATTTTGTCAGTGATAAGGTGGACCTGATGCAATGCTATGCTATGCTGGAGCCAATTTCAGTAAGGCAGATGGGATTTGAGGTAGATGTGTTTCCAGCCTGCGAATGGGGCTATGATGTTTATAGTCAGGTTATCGTATCTAGAAGAGATTTACAAATTCAACATCAGAGTATAATTAATGATTTTTTAGAGGTGACTTTTGAAGGTTGGAAGAAAGCATTTTCTGAGCCTGAAAAAATTGTTTCTTTGTTGGTTGAACAATATCATCAGTCGGAACCTTTTGATGTACAAGTCAAAATGCTTCATGAACTTAAGAAATGGATTTTTGATTTTAAAAAAGGATACTTTCAGGGCGAAATGGAGTGGGAGAAGTGGAAGGCAATCTTGAGCATTTATCATAATATGGGCTATATAGACAAATTGATAGATCCAATGGATATTGTGCCCACAACTCAACTGCAATAAAGATTGCATTTTTACATAATATTGAGGATGGCTTGCCCAACAGGATTAATTAATAGACAAATTAGATCAGAGGAGTGGTATAATGTATAACAATGAAATACCCAAAACTAAGCAGTTAAAAGAATTTCAATGGCCTAACGGTAGTAGATGTGCAGTTGCTTTGACTTGGCATGTTGATGCAGAATCCGGCATCATTGCTGATAATCCAGAGAACATGAAGCATTTGGCTGCTGTTTCTGAAGCAAGATCAGCTATTACCATCGGTGTTCCTAATGTTCTTGAGGAATTGGATAAACAAGATCTTAAGGCTACTTTTTTTGTTCCAGGCGCTGTAGCTGATTGGTATCCGGAAACTGTGAAATCAATACATTTCGCTGGTCATGAAATCGGTCACCATGGTTATATGCATGAAAATGTTTTAAAGATTTCCGAGGAAGAGGAAGAAAAAATACTTATTAAAGGAATGAAATCTATTGAGAATATAACGGGTGAGAAGACAAAAGGTTGGGCAGCTCCATTTTGGGGTGTAAAAACATCGACTCCAGCTTTGCTTAAGAAACATGGCTTTTTGTATGATAACAGTCTGATGCAGGATTATCGACCCTATCGTTTAGAGACGGTGCATGGGGATCTTATGGAAATTCCAATTAGTCTCATAGGAGATGATAGTCAGCAATTTTTATTCTTTCCAGTTTTTGGTTCGGTGATGAATACTGCTCAACATGCTTATGAGACATGGACAGAAGAATTTGATGGTATCAGAGAAATGCAAGGCCTTTTTACTTTAATTCAACATCCCAATGTTACAGGAAGACCAGGGAAGATTCAAATGTTGAGAAAGTTAATTGCACACATGAAACAGTATGATGATGTATGGTTTGCTACGGGTAAGGAAATCGCTGAGTATTGTATGAAATTTTAATGAGAGATAATTGAAAGAGGTGATTTTCATTCAATCAAAATATATAATGCCTGGTGATGGAAAACTGAGTGATCGAGTGTACATGGCTTTGAAAGAAGCTATCATCAAAATGAAAATCAAACCTAGAGAACTGATTACCATTGGTGAATTGACCAAGGTTTTTAATGTGAGTCGAACCCCTGTGCGTGATGCATTGCTTAGGTTGGAGAGAGAAAACTGGGTTACTGTTTTGCCCAATAAAGGGGCCTACGTGAATTCGGCTAGTGCCAAAGAAATTTCAGATATCATTGAGATGCAAGTTTTGCTGGAAGGGTACATGGTTGAAAGAGCTGCTGTATACATAACTTCGCAACAGATCAAAGAAGCAACAAAAATTTTAGATAAATCCGAGAAATGCATTCTAAGTGGCGACTTGGAAGCATTTGCTAAATGTGGTAGCGATTTCCACATGATTATTGCTGATGCCGCTAGCAATGATAAACTTAAACGATATGTGAAAGAGCTTGCAGAAGAATTTGAACGGGTAGAACCTTTTATTCGTTATTCTACGACAGTGAGTCTGGAAAAAACGCTGTCACAGCATCGAAAAATATTACAGTCAATTATCAACAAAGACGGAGTGAGTGCCAGAGTCCAGATGCAGGATCATATGAGTTGGTTCAAGGAGTCACTGCTTGAGGATTTAACTAAATATGAAAGAAGGCTGATTTTTTAGAGACATATGACTGCTGGTCCTATAGGTCTTAGTAAGTGCCGCGGGATTTATCGATTCCGCGACTTTGTTTGTTTTTAAACGGGCAGTTGATGAGCAAAGATTGTAAAGATTGTTATGTTTATTAAATTGAAGGTGCGATTTGCTTGAAAAAGGGCCAGATTTTTTGTGTTAGTTGGAAGTTGGGTCATCCATCCAGTAAGCTCGATTATGCTCTATAAAAATGCGATGGCTTATTGAAAGTGGTTCTCACTTTTTATATTGATCTACTCTCACTTCTGTTTAAATAGAAGTTGGGGTTTAAGAACAGATCGATATCCATTGCTTAGCTGCTGTATAGATGTTGTTTAGTGATTCATGGAAATAAGAGTCTCATTGTCTTGTTTGATTGTTGAAAGAATTTTTTAATAAATTGATTATTCTTGCAGGAATATGAAAGTGAATGTTGAATAGTAATGCTATAACGAAAAAAGAAACGTTACTTTTTTATTAATTAAGAAAAGTAACGTTACTATTCCATATTAAGCTGGGAGGATCTATGGCAACACTGAAAGAAATTGCAGAAAAAGCCAACGTCAGTATTTGCACAGTATCCAGATATTTGAGCAAAAACTCAAATCTAAAGCAAGCCACTGAAGAAAAGGTGAAGAAGGCCATCGAGGAACTTAATTATATTCCCAATAATGTAGCCAGGTCGTTGAAGACACGGCGAACCAACAATATTGCAGTGGTATTGCCAAAAATCAATAATCTTTATTATTCAGAAATCACCTCAGGGATTAGTGAGGTGTTAAAAAAACACCATTATAATTTGTTTATTGTAGAGTTTGAGCATCACAGAGATGAAGAGGGAGAAATACTCTTAACATTGCTTGAGAACATGATGGCGGGTGTTATTTTCCTGGGTCTTTCAGGAGATACTTCATTTCACGAAAGTGTAGCTATGTTGCAACAACATCATTTGCCTTTTGTTTATGCCAACCGGATGATTCCAGATAAAGAGTACTCTTTGATTTATCCAGATTATCGTCAAGCGGGTGAATTGGCTACAGAACATTTGGTATCACAAGGTAAACGACATTTGGCGATGATTACCCAGTCTGTCAGTCGGCTTGATTTGCAGCAACATATTGGCGGATTCATTGGTAAAGCGCAGGAGTATGGTATTGAGGTTGGAGAGCATCAAATTTTCAGACAAGAGGAACACGTTTTTGACCAGGAATTTATCCATGGGCTTCGGCAAAAAAAGATTGATGGAATCTTCGCCACCAATGAAATGACGGCACTAAGTTTACTTAAGGGGTTATTGAACCAAGGCGTGAAAGTTCCGGAAGAAATTGCCGTGATTGGCTTTGGTAACAGTCTTCTGGGAACGCTTGCAACACCAGAATTAACGACCATTGATCTGCAGAATGCAAAGTTGGGTTCGCTTAGCGCAGAAAAACTTCTTAGACAAATTGATGGAGTTGAAGGCGATACCATAACTATTTTAAAACCACATATTATTGTGAGAAAGTCATCTTGAGAATAAGAAATTATCTCGAAAACACAGAGAATCTTGCCTGTTAAACTCTTTAAACCAACAGGAACAAATGATCAAAAGGAGAGGTTTGAAGATGAACAGCAATCAGCAGCAGATTTATGAGGAACTTGAACGTGATTATCGCATTTTAAAAGGAGAACAGCAGGCAGACTTACTCATTAAAAACATTCAAATTTTGGATGTCTACGGTGAAAGAATTGACCATGGTTCCCTACTCATTGACCATGGAAAGATTATGGCCTTGGATCCGGATGAAGCCTTGATTTCAGTGAAAGAAGTATTTGATGGAGATCAGTGTTATGCCATACCAGGGCTCATAGATGCTCATTTTCATTTTGAGTCGCAATTGGCACATCCAGCAGCCTTGGCTGATCTTATGGTGCCCAGAGGCACCACAACTTGTTTTGTGGAGATTTTGGATTTGATTAGTGCAGCAGAAAAGGAAGGATTTGAAGCGGCACAGGGTTTATTTCAAAATGCAGATCAATTGCCATTTCGCGTATTTGGTTTTGCTCCGGGGAAAAAAGTCGATTATGACATTGCTGTGAAAATTATGGATCTGCCTCAGATTATTGGCTTAGGAGAATTCGATCATTTTTCTTATAGCCAAGGAAAGACAGACGATTTCAAATTGGCCGCTTACGCCAGAGAAAAGGGTTTTTTCATGAATGGTCATTGGGGTCTTACCACATTGTCCCCTATGGAATTAAATTTACTACCGGTTATGGGTGCTACCAATAACCATGATGTCTGGAATGTAGAGGACCTAAAGAAGAGTATTCGTTATGGTTTTGCTACCCAGATTAAGTTTGGCGTAGGTAATGTGCGGAATTTGTTAAACGCTATCTTGAACAATCACCTGCCAACGGAAAATATGATGTTTTGTTCAGACAATGTATCAGTCAATCACCTGAAGCATAAAGGACATATGGAGTACATCGTCAATTTGGCCATTGAGATGGGTATGCCCCCCATGCAAGCAATTCGTATGGCTACTCTCAATCCAGCGAGGCATTTTAAAATGGAAGATTCGCTTGGTTCTTTGACGCCCGGAAGATTTGCCGACTTGGTACTCACCAGGAGTTTAAGCAATATTCAGTCGGAATATGTTTTTAAAGGTGGTGTCCAGGTAGCTCATCACGGTTGTATTGAACAGCCTGCATCGTTGGATTACTCTTTGATGAAAAAGAAAGGGAAACCAGGGTGTCAGGATCTGACGCCTGAGAGTTTGGTGCCTTTGTGCACGGGAACGATAGATAACAATATGAAAGCCAGTTACTATCTCTTTGATGTATTTGGGCGAGGTCATGATAAATTTTACCAAGAGATTGATTTGAACAAGACTGAAGAAGGGCTAGAGGAGCGCTATAAGAATCAAGATTTGGTTCGTATTGCCATTATTGAGCGATATGGAAAAGGGAGTAAGCGTCATGTCGTAACGGGTTTTTTAAAAGGGATAGAAATCCAAAAAGGGGCTATTGCCGTATCATTTCCAGCACCTAAGTCCTATATCCTGGTCATTGGGCATGATGAGAATGAAATGCTATTTTGTGTTCAAAAGGTAGACCAGTATGCAGGCGCCTGCATTCTTAGTGATAATAAAAATGTACGGGCTGAGCTTCCTTTGGAAATCTACGGTATGATGGCAGACTTATCTGCTGAAGAACTACTTATAAAGACCGGAGACATTGATGAAGAGGCCAAGAAGCTTGGGTTTGTCAATCAGGGTGAACCCATTGTCAACAAATTACTGAGCTTATTTATTTCCTTGCATCGATTCAAATTCATGAAATAAAACTTGGAGGGTTTTATCTTGAAACGAACACTCAGAATGGAACAGATTACCAAACGTTTTCCTGGTGTTACTGCCTGCAATCATATCGATATTTCATTTCAAACAGGAGAAATCCATGCTTTGCTGGGTGAAAACGGGGCAGGGAAAACAACCTTGATGAATATTCTCTATGGCCTGCACCATGCGGATGAGGGAAGAATATTAATGGATGATGAGGTCTTGACCATTGACTCACCTCAGCAAGCTATTGAGTGTGGGATTGGGATGGTGCACCAGCATTTTATGCTGGTACCTAAGTTCAGTGTGTTGGAAAACATTGTGCTGGGAACCCCATTGGATCGAGAGCCGTTTCTTAATCTAGAGTTGGCTAGAAAGAAGATAGCCCTAATTGCCCAGGAAACGGGCTTGCATATTTCTTTAGATGAAAAGGTGGCGAATCTTTGTGTTGGAGATCAGCAGCGAGTTGAGATTGTCAAAGCGTTGTACAAAGGTGCGCAGATTCTTATCATGGATGAACCGACTTCTGTCTTGACGCCACAGGAAACAGACGAACTCTTTCGGGTGTTGAAGCGTTGGACAAGAGAAGGCAATACTGTAGTTTTTATCACACATAAAATGAGGGAAGTCATCGAGATTTGCGATCGGATTAGTGTTCTCCGGGACGGGAAGATGATGGGCACACTGCTTACAAGTGAGGTAAATCCAGATTATGTTGCTGAAATGATGGTAGGCCGCTGTATTTCTCTCAGCATGGACAGATCAGAGCAGGCTCCTGGCCAGTGTGTTTTGTCTTTACAGCATGTTAGTGTAGAGAACCAGCAAGGATGTCGGGCTCTGGATGATGTCAGTTTTGATGTAAAAGAAGGAGAAATTGTCGGTATAGCCGGTGTCGACGGCAATGGACAGTTTGAATTGATTGAAGCTATTCTTGGCTCGTGCCCAATCGTGCAGGGCGAGGTATTCTTAGGGTATGAGAAAATTAGTGGTTTGAAAACGCAGTTGATTTTAAAAGCTGGTGTATCCTGCATTCCTTTTAGTCGGCAAAAAGAGGGTTTGGCTATGGAGTTTTCCATCCAGGATAACTTTATTTTAAAGGAACAGTGGCATATGCCTTATGCCAAAAAAGGGTTGCTACAAAAGAAGGCCATAAAGGAAAAAGTAGCACAAGTGATTCATAAATACAATATCAAGGCCATTGGGCCTGAAACCAAGGTCGTGAATATGAGTGGAGGCAATCAGCAGAAAGTGGTGGTGGCCAGGGAAATGGACAGAAATCATCGCCTGTTGCTTGCTTGTCATCCTACACATGGTTTAGATATTGGGGCTATAGAGTTTATACACAAAAGCATCTTGGAAGAGCGAAGTAATCAAAAAGCAGTTCTCCTGATATCCACGGAACTCGATGAGTTATTCAGTCTTTGTGATCGAATATTGGTTTTTTATCAGGGCAAAGTAATGGGTGAAGTTGATAAAGAGCATTGGGAAGTACGGGATATTGGTCTGATGATGTTGGGGAACCGAAAAGAAGAATTGGAAAGGAGAGGCCATGACACAAACAGGTAAATGTGTTGAACCAGCTGAGCCAGCGCAGGTCAATTACGAACAACTAGATCTCCTGATTAGAAAATTTGAGAACATATTTTATATTCTGGTACCTGTGATGGCCGTACTTATTTCCTTGGTTGTCGTTGGCATATTTATTGTTATTCAAAATGCTTCGCCATTGGTTGCGTATGCTTCTCTCTTTAAGAGTTCTTTTGGCAGTCTTTACGATGTGAGCAATAGCCTAAATCGTGCTGTACCACTCATCCTGACTGGACTGGGCATTGCTGTGGCTGCCAGGGCCGGCATTATGAACTTAGGCGGAGAAGGGCAGATTATTCTTGGTGGTATATTTGCAACGGTAGTAGCTGTGAACCTTTATTGGTTGCCTTCTGCATTGCTTATACCATTAAGTATCTTCGCAGGAGCGCTTGGCGGGGCCCTGTGGGCTTTTGTACCAGGATTTTTCTACGCCAAACATGGGACCAATATCATCATTACCACCATCTTGCTCAATGACATTGCTATTGGGATATTGGGAATGTTGGTCAAGGGTCCTATGAAAGAGGCAGGGGGTTATGCACCGCAAAGTGCAGTCGTTGCCCTTTCAGCCAAGCTACCGTTTCTTATCGATAGTACTAGACTGCATGTGGGGATACTGATTGCGGTGGTGTTGGTGTTGCTCACACAAGTCCTCGTATTTCGGTCATCGGCTGGACATGAGATTAGGACCATTGGAGAAAATCCCAACTTTGCAAGGCACTCAGGCGTTAATGTCAAAACGATGCAGATTTGGTTGATGCTTGGGGCAGGGGCGCTGGCTGGGGTGGCTGGCAGTGTGGAGATTTTGGGATCACAGCATCGCTTGCGTAGTGGGTTCTTGGCCAATTATGGATATGAAGCATTGGCTGTTGCTCTTCTTGGACAGAAAAGCCCCATAGGTGTTTTGTTGGCTGGTGTTTTATTCGGAGCCTTGAAAGCAGGACGAGGAGGCATGGTGAGAGCGGCAGAGTTACCTGTTAGCTTTAGCATGGTGCTCAGTGGTGTCATCATTTTCTTCGTTGTTATCAGCCCCATCATGATGAAGTTTCCCAGAGCTATTGCAGTGCGAAGTATGAATCGAAGTCGCACCAAATCACCGCAAGGGAGTTGAGTATGGAAAATATACTGGCAGTATTAACTCAGGAATTCTTTTATGCCATGATTCGTATGGCGAGTCCCATCATTCTCGCAGCCATGGGAGAAGTGATGCTTGAAAGGGCTGGAATCTTTAATTTGGGCCTTGAAGGCATGATGTTATTTGGTGCTTTCTTTGCTGTGCTCGGGTCTTTCTTGTTTCATAGTGCATGGGCTGGGGTGGCTCTGGCTATGATGGTGGGAGTATTGTTGGGATTGTTGTTTGGTTGGGCAGTAATCAGTATCAGGGCCAATCAGGCTGTTACGGGTACAGCCATCAATATCTTGGCACTGGGGATGACCTCGATGCTGGCTCGGATGATTTGGGGAGTGATGGATGTACCTTTATCGGTATCCAGTATTGATGTTTTCGCTATACCATTGCTACATAAAATGCCTCTGTTGGGTTATGTTTTGTTTCAACATAGCCCGCTAGTGTATCTGGCTTATCTGTCAGTACCTTTGGCGGCTTTTGTCTTGTATCGCACTTCCTGGGGTTTGAAAATCCGGGCTATCGGAGAACACCCTAAAGCAGCGGAAACGATGGGTATTCATGTACTGCGATGGAAATATGCCATGGCAATCATCGCGGGTAGCTGTGCTACCCTGGCTGGTAGCATTCTCAGTTTATCGTTTATGAATCTTTTTGTGGACAATATATCAGCAGGGCGAGGGTTTATGGCGGTTGTGAGTGTGATTCTGGGTCAGTGGAATCCCTGGGGCATCGCAATGGGTGGATTGATCTTTGGATTTGGTAATGCCTTACAGATGAGATTGCAATCATTTGGCATTCCGATTCCTACAGATCTGTTGTTGATTTTCCCTATCTTTTTAGCCTTAATTGTTGTTTTGATTTCAAAAGGAAGTTCGGCTGCTAGGCCATCGGCACTGGCGAAGCCATATTACAAAGAATAGAAAGTGAGGAAAAATGATGTTGAGAAAATGGACGGTATTGTTGTTGGTATTTTTGTTGATGATTTCTATGAGTGCTTGTCAAACATCAGCACCAGCAGAGGAGGAGCAACCTTTGATTGCGCCGGAAGAAGAGGAAGCTTCAGTGGAAGCGCCTGAACAAACCAAGATAGCCTTGATTCTGCCAGGGCATATCAATGATGCTGGTTGGAATGCAGCTGCTTACAATGGTTTGATGGAAGCGGAAACGTTGTTTGGATTGGAAGTAGCATATACGGAATCAGTTTCTTTGGTGGATCAAGAAACGACCATTCGGGATTATGCCAATCGCGGATACAACCTTATTCTGTGCCATGGCAATGAGTTTGAAGACGCTGTTGCCATTGTTGCAGAAGAGTTTCCAGATACCTATTTTGCCATCTCCAATAGTGGAATCCGGTTGGATAATGCTGTTGGTATGTTTGTCCAGAATGAAGAACAAGGGTATATTGCCGGTTATGCTCTGGGGCTGCTGACACAAGCCAACCAAGTTGGATTTGTTGGATCAGTTGAGGGAGTAGCTCAGAAAAAAACCGAGGCAGGTTTCTTGGAAGGTGTCAAAGCGGCCAACTCTTCTGCAGAAGCAATTGTTGCATATACGGGCAGTGGTGATGATGCTGCCTTGGGCAAGGAGACTGCGTTATCCATGTTTGATCGTGGTGTAGATGCAATTTTTCAATATGCGCAAGGTTCAGGCATTGGCGTTATTCAGGCCGCACATGAAAAGAATGTGCCGGTGGTGGTGACATCAGTTAGTCAAAAAGAAATTGCTCCGGATATGACGGTCCTATCAGTGATGTCAAACATGAAAGTAAACATTGTCTCTGCGGTAGAGGCTTATGTTGACGGAAGATTTAACAAAGATCTTTATATTGTTGGTAGTTTTGCCAGTGGACTGTATCAAGTATCTGAGATCAATGAAATGATGTTTACGGAAGAGCAGTTACAGATGCTGAATGATACCATTGAAGCACTTAAGAATGGTGAAATATCATTTTGATAAATCATGTGATACGAATTTTCATAAGATGATACTGAGCAATCATCTTTTATGAAATCTCCTCGATATGAAGAAACCCACTTTCATAGAAAGTGGGTTTCTTCATATCGTAACGTTAGATGGGATTGATTCTGCATGTCTACTGTACTATCATTTGTCGATTGGGTAGTCGGTATTTTGAGAGATAGACATGACCAAGAGAGATGTGCATG
Source organism: Peptococcaceae bacterium UBA5767 (assembly GCA_002418765.1). Taxonomy (GTDB): domain Bacteria; phylum Bacillota; class TC1; order TC1; family UBA5767; genus UBA5767. Next base: position 11,388 of record DIET01000034.1, on the reverse strand, counting down.
GTGAGTTCGTGGTCATTTATCAAGAAATGGTAACCTGATAACTTCTTCCGTATTAATACTTATTTTGAATCGTATCAGATTTACGCAGGACAGGTTTTGCATGGATGCTTATGGGTATAAAGTAATCTTCTTCTCAGAAGCGTTGTCTTTCTTGACAAGAGTAGTTGAGGATGTGGTTTATCATTTTTTCTGTGTTGAGTAGATGCTCCTCACAAGAAGGATGATATGAATGCTCCTGTGATGCCATGTTTGGTTGGTGCTATTTTTGGGAACTGCTAAGCTGTAGGCTGATTGTTTGAGCAGTTATGATGAGATAAGTGCTTTGTAATGGAAAATAAAAAGTACATATGTAGGAAAGGGCCTAAGGCACAGTTGTAGCAGGATGATGACCGTTTTTGTCAGTTTGAAGTTGAAATTTATAAAAATAGAGATATTTATGGTGCTTTTTTTTAAAACTGTGATAAAGTCATGGTATAATATAATAAATAGTAATAATTGTAAGTGGCGATTTTGCTTGTTTTTGTGGTATGTTACTGAATGGGAGAACAACAATGGATATGATGCATATTGGCAAAGAGATCAGAGCCTTGCGAAAAGATAAGAAGATTACGATGGTGGAATTGGCCAAGTTGACAGATTTTTCTCAGAGTTATCTTAGTCAGATTGAACGTGGCAAGGTCAATCCATCCGTGAGCGCTCTGCAGAAGATTTCTCATGCCTTTGGCATACCTATGGCTTATTTTTTTGAAAATAAGATCAAACCGGAAAACAATGAGAGCACGGCGACCGTGGTAAAGATCGATCAGCGAAAAGGATTGGTGTATCCATCATCAGGAGTACAATATCAACTGTTAACACCCAATTTAAAAGGGAATCTTGAAGTGCTTTATATTACAGCAGAACCAGGAGGAGAAACCGGCAGAGATAAATTCATGCATGATGGTGAGGAATGTGGTTTTGTAGTGCAAGGCATCATGGAAATCACTGTCGGAAATAGTACACATCGATTAAATCCCGGAGATGCCATCACATTTTCCAGTTCAGAGCCTCATTCATGGAAAAATGTAAGCGAAGAAAAATTGATTGCGTATTGGTCTGTGACGCCGCCTTCGTTTTAGATTACTGGATATTATTTATATATGGCAAAAAGAAAGTTCTCGGTTTGCTCATGGGAGCTTTCTTTTTTATGGGAAAAAATATTAATAAATATTAGTAAATAAAAGCAGGAATTATAATTTTCTTGTCAAATAGTAATAATATAACTTATGCTAATATAATATTGCATGCCAATAGTATACATTGCATAAGAAAAAAAGTTAGGGAGATGAGATCATGTTATTAGAAAATCTTACTTGGGAAGAAGCGAGGGATTTGGCCAAAGAGGATCCTGTGGTCATTGTTCCGTTGGGATCAACGGAACAACATGGACCGCATTTGCCGCTCAAAGTTGATATTGCTTCGGCTGATTATATTGCCAGAGCAGTTGGGGAACGTACCAATGCGCTGGTGACACCACCTCTCAATTTTGGATTTTCAGAATTGTGGCATAAGTATCCCGGCACCATTAGTTTTACAGCAGATACATTCAAGAGTGCCTTGCTGGACATATGCAACAGCTTGATTCGAGGTGGATTTAAAAAAATATTTTTGATCAATGGGCATAACCCTAATCTGATAGTGATGCAGACGGCAGCTTACGAAATCATTGATATGTTTGAGGATGAAGATATTAGTGTTGCGGCTAGCACCTACATTTTTATGGCAGCAGACAAGTGCAATGCCATAGGCGAGAACTTTAAAGATGGAACGCATGCCAATGAGATGGAAACATCCATTATGCTGCATTTGTTCAAGGATGATGTGCGTTGGGACAAGGCATTGGAAGTAGGAGAGAATTATCGTTTGCGCAAAGCGATATCGTTTGATGCAGGAGCTATGATTCTAAATAAATGGCCTGATAGTGCTACCTATAATGGCGTCTATGGTGACCCCAGCATAGCCTCGCCTGAGAAAGGAGAACTTTATTTGGAAGCACTGATTGAGGATATTTCTCAGTTTGTTTATGACTTCAAGGATGGGAAGTACGATCCAATTGGAAAAGATGGTAGACCTAAGGATCGTTAGAAAACTTGTAAAGGAGAGATTGTTATGAAAAGAGTTGAAATGACAGATGGTTTGGATTTCATCATGTTGCCAAGGCCCGTTGTTCTGGCTACGTGCATTGATGAAAACAAAAAACCAGATATCATCACCTTGGGTTGGGCATCTCCGGTATCACATAAACCACTGATTGTGGCCATTGCTATATCCCCAAAACGATATTCTCATGATCTCATTGCCAAAAGCAAAGAGTTTGTCGTTAATTTCCCGGATATCACCATGGCCGAAGGAGCCAACTGGTGTGGCAGGAAATCTGGACGAAGGTATGATAAGTTTGCAGAGACCGGGTGGACACTGGAAAATTCTGCCTATATTGAAACACCCAGAATTGCCGAGTGTTATGCTTGCCTGGAATGCAAGGTGGTTGATCAGGTGGTCTCAGGCGATCATACGACATTCTTTGGTGAAGTAGTTGGAGCCTTTGTCAATGAAGACACCTATCGGTCGGTAAAACATGGTGGACCTCCCAATAAATATTTTGATCCAGAGATTGTCAGAACCTTGCAGCATCTTGGCGGAGATATTTATGTTACCCATGATAAAGAGATGCATGAATTTGATGTTAGAGGTCAGATTGACGTATAAGGAGGCTGGTCATGTCAAAGCTATCAGTTCAAATCACAGAGGAATCATTTGGTCAGGTTATCCATTTGTTGGAACAAGAAGAATGTTGTGGGAGTCTCGAGGTGGGTATTTTTACCTGTGACCAAGGTAAATCTCTTGAAAGACATGGTCATGGTGACTGTGCTGAATGGTGTTATTTGCTTGATGGAGAAGCCATCTTTGACATCGAGGGGGAGAAAACCACAGTGAAACAAGGAGAGATGATTTTGTTGCCTGCCCATAGTCAGCATTTGTCATTTTCTGCCTTGGAAGATCGTGGCTTCACAAGTATTTTTATTGTGACCCGAAAAGTATAGCAGGTGTCTAAATGAAGATAAAATTTTTAGCCGACAAATGTACAGAATGTGGTTTGTGTACAGAAGCTTGCATTCAAGCTCACGATGATCGCACAGCTAGGTTAGAAATCAAACGGGTAAATGACAAACTAAAATTGTTCATTTGTCAGCGCTGTGTCAAACCTGCCTGTGCCTATGCCTGTACATATGAGGTGATCTACCGAGAAAAAGAATTTCAAACGATGAGAATCAGGACAGATGAATGCCAGGCATGTCATGCTTGTTATCATGCTTGCCCGTTTGATGCTGTTTTCATCAATCCGGATACGGATATTCCGGTGATTTGCGATTTATGTGATGGAGACCCTGCTTGTGTGAAGGCTTGCCCTACAAAAGCCTTGATTTTAGAAAAAGAAAACGAATAAGAGAGGGTGAATTGAATGAAACATTTGAAGAAAGTACTTACAGTTTTGCTAATTTTTGCCATGCTTATGTCTGTGGCTTCCTGCGCCGGGTCCGATACATCCGAAGACAGGGTTATTAAAATTGGATTTCCTGCTCCATTAAGTGGTACATCTGCTGGAGTAGGTAGTGATATGGAACGAGGTATCACATTAGCCATTGAGGATATCAATGCAGCAGGTGGAATTTTAGGACACCAGGTTGAATTGGTGAAAGGGGATGTCGAGGGACAGGAACCATCTACCGTGACTACCGTCATCAACCGACTGATTACCAGAGATGAAGTAGATGCCATGGTTACCGGCCTTGCTAATCCGAGTTTGGTGGAATTGGACATCATGGAAGAAAACAAAATTCCTTATGTTCTTTATGGTTATGCACAAGCGCAAGAGCGCTTGATGGCAGAAACACCTGGCAAGTATTCCTATATTCATAATGCGATTCCTACCTACGTAAGATATCAGACTGAATTTCCTGATATGGTGGAAAATCTGATTGCCTCTGGCGACTTCAGCCCTGAAAACAAAAAAGTAGCTGTAGTCAAGTCTCAAAATGAATATTCCTTATATTGCGGCGAAGGAATGAGAGATACATTTGCTTCTTATGGTTGGGATATCGTGGTTGATGAAACCATTCCTTATGAGCGCTATACTGAATTTGCCCCTATTTTGAGCAAAATTCGTGAAGAGGAACCGGCAATCGTGATTTATACTGATCACACGGCTGCCAATGCGGCCACATTCTTAACCAGTTTTCTGCAAGATCCTACCAAATCACTGGTCTTCTTGCAAGCCACACCTTCTTACCCTGAGTTTAAAGAAATCATGGCAGGCAAACAAGATGGGGTTATTTGGAACTATGCGGCCTCCTTATTGGGAGAAAAGGGTGATGCTTTCCGGGAAAAATACAATGAACGCTGGGGAGAATATCCCAATCCCTATGGCGGTTTTGTCTATGATGCTATGATGATCGTGGCCGATGCCATGGAAAAATCGGGGGATCCTTTTGATAAAGAAAAAGTCAATGACGTACTTCTGGATCCGGATTATGCCTACGAAGGCAATATTGGAACCTATCGTTTTGATCCGGAAACAAGATTGGCCATTAGTGGTATGGACGGCATTCCTTTTGCTACCTATCAAGTGTGGGATGAACAGAACATCGTCATCAATCCGCCAGAGCTAGCTCAAGACGCTTTCAAATTGCCTCCTTGGTATAAATAATGATTGAGTGAAGAAGGGACAGTTGGCCTTTCTAGTGCCAACTGTCCATCTTTACTACCTGTGAATACGTAGAAGAGGTGACGTTTGTGGATCTATTATACCTAATACTGAGAGCATTTATTCAAGGATCGATTTATGCATTGGCATCTATTGGTCTGAGTCTTCAATGGGGTGTTTTGAGAAATCTGAATTTTTCTCATGGCGCAGCCATTACGTTTGGGGCATATATCGTATGGTTTTCTTTAGAAAGCCTGGGTTTTACCTATCTGTTTGCCTTCATTGCCATGTTGCTGGCTTCCTTTGTTTTGGGGATTGCCATTGAATGGTTGACGGTTAAACCTTTTTTTGCCAAAAATGATACCAACATATTTATTGCTACGGTAGCGCTTTCAAGTATCATGGCGCAAGTCTATCATATTGTTTTTGGTGGACGTCAAAAATTCATGAGGCCTTTGGTCGATCAACTGATTAAAATCGGTCCATTGCAAGCCACCGTACAGGAGTTGCTTACCATTTTGATTACGGCATTTACCCTGGTTGTTTTGTGGTTTATTCTACAGAGGACCAAAACCGGTCGTTCTATCAGAGCGGTGTCGCAAGATCAGGTGGGAGCCATTTTAAGTGGGATCAATACCCGCAGGGTGTATAGCACGACACTAGGGGTTGCAACAATGCTTGCTGGTATAGCTGGTATGCTACTTGGCCCTATTTATTTCGTAAGCCCACATATGGGCGAATCCCCTATGGTAAAAGCTTTTATCATTGTCATTCTAGGAGGACTGGGCAGCTTGAAAGGAACGGTTATTGCGGCTTTTATTGTTGCTATGGTCGAAGTCCTGGTAGGAAGATACATAGGAGTAACTTGGGCGCCTATGATGCTTTTCATCATTATGATTATGATACTCATCTTTAGGCCACAAGGACTATTCGGAGTCAGTAACCGAAAAGCCTAGAGCAAGGAAAGGTGTTGCCAATGTTGAAAACTACTGATAATAATCGAAAACTATTGTTGTTCTATATACTGATGGTGTTGTCACTACTGGCCTTACCCTTGTTTATCAAGAATGCATACATCATGCATTTGGTAATCATGACGTGTGTTTGGGGCGTAGTGGTCAACAACTGGAATCTTACACTAGGCTATGGAGGCATGTTCCATATCGCTCAAATCTCCTTATTTGCTGTTGGGGGATATATGTCTGGGATCTTCATCAATGAGCTCATGATTTCTCCTTGGCTTGGTTTACTGGTTGGGGGAATATTTGCAGCTCTGGTGAGCTTGATTATCGGGTTGCCGGCTCTACGTGTCAAAGGAATTTATTTGATTCTCTTAACGTATGCATTCCATTATGGAATCAAAGAACTGACAGACCATTTTCGCGAAATCACAGGTGGTTCCATGGGTTTGGTTGTACCGAGATTTCGCATGGCTGGTGTAGCTCTACAGAACTGGCAGCTCTACTATGTGATTTTGGCGCTGCTTGCTGTTTCAGTGCTCCTCAATTGGATGGTGGTACGCTCCTATATTGGCAAGGCACTGATGGCTATCCGGGATTCGGATATACTGGCCAATAGTACTGGGATCAATCCATATAAATTCAAATTAATGACCTTTGTTATGGCTGCCTTTGTCTCTGGCGTGGCCGGAGCCTTTTATGCAAGTTATTTATCTGTGATTGGGACAGAAATTTTCTCTTTCACCCTGATTGTAAATGCCTTGGGTATGATTGTGATTGGAGGCATGGGCACACTTCTTGGGCCTATGATTGGCAGCTTTATCATTACATTCTTCATGGAAATCTTTAGCGGACTGGAAGATTATCGTCCTATTCTGGTTGGTGCCGTGATCATTTTGGTATTGCTTTTCGCACCGGATGGTCTCATCCAAGAAGGCAATAAGCGATGGGAACGATGGAAGAGCCGCGGGAAAAAGAAATCTGAGGAGTTGGAGGTGTAGTGATGGAAGACAAAAAAGCGATACTTCGCGTAGAAAATGCCTCAAGATTGTTCGGAAGTTTACGTGCCGTCGATGGACTGAGTTTTGAAGTTTATGAGGGAGAAATTTTTGGTATTGCCGGACCCAATGGATCAGGAAAAACAACACTTATGAATATCATTACCCAAGTCATCCCTCCCAACAGCGGTCATATTTTCTTCCATGACAAACCCATCCATAAAATGCCTTCTCATAAAATCTGTCATGAGGGCATCGGAAGGACGTTTCAAAACCCGACTGTGTTCGAATCGTTGTCCATTTTGGACAATATGATTATAGGTAGTACCTTTGGCAAAAATCATAACCGGTTGCAAAGCAACATGGATAAGATCAAAGAAGTTTTGGATTTTGTGAATCTGGACAAACCGTTGGACAGAATTGCCGGGAAACTGCTGGTGAATGATAAGAAAAAACTCATGATGGCTATCGCTTTGATTGCAGAACCTAGTCTGTTGATTCTTGATGAGCCTTGTGCCGGACTCAATATTTCTGAAGCCAAGGAATCGATTGAGTTGATACGGAAAATTGGAGAAAAAGGAATTACAGTGATGCTCATTGAACACAATATGCAGGTTCTTATGAATATTTCCGATCGGGTCATGATCATGGATGCAGGGAAGAAGTTATGTATGGGGCCGCCATCACATGTTTGCACCAATGAGTTAGTGATTGAAAAATACTTGGGGAAAAGGACTGCCAAAGGGGTGAAAGACATTGCTGAAAGTTGATGATATTCATTTAAAAATTGGTGAAATAGATATACTGCGTGGCTTGAGTCTCGAGGTGGGAGACAATCAGCGAATTGGCATTATCGGACCCAATGGACATGGGAAAAGTACCACCATGCTCTCTATTTCCGGTATGTGGAAGCCGCATCAGGGAAAGATTATGTTCGACGGGGTAGATATTACAGGGCTAAATCCCCAGAAGATTGTTGAAATGGGCATTATTCTCGTCCCAGAAGGTGGTCATCTGTTTCCAGACATGACCATTTATGAGAATCTTTTGATGGGGGCTTACTCCAAAAGAGCTTCCAAAAAACAGGATGAACAAATGGAACTGGTTTTGTCGCTGTTCCCCAAATTGGAACTTTTAAAAAGCAGAAAAGCCAATACTTTGTCTGGCGGAGAACTAAGAATGTTGGCCGTGGGTCGGGGTTTGATGGGGTTACCCAAGTTATTGATGTTGGACGAACCGACCTTGGGACTTCAGCCCAATTTGGTAGAAGAAATGGGTGAGACACTTAAAAAAATTGGTAACTTGGGAACGAGTGTTATTCTCTCAGATGAAAATATGGATTTGGTTTCTGCTTTTGCTGAGGATGTATATTTTATTGAAAATGGGGAAGTTATGCTGTCTGGTCCGACGCAGGATGTATTGGCGGATCAGTATGTTCGGAAAACTTATTTGGGCTTGATCGAATAGGGGATTGTGAGGAATACGATGTTTCCAGATGGACATATTTTAGAAATTAATTTAAGTAATCAGTCAATCCAAACGATTGATCTGCCAGGTGAGACATACAGATTGTATCCAGGAGGATCAGCGTTGGCGACGTATTTGATTCTCCAACAAATGGTTCCAGGAACACCAGCCCTTTCGCCGGATAATGTTTTGGTGTTTGCTGTATCTCCTTTGACAGGCCTACCCATCAGTGGTATAAGCCGGTTGGTGGTGGCAGCCAAAAGCCCATTGACAGGAGCGATTGGGGACAGTCAATCTGGTGGCTTTTTCCCGGCTCGTCTTAAAGCCAATGGCTATGATGCCATAGTGGTGAAAGGAAAAGCAGAAAACCCTGTCTATATTTTGATTGATCATGATGAGGTGACAATTCGCTCGGCTGAGTCAATCTGGGGTAAAGTAACAGGGGAGGCTGAAGCCATTTTGCGGCAGGAGCTTGGTGACGATGATCTGGAGGTAGCCCAAATTGGCCCTGGTGGCGAAAACCTGGTCAGCTATGCTTGTATCCTAAGTATGAGCTCTAGAGCCAATGGCCGAACAGGGATGGGTGCCGTGATGGGATCCAAAAATTTAAAAGCGGTCGTATTGAAAAAAGGTACACGTTGTGAACCTTCTGATACTGAAGGGTTTCTAAGCTTGGCCAGAGAAGCCAAAGATAGATTGAAACACAATGATGCAGTTAGTGGTCTGGCTGATATTGGTACGGCAGGTGATTTGGCTGCTTTTAATGATATTGGTTTTTTGGTTACCAACAATTGGCAATCGGGTTTTTCCGGTGAAGACGCTTCAAAGATTACCGGTGAAGCAATGAAAGCAACCATTTTGGAAAAAAGAGACACCTGTTTTGCCTGTGCAGTTCGGTGTAAAAGAGTTGTTAGTATTCCAGATCAGGTTGATGCCAAGTATGGTGGACCTGAATATGAAACCATTGCGACCTTTGGTTCCTACTGTGGTATTTATGATCTTGAAACTATAGCAAAGGCCAACCAACTATGCAATATGTATGGTTTGGATACGATTTCTTGTGGTGCTACCATTTCGTTTGCCATGGAGTGTTTTGAGAAAGGTTTGATCGGGGAAAAAGAGACAGATGGTTTGGCACTAGGCTTTGGTGAAGCAGAGTCCATGTTGACGTTGATTGAGCGCATTGCCCGTAAAGAGGGTGCTTTTGCTACGATGTTGGCAGAAGGAAGCAAGCAGGCGTCTCTTCGTATTGGGAAGGGCGCAGAAGCTTATTCCATGTCTGTCAAAGGAGAAGAAATGGCAGCCCACATGCCCCAGTACAAACCAGGACTGGGCGTTGTCTATGCTGTCAATCCGTTTGGATGCGATCATCAATCCAGTGAAAATGATCCATTGCTGATGATGCCAGAAGATAGCCAGGAACGAATATGGTTGGGTAAATTGGGCATTTTGCATGGTGAAGAAGATTCTTATGGCCTGGACGACTACAAGGTGCAGTTTGCCTTTGATTCCCAGTGCTTCTATTCTGTCTTGGATACTTTATGTTTATGTCAGTTTGTTTGGGGACCTACTTGGCAGTTGTACGGACCAGATGATATCGTCAAGCTATGCAAGGTGGGTATTGGATGGGATACTTCTTTGTTTGAATTGATGCGGGTCGGCGAGAGACGCATTAACATGATGAGGGTTTTCAATGCGCGGGAAGGATTTACCAAAGCGGAAGATAAACTTCCGGCCCGAATGTTTGAAAAACTTAAAAATGGTCCTTCTGTTGGTATCGGTATCGATGAACAAGCATTTCAGACTGCTGTCGATCATTATTACCAAATGGCTGGATGGAGTGCTAAGACGGGCAATCCTGAAGAGGGAACACTGAGGAGACTATCGCTTGGGTGGCTGATACAGTCATGAAGATGCTGGATGTTACCTTAAATGGTCAGATCCAACAGATCCCACAAGGAAGCAATGTAAGGTATATGCTTGATGAAATGAAACTTGGCAAACAAGCCATTGTTTACCTAAATGGTAAAAAACTTCTGCAAAAAGAATATGATGTTGTTCTATTGCAACCTTTTGATGAATTACGGATTATCAAGCCTCTTGCAGGTGGCTAAGATTGGTTCACGCACTCTTTGCGTGAACCATTTTTATGATAACTATTCAATGGTAAGGAAGGAAATGTTTTGAAAAAAGTGAGAATATTGGTCATGGGACGCTGACAGAAAAATAAAGACAAGGTACAATGATGGCCAGATGACAGCGATGTGGTTGCTGACAACGATTCAGATAGTGGGGAGAAGGAAGGGAAAACCTATGAGCACCATATTTTTAAGTTCGATGCTGCTGGCTTTTTCCGGGGCCATGATGCCAGGACCTCTTTTGACGTATACCGTAGATGAGTCATTAATCCATGGCCCAAGAGCTGGAATCATGATCATCACAGGACATGCTTTACTAGAAGTCATGCTTATTGTGTTCATTTTTTTGGGCTTTGACATGATTCTGCAATCCAGTGCTGCCCAGATGCTGATAGGGATCGTCGGAGGGGTATTGCTCATCGTGATGGGAGCAGAGATGATTTACAAGTCATGGAAAAATAAGATCCAGGTGGAGGGGAAACCCAGTCGGAGTAGCGCTAGAAACATGGTTTTGTCTGGGTTCATCATCAGTGCGGCCAATCCTTACTTTCTCCTTTGGTGGGCAGTTATTGGACTGGGATTTTTGTTGCAGGCTTATCGTGGGTTTGGTCTTGTAGGTATTGCTGTTTTTTTTGTTGGGCATATTACCGCGGACTATTTGTGGTATGGGATGATTTCTGTATTGGTGGGGACGACCCGCAGATTTATCAAGCAAAATCTCTATCGGATCATTGTACTGGGCTTGGGAGCAGTTTTGGTTGTTTTTGGAGCGAGTTTTGCCTTCCGTGCCTTGATATGATGGATTATAGGCTGAATTTTTTATCATTATTTTGCAAACATAATTATACCAAATGAGATTTATCTAAAAGATACCAGTAGAATATGCCAGTAATAATTATTGCATGATTTAAAAATCAAATGGAACTGCTCATTGGAATTGGGAGTGTTCGTCTTTTTTGTTCAGAACATGGAATTTACTTATGCAAATAGGATTTTCAATTAAGAGAGGTATCCTGATGCTATCTATTAAGAGAGGTATCCTGATGCTATCTATTTGACATCGTTCAATGAGACACGTATAATAC
>DIET01000029.1 GCA_002418765.1 Peptococcaceae bacterium UBA5767 | reverse complement strand
GAAGAAATTTCCCCCTACTCGATTGTGTAAATGGGGATTCCTTGTTTCCGGATAGTTACTGCCGGAGAAGAAAGGCAATGAAGTCTTTCTTCTCAAGAGAATGGAAATAGTCCTCCATGTGGAAATCGGCCAAAGCAGCCATGAGTGCATCTTCTTTGAGTACAATGCCGCTGAATGCATTTTCTAAAGCATCTAGTTCTTCGGAGGTAAAAAAATCTCCATAGATCTTTACGTTTTGAATGATGCCCTTAGTCACATTCATCTTGACATTGATGAGACCACATTCGAATTTTTCTATTTTTTCTAAAGTGTAGGTGGGTGATTTTCCCCAGACCCAATCCCAGGTTTTGAATAATTGGGCCTTGTCCTCAATATAGGACTGCACCTCAGGCCCTAAGGTCAGTTCTGTGATGTCCTGTTTGGACTTGAAATGTGTCAGCAAGAAATCCTTGAAATCGTGAATGTCCATCGGTTGGTTCATGTAATCGATCAGGTTGCCGACCCGGGAACGAACTGATTTGATGCCTTTGGACTCGATTTTTAGGTCCTTTACCTTGAGGGCGTTGGTCAATTGGGACATGTCAGCATTGTACAGCAGTGTTCCGTGGTGCAGGATGCGCCCATTCTTATAGCTTTGGGCATTGCCGGACACCTTTTTTCCGTCCACCAGGATATCATTGCGGCCACTGAGTTCAGCCTGAATGCCCAATTCCTGCAAGCCGTCAATGACGGGTTGGGTGAATTTTTTGAAATTATTGATGTCTGTTTTGCCGGTCTTGTGGACGAAAGAATAGTTAAGATTGCCGTAATCGTGATAAACCGCACCACCGCCAGACAGTCTCCTGGCTACGAGGATGTTTTGTTCGTCCACAAAATCTTTGTTGATTTCTTCAATGGTATTTTGAAATTTGCCAATGATGATGGAAGGTTTGTGAATGTAGAAAAAAACATAATCATCTTCTGGCGCTTCGTTGAGTAGATAATCCTCTAAGGCAAAATTATAGTAGGGAATTTCCCAATCCGTTTTGATATATTTCATAGAAGGACTCCTCATTCATGTTTGTATTTCGTATTATTATAGGCTCTGGGTCTGCGGAAAATCAAGCCTTAGGTTCATGCGGGAGCTCTGATTATGAAAGTTGGGGTGGCCATCAGGGCAGGTTGAATTGGTCATGCTAGGGTGACACTTATACGCGATGCTAGACAAAAGTGCATAAAGGCGTTAGAATGTTGTCTGAAATCAACGATAGGAGAAATGACAATGAAAAGAAGCATGAAATGGTTGGCAGTCGTATTGATGTTGCTCATGGTAGTGGGTGTAAGCGCTTGTAGCCAAGACGAGGATACATTGAGCAAAGTACAAGAATCCGGTGTTCTGGTGATGGGCACCAATGCTGAGTTTCCACCTTTTGAATACCGTGATGAAAATGGAGATGTGGCTGGTTTTGATGTGGAGATAGCCAAAGAAATTGCATCTGCTCTTGGTGTGGAATTGGTGATTGAAGATATGGACTTCGGTTCCATCATCGGTGCAGTAAAAAGTGGCAAAGTGGATTTCGGTGTTGCCGGGATGAGCGTTACGGAGGACCGTAAGGAAAACGCAGATTTCAGCGATGCTTATTTTGATGCCAGTCAGGTCATCATCGTACAAATTGGGAATACGGAGATCGGCGGTACCGAAGATCTAACGGGCAAGGTTCTTGGGGTGCAGGAAGGCACCACGGGCGATTTGGAAGCCAGTGAGGTGGAAGGGGCGCAGGTCATGCGTTTCAAGAAGGCAATTGATGCGGTCATGGATCTGCGAAATGGCAATTTGGATGCTGTTATTATTGATGCATTGCCAGCCCAAGTTTTTGTGGAAAAAAATGATGATATCATCATGTTGGATGAGTACTTCACGGTGGAGGAATATGCCATTGCCGTTCGGAAAGGTGATACAGCCTTTTTGGAGGAGATCAATCAGGTGATTGCGGAATTAAAAGCAAGTGGAAGATACCAAGAAATATATGATGAGTATATTGGAGAGTAATGAGGTTCGGGCTGGTCTTGACCAGCCCTTCTTTTTTCTTTGGATTACCCTAGCTTGTGGCGATCGATTGTGTGGAAGGAGGAAATATGGATAGTATGTTGACGGCAAGCATCAGTGGCTGGTGGCAGGATTTTCAAGGAGATCTTATTTTAAACTTTTTGGTTGACAAGCGTTATCTTTTTCTTGTCAATGGTTTGAAAATTACCATCCAAGTGAGTGTCTTTGCCATATTGCTAGGTATGCTTCTGGGATTTACCCTGGCTTTTTTCAAACTGTCTCCCATCAAACCGCTGCAGGCTTTTGCCTCGGCTTACATCAATGTCATTCGGGGCACGCCTGTGGTCACGCAGCTTTTGATTATTTATTTTGTTATTTTTGGCAGTGTGAATATTTCCAAAGTGCTGGTGGCCGTGATCGCATTTGGTATCAATAGTGGTGCTTATGTGGCAGAAATTGTGCGCGGCGGCATCCTGTCAGTGGATAGAGGGCAGACGGAAGCAGGACGTTCGTTGGGCCTTAGCTATAAACAGACCATGACCCACATTGTGATACCGCAGGCTGTGAAGAACATCTTTCCGGCTTTGGTCAATGAGTTCATTGTTCTTTTGAAGGAGACGGCCATTGTAGGGTATATTGCTTTGGAGGATCTGACCAAAGGAGCGGATATCATCCGTAGTAGGACCTACGATCCCACGATGCCTCTTCTTTCTGCCGCCATCATATATTTTGTCTTAACGACAGCGCTTTCTAAGGGCATGAGTGTGATTGAAAGGAGGTTACGCAAAGGTGATCAAAATTAACAATCTGCACAAACGATTTGATGATCTGGCAGTGCTGAAAGGCATCAACGAGCAGGTTCACCCAGGTGAAGTGGTGGCTGTCATTGGTCCCAGTGGATCGGGGAAGAGCACATTTTTACGTTGCATCAATCTTCTGGAGGTTCCTCAAGAAGGTGAGATCCTTATCGAAGGGCTGTCCATCACCGATCCCAAACAAGACATCAACAAGCTGAGACAAAAGGTGGGCATGGTTTTTCAACAGTTTAATTTGTTTCCACATCTATCGGTGATGGAAAACATTACCCTGGCGCCCGTGATTGCCAAAAAAATGGATAAAAAAGCTGCCGAGACCATTGCTTTTCAGTTGTTGGATAAGGTGGGATTAAGGGATAAGGCCAACAGTTATCCCAATCAGTTGTCTGGGGGGCAAAAACAAAGAATTGCCATTGCCAGGGCTTTGGCGATGGAACCGGACATTATGCTCTTTGATGAACCAACTTCTGCTTTGGATCCGGAAATGGTGGGCGAAGTGTTGGAAGTGATCAAGCAACTCGCACTGGAAGGCATGACGATGGTGATTGTGACCCATGAAATGGGGTTTGCCCGTGAGGTAGCCAGCAGAGTGCTGTTTATGGACGAGGGTCTCGTGGTGGAACAAGGCGTTCCGGCCCAATTGTTTGGACAGCCGCAAGAAGCCCGGACCAAAGCTTTTTTAAGCAAGGTATTGAAATGAACATGGTGAAAGCCATGTTTTTTTTATATTCCGATGCCTGGGTGTTCCCTCACTGCCAGACCGAGTGCGAGCAGTATGCGTTGGCACGTTTTGAGGGTGAATCGGTATCCATTGGTGACGATTGAATTTGATATCGACATGGCCGCATTTCTCAATCAAGTAGAATATTTCTAAACCTAGAGGAACATAGTTTGTTTTTCTATGGGAAACCAGATTCTCAGGCATGCATCCGAAGGCGCTGGGGGTGAAAACAGAGTCGTACTTCGATTGCAGAGATGCACTGTGCTTGCATCATTTGGGGATCTTCTGATTCATGTGGGATATGCCAAAGTTTGAAGGTCAAGACGAATATCAAATTAGGGTATAACTTGACAAGGGAGTTTGCTTTTCATATTATGAGTATAACGGAATATAATCATATGAAAAAAGGAGTGCTGCGATGATATCTGTTATGAAAGCGTTGGGCGACGAGAATCGTCTTCGAATCGTGCATCTTCTGATGCAGCGGGCCATGTGTGTATGCGAACTGGAGATCATCCTGGCCTTGAGTCAGTCCAATACTTCCAGACATTTGGCAAACCTGAGGAACGGACGAATCGTAGAGCCAGTCAAGCATGGACAGTGGACTTTTTACCGTTTTTCGGATGCGTTTTTTAAAAATCACCGTATCCTTTTGGATTATCTGCGTGATCAGTTTGAGGGATGTGTACCCTATGACGAGGATCTTGCGCGACTCAATCGTTACCAACAGGCAGGATTCAGTTGTCAGGCTATCTGTAAAGATGTCTGTGCTGTTCAGGATGTGCTTGCTAGTAGAATCAATCCTTCATGCCAAGAGGAATAGTGATGAAGATGATATGCCTGCTAAAGGGCATCTTGAATCAACTGCCAGGTCTACTGGATTGTCATCGTCTTTCTGTGGGGGAGGGAGTGATATCGTCCCCAATCTCTGAAGCACCGTATGCAGGGTATGGTTTTTAAACCTAGCTGGAGAATTTTTGTATACTAGGGCCACAGTATGAGAACGCACTTATCGATTGCCTTTTTTTGTGAAAATTATTACGAGTTTGCTTGGAAGGTAGAACCACAGTGTGGTTGGTGACCAGCCATGAAAACGAAACCCATTGTATGTATTTCTTTGATACCTTTGCCAAAGCGCATTTTGCGAAGTACTGGTCTGCAATGGAGACGGGGTAGAAATGAATAATCCTATAATCAACAAAACAAGGAGAAGATTATGAGTTCAAAAATTGTTATCTTGGGGGCAGGGTATGCCGGCATCCTAACCGCAAAAAAATTAGCTCGGAAATTCCGCAAAGATCAGGATGTAACCATCACATTGATCGATAAAAATCCGTATCATGTAATGCTTACAGAACTGCATGAGGTGGCCGCCCATCGAGTTGATGAGGAAAGCATTCGAATCAGTTTGAAGAAGGTGTTCGCAGGTCGTAGGGTGAATGTGGTGTTGGATACTATCACCAGTATGGATTTTGAAGGGAAAAAAGTAAGAGGGGAAGCGGGAGAGTATCCATATGATTATTTGGTGCTGGCGGCCGGATCTCAACCCACTTTCTTTGGTATTCCCGGGGTCAAAGAGAATGCATTCACTCTTTGGTCCTATGAGGATGCAATTGCCTTACGGCATCATTTGGAGGCTCTATTTTATCAAGCGGCTATAGAAAAAGATCCTGCGCAACGCAGGAAACTTCTGACGTTTTATATTGTTGGAGCAGGTTTTACCGGGGTGGAAATGGCCGGAGAGCTGGCCGAGTATGCGCCTATTATGGCGGAGAAATTTGAGATCGATCCTTCGGAGATCAACATAAATATTGTGGATATTTTGGATAGAACCATTCCCAATCTTCCCGAGGAGTTGTCACGCAAGGCTGAGAGACGACTTAAAAAGATGGGTGTCAATGTGATCTTGAATACCAATGTCTGTCGCATGGGTCAGGGATTTTTGGATGTGATGCAACAGGGAGAGTGCGTTCGCAAGAAGACCAGTACAGTCATCTGGGGTGCTGGTATAGAGAGTGCCGACATCATTGGGGAGGCAGCCAAAGTTCTAGAATCTGAAGAAAGAAATCGTATCAAGACGGATTCTTATCTGCGTTCATTGGACAACGAATCGGTTTACGTAATTGGGGACAATATGTTTTTTACACCTGAAGGTGCGGAATGTCCTGTTCCTCAAGTGGTGGAAAATTGTGAGCATAGTTCCGCAACGGCGGCCCATAACTTAGTGGTAGAAATCACCGGCAAGGGAAGCATGAAGGAATATCATCCTCAATTTCATGGATTTATGGTCTGTATTGGTGGGCGCTATGGGATAGCCCGGGTGGGTTTTCCGAAGGCCATGATCAATCTTCCGTCTTTTCTGGCAATGTTTTCCAAACATCTGATCAATATTGTTTACTTCATTCAGGTGTTGGGCTGGAACAAAGTGTTCAGCTATATGAAACATGAGTTTTTTACCATCCGCAATCGTCGGAGTTTTGTAGGAGGACACTTTTCTAATCGTACGCCAAGTTTTCTGTTGGCTCCTCTCCGGGTTTGGTTAGGAGCAGTTTGGTTGTATGAGGGGATTCAAAAAGTCATGGAGGGTTGGTTTAACAAGCCCATGCTGACCGGTTTTTTTGGAGGAGCCAATGCTTGGTACAATCAGGTTTTGGGACTTTCCGGGGGAGCTGAAACGGTCACTGCGGCTACCGAAGCTGCCACTGGAGGCGCTACTGAGGTAGCGGGGACAGTGTTGATCAACTGGAATTTGGGTCTTTTCCGCACCTTGTTTGTTAGCGGGAAAGCATTGGCAGAGTCTTCACTTTCAGATCTGGCCTTTCGCCTGGATGTGCCATTGATGAACTGGTTTGTAAACAATGTGGTGCTTTCTAGCGAGTCTATGCAGGTGGTTATGCAATCAGGAATAGTATTGACTGAGATCCTCATTGGACTGGCTCTGATTGGTGGACTTCTTACGTTCCCAGCTGCGGCTGTGTCCTTGGTATTGCAGTTCATGTTTGTTTGTACCACTGGTCTTTATCTGGGAACCTTCTGGATGATTTTTGCTGGTGTCGCTGTCCTTATCGGCGCCGGAAGAACCTTTGGCTTGGATTACTATGTCATGCCCATATGGAAGAAGCGATGGAAAAAGGCAGACATTGTCAGAAAGTTGTACATCTACCATGATTAAGGAACGACTGTCCTTGGATGATGATCAGTTTTTTTCCTACGAAGCAGCAACTGAAATGGCCAAACAAGAGGTGGAAAGAATACTATCTGCTTCACCATTGATTATCCGGGAATTTACCGCCCATTTGGCTCAAGCACCAGGGAAATGTATCCGTCTGGCTTCGGTTCTGGTAAGTGCACAAGACCATCAAGAACGGATTCCGGAGGATGCAATCAAGGTGGCGGCGGCTGTGGAAATTCTCCATTTGGCAACTTTGGTGCATGATGATGTGATTGACAATGCAGATTTGCGCCGGGGGAAACCTACTCTCCAAAAAAAGTATGGTGTCAAAACAGCCGTTATTTGTGGTGACTATCTTCTCAGCGTGGCCATGAATCTGGCTGCGTCGGTGCAACGCAAGGACGATTGGCTGACCCTTCGATTGCCGGGGTATTTGGGGAGACTCTGTTTGGGTGAACTCAATCAGCACATCAATAATGGGAACTATCATCTTTCTGTCTTTCAGTATTTGAAGATTATTGCCGGGAAAACGGCGGCCCTTTTTGAAGCTTCTTTTTTAGCGGGTGCTATGCTGGCAAATGAACCAGAGAATATGGCCAAAAGATATGCTCGTTTGGGGCGCTATATTGGCATGATTTTTCAGTTGACCGATGATTGTATGGATTTTGAGGCGAGTAGAAAAGAAATCAATAAACCAGTGCAGTCTGATTATGAACAAGATGTGATCACGCTTCCTTTGATTCATGCATTCAATCAGGTGAATGGTCTACGGGCACGTGCTCAAGGCAAACGATTGTTGCGCGATGAAATCAATGCGGCAGTGCAGAAGGCAGGAGGCCTGGTCTTTACCAGGACTCTGGCAAAAAAATACTATCAGAAAGCAATATTGCTGTTGAACAATCTCCCGGTTACCCCTGAAAAACGGGCCGCACTGGAGAAAATTTTGGAGTCGTCTTATCGGGTGTTCTGATGAAAGGGATTGGTTATGGGGTTCATTGTTGGTTTTTTTCAATACACAGAAATCAAAACAAAAATTACCAGTGTGTTTGCCTTTCTGCTGGCTATAGCTTACCTATTCCAACAGGGACAGCCAGTACAGAGGTTGGAGACAGTCGTATTTTTTTGTTCCATGTTTTTATTTGATTTGACCACCACTGCCATCAACAATTATATAGACAGCAAAACCAA
The DNA here is from genome assembly GCA_002418765.1 of Peptococcaceae bacterium UBA5767. Classification (GTDB taxonomy): domain Bacteria; phylum Bacillota; class TC1; order TC1; family UBA5767; genus UBA5767. Next base: position 53,522 of record DIET01000029.1, on the reverse strand, counting down.
TCATCAGATTCTACCCTTTTCTAGAGCTGCATCACTTTCGATCTTACTTGCGCTGCTGGTCGTCAGTACCCTGATGGGTCTCTGGTTGGTTTTTTTGACTGACTGGGTAGTCCTTATTGCAGGAGGGATGTGCTTTATGGCTGGTATTCTTTATACCTGGGGACCAATACCTGTATCCAGGATGCCATTGGGTGAAGTGGTGTCCGGTATTTTTTACGGTCTTCTGATTCCGTTTTTGGTTCTGTACATCAATCTTCCGAAAGAAAGTTTTTTACGTGTGACGGCTGCCTGGCCGACGGTGAGTTTGGATGTCAATCTACAGAATTTTGGCATTTTGATTCTTCTTTCCATGGCACCTATGTTTACCACAGCTGGCATTATGTTGGCCAATAATATCTGCGACCTGGAAAAAGATGTTCAGGTGGGTCGTTTCACATTGCCTTATTATATGCGCGAAGCTGCTCTGCCGCTATTTGCCTGGATTTACTATTTGATCTATCCGGTCAATCTGTTTATGGTGCTTGCCGGGATTCTGCATCCGATCAGTCTGCTTCTTTTTCTGACACTGATGCCGGTTCATAAGAATATTCGAGAGTTCAGACGGGTTCAGACTAAGGAGACTACTTTTTTGTTGTCCATACAGAATTACGTGATCATTATGGGAGCCCAAACGATTCTTATTTTTATGGGTGGTCTTCTGCAGGGAGTGGTTGGATGAAATTCACAAGAATGACCGACCTTTTGTTGGTTGGAACGTTGTTGCTGATCAGTCTTCTCAGTTGGGGCGTTTATACCTTTTTCCCGCCGGATGAATTTCCCCAGGCAGAGGTCTATTATCAGAACGAACTGGTGGATACATTGCCTCTTACCGGGATAATGCCCAGCACATATAAGGTGTATCAGGTACCTCAGGTGATTTTGGTGCTGGATGGGCAAGGAGGAATCCGGTTTGGAGAGTCAGACTGCCCTGACCAGATTTGTGTGCATTCTGGGGTATTGAGCAAGCCGGGACAGTTTGCCGCGTGTCTACCAAATGGGGTAGTAGTAAAGATTATTCCCGGGAAGCAAGACCATGAAGCTCCTGAACTGATTCTGGGAAATATGAAAGGGATCGAATGAATTCAATTAGATTTATGCGGGAGACGGGAAGAGGAGGCAGGGTCTGGCGAATGGTCTTACTCGCTCTCATTTTCGCCACAGCCATGGTTCTCGCTTGGGTTGAGAACCTGCTTCCACCACTTCCCATAGCAGTTCCCGGGGTTAAATTCGGATTGTCCAATATCGCTGTCATGTATGCCCTGTTTTTTCTGGGAGGGAAAGAAGCCTTTGCACTGGCATTTCTGAAGGGGCTATTTGTTCTTGGAACCAGGGGACTTGTGGCGGCCAGCCTCAGTTTGGCTGGCGGATTGCTGGCGGTACTACTGATGCTTGCCATTCTTAGGACTTTCAAAGAGCGTTCTACCTATTTAGGTATCAGTATTGTCGGTGCGGTAGCCCACAATCTTGGACAGTTTGCTGTGGTGACCCTTCTGTATATGGGTATCAGCCTGTGGTTTTATCTACCGGTACTGTTGATCTCTGGAGTCATGGCTGGCATGCTTACTGCTACGATGCTTCGTTTTATTCTGCCGGCCTTGAAAAAGCTGGGTTGAAATAAAAAAATTTGAATATTTATGGAGGAAACGAAATGAAAAAGAAATTGGTCCTGGTATTGGTATTGATTATGGGCGTAATGTTATTTGCGGGCTGCACATCTGACAGCGAGGCCCCGGTGGGGGGAGGCGGCACACCTGTTGAAGACCCTGAACCTGGTGATGAAATTCCGGTTGCCCAAGGATCTGTGAAAACGGGAATGGCGGTCATTACATCTATTGGGAAATCATCGGATTCCGGTGAAAAGGATGGCTTAGCCCAAGCTGATTCTGTCATCGTGGCTGTTACTGTGGATGACAGCGGTGTGATCACCAATTGTGCCATTGACTCCGCCCAGACAAAAATTGCTTTCTCCTCAGATGGGAAAATTATCACTCCCTTGGACACCGTTTTTGTAGCCAAGCAGGAAATGGGAACGGACTATGGGATGGGAGAGGTTTCTTCTCTGGGTAAAGAGTGGAATGAGCAGGCCAGCAATCTGTCAGACTATGTGATAGGGAAAACATTGGATGAAGTAAAAGGTATTGCTGTCACGGAAGATGGTGTGCCTACTGATGCAGAACTCTCTGCCATGGTGACCATCAAAATCAATGGTTACATTGAAGGGATTGAAAAGGCCGTTGGCAATGCCCAGAACCTGGGGGCAGATGCTTCTGATCAACTGGGGATTGGCGTTGTGACGACCATAGACAAGTCCAAGGATGCTGCTGATGAGAACGGACTGGCACAAGCCTATTCCAATTATGCTGTGGCTACCTTTGATGAATCCGGTGTCATCACCAGTTGCATCATCGATGCTTCACAGTCCAACATTACGTTTGATGCGGATGGAAAAATTACCAGCGATTTGTCTCAAGCGCCTCGGACTAAAAACGAACTGGGCGATGACTATGGTATGAAGGCCGCTTCTGCCATTGGCAAAGAATGGTACGAACAAGCAGCTGCCTTTGCCAGGTATGCAACTGGGAAAACTGTGGCAGAAGTAAATGGAATTGCCATCAATGGTGAGGGTTTGGCAGCTGATGCTGAACTGGCGTCTTCGGTTTCCGTGCATATCGGACCTTTCATGGAGATTATTGAGAAGGCCTATAACGCTGCGAAATAGTCGTGGTATCATTGTTTAAAATCAATGAGAGGTAGGTTTCCCTGCCTCTCATTTTTTGGAGAATTTTTATGAAGAAATTGTTATCAGTTCTTTTGACAGGGGTGTTACTGGTGGGGTTGTTTTTGACCGGTTGCAGCAAGTCTCTTACCCGGTATTCTGCCCAGTTTTTAAATTTGTTCGATACGCTGACCCAGATCATTGCCTACATGGAAAACAAGGAAGAGTTTTCTGAGTATGCTGCGCTTATCTATAACGAGATGGAGGAGTATCATCAACTGTATGATATCTACCATGATTACCCTGGTCTGAACAACATCAGGACCATCAATGAAAATGCCGGGATCCAACCGGTTGAAGTGGATCAGAGAATCATCGATTTACTACTTTTTGCCCGGCAGGCTTATGAGCAAACCGGTGGGAAGATCAATATTGCGATGGGCCCGGTTTTGGAGATATGGCATGATTACCGGGAAGAGGGCATACAGAATCCAGACAGTGCACAATTGCCTCCCATGGATCTTTTAAGGGAGGCTGCCAAGCATACAGACATCCACAAGATAATCATTGACGAGAAGTCTTCTACGGTTTTTTTGGAGGACCCAGAGATGCACCTAGACGTAGGAGGCGTTGCCAAAGGCTATGCCATAGAACAGGTATCACAGACAGCCATTGAGCAAGGATTTACCTCTGGACTCATCAGCGGGGGAGGCAATGTGCGGATTATTGGAAGCAAGAATATACAGGGTGAAAAATGGAATGTTGGGATCCAGAACCCAGGTGGCGACCGAGGACAGTCCAATCTATATGTTGTATATTTGACCGATATGTCACTGGTAACCAGTGGAAATTATGAGCGTTATTATACGGTGGATGGTAAAGAGTATCATCATATCATCGATCCTGAAACTCTTTATCCGGCCGAGTATTATGAGGCGCTGACGGTCATTACCCCGGATTCAGCGATGGCGGATGCCCTGTCAACTGCTTTGTACAACATGCCTATTGGCGAAGGACTGGCTCTGGTGGAGAATAGGGTGGATACGGAGGCCTTATGGATTTTCCCGGATGGCAGCCAGCAATTCTCTTCTGGATTTGAAGCTATGCTGCAACGTTGACAAGCAACAATTTCTGTAGCCAATGGAAAAATGAAATGCATCCAGGAAAGGCTCATCATCTTCACGCGCTTTGGATATCCGGTATGAGACAAATGCTGCTGTGGAAGTGGGAGATTTCTGAGGAGTGGAATAGAAATCTGATTGAAGTGGTAGAGGGTGAGCGAATTTGGTTGACAAAAACCGAAGTTGCGAGTTGATTTTTATACAATCACCAGTAACTAATACAAGCTTTTTTAAGCATGGTATTGAAATGAACATGGTGAAAGCCATGTTTTTTTTATATTCCGATTTTTTTTGTTCTTATACAAGGAGTATGCGATAATAATAAAGGATAGTGAACAATAACCCACATCTTATCCATGGTCGTCGTGAATGAGGGAGGTCAGCATGAGCAAAGAATATATTGATGGAAATCAGCTTTATAATTATATCATTTCGGGTGCACACCGACTGATTGCCGCAGAACATAGTTTGAATGAGATCAATGTTTTTCCGGTTGCCGATGGCGATACGGGGACCAATCTGGCTTTTACCATGAGAACCATTATACAAAAGGCCAAGCAAGATGCTGCCGTGCACAAGACCCTGATGTCCATTTCCGGCGTCGCCATGGAAAATGCCTATGGCAATTCGGGTATTATTTTTGCGCAGTATTTTCATGGGTTGTCGGTGGAAGCCAAAAATAGGGAGTTCATCACCGTTAAGGAATTTGCGGAGATGACGCGCAATGCTGTTCATTTTGCTTATGAAGCGGTGGCCAATCCTGTGGAAGGAACCATCTTGACGGTGATGAAAGGATGGTCGGAGGAGCTTCTTTCCGGGCCGAACTGGGATGAAGTGGAGAGTCTTTTTGAGCGTTCTCTTAACCGTACCAAGGAGCTGGTAGAACAAACACGTTATGGCCTGAAGGTTCTGAAAAAGAACAATGTGGTGGATGCGGGAGCCAAAGGATTTATGGTGTTCGTAGAAGGCATTCTAGATTTCGTGCGTACCGGAGAAATAAAGAAAGAAAAAGCCTTTCTGAAAAGCTATGCCGCTGAGCAGCATGACAACCATATCACGGCAGAGGTGGTAAAGAAAAATATCTATTGCTCGCAGTATTATGTGAAAACAAAAACGGGTATGCAGGAAATGAAAGAAAACCTGGCAGCCTTTGGAGACAGCATTGTCGTGGGTAGCGATGGAGAGTATTTGAGCATACACCTGCATACAGACCGTCCTGACCTGGTGATGCAACATCTTAACCAGTTGGGTGAGGTAGCGACGCATCGCATGGAAGACATGAGATTGCAGAGTCTGATGATGAACCACAAAGACCGCAGGATTGCCATCATAACTGATTCGATTGCGGATATTCCACAGACGTTTCTTTGGGATCACAAGATAACCATGATTCCCTTGAATTTGATTTGTGATTCGGTGGCCTATCTGGACAAGGTCAGCATGACGCCTCCCATTTTTTATGATGCCTGGGACAACTTTGAGATTTATCCCACCAGTTCCCAGCCTTCTATTGATTCCATTGAAAAAGCATTAAGAGGTTTGGCCGGCCGGTATGCAAGTATCATTGGTCTGTTTGTATCCAAAGAAATGAGTGGCACCTTCAACAATGTCAGCCGAATGGCCGCACAACTCCAGCAAGAGGGTTATCCGATCACCATCATCGATTCCAAGACCAATTCCGTCGCTGAGGGCTTGTTGGTGAGAAAAGCCGCTGAGCTGGTTGAGAAAGGCTTATCCTATGAGGCGATCGTGGAGACATTGGAGGAAATCAAGAAGGATACCCATATTTATGTCATCGTCAAAGATTTGTCCTATATGCTTCGGGGTGGTCGGGTCTCTAAGACCAAGGGCTTTATTCTTAGCAAAATCAAGCTTAAGCCGGTTATTTCTATTGATGAACAAGGTAAGGGCAGTATTTTTCAAAAAACCAAAACGGAAGCCAAAGCACTCGAGAAGATCATGGAGAAGGTTAAAAAGGATCATCAGTCCCGGGGCATTGAAGCCTATGCACTGGTTTATGCGGATCGTATTGAGGAGGTCAGGCCCTTGCAGGAGGCCATGTATGCCCTGACAGGCCAGGAACCGGCCTATATCGAGCAGATATCTCCGATAGTGGGACTCAATGCTGGTAGAGGTGCCGTAGCAGTCGGTTATATCAAGGGAGGCCAATCATCATGTATCCAATGATTATTATTGTTTTGTTTGTTTATTTTACAGCCTTGTATTTTTTGGCTCAGAAAAAGGCCAATGCGTCCATTTTGGATATTGCCTGGGGGGCCGGTTTCGTATTGGTGGCCTGGATCTCTTTGTTTCCTGAGGTCACCTTGGTCAGAGGCTGGACCACTTTGTTGGTCACCATCTGGGGATGTCGGCTCACCTATCATATTTATAAACGCAATGTCGGCCGTCCGGAAGATTTTCGTTATCAGAAATTCCGTCAGGACTGGGGCAAGAATTATGCCCTTCGCTCCTATATCCAGCTTTTTTTGGGACAAGGATTGTTCCTTTACCTGATCGCCCAAGGTTACTTGTACATCAATACCTATGGCGTGCTGAAGAATCCAGCACTGATGTTTTTGGGTGTGCTTGTTTGGATCCTGGGTTTTGTTTTTGAATCCGTAGGAGATGCCCAGTTAAAGGCATTCATCCGCAATCCCGCCAACAAAGGAAAAATTATGGATGAAGGTTTATGGAAATACACCAGACATCCCAATTATTTCGGCGAAGCCACGATGTGGTGGGGTATTTTCTTGATTGCCCTATCGGCTCAGGCGCCTTGGTATACCATCATCTCTCCTTTGACGATCACGACGTTGGTTCGTTTTGTTTCTGGGGTACCCCTGTTGGAAAAAAGCTTTAAAGATATGCCAGGCTTTCAAGAATACAGTGAACGAACCAGTATTTTTATTCCTTGGTTTCCCAAGAAAAAATAGGAGGTAAATTAAGATGCGTTATGTGGGTATGTTCTTCATTTCCTTTGCTATCTTTTTGGCCATTGATATGGTGTGGTTGAATATCATCGCCAAAAAACTTTACCGCAGAGAGCTGGGCTATCTCATGGCCGATCAGTTCAATGTGACCGCAGCCTTTGTTTTTTATGCGTTGTTTGTGGTGGGGTTGATTTATTTTTCTATCTATCCGGCGTTTGTTCTGCAAAGTCCCATAAGGGCGTTGCTTCTGGGTGCTTTTTTTGGCCTGGTTACTTATGCCACCTATGATTTGACCAATTTGGCTACCGTGAAAGATTGGCCTGTTTTGATAACCATGATTGATTTGGCCTGGGGCACTACCTTGGGAGGCCTAACATCATTGTTTTCATATATTTTATATAATCGGTTTTTTTAGACCGAAAGCGTTTTGTTGCATGGCATTTTTATGGAGGTGAGACGTATGCCGCAAGAATTTAAAGCAGGTTGTGAACGGCCCAAAACGGCCAAAAAAGAGGCCCAGACAGAGCAAGGCGCAACCGGTATTACAGAAATGAAAGAGGAGGTAAAAACGATGTTGCAAGTAGGAAAACCAGCTCCCAATTTTTCAGCACCAGCCTTTTACCAGGGCAAATTCGTCAATGTAGAGTTGTCTGAATATCTAGGAAAATGGGTTTTGTTGTGTTTCTATCCCGGAGATTTTACATTCGTCTGAGCGACAGAAGTTTCAGCAGTTGCTGAAAAATATGATACGTTCCAGGAATTGGGTGTAGAGGTATTGTCTGTATCCGTTGATTCGCATTTTGTCCACAAGATTTGGAATGATCAGGAATTGAGCAAGATGATCAACAAAGATATTCCTTTCCCCATGCTTTCCGATCAGAGTGGAGCCATTGGTAGTCAGTATGGCATCTACGATGCAGAAGCAGGCGTGGAAACCCGAGGACGTTTCTTGATTGACCCAGATGGCAATATTCAGGCCTTTGAGGTTTTAACTCCTCCAGTGGGCCGGAATGTGTCTGAGGCCATTCGTCAAATCAAAGCTTTCCAATTGGTTCGTGAATCCAAGGGAACGCAGGCCACACCATCCGGTTGGCAGCCAGGCAAAAAAGTATTGCATCCTGGTATTGGTCTGGTAGGCAATGTTTGGAAAGAATGGGACGTAAAAGAAGCATTCGAAGACTAATTTCTTTGGGGATAGATGAATCATCTATCCCTTTTTCTTTTTGCCTTATTTCACGTATAATGAAGTAAATGTTTGGAAAGCAGGTCACATGAACGAAAATATATATGGCGCATTGGACAATATCAAAAAAATAGACATAGCACGGTTGGAATCCTGGCTGACATACAAGCTGGATTCCCATCAGTTGCTATCCGAATCTCTTCTGGTGGATGTTGTGGCCATGTCTCATCGTCTGCAAAAGGAGATCGCTTTGTATGTTACCAGAAAGGGTCAGGTCCAAAGCGTGGTGCTCGGGCAGAAAGCGGATGCCATGGTTCCGCCTGAACTGGAACGGTTACGAAACCAGAAGGTGCGCTGCATCCATACCCATCCCATGGGTTCTTCTATGTTGAGTGATCTGGATTGGTCCGTATTGACCTTGTTTCATCTCGATGCCATGGCGGCCATTGGCATCGGGAATGAGGGTCAGGTGACCGGCATTACGATCGGGTATGGGGAAGGAGACTCTCTTTTTTCAGAACATTTTACGGATGTGGCTTCTTTGATGGAGCATGATATGTTGCCGGTTATTGAACGTTCCAAGAAGGATCTTCCTTTGGCAGGTGCCGCCTACACCCATTTTGGCGAACCGGAGAAGGCTATTCTGATCGGAGTCGTGGTACAAGAAGATGAACGGCTGGAACCGGATCTTTGGGAGCTCAAGGAACTGGCCAGAACGGCGGGCCTTGATGTGGTTTGCGAGATCTTGCAGAAGCGAGAGCATGGATCAGGGAAAACCTATTTGGGAACGGGAAAAATCCAGGAAGTGAAAAGAGAGATTCAGCGATGGGATCTGGATGTGGTGGTGGCCGACGATGAGTTGTCTCCACAGCAGCAGATGTATCTGGAAGAGCATTTGGGCATCAAGGTCATCGACCGGGCCATGCTTATTTTGGATATTTTTGCCAGTCGGGCCAGAAGCAAGGAAGGAAAGCTGCAGGTGGAACTGGCCCAGTTGAAAAATCTGGCGCCCAAATTGACAGGCTATGGTACTTCTTTGTCTCGTTTGGGTGGAGGAATCGGTACCAGAGGTCCTGGCGAGACCAAACTGGAAGTAGACAGAAGGACCATTCGGAAAAAGATTTTTATGTTGCAAAAACAGCTTCAGAGCATTGTGGACTCCAGAGACCAACGGCGCAGGGATCACCAGGAAATGCTGCAAGTGGCCTTGGTGGGATACACCAATGCAGGAAAATCCAGCTTGCTCAATCTGATGGCCGAGGAAAATCAGTTTGCCCAGGATCTGCTGTTTGCAACTTTGGATCCCGTGACCAGAAAGGTATGTACAGCCAAGCATGGTTGTTTTCTTCTTTCGGATACGGTGGGCTTTATTCACAAATTGCCTCATGACCTGATTGCGGCCTTTCGGGCTACGCTTGAGGAAGTCAAGCAGGCCGATCTACTTATCCATGTTGTGGATGGACACGCTCGTGAGTGGATGCATCAGATGCGGGCAGTAGAAGAGGTTTTAAAAGAGCTGAACGTGGAGGACAAACCATGTCTTTTGGTCGTCAACAAAATGGATCTGTTGGAAGAAGAAGAGAAAACCAAGCGGCAGCTTTTGCTGCCTCATGCTCTTTTCATTTCCTGCAAGCAAAAAGAAAACATCGATTTGCTGTTGCAAGCCATAGAGCAGCATTTGTTGATGGAGAAGGTAAAGTGTACGGTCTTGATTCCTTATGACCAAGGAGATTTGCTGGATCTGGTTTTTCAAGATGTGCAGGATTATACCGTCACCTATGCTGAGAACGGGTATGAGATACAGGGACAATTTAGGGAACAAGCGCTAGCGCTTCTGGAAAAAAGAAATATTTCGCTTCAAAGGAATCTGCCATCATGAATAAAAAGATACAACTGAAACGAACAGCCGTGCAAGCTTATCAAGACGGGCGTTTGCCACTCACCAGGGAATCACTGCAAGAGGGGTTCCCGTGGGGTCTTCAAGAAGGGGATCTTTTCGATCTGTATGTTAAGAATCAGTTTGTGGCCCAAGCGTATTTTGGATTACAGCATAAAGGGGTAGGTTTCGTACTGACCCAGGATCAGCATCAACAAATCGATGAGCATTTTTTTGTTCAAAAAATGCAAGCGGCCTGGGAAAAAAGAGCAAGCCTGGCATCGGATCCAGAGACGAACTGTTTTCGTCTTTTTCATGACCAAGGCGATGGTGTAGGGGGATTGCAGATTGACTATTTTGCGGGATATCTTCTCATCCACTGGTACAGCAGGGGCATTTATGCCTTTTCAGAACCCATCCTTCAGGCGATAAAGCAGGTTTTTCCCTATGAGGGCATCTACGAAAAGAGGCGGTTTAAGGAGGCAGGAGGCTACCAACCGGGGGATGATTTTGTGGAGGGCAAGCCACATCCCAAGCCTTTTTGGGTCAAGGAGCATCAGCTCTTTTATCGTATTGATCTGAATGATGGTGCGATGGTGGGCTTGTTTATGGACCAACGTGAGGTAAGAAAAGCGTTGTTGTCCGGTTTGGCCAAAGATAGGGATGTACTCAATACCTTTTCTTATACCGGGGTCTATTCGGTGACTTGTAAAAAGGGGGGTGCCAAGAAGACGACCTCTGTGGATCTGGCCAATCGCAGCAGACAGTGGACGCTGGACAATCTGATACACAATGGCATGGACCCCCGTCATGAAGACATTGTGGTGGAAGATATTTTTGCTTATTTCCGTTATGCCAGGAAAAAAAATCTGTCGTTTGATCTCATTATTCTGGATCCCCCCAGTTTTTCCAGGTCCAAAAAAAAGACCTTTCAGGTGGAACGAGATTATCCACTTCTATTGGATGCAGCACTGGGGTTATTACGGGCCCGTGGCATATTGCTCGTGTCAACCAATTGCTCTACCTTGAGTATGGCGAATCTCAAGAAAACAGTTCGTGCTGCCTGTGAACGGGCCCAGCGTCAGGGTCGTATGCTAAGAGAATTTACCAATCCTTTGGATTTTCCTGCTCATCCTTTGGATGAGGACAGTCTCTATCTTAAGGTGTTGTTGTGGGAGGTCACGTAAGATGGAAAAAAAGATAGACAGGCTGATTGATGTCTGTTCCAGGCTTCAGGAACAAAGAATTTCATTTGCCTGGGGGGCATCCGTTTTGCTGTATTTTTCTTCGTTGGTGACTTCGTTTGGGGATCTTGACTTGTTTGTCAACGATCAGGATATGCCAAAGGTATTGCATGCTTTGCGGGATCTGGGTCCGCTTGATGAATCCAAAAAGAAAGAGCCCTATCGTACGAGGTCGTTTTATACCCTGAATGCGGAGGGTGTGAGCATCGATGTTATGGGTGGTTTTGCTGTGTGTCAGGGGGAGCAGATTGCTGAGGTGTACATCTCAGCAGATGCCATTGAAAGAGAATATTTGTGGGGAGATGTTCTGATACCCTTGATGTATCTGGAGGATTGGCTGGTTTTTTATCGCCTGATGGGCCGATTGGACAAGGTAGCCCTTTTGGAAGAGCATTTTAAAAAGCATCGGCCTTCTACACGTACGGGTATTGTTTACAGGCGAGGAATCTATGAATAGAGATAATGCGAGGGTATGGCGTCTTACCAGACGTTTGGTTGTTTATCTGGTGATATTGTTGGCTCTTCAAGTGGCCGGAGAATGGACCGTGATGAACAGAAAAATCGATCATTTCATAGCCCAGGTCGAACAGGGGCAGAAAGTAGCCACGAACGATCGCAGCCAACCTGCGTGGGCTAATGGATCCTTACATTTGGGTGCGCCCGGGGATATGCCCTTGACGTTTGAAGCCATCAACCTGCCCGTGAGCATCGTGGTGGGCGGTCATTCCGGTGTGGTGGTCGATGAACAAAGAGTGGTTGAATCCAGTGGATTGGAATCCTGGGAGAAGAATATCACCAAGTACTGGCGCAACAATTGGCGTGAACGGTATGATGCTGTCTTGATCTTGCGTGTCAAGGGATCGACAGAAGAAGAGGCGCAAGTGGCGGTCGAACGAGCCCAATCGCTTTTGGGAAGGCGATACGATTATTTGTTCAATCGGACGGAATCCTGGATCTATTGTTCAGAGGTGCCTTGGGTAGCTTGGAAAGCCGCAGGATATGATCTCAATTATGATGGTTTTCAAACAACCCCCAATGATTTGTTGGTAAGCCCCAAGACAGAAATCATTTATCTTAGGCTTACTGATGCGCAAGGGAAGGCCAGAGAGTACTATGTGGATTAGGGAACCAAACAGAAGGAGTCTTCGTCCAAGGGTTATGCAGTAGATGAAAAAAGAAAAGGGTGATGAAGATGAAAAAACGGATTATGCTGACAGGAATTTTGTTGTTGGTCATGTTGCTGGTTGGTTGCCAGACGGCGGGGATATCGGAGAATGTACCTACCATCAGTGTGGATGCCCAGGCTACGACGCAGGAGTCTCCGGATGAAGGTGAAATCTATGTCACTGTGCTAACCAGGGGAGAAGATGCATCGGTGCAGAACGAGAATGCACTCAAGACGGATGAAGTGATAGCAGCCATGGTGGCTGCGGGCGTAGACAAATTAGATATTGAGACGACCAGTATTGATTTTTACCCTACCTATCGATATGATCAGGATACCTATGAAAATACGGTGGACGGCTATGAAGCCAGACATCATTTGACGGTACTGGTGAAGGAGCTATCCAAGGTGGGTGTGGTGATGGATGAAGCGGTTGCGGCCGGAGCCGAGTTTGTTGATGGTGTAAATTATAAAATCAGTGATGCCCGGCGCGATGAGCTTAAGGAAGCTTTGATCGAAGAGGCAGTGACCAAAGCCAGAGCAAAAGCGGAAGCCGCCGCCAAGGCCAGTGGGGAAACCATAGATGGGGTGCAACATCTCACGGTGACAGATTTTCAAAATCAGCCTTTCTATTATGCAGCTGAAGAGGTGAAAGGGATGGGTGATGCAGCGGCAACGGAAGTATTGCCTGCTGATGTTGAAGTGCAAATTAACGTGACGGTGTCTTATCGACTCCGATGAGTGAATCAAAAAGCGCTGCCTGTGGGCGGTGCTTTTTTCTTGGGCTTTTCCTTTCACGAACCAAGGGAAGGGTATATAATGTTGAGTAAGTATTGGGTTGAAAGGGGGATGGCTGTGAATTCATTGTTGCAGATGATGTATAACAGAAGAAGTACTAGGATATTTGATACAAAACCGTTGGCGCGAGAGATTATCGAGAGTTTGGAGACGGCGGCTTTGCTGGCCCCTGCTGGAAGGAATAAGAAGACTTGCACATTCTTGATGGTCCAAGACAAAGCGTTGCTGCAGCAATTGGCCAAGGCCAAAGTACACGGTTCTGGTATGCTGGCTTCGGCTTCTGCGGCCATGGTGGTGTTGGGCAATGAACAAGAAACGGATGTCTGGATCGAAGATGCATCTGTGGCCACGACCTTTGTCCTGTTGATGGCAGAAGCATGTCACATTGGTGCCTGCTGGGTTCAGATCCGCCATCGCTATCAGGACTTGGAAGAAACGATTTCCTCGGAAGCCTTTGTGCAAAACGTCCTTCAATTGCCATCGCATCAGCGGGTGCTTTCACTGGTGGCCCTCGGGTATAAGGCGGAGGAGAAGCCTGCGCGAACAAAGGAATCTTTGGATTGGAATCGCTTGATAGACGATCAGTATACATAGGAGGCATATATGAATTATGACGCAGACATGCTGCAACAGCAGGCGCTGTTGCAGGTAGCCGCCCGCATGATAGCGGCGGCCAGAACGGCTCCCAAGGCCAGAGGAGCAGATCGTATCCAGATGGTTTTTTTAACAGGGGAAGACCGGGATCTGTTGGCCGCTGAGGTTGAACGGCTGGGGCAGGAACACCAGCAATCCTTCTTTATGAGGGATGCCAACAATATCAGGAAGGCTGATGGGATTGTATTGATCGGTGTGGATGCCAGGCCCAGAGGCAATACCTTTTGTGGCTTGTGTGGTTTTGTAGACTGTGCGGCCTGCACTGAGCAAAAAGGACGATGTGCCTTGGCCATTACGGATTTGGGAATTGCGGTGGGCTCGGCTGTGTCTGTGGCGGCCGATGCCCGGGTGGACAATCGGGTTTTCTTTACGGCCGGCTTGGCGGCTGTTGGCTTGTCGTGTTTGGGTGAGAACGTCCATATTGCTTACGGTATTCCTTTGTCCATTACAGGAAAGAATATTTTTTTTGATCGTTAGTTTTGGAAGTATGGAAAATACAGGAGGGAACCGTGAAAGAAAAATTTCAATGGTTGGGGTTGGGTCTGGCCATGGCTATGGTGGTTTTGGTGTTGGTTTTTTCCTGGCGGATTGTGCAGCAGACCCGGATTACCCAGGAGTATGCAGAATTTGAGTCGTATTTGGATACAAAGATGTATGCAGATCCAGGGACAGAAGACAGAATGCATTTTTTTCTAACCGTGCATGGCGTTGTTTCGGAGGTTTTTCCCTATCTGCATGTGAAGGAAGAGACCTTTGGTTATGATTGGCAGGATATCAAAAAATGGTACGCACCCCGGTTTAGCGTAGAAGGGCTCAGTGAGCAATCGTATTTTTTCTCTTTGTCGGAAATGCTCAGCCTTTTGGATGATCCGGGGACCAGGCTTTCGCTAATGCATTTGTCAGGGGTGGCCAAGAATCTTTTGATCAATATCTCGCGGGTGGAGGATGCCATAGTACTCGAAAGCTTTCATGAGGCTTTCCGCAGCAATGAAGAGTTTATGGAAGTATTGGTTCCAGGAGATGAACTCCTCCGGGTGGATGATAGAAATGCCCTTTCCTTGTATCAGGTGTTGCAGGAGGATTCTATTTATGGCTTGTATCCTCTTTTGGAGGATCAATTCTCTGAGCGCTTTTTTATGACCTACTACCATCAGTATCTGGAGGAAATTCAGCCTGAGCAATGCAAGCTGGATTTTGTAAAACCTGATGGTACTCAGTATTCACTGATGCTGGATTGGAATGAAGCGCTGGGCATTACGGGTACCCATGGTGTGATTATCACCAGCCCAGATCAGCTGACTCTCTATGGAGAGTATATCCAAAACAGCAATTTGGCCTACATTCAGATCAATCAGTTTAGTAAAGAAAATATTGCTTTGTTTCAAAGTGAGATGGCCAGGATGCAGAATACTGCCGGCTTGATTTTGGATTTGCGAGGAGCCGATTCTACGCCTGATACCCAGGATTTCATGAAGGTCATTTTGGGTTATTTTGTCGATGCGGAAACGACAGTGTTTTATGAAAAAATACGATATTCGTCATGGTTGCATCTTGAGGATCCGGATGCCTATGCAGAGATCCCTACTCCTTATTATCCTGTGCAGAATGTATGGATACTGCCTGGACCCAGTCGGTATACGTATCCGGTGGTGGTTTTGGTGGATGAGAATTATCTGCAATCACCGGATGATGTGTTGGTTGGTTTAAGAGATTTGGCGGGTGCGACGATGATAGGCAGGGGCTTTGACCTGCATGTACTGGGTCATCCCTTATCTATTACGACCCCCTTTCAGGATTATGCATTTCAGGTATCCACAGCGTATCTTTATGACAGGACCATGAAGAAAATGGAGAATGAGGCGCTGGTGATGGACAGGATCGTTCCCTATACCCGGGAGGAGGCGCTGGGATCGGTTGATCCGATTCTAAGGACAGCCATTGAATGGTTTGACGAGGAGGTATAAGTGTTTTTTATTGGCATTGTGGGCGTGATGGACCAGAAGAGCAAAATAAGAGATATCAAGCTTGCGCCTTGTCGTGTATGTGAGGCGCCAGAAACAGGAACGTTGATCAGGATCGAGCGTGTTTTCTCTTTGTTTTTTGTGCCGGTGTATCGATGGAACAAGCGTTATGCGGTGCAATGCAAGCGATGTGGTACGTTGTATTGGCTGACACGGGAAAAAGGGGAATCACTGGAATCCGGGCAGGAAGAATCGATTGGTTACTGGGAGATGTTGGAGAACAAAATGATTCGGGGTGGTATTTGCCCGGATTGCCAGCAACGCGTGCTGCCTTCATTTCGCTATTGTCCTTATTGCGGAAAAAAATTGTAGGGAGAAGGTATGAGTATGTTGACGAATCTGATGGTGTATCGCCAATTGCATGCAGATCCTATTGTTAAGACCATGGTGGATCTGGTGGAACACCAACAAAGTGATGACGTATACCGGCTGACGGGACAGCTTTTGGAGGTGGCTGGCGGGATTTCTCCAGGAGAATATCTGGCCAGAAAACTCGTGCTGGATGAAAATGCGTTTACGCTGGCCGGTGAGCAAAGACAGGCGTTTGCTTATCCTGACTTGGTGGAGCATGATCTGGCTTTATTTTGCCTTTTGCATGAAGGGATTAAGACATGGTTTTGGGAGCAGAAAGAGAACTTTCCGGAAGGGGTTTACAAACTTCTAGGGCGGACAACCACGGATGCTGCATATGCACCTTTGGTGGCGTTGCTCTCAGCGAAGGACAGTACTGGTTTGCGGCAGGCCATTTTTTCTCAGGTATCGTTGACGGGAACAGGTACCTTGGGGATGGCGCATGCCTTTGTTTATGAACATGCCTTGTTGCCACTGGCTGCCACTGATACCATAGCTTTGGAGGATCTACTCGGGTTCGAGAAGGAAAAAGAGATTTTATGCCGCAATACGGAGGCATTTTTGCATGGAAAAAAAGCACTGAATGCCCTTTTGTATGGTGAACGCGGTACGGGAAAATCATCCACCGTCAAAGCGCTTCTCAATCGGTATCAGCACAGGGGATTGAAAATGATCGAAGTGGGAAAGGACCATATTGAGCAGTTGAAGTCACTGCTTGGTCTTTTGCGTTATCGTGGAGGAAAATATATTTTGTTCTTGGACGATCTTTCTTTTGAGGACAACGAGACGGATTACAAGAGTTTAAAAGCCATGATGCAAGGAGAATTGGAAGAAAAGACAGACAATGTGCTGATTTATGCCACTTCCAACCGCCGGCATCTGATCCGGGAAAACTGGGCAGACCGCTTGGATGAGTTTGGAGAGATCCATCGCAGTGACTCAATGGAGGAAAAGCTCAGTTTGGCTGACCGTTTTGGCATCTTGCTGACCTACCAGCACTTTAGCAAACAGCAATTTTTGGACTTGGTACGTTTTTTGGCTCGCCGCCATGGGTTGCCGTTGTCAGAGGAGACGTTGGTGCAAGAAGCCCTGCGATTTGAAATGGCCGGGCATGGTTATAGTGGCCGTTCTGCACAACAGTTTGTCACTATGCAACTGATGCAGATGAGTCAGGAGGGATAGGGATATGAAAGACACAATAAGTATAGCGCTTTGTCAGATGAAGACGATTCCAGACAAAGAAGAGAACTTGCGAAGAGCCGAAGAAATGATTATAGAAGCCGCCATTCATGGTGCAGATATTGTTGTTTTGCCAGAGATGTTCAATACACCCTATGACATCAGAGCCTTTGGTGGGTATGCGGAAGGGGAAATGGGACCTACTTGCCAAATGCTGGCGCGCGCTGCCAAAGAGAACCAGATCTTGGTGGTGGGTGGATCCATTCCTGAACGGGACGAAGATGCCATTTATAACACGTCTTTTGTGTTTGATGATCGGGGTCAAAAGCTTGCCCAATACCGAAAAAAATATTTGTTTGATGTGGACATTCCGGGAGAACTCACATTCAAGGAGAGCAGGGTATTGTCGCATGGAGAAAAGCCGGTTACCTTTATGGCCTACGGAAGAAGATTTGGCCTGGCGATTTGTTTTGATATTCGGTTCCCTGAGTACATCCAAAAACTGAGCGAGCAAGGGGCGGAAGCCATCATTTTGCCGGCCAGCTTCAATACCACGACAGGCCCGGCTCACTGGGAGCTGCTCGGGCGTGCCCGGGCCGTAGACAACCAGGTCTATATGATTATGGTGGCCACGAGTCCCTATCCCGGCAGTAGTTATTACTCTTATGGACATTCCATGGTGGTCAATCCTTGGGGAGAGGTGGAAGTGACTGCAGAAGACGAAGAGACCATGCTCTTGCATACCTTGGATTTTTCAAAGGTGGCCGAGATACGTAAAAAGCTGCCGCTTCTGGCGATTCGCAAGAGCCGGGACGAGGAGAACAGGCATTCTTAGGATATGCAACCAAAAAGGTAGGAAATAAGTTGACAAGGGTATCTTTGCCGGCTACAATAGAATTAATCGAAGATGGAAACAGTGATGAACAAGAAGAGTAGTAAGGCAACATGACTTAGAGAGGGAACGGCTGGTGAAAAGTTCCTGCATGGATCTTTATGAAGTGCCCTTGGGAGCTGCATACCGAATGAAGTAGGCTATGCCGGGTTCTCCCGTTACCGAGATACAGTATGCATGTACTGGAACCATCACGTTAGAGTGGAATAGCGAATCGACTTCGCCTCTATAAGGGGCGGAGTTTTTTTATGGAGGTAAGGATGAGAGTAGAAAACATATTGGAATTGATCGGCCACACCCCGATGCTTCGTCTCAGAAGGCTTAGTAATCAGCATATGGCTACGGTATTTATCAAATTGGAAAAGTTTAACCTTGGGGGTTCTGTCAAAGACCGTGCGGTCCTGGGCATGCTGCAAAAAGCCAGGGAGGAAGGTCTCCTTAAGGAAGATACCATTTTGGTGGAGCCCACCAGTGGCAATACCGGCATCGCCCTTGCGTTGGTGGGCAATCTCCTAGATATCCCCATCAAGATTGTGATGCCCGAGACCATGAGTAAGGAAAGACAGGATATTATTCGTAGTTATGGGGCTGAGCTTATTTTATCAGAAGGGCCATTGGGAATGAAGGGTGCGATTGAAAAAGCACAGGAAATGGTGGATGCCGATAATCGCTTTATGATGCTCAATCAATTTGAAAATCTCGGCAATGTGCGCATACATGAACAAACAACGGCACAGGAAATCTTACAGGAGGTACCAGAGTTGGATGCACTGGTGGCTGGTATTGGCACAGGGGGTACCATCACAGGTGTTGGCAAGGCCATCAAGAAGGAAAAACCGGGTGTTCAGGTGATCGGGGTGGAACCAAAAGCGTCCGCAGTTTTGCATGGCGAAGCACCAGGCCCCCACAAAATTCAAGGTATCGGCGCTGGTTTTATCCCCGATATACTAGAGCTTGACCTGTTGGATGACATCATAAAAATTGACAATGAAGAAGCCATGGCCATGACCAGACGTTTGGCCAAAGAAGAGGGCCTTCTCTTGGGGATCTCCTCGGGAGCCGCCGTGGCCGCTGCATTAAAGGTAGCCAGGAGACTGGGGCCAGAGCATACGGTCGTGGTCATCGCACCCGATGGTGGCGAAAAGTATCTGTCGATGGATATTTTTGGAGGTGAATAAAGATGAAGAAGTTAAAAGCCTATTTGGACAACATCAAAAAGAAAGATCCTGCAGCTAGAAGTTACCTGGAGATTATTCTGCTGTATCCGACGGTCACGGCCACCATCAATCATCGTTTGGCTCATTTTCTTTTTCAGCATCATCTGTACTTTCTGGCCCGTCTTATCAGTCAGTTGTCCAGGTGGTGGACCGGAATCGAGATCCATCCCGGGGCAGTGATCGGAAAACAGTTTTTCATTGATCACGGGATGGGTGTCGTCATTGGTGAAACGACCCGGATTGGTGACCGCGTTACCCTCTATCAGGGGGTTACACTCGGAGGCACAGGGAAGGATGAGGTCACGCGCCATCCTATTTTGGAGAATGATGTGGTGGTGGGGGCCGGAGCCAAGGTTCTGGGAAACATTCGTATTGCTTCGGGCAGCAAGATCGGAGCGGGGGCCATCGTGGTCAAGGACACATCACAGAATTCTACAGCCGTAGGACACCCTGCGAGAATCATCACCAAGAAACCAGCCAATGTGGTTTCGATTTATGAGAATAAGGACAGCGAACGAACCATTTACAATGAGATGAGTATTTGATGATTTCGGACGAGCAGCTGGGCCATAAGGTGGTCAAAGCTGTTCGTCTACGTTATAATGCTAAGAGTAAGAATGGTAAGAAGAAGGAAAAAAGATGAAAAAAGAAAACTATCAGGCCATGGCTCAAAAGATCATGGAGAAACACCAGGGAGAAGCAAAGAGACCGACCCTTTTGCTACATGCTTGCTGTGCTCCTTGCGCAACGGTTCCATTGGTGGATCTTTCATCCTATTTTGATATGGGCGTTTACTATTATAATCCCAATATCTGGCCTGAAGAGGAAGCGAAGCTCCGGGCCGATGAATTGCTTCGCTTTGTTGCTTCGTATCCTTTTGATCATCCCCCTCAAGTCATGGTGGCTCCCTACGATGCCAAACCCTTTTGGGACTGTATTGTTGGATGGGAACATGAACCTGAAGGTGGGAAGCGTTGTGAGCGTTGCTTTGCACTGCGATTGCAAGAAACAGCCCGTATGGCTCGCGAGAAGGGATTTGATTATTTCACCACAACCTTGTCGATCAGCCCGCACAAAGATGCGGTGTTGCTGCACAGATTGGGGCTGGAAGCAGCAGAGGAAGCCGGTGTAACATATCTTCCCGCCGATTTCAAAAAAAAAGGAGGCACACTGCGTTCGGTGGGATTCTCCAAAACCTATGCGCTACATAGACAAGATTATTGCGGCTGTGTGTTTTCTAAGAAAGAAGCCCAGGCCAGAAGGAAGGAAACAAATGAAAGAATTGGTGATGTTTGATCTCGACGGAACCTTGGTGGAAACGGGACCGGGCATCTTGGATGCACTTCGAAAGACATTTTGGGAAAAAGGAATGGAACCGCCCGCAGAAGAAATATTGCATCGCTTTATCGGACCTCCATTGACAGAGAGTTTTCATCTTTTTGCCGGCATTGCTAAGGAGCAATTGGCAACGATGGTGGATACATTTCGCAAACATTATCAACAAGATGGCATCTATAGGGGAGGACCCTATCCGGGCATGGTGGAGACACTGGCCAGTTTGGGTTCTCGTGTCTCATTGGCTGTAGCTACGGCCAAACCCCAGGAAAGTGCAGAGATTGTTCTTCAATACTTTGGTTTGCGGGATTATTTTGATGTTGTGGTGGGGTCAGATCTGGCAACAGGCCTGATGGGGAAAGAACAGATTATGGTCAAGGTGCTTGCCCAATATCCACTACTACACGTATCCAAGGCAATGATGGTGGGCGACAGATCATTTGATATTGAGGCTGCCCGTTCTTTGGGCATGGACAGTGTTGGTGCGTTGTATGGTTATGGGCAACTTGATGAATTTGCGATGGCTACCTATTGCATCGAGAAACCCAGCGAGCTGCCGGAAATCGTCTGGTCCAAGAAACCTAAGGAAAAGGAATATTTAACTCATGAAGAGTAGCTGTAGGGTGATTTTGCCGTTTCTCGTGGTCTTTTCGCTGTTTTTTTTCTTAGGGTTTCAGCGGGGACCAGACGTGATCGCAGGAGCGGTTCAAGAGAGAATAGTTCCGTTACCGGGACCCTGGCCAGAAAAAGAGTATGAAGATCTTTTGTTATCTGAAAAAGATATCAAAGCGATCAATGAGATAAGTAAAGGATCCTCTTACTACATTGATCTGATGAACCTGACACAAGAGGAAATGTCCTGGTATCGCCAAGCTTTGTCTCGCTTTCCAGAACAGGCTTTGGTCCTCACGACGGGAGAGGGGCTGGAAGAGGCACAGAGGCAAGCCCTTTTGGAGAATGCAGTTTTCATGAAAGAAATGGACAGTTTTGCGATCATGATGGAACGTGCTTCCATGCGGGCTTTGCCTACAACGATCTCGCTGGTAAATCCGGATCGCCATCCTTATTTCGACCGGCTTCAGCTAAGCGCCATTTACCCACATGAACCCCTTCGTTTGCTTGGAGAAAGTGCTGACGGAGCGTATGTACTGGCCCTAAGTGATTTTTATGCAGGTTGGGTCCCGGCTGATGCCGTGACCCAGGTCACCCGCCAAGAGCTGCAGCAATTCAGTCAGAGGTCCCGTTTTTTGACGGTGCAGGACAATGCTGTGATGGCTTCCCGGGTATCTGATACGGGCCATACGGAGTCTGTTTTGCTGCCCATGGGGACCAGCATTCCTTTGCTCGAACCATTTGAAATGGCTGGTTTTGTGGGGACGCTATCTGGAGGAGATTATCATGGATTAACTTTTGATTACCAGGGCATGGCTGCTTTGGTACTGCCGCGTCAATCGGGAGTCGTACCGGGCTATTTGCCGATGACTGAAAAAAATCTTTCAGAACAGATGAATAAACTGTTGGGCGAAGCCTATGATTGGGGAGGAGCAACAACCGGACGAGATTGTTCGGCACTGGTGCGGGATATTTACAGTACTTTTGGATTGTGGATACCCAGAGATTCCCTGCAACAGATGAATTTTGGTCGTGAGCTGGATCTAAGGCAGCACATTGCATTTTCACGTGAACTGAGTGAAGAGGAGAAAATGTCTCGGATTGCCGAGTTGCCGGTGGGCTCTTTGCTGTTTATGCCGGGACATGTCATGATGGTGTATGCCAAGCACGATGGTTGTGTGGAGGTCATTCATGATTATGTGGCCTATTATGAACAAAATGAGCACGGATTAGAAAAGGTGGAAGCCATGCACGTGGGTGTTTCAGATTTGCAAATACTGGATGAACAAGGAAACACTTATTTGTCTGCTATCTACGGGGCATTTGCCCTAGAAAAGGAACCACATGAAACCATTTGATAAGTATTTATTGCCAGAGGAAGTGCAAGAAAAATTACAGAATGCGCACCTGGAAACGTTGCTCCCCGTCCAGCGAGACACTGCAGAAGCCTTGATGCAGGGAGACAACCTATTGGTGCAGTCACCCACAGGCACAGGAAAGACTTTGGCATTTATGTTGCCTATGTTCCATAAGATTGATCTTATGAGCAAAGAGGCCCAGGTATTGATCATCCTTCCCACAAGAGAATTGGCCGGGCAGATCAATCAGGTGCTTAGCACCTATAAAATGTCAGGGCTTCGTCAATCTTTGTTGATCGGGGGGGCCTCCAAGGAGCGACAAAAGGAAAAAATGCGTCAGAAGCCACATGTGGTGATGGGTACTCCGGGGCGAATAGCGGAAAATTGGGAAGAAAAGCGTTTGAAGCTGGAAGGGATCCATACTGTGATCGTGGATGAGGCGGACAAACTTTCAGACGAGAAATTTTACTATGGGGTTCGTGATCTGTTGCTGCAGGTGCCCAAGGAGGCACAAATCATGTTTTTTTCGGCGACACTGACCAAAGAAGCCCAAAGGATGATGCAGGATCTTAAGCGCGATTTTAGGCTCATTGCCATGAGCAAGAAGAAAACCAATGAAGACATACATCATTTGTTTACCATGGCGGAAGATGCCAAAAAGTTTCCCTTGTTGATTACACTCTCCCAGCGTGAAAACATCAAGCGCGCCATCGTTTTCATTACACGCAATGCCGGGGTCAAGGGTTTGGCGGGGCGAATGCAGGAGGCGGGGTTGAGTACCGAAGGGATACACAGCGGGCTTTCATCGCAGGAGCGGAAAAAAATCATCGGCTACTTTCGTACGGGCAAGGTGGATTTTTTGGTCACGACCGATATTTTTGCCAGAGGCATGGATGTTCCTGATGTTGATTACATTATCAATTATGATCTACCCAAGGATCAGTCGATCTATATCCATCGCTCCGGCCGTACGGCCAGAGCGGGACGCAAGGGTACCGTTATTACCTTTGTGGAGGAGCACAAGAAATTTGTGATTCGAAAGTTTGAGCAAGCCTTGGATATCACCATTCATGAAAAAGGGTATACCAAGGACGGGCAGTGGGTGGATGTGATTTATTGATTTTCATCCAAAAACCGACGCATATCGGTCGGAAGTTTACTTGTGATCTCAATCCATTTCCCAGACAACCTGGGATGGGGGAAACGTAGACGATGGCAATGAAGGGCTTGACGGTCCAGTTTTAGATCACTGCCTCCATACAAGGTATCTCCGACCAGAGGATGGCCAATGTGTGCCAGATGCACCCGGATCTGATGGGTCCGACCGGTCAGCAGGCGAATTTCCAACAATGAATGCTGGGACGTCTCCTGAATCACGCGGTAGGCCGTTTGACTGGGCTTTCCTTCTTGGCAGACCATGCGTTGAAGACGATCGGGCAAAATGCGTCCGATGGGCATGTCAATGATGCCTTCGCAAGAAGACAGATGACCGTCTATGATGGCTAGATAGGTTTTTTCTACCTGCCCCTTACGGGTGCTTTTGACAAAAAAAGCCTGTGAGAAGCCATTTTGGCAAATTAGCATTAACCCGGAAGTGTTGCGGTCCAGGCGTCCAGCGGGTCTGAATTTTTTCTTTGCACCTTGGTCTAACCAGTATTGGCAGATACCATTGGCTACGGTTTGGTGTTGGTGAGTGCCTACGGGATGGCAAGCCATGAAGGGAGGTTTCTCTATACAGAGAAAATCTTCATCTTCATAGACGATGGAGAGGTCCATTTTTTCCGGAAGGACGGAGGTTTCTTCTGGATAGGAAAAATCCACGCTCAGCAAGTCTCCCTGATGTACCGTTTGTGAATAGTAACCGATGGATCCATTGAGGAGCACGCTTTTTCGTGCCTTCAAGGTAGCCAGAAGTTTTTTAGAAAAATGAAATTCATTTTTCAGTACGAAACGAATGGTTTCTCCTTGGTATTGGTTTGCAATAACATAGGTGAGTTGTTCTTTGTTCATGGGATCCTCGCTCTGATGGTGTGGGTTGTGTTGTTGTTTGATTATACTCTATCCAAGGTAAAATGAGAATGAATCACAGAAAATGGTTTCGGGTGGATGTGCGTACGATGCCATAGGAGGCAGGATGAAAAAAATCAATGTACTGATCAACAAGAAGAAATATGCATGTGAAGCAGGCACGCAGCTGATTATCCTGGCGCAACTGGTGCAGAAGGATTTTCCCTATCCCATCGTCGCAGCCAAGGTCGATCATCTTCTTAAACCGCTGCAGGAACCTGTTTTGGAAGACTGTGAGGTAGAGTTTTTGGATGCCTCTTCCTCCATCGGACACCGTATCATTGAGCGTTCTTTGGTATTTTTGCTTTCCAAGGTGGTGCGGGAGTTGTATCCCAAAGCTACGTTGAGTGCGGAGCACTCCATCAGCAATGGATTGTACTGTCTCCTTGATCAGGTAGAGAACCTCAAACAAGAGGACGTGCACCGTTTGGAACGTCGCATGAAGAGCCTTGTGGCGCAGGATCTTCCTTTTTATCGCCAGACCATCAGCAAAGAAGAGGCGATTGCCCTCTTTTATGCGATGGACAATCCCATTCGGGCCCATTTGTTTGAGAACAACCGCAGCAAGAAGACGACGTCGATTTATCGGTTGGAAGATTATCAGGATTACATGTATGGCTATATTGTCCCCAGTACGGGAGTGCTGCGACATTTTCATTTGCGTTTTTATATGCCTGGATTTTTGCTGATCATGCCCAAACGCTTCAAGCCAGACCAGGTTGCCCCCTTCAAAGAGCAACCCAAGTTGTTTAACATTTTGCAAGAAAGCGAGCGGTGGAGCGATATCCAAGGGGTGCACGATGCCGGGACGCTCAATCATCGGATCCGAGATTATCAGGTTGATGACCTGGTTCGCATTGCGGAAGGGTTTCATGAGAAGAAAGTGGTGGGCATTGCGGATCAGATTGCCAAAGATATTGACCGCATCAAGCTCATCATGATTGCCGGGCCTTCATCGTCGGGGAAAACGACGTTTGCCAAGCGGCTGGCGGTACAACTCAAGGTTAACGGTATCAATCCGGTGTCGATTTCTCTGGATGATTATTTCGTCAATCGGGAAAAAACACCGTTGGATGAACGGGGGGAATATGACTTTGAATCCTTCGAAGCCATCCGCTTGAAGCAGTTCAATGCAGATCTGACGGCGTTGATTCAGGGCGAGGAAGTGACGCTGCCGTCGTTTGATTTTGTGACCGGAAGCCACAAGCAAGGACAAAAATTGAAAATAAGGGATCATCAGCCCATCATCATTGAAGGCATTCATGCCATCAATGATCGGTTGACGCATGCGATTCCACGCAGCCGCAAGTTTTATATCTACATCAGCGCTTTGACGCAGTTGAATCTGGATTGCAGCAACCGCATCAAGACGACCGATGCAAGATTGATGCGACGCATGGTGCGGGATGCTAGAACCCGGGGGATCACCCCAGAAGAGACTTTGGCCAGATGGCCCAGTGTCAGGCGGGGCGAAGATCGCTATATTTTTCCTTATCAGGAAAATGCCGATGTGATGTTCAATTCGCATCTCATCTACGAACTGGCCGTTTTGAAGCCCCTTGTGGAAGATCGACTGCAGGGACTGGATTCTTCATTTCCTTATTATGCGGAGGCAGTCAATTTGTTGAACATTCTGAATTTTTTTGAACCGATCCAGGATACGTCTGCCATCCCCAACAATTCGATCATACGGGAATTCATCGGTGAGAGTACGTTCTACGATCGTTAGAAAGGAAATGATATGTATTTAGGCAGTCATTTATCTATTGCCAAAGGGTATGAGAAAGCAGGTCAGACTGCGGTGCATATGGGCGCCAATACCTTTCAATTTTTTACGAGAAATCCTCGGGGAGGCAGTGCCAAGGCAATCGATGAACGGGATCTGGAAGCTTTGAAAAGAACCATGGACGCACATCACTTTGGAGCACTTTTGGCACATGCGCCGTATACTTTGAATTTGGCCTCGGACAAGGAAGAAGTTCGTTCCTTCGGCCGGGACATGCTACGAGAGGATCTCGCCCGCATGGAGGTTTTGCCGGCGCATTTGTATAACTTTCATCCGGGTAGCCATGTATCAGAGGGCATTGAATTGGGGATAGATCGTATTGTCTCTGCGCTCAATGAAGTGATGACAGGAAAAGAAACGACCACCCTATTGTTGGAGACCATGGCGGGCAAAGGGTCTGAGATCGGCAGCAGCTTTGAAGAGCTTAGGCTGATACTCGATCGGGTGGCCTATCCGGAGAAATTCGGGATTTGTTTGGATACTTGTCATGTGTATGATGCCGGCTACGACATCAAGGATGGATTTGATCGTGTGCTGGATGAGTTTGACCGGATCATTGGACTGTCCTCTTTGCGGGCCATCCATTTGAATGACAGCCAGTATGGATTGGGCAGTCACAAGGACCGACATGCCGGTATTGGAGAAGGAGCACTGGGGATCGACACGATGATCCGGTTTTTGACCTATTCGCCCTTCAGGCATCTGCCCTTTTTCTTGGAGACACCGTATGATGATCAGGGCCATAAAAGAGAAATTGAAGTCTTAAAGGAGCATCTTATTCACCATGAAGGATAGAAAAGCGTACATCATTGATCTACTGAGAGAGACCTACCAAGGCGCCAGTACGGAACTGGAGTTTGAAACCCCGTTTCAGCTTTTGGTGGCCACCATGCTGGCTGCCCAGTCCACAGACAAGCAGGTCAATAAGGTGACCCGGGTCCTCTTTCAAGACTATGGGACTCCTCTTTCTATGGATACACTGAGTGCAGAGGAGATTGCCGAGAAAATCAACTCGGTTGGTTTGTATCGCAACAAAAGCAAGGCCATCAAGGCCATGTCACATTTGCTGTTGGAGCGCTATGAGGCGCAGGTGCCGTCTGTGCTGGAGGCGTTGATTTCTCTTCCTGGCGTAGGACGGAAAACGGCCAATGTGGTTTTGTCCAATGCGTTTGATATTCCGGCTTTTGCGGTGGATACCCATGTATTTCGGACATCAAGAAGATTGGGACTGGCATCGGGTAATACCCCGGAGAAGGTAGAGCAGGAGTTGATGCAGGTTTTTCAGAAAGAGGACTGGAAGGATGCGCATCACTGGCTGATTTTTCATGGCCGCCGGACCTGCATGGCCAAAAAACCTGCTTGCCAGCGCTGCACGCTGGCTCAGCTTTGCGACAGTGAGGACAAGATATTAGACCAAGGTGAGGTAGAGGGTGAGGACAAGAGGCAGCAACAGAGCCAGGTTTAGGGTTTTCTCTGTCTTTAGTAGTTGGAGAAAACGCGCAAAAGCTTGGTTTCTGGATTCGAGTGGCACCGGTGGGTGCTTTTTTTTATAGAGGGAGAAAAATCCCAGGAAAAGAAGACCATAGAGGACCACGGAGGGAACCATGAGCCCAAGTTCAGACAGTGTTATGCTGATGCTTTCGGTCTGCGGGGGAAGTCCTGGCATGGTTTGCAGTACGAGGACAACGGTGTTGTAGACAAAATGCGCCAGCATGGCGCTCAGAAGAGAATGCGTATAGAGTACCAGCCAGGCAAAGAATATTCCCAGCATCAAGGTGTTGGGCACGTTGACCAGATTTAGATGCAGAAGAGAAAAAAGAAGGGCTGACACCCAGATGGCCAAACGATTGCCTTGTTTTAGGTAACTGCCCAGTAAGAGGCCCCGGCTGATGATCTCTTCTAGAACAGCGGGCAACAAAGCCATGCCGATGAGATAGATGACCAGTGGTTGTCCGGGATCGAAGAGATAGATGGGCTGCGAAATGGGTCCTGCGAAGATAGACAGAAGAAAAATGATGGCGGCATTGAGGAAGGAACCGACAAAGACCAGTGGGATGGTGAGAAATATGATGAACAAGACGTCTATGAAATCAGGTAGGGCAAATGGCAAAATGGGCAAGCTGGATGGGGGTGTGAGCCACCAATAGAGTAGGATCGGCATCCCAAGCAGGATCAATTGGGAGAAGAAAACATCAAATAAAAACGACTGGGTCAAAAAAGGAGGCAGAAAGAGGCCTGAAAAGACAAAGAGCATGACGATGAGAATAAAAAGAATATGCACATTCGTTCTGGGATTCATGGCTTCTCCTTTGTGAAATGAAAGGGCAGCCAAGGCTGCCCAGTAGGTTTAGGAAATCCGTTTGGCGATTTCCTCTAAGAATTCCTTGCTGTTTAAAATGGTGATGGTGGGGCTCTTAGACAGCACAGCCAAATCTTTGGTCATGAAGCCCTCTTCGAGGGTGGCCAAGCTGGCCTTCTCCAAACGGTCGGCAAAGTCCATGAGTTCAGGATGGTCATCCAGCTCGCCGCGTTTACGCAAGGCTCCCGACCAAGCGAAAATGGTGGCCATGGGGTTGGTGGATGTGTCTTCACCTTCAAGATAACGGTAATAGTGTCTGGTGACCGTACCGTGAGCCGCCTCGTATTCGTAGATACCATCGGGGGAGACCAGGACGGATGTCATCATGGCCAAACTGCCAAAGGCAGTGGCAATCATGTCGGACATCACATCGCCATCGTAATTCTTTAGAGCCCAGATCATACCGCCTTCAGAGCGCATGACCCTGGCGACTGCATCGTCTATCAGGGTGTAGAAATATTCGATGCCGGCGTTTTGAAAACGTTTTTGATAGTGTTCATCGAAAATCTCTTGAAAGATGTCCTTGAAGGTATGGTCGTATTGCTTGGAAATGGTATCCTTGGTGGCAAACCAGAGATCTTCTTTCACATCAAGGGCATATTCAAAACAGGCTTTGGCGAAGCTGCGAATGGATCGGTCGGTGTTGTGCATACCCATCAGGATGCCGGGACCATCGAAATCGTGTATGGTCTGACGACTTTCCCGGCCTAGTTCATCGGTAAACAGCAGTTCAGCTTTTCCAGGCATATCGACGATATGCTCTACGTTTTTATAAATATCACCGTAGGCATGTCGGGCGATGGTGATGGGTTTTTTCCAGGTCCTGACGAAGGGCTGAATGCTGCTCACGGTAATGGGGGCCCGAAACACGGTGCCGTCCAGAATCGCCCGTATGGTCCCATTGGGACTTTTCCACATGTGTTTGAGCTTGTATTCATCCACACGCTGGGCATTGGGTGTAATGGTGGCGCATTTGACGGCTACCCCATATTTTTGGGTGGCTTTGGCCGCATCTACGGTGATTTGGTCGTTGGTTTCATCACGTTTTTGTAAGCCAAGGTCATAGTATTCTGTTTTTAGTTCTACGTAGGGTGTGATGAGAATGTCTTTGATCCAACCCCAAAGCACGCGGGTCATTTCATCGCCATCCATTTCCACCAAGGGAACACTCATTTTTATTCTCTGTTTCATGGGAACCTCCTTCTGGTTAAAACTACCCGTATATTATCACACAACTATAAGGGAACAGCAACTATAAGCTGACTGGCTATTTTCATGTGTGCGCAATCATGGTATATTATGAAGTAATATGGATGTTTGTAAGGCCATATAAAGAGAGGTTGCGCAGATGAAAAAAGGAGTGTGGATTCTGGTTGGTTTGTTATTCCTTGTATTGGTCATCACCATGACGGGATGTCAGGTAAATGAGTCCTCGTATGCTGCCAGTTCGGCCCAAAAGGCAAAGGTGGCAGAGGAAGCTTTGCTATGGGAAGAGAAGGATGAAAGCGCACCGGGAACCGTGCCTTATATCGCAGACCGGTTGGAAGAATGGGCCTTGATCATTCAAAACGATGACCAAGAAGCCAATGTTGATTTTTTCACGACAGACTGCGAGGGCAAACTCTTGGATGACACGTCTTTTCATAGCCGGCCGGAAGGCTTTTGGGACGGTTATGTGGGCAATTTAATGAATCTGTATGTGGATGCCAGTGTGGAGGTCATTGAGGTGGAAACCAATGGTCGGGGCACAGAAGGAACCGCTCTTTTTTATCTGGATATTGAAGCCAGAAAGTCCGGAGATGATTTTACCCGAAAAATTCGTGCTGATTTGGTATTTACGGAAGTGGGTTGGAAGTTTAGCAGATTTGAAGAGCTAGGAGATGAACGATGAAATATGTGGTAGTTTTGACAGATGGAATGGCAGATGAACCCTATGAGGAATTGGGTGGACTGAGCCCGATGGAAAAAGCAGATGTGCCTTTGATCGATGCCTTGGCAGCCAGAGGCGAAATTGGATTGGTTACAACGGTACCTGCGACCATGGCGCCTGGAAGCGATGTGGCCAATCTGGCGGTCATGGGGTACGATCCCAAGGTCTACCATACGGGAAGGTCCCCATTGGAAGCCATCAGTATGGGGATTGCCTTGGGGGATACCGATGTTGCCATGCGCTGCAATTTGGTTACGTTGTCTAAAGAAGAGAACTTCGAGGACCGGCTGATGCTGGATTACAGTGCCGGAGAGATTTCTACCGAGGAAGCCAGTCTATTGATTGCCGATTTGAAAAAAATAGTTGATGATCCGGTGTTTTCATTGTATCCCGGCATATCGTATCGTCATGCTTTGGTGTGGTCTGCACCTCATGAGGGGATACAGCTTACGCCGCCTCATGATTTTTTGGACAAATCCATCCGGGAGTTTCTTCCGAAGCAGGATCCATCGGGGCGCTTGCTTGATTTGATGAAGAAAAGCGCAGATTTGCTGCTGCATCATCCTGTCAATCAAGCGAGGATTGCCTTGGGAAAAAACCCGGCCAATGCCATCTGGCTATGGGGTCTGGGTAAGAAAACCATTCTTCCTTCTTTTGAGACGATGTACGGCAAAAAAGGAGCGGTGATCTCGGCGGTAGACCTGATCAAGGGGATTGCCCTGGCGGCTGGCATGGAGAGCATCGATGTGCCAGGGGCCACCGGGACCATCCATACGGATTTTAATGCCAAAGCGCAGGCGGCTTTGGAGGTCCTGACGAAACGTGCAGACTATCTGTATCTTCATCTGGAAGCATCGGATGAGTGTTCGCATCAAGGAGAGTTGTATGAAAAGATACGTTCTTTGGAATTGATTGAACAAAAAGTAATCCGCCCCATCGTGGAGGGGCTTCGTGCATCGGGGGAAGATTTTCGACTTTTGATTTTGTCAGACCATCCGACTCCGGTGCGGCTTCGGACGCACACCCGTGAAAGCGTGCCTTTTGTGTTGTATGATTCGCGTAAGACGCGGCTTGTGAGGCCGGAGCAAATCTATAGTGAGCGGGTTGCCGGCAAAACAGGATTTTCTTTTCCAACGGGACCTGCTTTGGCCGCTTATTTTTTGGAGCGATAAAGCTGGTTGTGGATGGATCTGGTGCAAAAAGAACGACCAGTGCAGGCAAAAGGCTTCATTCATAGCGTCTTTCTTGCATTTTTATGATAAAATAAGGAAAAAATGATTGCCAGTGGAGAAAGGAGGTAGGGTAATGTCTTTGGGCATTTGGATAGGATACGCAAGTATTTTGGCCTTATCTGTACTCTACCCTCTGATCAAATTGTGGCATGCGTCGGCCTCCGAATTTGTTCTGATCAAGCCCTATTTTTATGGTGTTTTGGCAGGATTGGTGCTATACGGTTTGCCCTTCTATGTTATGATGGCAACGCAAGGGTGGTTTTTAACGAATTTGTCTGTTTGGTTGTTCGTTTTTTTACTGGCTTTTCTCAAAGCCTTGTTGGGCGAGCTGGGGAAACGCGCAGTATCACGTTTTGGCAATGTGTCGATGTTCAAATACCGTTATTACTATCCGCTTGGACTGGGTTTTTCCACCTCGCTATTGGTGATTTTGTTTGCTCTTCCCCTGGAGAGGTTCATCTGGGCGAGCCGGCTGTATGTCAGCCAGGGTATCTGGCCTGATGAGACCATTTTTTTTGCCGGGACCACTGTGATTGGCATGGTACACATGTTCGTTCTCATCGTGGCATTGGTGGAGTTTGAAGTAGGGCTTACGATACTTAGTGGCCTGAGCCGGAACAAGAACCGTTCCCGTTATTGGTGGATGGCTTTTTCTTTGTCGTTGATGGGTTCCTTTTTCTTGTTGTACCCCATCGCTTCTTGGACAATTCGTTATGTGGCGGTACTGCTGGTCATGTTTCTCGGCAAGGGTCTGGTGTTTCGTTACCGCGAATCCTTTTCCAAGTATCTTACGCAGCAAAATTCGTTTCGAGGATTCAAATAGCGTGTTTTGCAAGAACGCAATCATTGGATTCGTCTGATGATTCTTTTTTTAGTATAGTACAACCCAAATTTTCATGATGGCGTTGTAAGGAGAACAGTTTGATGAATAACCAGGTTTCAACACTTATGTTTGCTGAGGATATGCTAAAATTCATAGAGCAATGCCCTACTCCTTATCATGCTGTGGAGACCCTGGCATCGTTGTTTCTGGAAGAAGGCTTTGTGGAAGCCAAGGGAGCATTTCCCTTGGCGCCCTTTTTTACCAGGCGCAGCCCCGGTGTTTTTTTGGCCGTGCGGCCTGGCAAAAAAAGCCTCTCTGTTTCGGGGGTTCGTTGGTTGCTGGCGCATCTGGATTCGCCTTGTTTGCGTATCAAGGAGCATCCGGATGGGTATGAAGGTCTGTCCAGACTCCGGGTATCGGCGTATGGGGGCCTCAACAAAGAGAGTTTTCAAAACATACCCTTGAAGATTGCCGGTCAGGCCATGGTCCTAGAAGATGGGATGCTGAGGAGGAAGAGCTTTCTTCTGGTCGACACGGTGGTGATTCCTTCGCTGGCCACGCACCTTAGGAATGAAAAAGACGAGGTGACAGTGCAAGAGGGCATGCAAGTGGTCTGGTCCAGCAAAAAGAAACGGTTCATCGCATCGGTGTGTGATGCGCTTTCCATTCGCGAAGAGGAGCTATGGGCTTTGGAAGCCTACGCGGTTGTTTGTGACCAAGGCACGGTGATGAGTTCGCCTGTGGACTTGATCCTTTCTCCTAGACTCGACGATTTGTCCATGGTGTATGTGGCCATGCAAGCCTTGTTTCATTCTGAACAGGCAGATGAGACGCAGGCTCTTATGTTTTTTAACCAAGAAGAAGTGGGTAGCTTAAGTCGGGAGGGAGCCTTTTCTCCTCTTTTGTCCCATACCTTGGAACAAATGGTTTTGGCTCAGGACAAGTCGCGAGAAGCGTATCATCGGGCCATGGAGCGCAGCCATCTGGTGTCGCTGGACCTGGCACATGGGTATCATCCCGGCTATGCTGAGAAATATGATCCGGATAGTACGCCCAGACTTGGAAAAGGGCCTGCATTGAAGCTATCCAGTCAGGGGAAATATGCCATGGATCTAGAACAACGGGCATTCCTTACGTATTGCGCGCAGCAAGTAGGCATTCCCATTCAAAGTTATGAGGTTCACTCGGATATAAGAGGAGGTGCTACCATGGGACCCATGGCCAGTGCATATTCTTTGATGCCGGCTGTGGACATCGGCGTTCCCATTTTGGCCATGCATGCCGCCAGAGAATTGGGTTGTGTGGATGATTTTATCTTTTGTGAGCGGTGGATGAGGGCGTATTTGCAGGAACAGACACCTGGGAGGACAAACATTGAATAATACAGTGAACAGTTATGAAGAAAATATTGTAAGATTGCAGGTGGGTGACAAGGAAGTGATTCTCCTTGGTACGGCCCATGTTTCAAAAGAGAGCGCTGCCCAGGTCGTGGAAATCGTGGATTTGGAAAACCCGGATACCATTGCCGTGGAACTTTGCCAGTCACGTTACGATTCCTTGGAACAGGATAACCGATGGAAGGATACGGATATTGCCAAGGTGATCCGAGAAAAGAAGGCGGGCCTCCTTCTTACCAATTTGATTCTCGGTTCCTATCAAAGAAGAATCGCCGAACAGTTTGGTATTGAACCAGGGGAAGAAATGAAGGTGGGTGTTTCTATAGCCAAGGAAAAAGACAAGACACTTCTTCTGGCGGACAGAAACATTCAAACCACACTGTCCAGGGTCTGGAACAACATGAATCTTGGGGGCAAAATCAAGATCATGATGTCCTTGGTGCTGAGTATCTTTTCAGATGAAGAAATCAGCGAAGAGGAATTGGAGGAGCTCAGAAAGGGCGATACGCTGACGGCGGCTCTGGCGGAATTGTCTCATTCTTTTCCGGAACTCAAGGTATCCTTGATCGATGAACGTGATCAGTATATTGCCAACAAGATCAAGACATCGAAGGGTGAGAAAATCTTGGCCATTTTGGGTGCAGGACATCTTCCGGGGGTACAAGAAGAATTGTTCAAAGAGCAGGATATGGCCAGGATCTCAGCGGTGCCTGCGCCCAAGAAAACCTTCAAGAGACTGGGATGGATCATTCCTATCCTCATTGTATTTCTTATTGCGTCCACGTTTAGGGCCAATTCATTGGCTGGCTGGGACGGTATCTTGGCTTGGATACTTTGGAATGGAGGGCTTTCGGCGCTCGGTACATTGCTGGCCTTCGGGCATCCTCTGAGTATTTTGACTGCCTTTTTGGTGGCTCCCATCAGTTCTATGAATCCTCTTTTGGCGGCTGGCTGGTTTGCCGGTTTGGTGGAATCCATCATCAGAAAACCCAAGGTGGATGATTTTGAGCATCTGAGCACCGATTTGGCTTCGGTGACAGGATTTTGGAAGAATCATGTTACCCGCATATTGTTGGTGGTGGTCTTTGCCAATGTGGGCAGTACTGTGGGAACGCTGATCGGTGGGGCAGAAGTGATCCGCTTATTCCTGCGCACCGTTTGGGGAGGTTAGCATGGACAAAGAGCGCACACGCGTGATCCAGCGGGCGGCTATGCTGGCGATGGCGGGAAATGCTGTTTTGGCACTGACCAAGCTGATGGTGGGTATTTCCACCCAGACACTGAGTGTTCTGGGTGATGGTATTGACTCTTCGGTGGATATTTTGACCTCCAGTATACCCTTGTTTGCGTCCCGTATCATAGACAGAAAGCCAAACAAGTCTTTCCCGTTTGGCTATGGGCGCATTGAAGCCACGGCGACAACGCTGCTGGCCTTTGCCATTTTTTATGCGGGCCTGGAGCTTGGTTTGCGCAGCATCCATACCATTATAAATCCCAAACCATTTCAAACGGTGTCTTTTTTGGCCATTGCGGTAACCTTGTTTTCTATTGCTGGCAAAATGGTTCTGGCTTATTTGCAGATGAGCACGGGAAAAAAGGTTGGTTCGAGCATGCTGCAGGCCAACGGCAAGAATATGCTGGCGGACATCGTTATATCTATTTCCGTGTTGGCTGGACTTTTACTTACGCAGTGGACGGGCAATCTCTATGTTGATGGCTTGATTTCCCTTTTCATTGCTTTTTTAATCGTTCGCACTGCCGTCAATCTTTTTGTGGAAAGCAACAAAGAGTTGATGGATGGCATGGACAATACAGATGTCTATCAGGAGATTTCCAGGTTGGCGGCTGCCATTGAGGGCGTTGAAAAACCGCACCGTATGAGGGTAAGAAAAGTGGGGATCCGACTTATGGTCTACCTGGACATTGAATTGCCGGGAGATATGAGTGTGAGCCAGGCTCACAGATTGTCCCAGGCGGTAGAGAACAACATCCGAGACAACGTAGAAGGCATTTACGATGTGGTGGTGCATATTGAACCCACAGGCAATATAGAAGATGAAACGTATGGCGTTTGTATGGATGTAGAAGAGTAGGAGTCTTATGGCAGTACTGAGAGTAGAACAGTTGGGGAAAGTATATTCCGGGGAGTTTTTGTGGAGAAATATCTCCTTTTCATTGGAACAGGGTGAAAAAGTGGGCTTGCTGGGACCGAATGGTTGTGGCAAGTCAACCTTGATCAAAGCTTTGCTGGGAGCAATCGATTATGATGAAGGATATATTTATTTTTCCAAGAATCTAAGGATGGCCACGGTATCACAGCATCTTGAGACGCACCAGGAAAAGCAGTCCATGCGGTCTTATTTATTGGAGATGTTTGCTGATATTTTGCTTGCCAAAGAGGCCATGGACAAACAGCAAGAGAAGATGGCCTCGCTGCAACATAATCCAGATGCTTTGCATGATGCCATTCATTCGTTTACACAAGCCAGGGAGCGGTATGAGCAACTGGGCGGCTATGTGATGGAAGCAAAAATAAAGGAAGTGATCTTTGGGTTGGGTTTTGTGGAAGAAGATCTCCACAGGCCACTGGGCACCTTCAGCGGGGGGCAGAAAACACGGATCTCTTTGAGCCGGTCTCTGCTTCGAGAACCAGATATCCTAATTCTGGATGAGCCCAACAATTACTTGGATTTGGATGCACTGGCCTGGTTGGAAGGATTTCTAAAGAATTACAAGGGTTCCGTCCTGGTGGTGTCGCATGACCGCTATTTTTTGGATGCGGTGATCACCCGGGTTTTGGAATTTGAGCAGGGGCATCTATATTCCTACCAGGGTCATTATTCTCAGTTCATGGAAAAGAAGCAAGGCATTATTGAGAATCACAATAAGCTGTTTGCCAAACAACAAGAAAAAATCGCCCAGACGGAAGCCTATATTCAGAAATACAAGGCCGGCATCAAGAGCAAGCAGGCCAGGGGTCGGCAAAGCCAGCTGGGGCGGTTGGAGAGAATGGTCAAGCGAGGAGAAACCCAGTATTTGTCTCTGAAGGTGGATCAGGAGGTTTCTTCCGGGAAAAAGGCTCTGGTGTTGAAAAACATTGTTGCCGGGTACGATGGAAAAACCCTGTTCTCCGGGGTAAACCTGGAGGTGCTGCGGGCAGAGCGTGTCGGTATCATTGGTGCCAATGGATGTGGCAAGACAACGCTTCTCCAGGTGATCAGGGAGAAGATCCCTTATCAAGGATCGGTGGCCTTGGGTGTTCATGTGAAGATTGGTTATTTTTCCCAGGAGCATGAGACCCTTTTCGATGACCTTAGCGTGTTGGATACCCTGATGGAAGAGGGGGCCAAAGATTTTCAAGAGGCCAGGGAAATTCTGGCCAAAGTAGGCTTTCATCACGAAGAGGTGGATAAGAAATGCAAGGCACTCTCGGGTGGTGAGAAATCCCGGTTGGTGATGGCCATTTTGTTGTTTCAAAAACCAAATGTGTTGCTGCTGGACGAACCGACCAACCATTTGGATGTGTATGCCAGACAGGCGCTGGAAAATGCGCTTGAGGATTATCCGGGTACGCTGATCTTTGTGTCGCATGACCGGTATTTCCTGAGAAAAATGGCCACCAGATTGGTGGTGCTGACTCCTGAGGGATTGCAGGAATTTTCTGAGGGCTTGGAGCAATATCTGGAGAGCAAAAAGACCACGCCACAGCAAGAAGAGAGCAGGGACGACGAAAACAAAAAGCCCAGTGACAAGAAATTAGAACGGGTGCGCAAGGCGAAGCTTGGCGAAATAGAGCGAGAGATCATGACCTTGGAAGAAGAGGTGGAGGTCATTCATCAGTCGTTGGTGCAAGAAGAGGTCTATGCGGATCCTTTGGCCTGTGCCCGCATCAATGAGGAGCTCGAAGAAAAGAATCGTCAATTGGAGCAATGCTTTACAGTATGGGAAGAGCTTATGGATTAATGACCATAAGCTCTTTTTATACTCTTTTGTTCTTGTCTTCTTTGTTCAGAATCCATCCAGACCAGATCGTAGATCAATGGATCGTTGAGAAGCGTGCCCCAGGATTGGTAGAGATGATGCATCCAGGCCTGGGAGAATTCTTTTTGTCGTGCGGGCTCCTCTATCAGAGGACATTGATAGCCTGTATCCAGGGTTTCGAAAATGAGAGAAAATTCGCCTTGCTCACCCAGATGGGGCGCCAAGGGGTAGGTCCGGCATTGCAACGGTCGAAGATCACGCTGACAAGCCCCCCGGCAGGATAAGAAGTAGACGTCCCCGTCCCACGATTCTGGAAAGCCGTGTTCCCTGGCGTTTTGGGTGTTCCAGGTGAGCCAGGGCTCTTGTTGGCTGAACATGGTTTCTTCGCCCGGTAGCAAGTAGATGCCATAGGCATCGTGTTCTTGGCAGCAAAGGCTGTCACAGAGTGTTCCGCAATCAAAAGGGACACAAGAATCGGTGTTGGTTCTGTCGTAGATGGCTTGAAAATCTTTTTTGCCAAACAATGGCCGCATGATTACCTCCAGAGCAGTGAGAATGCCAAGGGATTGTTGATAAAAGAGGCATATAGTCCGCCCTCTTCTATGGGAAAGGGGTTGTCCAGCATAGGCGGAGGTGTAATGTCCAGTACGCCAGAGGATTTTAGATTTTCTCCGGGTACGTATTCTGACTGACCTTTACTTTCTTCCATGATATGGTAAAGATTGTCCTGATCCATGGGAAGCGTTTGCAGATGCTGTTCGGCATCCTTTTTGATCAACGAAGAAATCAGTACTTGCTGGTCTCCTGTATTGATGATGCTGTGACCATAGCCGTTTTTTATATAGATGTTGTCTCCGGGGACAAACGGCACGGCGTGCACACTTTTTACGGGGTCTTCTTTGTTTTTGTGGATCATAAAGACGCCTTCACCCTCCAAAATGTGATGGATCTCAGGATAGGTCTCATTCGTGACGCTATCTTGAATGTGAAAATGAGGGATGCATTTGAAGTATTCATGGTTGATCGTTCCGGGGCGAATCAGTTTCAAGTTGTAGTGAAGATCGTAGGTTTTAAAGATCTTTTCATCTTCTTCCCGGTAGTTGCGTTCATAGAAAGCATACAGCAAGGGGTTCCCGGCGTCAGTGGGATTTAGAAAATAGTCTCGTGCCGCATTGAGATAGACCAATTTGGGTTCTTTGTGGATGACATGGTCTGCAAATTGCAGCCAGCCAGCTGTATCGATGGTGACATCGTCTCCGTAAAACATTGCTACCTCCTGAAGTGTGTCCTGACCCTGTTGTATTCTAGCTGAAGATGGGATGCCCGTCAAGACTAGAGAAGTCATAACTCTATTCTATCACTGTTGTTTGACTTTCATGAGTGAATGGACTAAACTATCAAAGGATAGCATATAGAACACCATTTTAGGGGGAAAATCGATATGAAAAATGTATGGATTATCGCATTGGTTGTCATAGGATTGCTCTTGGTACCTGGTTGCAATCAAGCGGAAGAAAGCAGCACGTGGGCCGATATTCAAGCGGCGGGTGAAATCGTGGTAGGGTTGGACGATACCTTCGCTCCGATGGGTTATCGGGAAGAAGGAACCAATGATCTGATTGGTTTTGATATTGATATGGGTGCAGAAATGGGCAAGCGCATGGGCGTTGAATTTGTCTGGCTACCCACGGAATGGAAAGGCGTAACCGGTTCCTTGAATTCCAAAAAATTTGATGCCATTATCAATGGTATGAGTGTAACCGAAGAGCGCAAAGAGGTCATTGACTTCTCTATACCCTACGTGAAAGCTGGGATTGGCGCTGTGGTTCTTGCTGATTCTGAGGTGAGCACCATTGAAGAACTGGGCAGCTTGAAGGTGGCTACTCAAACGGGTAGTTCGGGTGCAGAAGCCTGTCAGAGTATGGGTTATACGGACATTGTCTATTATGATCAGTATCCCAATGCTTTTCAGGATTTGAGTATTGGCCGGGTGGATGTGGTGGTTGTGGATGCCACGACGGCCGTGCATTTTATGGAGATGAAAGAAGATGAGTACCGTTTGTTAGAGGAACGGATCATTGGCGAGGATTATGCGATCGGTATTCGTCAGGAAGATGATGAGCTGGAAGCGGAATTCAATCGCGTTTTGCGTGAAATGATGGAAGACGGGACCTTGGCGGAAATCTCTGAACGCTGGTTTGGCGCAGATCTGATTGCTTACGAGGAATAGGCGTGATGCCGACCTTTTGGGATATCGAATTCTTGCGTATTATTTTCCCCTTGCTGCTGCAGGGGGCTTGGATCACTATACAGCTGACTGTGATGGCCATTGTATTGGGAACCCTCATAGGATTGTTTGTGGCGTTGGCCAAGTTGTCACCTATTTGGCCACTTCGGGTATTTGGTAATCTGTATACCTGGGTCTTGCGAGGGGTGCCTTTGCTGGTCCAACTATATGTCTTGTATTATGGGCTGGCCCAAATCGGACTATTGGAGCTGGATGCATTTACGGCTGCGGTGGTGGGCCTTTCCGCCTGTGCGGGAGCCTATATTGCAGAAATCATTCGGGCGGGCATCCAGTCCATTGATCGCGGTCAAAAGGAAGCAGCGCTTTCTTTGGGGATGACCACAGCAGATGCCATGAGGCGTATTATCCTGCCCCAGGCCATTCGCAATATTCTTCCTCCTTTGGGCAATGAGTTTATCACCAGCCTGAAGGATACTTCCCTGGTTTCGGTCATCACCATGATTGAGTTGATGAGAACGGGCATTTTGTTGGACGTTACGTATTTTCGTTCCATGGAGATTTATCTGAGTGTGGCGGCGATTTATTTGTTGTTGACCACCATATTTGTCTATGGTATCGATTATTTGGAACGCCGCTTCAAGATTATTTAGGGGGACCAGATGATACAACTGAAAGGAATACACAAACGCTTCGATCACCTGGAGGTCTTAAAGGGTGTGGATCTGGAAATTCAGGAAGGCGAAGTGGTGGTTATTATCGGGCCCAGTGGTTCTGGAAAAAGCACGTTACTGCGTTGCATCAATTGCCTTGAAAAAATAGAGGCAGGGGAAATCAGGTTCAACGGTCAGATTGTGGGCATGATTCCCACCGAAAAGGGTTTGGTGGAAGACAGGAAAGAAAAGATTGCAAAACTGCGCAGCTCGCTGGGCATGGTGTTTCAGAATTTTAATCTTTTCCCTCATCTTTCTGCCTTGGAAAATGTGATGGAAGGCCCAGTGACTGTTAAGAAAATGAAACGGGCGGAGGCAGAAGCGTTGTCGCGCAACTTGCTTCACAAGGTGGGCTTGGCCGATAAGGTGGATGTTTACC
Source organism: Peptococcaceae bacterium UBA5767 (assembly GCA_002418765.1). GTDB lineage: Bacteria > Bacillota > TC1 > TC1 > UBA5767 > UBA5767. The sequence goes on along the minus strand of DIET01000029.1, from coordinate 11,919 downwards.
CCAATCAGCTTTCCGGTGGGCAAAAGCAACGGGTGGCCATAGCCAGAGCACTGGCCATGCAGCCCAAAGCCATGCTCTTTGATGAACCCACCAGTGCTTTGGACCCGGAATTGGTTGGCGGGGTATTGGCGGTTATCAAAGAATTGGCTGAGGAAGGGATGACCATGATTGTGGTGACGCATGAGATGGGCTTCGCACGGGAAGTAGCTGACAGAGTGGTCCTTATGGATGAAGGACAGATTGTGGAGATTGGTACACCGGAGGAGATTTTTTCTTTTCCCAAGCATCAGCGCACCATTGATTTTCTGCAATCCATACTGTAGTCCTAAAAGAAAAATGAGCAGAAGAGCGAAGGATTTAATCCTTCGCTCTTTTTTGGTCTCTGTCTGCATGTTTGCGTGGTAAAATAGACAGGTTTTGTGGTAGTATAAGGTTAATCTATTGACAATAGGGAGGGTAAAAAAGTTGGAGAATTATTGGAACCAGAAATATGAGGTCATGGAGCGTGAAGAGCTTGAGGCCTTACAGTTGGAGCGCCTGCAAAAAACTGTGGAGCGTTGCTATCACGATGTCCCTCATTACCGTAAGAAGTTTCAAGAAGCGGGTATCGATCCTAGTGATATTCAGTCGCTCTCTGATATCACCAAATTGCCATTTACGGTCAAGACGGACCTGCGCGATAATTATCCTTATGGTATGTTTGCCGTCCCCATGAGCGATATCGTGCGTATTCATTCTTCTTCAGGTACAACAGGAAAACCTACGGTGGTGGGGTACAATCGACATGATCTGAATGTCTGGAGTGAGCTGATGGCCAGAAGTCTGGTCTGTGCCGGGGCCGAGAAAAATGATGTCATCCACAATGCCTATGGCTATGGCCTTTTTACGGGCGGTTTGGGTGTGCATTACGGCTCGGAAAAACTGGGAGCTTCGGTGATTCCCATTTCCGGAGGCAATTCGGAAAAGCAAGTGATGATCATGCAGGATTATGGCAGCACGGTGCTTTGTTGTACTCCTTCCTATGCTTTGAATCTGGCAGAGGTGATGAAGGAAATGAATGTGGCTCCGACTGATTTGAAATTGAAGGTAGGCATCTTTGGGGCTGAGCCTTGGTCGGATGAGATGAGAAATCAGATCGAAAAGGTGTTGGGCATCAAGGCCCTGGACATTTATGGGTTGTCTGAAATTATTGGTCCGGGTGTGGGTATGGAGTGTCCTTACAAGAAGGGATTGCATATCTGGGAGGACCATTTCCTGATTGAGATTGTTGATCCAGATACATTGGAGCCTATGCCTGAAGGGGAAAAAGGCGAGCTGGTGATTACGAGCCTGACCAAGGAAGCCTTGCCCATGATTCGCTATCGTACGCGGGATATCACCACGGCGCATTATGAAAAATGTGAATGCGGTCGGACCCATGTGCGTATTGAACGGGTCAGCGGTCGCAGTGATGACATGCTCATCATCCGTGGGGTCAATGTGTTCCCCAGCCAAATTGAGAGCGCCCTGCTGAATATTGGCCAGGTTGAACCGCATTATTTGATCATTGTGAGCCGAGAAGGAAATCTGGATGCGCTGGAGATCCAGGTGGAAGTCAACCAAGAATTGTTCACAGACGATGTCAAAGGACTAGAGACCTTGGAGAAGAAAATCAAGCACGCCATTGAAAGCACATTGGGCATCAGCGTCAAGGTACGGCTGGTGGAACCCAAATCGTTGGAGCGCAGCATGGGCAAAGCCAAACGGGTTTTGGATTTGAGAAAAAAATAAGGAGACAAGCCATGAAAATTATTCAGATTTCTGTATTTATTGAAAACAAGCCAGGAAGACTTTCCGCCGTGACAGATATTCTGGCCGAGAACGATGTGAACATCCGGGCTTTGTCTATTGCGGATACTTCGGATTTTGGCATTCTTCGCCTGATTGTGGACAAACCGGAGCTGGCTTATGAGCGCTTGAAAGAGAAGGGTTTAACGGCCAGCATGACCAATGTGCTTAGTGTGAGAATGCCTGATCAGCCGGGTGGCTTGGCCAATGTATTGAGGGTGCTGAATGAAAATGAGATCAATGTAGAATATATGTATGCTTTTGTGAGCAAGGCTACGGATGATGCTTTGGTGGTCTTCAAGGTGGAAAATATCGAGGATGCTGAAGTGAAGCTTAAGGGAACAGGTATCAATCTTTTGACCAAGGATGAGGTTTATAAATTGTAGATAGAATCAGTCGCTTGTGCTTAGGTGTGCAATCTATGCGTAATACTTGATTCAGGAGGAAACGATAGATCTTCAGCCGATAGACCAGAAACACACATTATTGAGTCATGATAGGATAGAAGGAGGAACATCATGGGAAGAACATTCATCACCAAGGCCAGAGAGGCCTTAAAGGATATTAAACCGTATTTACCAGGTAAGCCCATAGAAGAGGTCAAGCGTGAACTGGGTATTGAGGATATCATCAAGTTGGCTTCTAACGAAAATCCCCTAGGACCATCTAAAAAAGCGGTGACGGCCATGAAGGAAGCAGTGGAATCGGTCCATTTGTATCCGGATGGCACCTGCTATTACCTGAAGAATAAGATTGGTCAAAAAATGGGTGTGGATCCGTCCCAGATCATTGTGGGGAATGGTTCGGATGAGATCATCAAGCTGCTGGCGGAAGCGTTTATCGAGCCGGGGGACAATGCCATCATGGCGGACCCCAGTTTTTCTGAATACGATTTTGCGGTAACCTTGATGGGAGGCTATTTGAGGAAGATTCCTCTGAATGCTCATTTTGCCCATGATCTTGACGGTATGCTGGCGGCCATTGACGACCGGACCAAAATGATTTTTATCTGTAATCCCAACAATCCCACGGGTACCATTGTGACCAAAAGTCAGGTGGATGCCTTCATGACCAAAGTTCCCGATGATGTGATCGTGGTATTTGATGAGGCTTATCATGAATATGCCACGGCCTCTGATTATCCCAAAGGAATCGACTATGTGAAGGAAGGTTGGAGCAATGTAGTCGTGATGTATACCTTCTCAAAAATTTATGGCCTGGCCGGTCTGCGTGTGGGCTATTCCATTGCCTCTGAAGCACTCCTTTCCTGGGTATACCGTACCAGGGAGCCGTTCAATGTTAATTCCATTGCCCAAGCGGGTGCCATGGGTGCCTTGGATGATGATGAGCATGTTGAGCGTAGCCGCAGTGTTAATGCCAAGGGCGCAGAATATATCTATCAGGAGCTTGAGGACATGCATCTTTCCTATGTGAAAACCAATACCAATTTTATTTGGATTGACGTACAAACGGATTGCGTTCCTGTTTTTGAGGCGATGCTGGCCAAGGGTGTGATCATTCGGACAGGCAATGTTTTTGGTTTTTCTCAGTTCATTCGGGTTACCATCGGGACCATGGAAGAAAACCGTCGATTCATCAAAACGCTAAGGGAAGTATTGTCGGATAAGGCGTAAGAAGCAGATTAACCGCATAAGATAAGAACCCAAAAGTCTGGTGGCATACCAGGCTTTTTTTTGTCCCATGGTGCTTAAGAGAAATGGAGATGCACCGCTTTAGAGAAGGTATACCGTGGGTATTCTTAAAGTTACAGGAGAAAGTTGCAAGACATGCGAACCTCACCAAAACAATATACGGTAATAAGAGTGTTTGTCAGCCGGTATGCATGATCTGGGATGGTAGTAAGCGTACATTGCCAAAATATATTTATCCGAATCAACTGGAACAGTCGAGACCAAAAAACTATGGTTTTGCACTACGTTGGTAGCATTGATAGAGATGCTCCTGAAAGGGTCCGTGAGGAACTTCTTCGCGAAGGGCGGTTAAAGAACTAAATGAAGCTCTCCGTGGAAGGGAAAAGAGATTGCCACTTTTTATCGAGAATACGAAAAGCAGTCTGGAAAAGAATAAGGCCGATCGTATTGCAACGGTCGGTGAACAGATAGAAGCACTCCAGCATGAACTTTCAGCAATGGCGTTACCAAGAATGCCGGTGGCAAACTTGGGCTGGAGATTAGAGGACTGCACGAAGCCAAACAAGCAATACTGGCTGAGTAAGCCTCACGACAGGATTTAAAGAGACGAATGGATGAATCAATAGCTTTTCTCGAAGAATTGACTTGCGAGCTTAGTTAATACGATGAGCGATTTGTAAGAATCTCATAGATAAGACAACAGTCTTCGATGACCATTTTATTGTTGAATTTAAGTTCGGAATGGAGACCCAAATTGATGAGTGACATTAATGGCTCATGCCATATAATGTTCGCGGGAATTCGAGCAAAACACCTAAGTGCCAAATGCTGAGTAGCAATGCAAGAGGAATCATATAAAACAGAAGTCAAATTGGGACTCTAATTCACAGCAGGCTGGGGTACATCACAACCTGATCATTTGTACTGCTTTAGACTATGGATATAGGCTCTAAGTTTATTGGAGCTTTCCTTTTTATTGGGGTATCGATAAGCTTTTTTTCCAATTAAAGATAGTAAATAATCCCAAAAGCCAGCGGTCAAGTTACTTTCATTAATAGCAAATACTGTAGATGGCGCAGAGGTTTTTGCGATAATCGCACCCAGATCTTCCTTAACGTAAACCATACATTGGTTTTCTATGAGTTCTTTTGCTAAATAAACATTGAAGTTATCATAGGTATTCATAAGGTATTGAATGTTTTCCAAATGGGCTATGTATTCCTCTAGGGTGTAATACCGCTCTTCTCCGCTTAATATATCAGAAGATGCAATCTTAACTTCTTTGTTTTTTATGCTTTCACCGTCAAAAATTCTAATGATTTCAAAAAACGAATGGTCTTTTAACTGCTGTTGAAAGCTGATCATTCTTTTTTTTGCCAGCTCATTATAATCCAAACTAGTATCCCTGAAACGAGGGAGGATGTTGGAAGAAACAACCTCCGGCATTGTCAATAAAGATAGGGATTCCGTTATTATGATGCAGTTGCCTTTTTCTTTTTCAAATTCTATAAGTGTCTCAACGTAGGAAATTTTATCATGTGACGTGAAAACTTTTATCAAGGGGCTGCAGAAGCTTATGTATTGATCAAACTCTTGCGTGAGCGCCCAAACGGCCTCCTTATTTTTGATATAAAAATTGGCCGCTTTGTCTATCATATTCCCTGTTGTACTTGATGTAACAGCAGCCGTATTCGGAGCAATAAAAAGGGTTCTCTTAAAAATGCCGTCTTTTTTCTTCGGATAATAATAAGGCTCTATCAAGCCAGACATATAAAGGGGCATCCATTGGTTTATGGCATTTAGCATCTCATCAAGCTCACGACTTACCGTATGGATGATTCTTATGCGATTGCCTTTTGATAGTACCTGTATCATTAATGCAGCCCATTTTGCCGCGAATTCACTATCGGCAGTCAACCAGTCCATAGGCTCGTCACTATAAAGAAATAAGGTCTGCGATTGTTCCTGAGCAAGAACCTCAGAAAGAAAAATCTCTACAGCAAGTCTTTTGCCTTCAAGCCCAATGTAGATTTCAGTGTCAGATATGGAAGCGTCCGTTGGTGATATATTGGCAGGTTCAGTTGCTATAGGTCGGGCAGAAATGTTTGATATATGATTTAAAAAACTCTCGATTCTTTTGGCATCCTCTTTTTTCTCATCCATCAACCATTTCATTATTAATTGGGAGCTCTTGCTTGCATCAAGAGAAAGAAAATCCATACCCAGCGTGTACGCAAGAGCTTTACGTTGATAATCATCAGTACAGCGTTTTGAGAAGTACTCTGCCATCAGTCGCAAAGCATTTTCATCTTTCACGGCGCTTCTTTTCCCTCTGCGCAAACGACTGATATGAGAGGCGTCAAGGTTAACGTATAACGACAAAGCACTGTTGGTTGTATTTGAAATGTTCATTAGAAGATCAAGCTTTTCATAAAATTGCATATCAAATCACCTCTTTGCGGTATTTTATCATATGAAATGGTGAGAAACAATATGCTTGACACGATTTGTGTCAAGCATATGGCCGTGTCAAATTATTCAAGGCTATTTATGTAAGTCTTGTAAGTGGTTTATAATTTTTACAAGTGTTTTAGTGAGATGGGGGGAAAATGGGTGATTGTTGATATCCGAATGAAAACTGGTTTTTTTGAGACAAAAACATATGAGATGCAGATTGGTAAGGACAAATTGATACTATTCTCAAAGGAAAAAGAAAGTGAGAGTATCATAATTTTGGCTAGCAACATCGCTTCAATCGTATTGAAAAATGAAAAAGCTCCGGAGTTTGAAGTTCAAACTGTGGAGAAAAATTATCAAGGTAGTTTTACCGAGAAGATTGATTTTGAAAAACTGATTGGTCTGCTCAAAGAAAATCTAAGTGTAAAGATTATTTGCGAATATGAGGCAAATATGAGGGAGGAAAAAGAATGAAAAAAAGATTATTGGCAATTCTGATATGTGTCTTCATGGTAACTGGATTGTTACCAGGGACAGCACTTGCGGCGGATTCCACATCCGTCACCGTGGGCGGGGTGGAGTTGGATGGCACCGCCGGAAAAACCTATTGGAAGAACGGTGATACAACAAGCGCCACCGGTACGGGAACGGATTACAATGCCTATTTTAACAGCAGCACCGCTACGCTAACCCTGAAAAACGCCGCCATTTCGGGTGCGGCAAGCGATGCCTCAAACATGAACAGCAATTACGGCATCTATGCCGACGGCGACCTGGTAATCACGCTGGAGGGGACAAACACTGTCACCGCCGACGCGGCAACAGACTTTGGCGTCAGCAGTGCCATATATATCAGCGGCAACTTGACAATCAACGGCAGCGGCTCTCTCGACGCGATTGGCGGTATGGCTCCTGGTTACGGTAGTTATGGCGTTTACGGCGATACCGTAACCATCCAAGATACTGCCACCGTTACCGCCACCGGTGGCTCGGGGGCCCAGCTTAGCGAAGGCATGAATGGTACTATGGACATCACAATCTCTGGATCCGCCATCGTCACCGCCACCGGCGGAAAAAGTAGCGGCGGTGGCAGCTACGGCGTGCACAGCAACTATGGTGACATTACTGTCTCCGGATCCGCAAATGTCACCGCCACTGGTGGCTACGGCTACGTAAGCTTCGGCATACGCACCGACTTTGCTGGAATCAGCATCGAGGGAGGCACTATCATTGCTACCAGCGGTAAAGTGAAAGGCGCCTACGAGTCGGGTTATGGCATACACAGCAATGGCGATATCACTTACACAGGAGGGCTGTTGGCAGCAAAAGGTGACACATACGCCATGAATAAGACGGTGATGAACGACGGAGAACCCCCCGCCATCGTAGACCCCCTCACCGGAGCTTATGACAGCAGTTTTGTGGTGTATGGTGCGGCGGATACATACCATGTTATTCAAGGTGAAAATTATCTTGATTATACTGGAGCAATCAAACCTACCAATGTGGAAACTCATATCACATGGACAGAGGCACAGGACGTCGAGCCTGCCACCCTCACCCTCAATAATGTCATCGTCAATACTGGCACTTTAGAAGCCATCAAGCTGCCTAGCGGCGCAAAGCTGATGGTAGAGGGTGTGAGCATTGTCCATAAAAGTGATGTGGAAGACAACAGTAAATGCATATCCGGTGCGGGCGATCTGGAAATCTCCGGCACAGGTACCCTCGTAGCCATCGACGGCGCGGCGCTTGGCGGCGGCACCTGCAGCCATGGCGTTGCCGCCGTAAATGATCTCATTGTTTCGGGGAGCGTCAATCTCACCGCTATCGGGAACACGGCCCCATATAATGACAGTTACGGTGTTTACTCCGGTGGTACAGCTACGTTTTCTGGCGGCACTATTAACGCAATCGGCGGTATGGCCGCCAACTATAGTAGTGGCGTTTATGCCTATACTGGCACGCAAATTTCCGACAGTGTAAAACTCACCGCTATTGGCGGCGCAGCGGGCTACGGAAGTGCCGGAATTTATTCCAGTGGCGCAACCACCATTACCGACGGCTTCATCACTGCCATCGGGGGCGCGGCGGATGGTGGCAGTAGCGGCATTTCCTCCGGTGACACAACTACCATTTCCGGTGGGCGAATCATCGCCGTTGGCGGTGCGGCGTCATCCAGCTATAGCATCCTCGCCGATGGAGGAGGGATTGCACTCACCGGCGTGAGCATAATCGCTCCCGACGGAGCGGGAATTAGCGACACCAGCTACTTCATCGCCACCACTACTGGTGGTAACATCCCCGCCTTCTTCGCCTGCATTGCGGCGGTAAGCACTCCTACTCAGCCGGTCTGTGTGGTTGACGGATGTGAAACAACTTTGGAGGATGGTGGTTTTTCCGATTATACCGAAATCGGGGATGAAACTTATTACCATATATCCACGGCCGAACAGCTTGCACACATAAACGAACATCTTGAACTAAGCTATATACAGACAGCGGATATTGACCTTTCAGAATATAATGGCGGACTTTGGATACCGATCGGAACTGAAGCCGCTCCTTTCAGCGGCAGCTTTGACGGAGACGGCCATGTAATTGAAGGGTTAAGTATTAACGGAGAAGATTATCAATATGCGGGGCTATTCGGTTATGCAGATGGCGCAACATTTAAAAATCTGACTGTTGGCGGTACGATTGCAAATACATATAGCGATGCTTATTGCTATGCAGGCGGCGTTGTGGCCTATGCAAAAAACACACAATTTGAAAACTGTAATAATGAAGCTGATGTCTCTGTGACCTCGAGCTCTACTGAGAATATTAAAGGTTATGCGGGCGGTATAGTTGGCTACCTAAACGCAGATTCCGAAACAGACGATGTTGCACTGGTGATAACAAGCTGCAATAATGAAGGAACTGTAATGGCTTCAACAACCCAAACATCATCCTTAGCCTACTCCTACAATTATGCTGGAGGCATTGTGGGTTGCTTCAACAGTTACTTTGACGCAGGCGCTATATCGTTTTACATCACCCAGTGTACAAATTCGGGTCCAATAGAAGCGACTGCAGCAGCAGCGGTTGAGACGTCTGCATCCGGCAGGACCTATGCGGGCGGGATTATAGCCGCTGCCAATCTTGGAGGAGACCTCGACGGAACACTGACTATTTCGGAATGTGTGAATGTTGGAGCGATAAGCACAGATACCAATGCTTATTACGCCAGTACCGCGGCAGGAGGTATCGCAGCGGAACTCATCGTAAACAAAGGTTATGGCAATGCTATAATGACAATAGAATCCTGCAAAAATTCAGCCGCCCTATCCGCGGAAATCAATTCGTCCTTGATTGATTCTGATTTCGCTTATGCCTATATCGGTGGTATTGCGGGCTACGCCTACACCTCGGCGGACTATGATTCGACGTTGATATTTACAGACTGCGTCAACGATTCGCCCTCCCTGTTGTGCGATTCCATAGGCTACAGTCGTGCAGTAAGCAGAATCGGTGGTATTGTGGGTCATGCAAACGCCTATACTTATGAGTCAAGCGAGTCGGCGGAAGGATTGCTGATCATAAAGGGCTCCGTCAACATGGCGCAGATCACAGCGACCGCAGAGCAGGGAAATACAGGGACATATATGCACAACACCCATTGTTATGCCGGCGGTGTTGTAGGTTACATCAGCGACATTGCCACGATAATGAGTTGTTATAACAGAGGCGGTGTTGCAGCATTAGGCAATTCCAATTACTACGCTGGCGGTATCGCAGGATATGCAAGTGAAGTCGGAAATATATCTTCCTGTTACAGTACGGGTTCGATTACAAGTTCAGGCAACAGTTCTACAAATACCGGCGGTGTTGCGGGATACTTGTACGATGGAGCCGTATCGGACTGCTACTGGTTGACCGGAACGGCCGGTGCCGCAGTGGGTACGAACAGTGTGACGGCGGCAGATGCCAGCTGCACTGAGAAAACAGTTGCTGAACTTCAAAGCACCGTACTGGTCACAGCTTTGAATGCGGCGGCTGACGCCGGGGCAACCCTTTATGGCCTATCGGATATGCCGACATGGGAAAAGGCGCCGAATCTTGCAACAAATAATGGCTATCCGATTTTGTCCTGGATTGAAACACCTGAAGAGTCTTCAAACCATGGTGGATCATCCATTCCGACTGGTCAGCAGGTAACGGTTAGTACACCTGACGGCGGGACTATTGTAACGGGAACACTGATTGAGTTTGGAAACACGGAGGAGATCACCATCGGAGAAACGCAGTTTGACAAGCTTGCCAATGTAAACCAAGGTGCTATGATTCCAGCTCCTTCAGCGACTGTCACCTTTGATCCAAAAGCAGTGAACGCGATCAACGGCACAACATCAACGGGTGATGTGGTGCTGACCATTGAAAAGCTTGATCCGGCAAACTTGACATCTGAACAGCAAAAACGTGTCGGCAACCGTCCGGTTTATGATTTCACGCTTACAAAAGGTAGCCAGCAGATTTTCAGTTTTGACGGCGGTCACGCTAAAATCTCCATTCCATATACTCTACAGACAGGCGAAAACCCGCATCAAGTTGTCATCTATTACCTTACTAGTGCTGGTACGCTGAAACCGGTTAGAGGACACTATGAAGCTGAAAGCGAATGCGTTGTCTTTGAAACAACACACTTTTCTACCTATGCAGTGGGATACAATCCGGTGTCCTTCAACGACGTAACTACTGGTGCTTGGTATAAGGATGCGATTGATTTTATTGCAGCACGCGAGATCACGTCGGGAACCGGTGACGGAGTATTCAGTCCCGAGACCAAACTGACCAGAGGGCAGTTCATTGTATTGCTGATGAACGCATACGGGATCAGCCCGGATGCTGCCGATGAAGGAACCATAAACTTTGGAGATGCCGGTAATACTTACTACACAGGTTATCTTCTTAACGCAAAATCACTTGGTATCGTCAACGGTATTGGAAACAACATGTATGCGCCAGAACAGACGATTACCCGGCAGGAAATGTTTGTGATGCTTTACAATGCCCTTGAAGTTATCGAGGAATTGCCTCAAACATATGGTGACAAACAATTATCCGATTTCGGTGATGTGAATCAGGTGGCCTCTTGGGCTCAGGAAGCGATGAGTGCATTGATCGAGGGAGGAGTTATTTCCGGTAGTAATGGCATGTTAAATCCAACGGCTTCGACTAGCCGTGCAGAGATGGCACAGATGCTTTATAATCTGTTATCAAAATAGATATATCTAAGTAGAACAGCAGCCAGACTGGATAAAACCCATCTGGCTGCTGTTTTGTAGACAAGGGTGCTATTTTTGCTTTTTGTTCTCTATTCAGTTGAGATAGGGGAATATTTATCTCATAGATCTCTTACTTGTCTTTGCAGATGTGTTCCCATGAACAGACAAACCGTTGACTTGTTTCCACTAACGCAAAAAAGGTAGAACGTTTGTTCTTATTTGGATTCTGTGATAAAATAATAGTCAAGAAATATTGTAATGGAGTTAGTAATAACCAAAGCATAGGACTAGCCTGTCAACTACCCCACGCCTAAAGGCGGGGGCTTGCAGTAGCGATACTGCAAGTCCTGGTTGACTAGCCTAAGTCTCAATTCGAGACTACGTTACCTGCAAATAGATAGGCACTTCGGAATGCTCCTCTAGTTCCGAACTCTGCGGACAGTGATGAAACAGTTCTGATGGGTAGGAACAGTGTTGCTGTCAATAAACTGTAGGATAACATTGGCGAAGAGGTTACACAGAGCTACTGCTCTGACTTACTTTCGAAGGAAGGTTTAAAAATGGTTTATGTTGTAAGTAAAGATGGGGAACCGCTGATGCCGACAAAACGGCATAGCAGGGTTCGAAGAATGTTGCGAGACGGTAAAGCAACAGTGGTTAAGAGGTCTCCGTTCACCATACAGTTGACCGAGGACAGTACAACCTACACTCAGCCT
>DIET01000015.1:69949-112717 GCA_002418765.1 Peptococcaceae bacterium UBA5767 | reverse complement strand
AGAAGGTCAATCTGATAATCAGTCAATACACCATCAATAAGCAATCGTGTTGACTTGTTTTCATACCATACAGGAATTGAAATCCGGTTGGATTCAATGCTGTAGTTCTGATTGTTCCAGATGGCGACAGGTTTCTTCAAGATAGGTACTTTAATCTCTTTTTGGTTAGAGACCTCTTTTTTAGCTTCAGTCTGAAGCTGTTTGGAATATTTTCTGAATACCCTTTTGGCATCTTGTATTGTCTGATTTTTTAAAGCGCTGGGAAGTTGCGCCTTTATCGTCTTTGAGGTTGGCTTCAGAGTGCTATCTTCTAAGAAATCGCCTACCATTTCGTTTACCGCTCGAATGTATGTCAGCATTGTTTTGTCGAGCAACCTTATTTGCAAGGGTGTCGGCAACAATTTAATTTGTACTGTTATCTGCATAAGATTACTTCCTCTGAGATGTTTTTTGATTCTCAATGTATTGCTTGATGATTGACATAGGCGCACCACCTACAGTTGACACAAAATATGAATTTGTCCACAATGTCGGAAGCTTGGTTGTCAAGTGATGAAATCCCCCCCCGAAGTATCCTGGGCGTTTTTCCTTTCAGGGTCTTTACAAGCTTGTGTACGCCGTATTGCGGGTCAATTTCAACCAAGAGATGTACATGGTCTGGCATGATTTCAAACTCAATTAAATCCGCTTGAACTTCATGACAAATCTGTGCAATCAATTCTCTTAACCTAATCTCTATTTGGCCGACTAAAACCTTTCTACGGTATTTGAGACACCAAACGATATGGTACTTGCACGAATATACGATATTGTTATTTGACTTATATTTTGTATTCATATATATATTGTACTATTTGATACTGAATAATACAAACGGCAGGCAAATTTAGCACCTCGTATCCCCATAGCTAAAGCTAGGGGCTTTACGGTGCTTCTCTGGTAACGTGTTATATAGTTCTGTCGGCCTGAGCATCGGGCTTTTTTGAATGAGACCCACCCGATATTCCTCCAAACCCGATATTTCGCCCCCATTTTTGTGTCTGATTTCCCAATAAAAAAAACGCTACAACCCTTATTGCGTAAAGGATATAGCGTTGGAGCTTCGCAGGAGATTCGAACTCCCGACCTGCTGATTACGAAACAGCTGCTCTACCACTGAGCTAACGAAGCAATCTCTATACAGTTTAGAACATTTTTTCCAGTTGTCAAGGTAGATTGCTCCTTTTTTCTTGAATCATTCTCCATCGTTTTTATTGTTCCTGATCGCTTTGTAACCTGAAACAATGTCGGCAATGTCCGCTGTAATCTGATTCTGACGTTGCTGACGATACTGATACTGCAATTCTTCCAAATGCTCCTGAATATTCTTTTCAGCTGCTTGCATGGAGGCCAGCCTGCTGGCATTTTCCGATACAGAAGAAAAACAAAATGTCCGATAAAGCACAATAAAAAAATATTGCTGGATCAGGTCGGAAAGTAGCGTAGCCTGATCTACCAAAACAACGGGAATCCGGTTCTGTGGCCAAAGGCCTTGACGCCCCACAATTTCTTCTAAACCAAGCGGAAAAAGCCGCGTGGTCTGTTCTCTCATAGAGGACTTACCTACAGGCTGGTGATAATGCAGAAAAATACTCTCTAACGGATGCGTCTTGCGTAATGCATCGATCGCAATCAACATTCTCTGGACTACGGTCGTCACCGCCTTTTCTGTCTGAGGCATATCGAATGAATCAACAATATCCTCATGTCTTCTGATTCGCATCAGCACCTGATGCCCCACCACCATCAGCAGTTGCCGCTCATCCTTAGGGATTTTTTCTAGCGCATAGGCGACAATGCGTTCATTAAAGCGTCCCGTTAGTCCATAGTCCGAACCAAAAATCACATGCAAATGCCACCCTTTTTCTGGCTCCTGCAAATGGAACCGATTATCGGATTGCTGCATAGAGACAATTTGCAACGCCATATCAAGAACCCGGGTATAATCTTCAGATGCCTGAGCCGCCTGTTGAAAATGGATAATATTGCTGGACGCATATGCCTTCATGGTACTTACGATAGACTCCAAGCCAGTAGCCGACTGAATGCTGCGTGAAATAGACTGTAACGTTTTCATGAATCCGCCAGCTCCTTCTTAAAAAGCTCCTGCACGCGCTTTAAAAAATCGTCCTTCCATTCCGGAGTAAGCTTCATTCCCTGCAACAATATCTTGCGAAGATCATCATCTTCGCGAACCAAGCGCCGAACAATATTTTCTGCTTCCTCCAGTTTTTCCAGAGAAACGGATGCAAAACTACCGGAAACAACCGCCAGCAAAACCCCCATTTGCTCCGTAACCTCCATAGGCTGGTATTGAGGCTGGTTGAGTATCTGCCTGACTCGTTGTCCATGATCCAGCACCTTGCGGGTTGCCTCATCAAGTCGAGAACCAAAACTTGCGAAGGCTTCCAATTCCTCAAACTGGGCATAGCTAAGCTTCAATGCACTGGTGATCTCCCGATAAGCAGGAAGCTGTGTTTTCCCTCCCACCCTGGAGACCGATGTTCCGATGCTCACTGCAGGAAGGTGCCCCTTCTGGAAAAGCTTTGGGGAAAGATATATCTGTCCATCTGTGATCGATATCAAATTTGTCGGGATAAAAGCAGATAGATTCTCTGCCTGGGTTTCAACGATAGGCAGTGCCGTGATACTTCCACCACCATATTCCTCTTTAAGGTGAGTGGCACGCTCCAATAGCCTGGAATGAATATAAAAAATATCCCCGGGATAAGCCTCACGTCCAGGTGGTCTTTCCAAAAGCAAGGAGATTTCTCGATAAGACCTGGCGTGTCGCGTTAAGTCATCATACACGACCAAAACGTCCTTGCCCTCATGCATGAAAAACTCCGCCACTGATGTGGCGGCATAGGGTGCAATATAGGAAATGCCAGGCGCTTCCTCTGCTCCGGCCAGCATCACAATCGTATAAGACAGGGCATCATGTTCTTTGAGATCTTGAAGAATCTTGGTAATCGAACTGATTCGCTTGCCGATGGCACAATAAATGCAGATAACATCTTCATTTTTTTGATTGATAATGGTATCCAGAGCAATCGCTGTTTTCCCGGTCTGCCTGTCACCCAAAATCAACTCTCGTTGCCCTCGGCCAATGGGAACCACTGAGTCAATCACCTTCAAGCCGGTATGTAGGGGCTCAAAAACTGGGGCTCTATGCATGATGGGTGGCGATTCTTGCTCTATGGCCAACCTCTTTTTTACTTCTATAGGAAGTGAAAGACCATCCAAAGGGATGCCAAGAGGACTAATCACCCGGCCCAAGAGATCATGTGATACACCGATTTCTGCAACCTTATGGGTTCTTTTGACCTGTTCTCCCGCCTGTATATGCTTGTACTCACCCAAAAGCATAACGCCGATCAAATGTTCATCCAGATTGAACACCATCCCCATGGTGCCCTTAGAAAACTCGACCAGCTCCTGATTTTTCACGTTGGCCAATCCTTTGACCAAAGCAATACCGTTGTCCACAGAAAGAACCGTTCCACTCTCCTCCCAGACGGGAGTTTCAGGAATCGTTTCTTTTGCCTTGCGTATCACCTGATCCAGTTTGTCCCATTGTTCATGCAACATAGATTACCTCGCTTTGACTTTTGACCATGCCTGGGTTTCGTAACCTTCCAACAGAGAAAGCATTTTCTTTTCCACATCCTCCAGGTGCTTTTGCAGATAATAACCCAATGTCACGGTCTCCAACTGCAGTGCATAGCCCGCCACCATGTCCTTTGCTACCCTATATTCCGTCTTCACCACATGCTCCAACTTCTCCTGAAGCAGTGGTTCCAGTCTCTTCTTTTCTTCCGCAGCAAACGGTCTAGCGCTACTGATAACTACTTTATGACCCTGACCCAAGGAAATCGATTCTTGAGGTGGCTCCCAGCGAGCAATTTCCTGTAAAAAATCTTCGAACAATCGCTGATGCAGATCATCACCAACAGTGCGCTTCAATATCTCCCTGGCCAAAGCAACCGATTCCTTGCCCAGATGAACTCGCAAGGAGAGCAAAAAAGCATCCTTTTCTTCTTGCACTTCCTTCAGATAGGCCTGCCTTTTTTGGGAGGATTCCTCCTGAATTTTTGCCCTCTCTTCCTGCTTCATAGCCTCCAGATCTTGTTTGGCCGCCAACAGCATTTGATCCTTTTTTCGCTCCCACTCCGCCTTCTTTTCCACATAGGTCTTGATCAAAGCATTGGCTTGCTCCATTTTGTCATAAGCCTCATTCTGGATTTCATTGATTTTTTGTTGTCTGTCTTCCATGGCCTGCAAAATAGGTTTATAAAAAAACTTTTTCAATAACCAAACCAATACCACAAAATTAAATAATTGCGCCACAATCTCAAACCAGTTGATCAACATCTCATACACCTACAACAGCATTCCAAAACGGATTGGCAAACAGTAGAATCATCGCAATCACAAAACAATAAATAGCGGTAGACTCAATCATGGCTAGACCCACAAAAAGCGTTCTAGATATGGTATTGGCCTCATCGGGCTGTTGGGCAATAGATCGCAGAGCCTGCGCCACGGCACTGCTTTCTCCAATGGCTGGGGCAATGGAACCAATTGCCATGGTCAATCCGGCAACAACGATCGATGTCATTCCTATCAAACTCATAGAATCCATGTTCTTCCTCCTTCTATAACAATATACATGCAACACGCTATTCGTTACGATTTTCCTTCTTTTGATTTGATGTAGCCGACGCAATGTAAACAATGGCCAAAATGGCAAAAATATAAGCCTGGATCACACCCGTCAATAGGCCCAGCAACTGAATGACGATAGGGAAAAACAAAGGTATCACCCCCAACAAGATGGCAACAATCACCGAGGTACTCATTACATTGCCATACAAACGTATCGCCAAAGATAACGTCCTGGACAATTCGCTGATAATATTAAATGGAAGCATCACGATAGACGGCTTGGCATAATCCTTAAGATACCCCAGCAAGCCCTGACTCCCGATGCCAAAAAATGGCACCGCAAAAAAAACAGCCAACGCCAAAGCAATGGTGGTATTGAGAGAGCCTGTTGGAGAGATGAATCCAGGAATCAGTGAAAACACATTGGCCGACAAGATAAACACAAACAACGTAGCAATAAAGGGAAGATACGGTTTGGGGTCTTGTTGAGCAATGTCCTTGATCTGCTGATTCACGACCTCTATGGTAGCCTCCAGCATATGTTGCCCTTTGGTGAGATTTCGGCTTTTTCTAATAGATCGCGTGATCAAAAAGCTCATCCCCACCAAAATACCCATGGTCAGCCAGGTAAACACCAATGTCGCCGAGATACGGACAAACCCCCACTCAAAGTATAGTATGCTGCTGGGATCAATACTCATAACCAGTCACCTTTCTCTTTTTTTACCAGACGCTTCTGTCCCTTGACCATGATCATCCGCACCAGCAAAATACCGACCAAAGCCGAAACCATAGCCCATAATCCCCAGGCACTAAGCGCATACAGCCCCAGCAACAGGACTGCCATGCGTATCAATATCGTAATCAGCATCATTACGCCTGGATACGTTGCTTTGGGAAGCCAACGGACACTAAAGAAAAGCCCTCCAAAAAATACAGTGCCCAAAACAAGTCCTGAGACAAAACCAAGACCTATATACATCCTAATCCTCCTTGCTTTTCTCCTTGATCCAGTGCCAGGCATTCAGACAACCCAACACGACGCCACCCAACAGAAGCATCAGGGTAAAGGAGTAACGGGTGGCAAATCTTCGGTCCAAGTAAACACCAAGCGCAATACCACCCAACGTAGGCATGGCGATGCTCCAGCCAATAATGCCAAAGAGACCTAATCCCAACAACACCTCTCTACCCTTGTTTCTGGCCTTTTGCTTTTTCTGAACCTGCTTCTCAATGATTTTTACAAATTCTTCTTCTGGTGTCTTCCCTTTGTCCATAAGAACCCCTATCCATCCAAATCCAAAAAACGTTTCATGGTTTCCATTTCCATCTTGATCAATACCTCCCTGGCTTTTCGTTCCATCTCACCAAGCTCCGCAAACATGTTTCTTATATTGATTTCCAACGAGGACAGAGAATCTCCTTCCACCGCCTGCAAACAGACCACAAACACATCTTGTCCTCTTTTGACCAAAAATCCTTCATGGATGCCCAGATAACTGGTATGCCCCTCATGTGTCAGGGTGAGAATCCCCACACGCAGATTCCAAGTGGCGTCAATATGTTTGGGCAGAATCTGAAAAATGCCTTCCTTGCCCGGAGCAGTGATGCAACTGACCGGAGCTTCTTTCCATGTCTGATTGGGTAAAATCACCTTGATGTTCACGATTCTTCCCTTTGCTTCCTTTTGTTCCTGGCTTCATCAATATCGCCTATCATATAAAGGTCACTCTCTTCAAAATCAGTAAATTCATCATTCAAGATTTGTTCACAGCCTGCAAGCGTATCTTCCAAGGCCACCATTTTCCCTTCCATACCTGTAAACTGCTCTGTCGTAAAAAACGGCTGCGTCATAAATCGCTCCACTCTTCTGGCCCGATAGACAATTTGCCGATCTTGCTGACTCAATTCCTCCACCCCCAGCATGGCTATGATATCTTTTAACTCCTCATATGTTGCCAAGGTCTTTTTGATCTCTTGGGCAATTTCATAATGCCGAATACCGAGAACCGCTTTGTTCATCAGCTTGGAATGACTGGCCAAAGGATCGATGGCTGGATACAATCCTTCACTGGCTCTTTTTCTGGATAACACAACCGATGCGCTCAAATGAGCAAAGGTATGCGTGGCCGATGGGTCTGTAAAATCATCAGCAGGCACATAAACCGCCTGAATCGAGGTGATCGATCCTGTAGTTGTAGAACTAATGCGTTCCTCCAGCTCAGATAATTCGGTGGCCAGCGTCGGTTGATAACCCACCCTAGATGGCATCTTACCCATCAACCCTGATATCTCTGCTCCAGCCTGAATAAAACGAAAAATATTGTCAATCAGCAACAACACATCTTTTTGCTCCACATCCCGGAAATACTCTGCCATGCTCAGCGCTGCATGTCCCACTCGAAAGCGAGCACCAGGAGGCTCGTTCATTTGGGCGAAAATCAGTGCCGTCTTGTCCAGGACGCCAGCCTCCTCAATCTCACGATAAAGCTCCTCCGCTTCCCGAGAGCGCTCTCCAATGCCACAGAAAATGCTATACCCCTGCGTGCGGCTGGATGTATTGTTGATCAATTCTGTAATCAGAACCGTCTTGCCTACACCGGCGCCACCAAAAAGTCCAATCTTTTCACCCTTCGGGAAGGGCATCAATAAATCAATAACCTTGATGCCAGTCAAAAACAACTCATCCTTGGCACTTCGTCTGCTGAAAGAAGCCGGTTTATGGTGAACTGAGCGTTTTACTTTTGCATCATCGCCACCGCTGGCATCAAGTCTGTTGCCAAACAAGTCATACATTTTCCCCAACGTATTGGTACCCACCGGAATCATAAATGGTTGACCCGTGTCCACAATATCATCCCCACGAGCCAATCCTGCCGTAAAAGTCATGGCCATGGCTTTAACGGTCTTTTCATTGATATAAGCACTAACTTCCATGACCTGATTTCGTTTTGGACCACAAACCAGTTTGTTATTGATTTCCGGCAAGCGCCCTTCAAATACTGCCTCCACAACACTTCCCCGGATGCTTTTAATCCTACCAATATTTTCCTTGTTCATCACATCGTCCTCCTGGGGATATGCCTTTTCTGTATCTGCATGATGCTACTTTCTAATAAGTACTGTTCTAGAGACATCTTCTGTTTCCTTTTAAACAATACGAAACAATCCCAAAAACAATGATTCCATGCTTAGAACAAAAAAAATGAGCAACCTTTCGGTTGCTCATAACTCCAACGAAACTTTCTCTACCTGGGATTGTCCAAGTCTTCACCTGGTCAAACAATCTACAGATTACCTTCGTACCAAACCCCACCTTAGCTACTTTATTCACCTTAGGTTGGCTTGTGCAAATGACATCTAGCAAATCTAGGTATTAGGTGTTCCTTGGAGTGTATCTGTATTATATACCCTGATCCCTATTCCTGACAACTTTAAAAAAGCTCATCAAAGCCAATTTGAAGTCAAATAGAACCTTGGGACCGGTTGGCTCTTCCCTTTCGCAAACAATCTCCTTTTTTTGCGTTCTTTCTCCTCTTTTTATCAGTCATTCATCCAGCCCTTTCCGGTAACAAGATTTTGCCAGCGGGCAACCTGAACATGAAGGACGTTTCAGGCAATGCGTCTTGGCCAAATCCACCATCTTTCCATGAAACTTTTGCAAGGATTCCGTATCAGGAGATATATTTTGTTCCAATTGTGCTCTTACCTCATCGTAATGCCGCGGCACACTGATACCAAAGCGCATGCAAATCCTACGCGTATATGCATCAATCACCAAAATAGGCAGATGCAATCCATAATTTAAGATTGAATCCGCCGTCTCACATCCGATTCCAGTCATACTTAAAAGCTCCGTTCGCAAGCCTCCAAGATCAGACTTTTCCGCTTCAGATCGTGACCCCAGGGCCACATACCAGGTTGTCAAGGTCCGCAATGTTTTGCTCTTTTGCCGATAAAACCCGCTGGGGCGAATTCTATCTTGTAATTCCTCTTCAGACAGCGCAAGAATGGCTTGGGGCTCTAAAGGATGAGGCAAACGAATAAGCGACATTTTCACGTTTTCCCACCGTGTATTCTGGGTCAATACGGCTCCCACCAATACCTCATACTCGGTCGGGGCCGGCCACCAAGAGGAAGAAGAAGGCATATCCTGCAGCAACAACAACATCTCCTTGATCCTTCTATCGTTTTGGTTCTGCATGGATTTTGCCTCCTAGATATCCAACCCAAAATAACGTTGTACCAGAAAACCGATCAAGAAAGAAATAAGAGCGACACCAACACTGATCCCAGCCATCTCCATAAACCTTCCTCTGAAGGGGACCTCCTTAACCACTGTAATATAATAATTGAACAAAGCAATGATCAAAATGGCCATCAAGACGGTAACCAAAAGGGCCACAATATACTGGGACAACAAGAAAAACGGCAGCACCAACAAGAAGACGGTAAAGACATACGCGATACCCGTATAAAAGGCAGCCCTCTTGGGATCGACATCCTTTTGATTTTCTGATTTGGTCGACAAATATTCAGAAGCCGCCATGGAAAAAGATGCGGAGATTCCCGTAATAAGACCCATCAAAGCAATGGTGCGGGAATTCTGAATACTCAAGGTAAACCCAGCCAAAGCACCAGTGAGCTCAACCAACGCATCATTCAATCCCAAAACCACAGAACTCATATAACTGAGCTTTTCTTCATCGATCATTTCAATGAGCTTTCTTTCATGTGCTTCCTCATCACGCACAATGTCTTCCATTTCCGGTACGGCATCGGCCCAGCGCCAATACTCGTCCGTCCTTGCTTCCACCTTTTCCAAAAGCTTCAGTCCAAAAGTCAATCCAAAAATTCGACTGACCAAGACCATAAACCAAACGTACAAAGGGTTGGCCTTGGCTTCTTCTTGGGTATAGGTTTGAAACAAACGGCTGTGCGCCCATTCTTCGGAGGCAATGGCTTTCAAAATTCTTCTATTTTCCGGATTTTTTTCTATCTCAGCCAATTTGTTGTACACTTCATAGCCTGCCACCTCACCTTTTTGCAAAGCCAGCAAACCCTTTTTCATCTCCTGCTGCAAGGTCATCATTTTCCTCCTGTTTTGAACGAATGTGTACTGTCCACACCGCTCTCCAATATGCTCACTTCTTTTTTTTCACAATCCATCTGCGCCAGCGCCCCATAAGGAAAAATGCACATCGGTTCCGTGTGGCCAAAACAAAGATCCACCAGAACCGGCAATTCTGTTAGAGAATTCTTCGCCAAAACCTCCTGGATGATCTGATGATAAGCCTCTTGATACTTCTCGTCATAAGGCTTGGCAAACAAGATACCCTTCAGCTGATGCAGGATGCCCCGGCGCCCATAATCCAAAAGCCAGCGTCGTACTTGATCTGGTTCAGGTTGACTTTCCGACGTTTCCATGAACCAAATCACATCCTGCCAGTCGTCGGGGAACAAAACGGTATCCTTCAGTTTTTCCAGAACATCCAGACATCCACCCAGAAGCTGTCCTTGGGCCACGCCGTGACCTTGCAAAAGCTGGTATCCCCCATGCGGTTTCATGATGCGTCTTATGTCTCGATTTTCTTCATACCAGGGCAAAAATTCACTGGTCCAGTAAGCTGGGGGCTCTACCAATCCAATTTCTTCCGCAGAAAATAAGGCACGCCTGACCCAACGTACCGTATAGGGATCGATTTCCACATTCTCCGCAAATTCCACCAGAACCATGGGCCCATAATAAGAGCGCAATCCCGCTTTCCAGCAAATCATATGCAAGACCGTAGCATCAGAATAACCCATCACAATCTTGGGATGGGCGGCCAAGATATCCCAGTCTATATACGGAAGTATCTTAAGCGCATCTTCTCCCCCAATATTACAGAATACAGCCTTGATATCGTCATCTGCCATGGCACGCATCCAGTCTTCCGCCCGTTTCTTTGGGTGCTCAGCCAAATACTGTGTCCCCATCAAACTGTAGGGCATGGATTTTTGTCGAAGCGAGAGTGACTCTTCCAATCTCTGCACGCCCTGTTGGAAACGCCATGCGTGTTCTAAGTCGCCCGCCCCGCCCCAGGAAGGGCTTATTGTAGCCACCAGATCATTTTCATGCAACGCTTTTGGTATGATAAGATCCATATCCGCCTTCCAAAACTTTTCTTTCATTTTAACACAATCTAACCTTTTTTTAGTTTCACTTTTTGGATGCGGCTTTTTCTTAAGATCTTTCATGCTATAATAATTTTGAAAACCGCAAGGGAGATACCATGAAAACAACGACACCAACCCCAAAAAACAGACACCATGTATGGTTGCTGATCAAACGTTTTACCACCTACTACAGTGCCCACCGCGGGTTATTTCTTCTGGACATTTCCTGTGCCATCGTCATTTCCATCATCAACCTGGCGGTACCTTTTTTAAGCCGATACATGTTGAATGATCTGCTGGCTCAAAAGACCTTCCAGCAGTTTTTTTCTTTGCCCTGATTCTCTTATCGATTTATATCATCAAAGTCATCTTTCAATTCATTGTAGACTACTATGGGCATATTCTGGGCGTGCGCATGGAATATGACATGCGTCAGGATTTGTTTTACCATCTGCAGAGAATGCCTTTTAGCTTTTACGACAAGACCAGAACAGGCCATTTGATGTCTCGGCTGGTCAATGATCTAAACGACGTATCAGAGATGGCGCATCATCTCCCCGAAGATTTTTTGGTCTCCTTCCTGACCATTACCGGAGCTTTTGTCATGATGCTTTTTATCGATGTAAGGCTGGCTCTCATCGTCTATGCTTTCGTGCCCATTCTCCTCATTTTTCTGGTCATGCAACGTAAAAAAATGAGTCATAGCTTTCGTGAAGTCAGAAAAAAAATGGCCGACATCAACGCCAGGACAGAAAGTTCTATCTCTGGCATTCGGGTTTCGCAGTCCTTCGCCAATGAATCGCACGAAATTGCGAAATTCAGTGGAGACAATATGAGATTTCGCCATTCCAAAGATGAAGCTTACCGTCATATGTCCATCTTTTTCGGCGGCATGTTCTTCATGTTGGATTTCTTGAATCTCTTGGTCATTGCCATCGGTGGCTATTTCATTTATCTGGGATCCATGACCTATCCCGACATCATTGCTTTCACCTTGTATGTGGCCACATTCCAGGCTCCCATGCGCAAGGTGGCCAACCTAACCCAAATGTTTGAATCTGGTATCGCCGGTTTCGAGCGCTTTGCTGACATCATGGATGAGCAGCCTTCCATTACCGATCTGCCAGGCGCCAAACCGCTTACCCAGGTGCAGGGAAATCTTCAATTTCACCATGTAACATTTTCTTATCAGGAAGGAAAGAAGATCATCCAGGATCTCAGCCTTACCATCGAAGCGGAAACCACTGTGGCCTTGGTCGGACCCTCTGGTGGGGGAAAAACCACCATCTGCAATCTGATCCCTCGATTCTATGAACCTACTAACGGATACATCACATTAGATGATGTCAATATCCAAACCTATACACTGCGCTCTTTGCGTAAAAATATAGGACTTGTTTCCCAAGACGTCTTTTTGTTCGCTGGAAGCATTCGGGAAAATATTCTCTATGGTTCTGAGGACGCCACGGAAGAAGCCCTCATCGAAGCCGCCATTCATGCCGAAATCCATGATTTCATCATGAGTTTGCCGGAAGGATATGACACCTATGTGGGGGAACGGGGCATACGTCTATCCGGAGGACAAAAACAACGTATTTCCATTGCCAGAATATTCATGAAAAATCCACCTATCCTCTTGCTTGACGAGGCCACATCCGCACTGGACAATGAAACGGAAATCAAAATCCAGAAAGCCTTGCAACGCCTCTCGCAGGGAAGAACCACTCTGGTCATCGCCCACAGACTCAGCACCATTAAAAAAGCTGATAAAATTGTGGTGATTACGGATGAAGGCATCTTGGAAAGTGGATCCCACGAAACACTATTGGCGCAAAAAGGAACGTATGCCAACCTCTACTATGCACAGGACGAAGGATACATCCCTGACCAAATCAACCAAACCTAGCTGTTCCCTCTACCCAAAGAGCATAAGCCAAGATAAAAAAAACAGCTTCTCGCCAATGCCGAGAGGCTGCCCTTTTCTATTTTAAAATTTTAACTGGTTGCTTAGGACAAAAATAGCGCCAGATCATCCTCTACCGAACCAATACCAGCAATGCCAAATGTGTCCACCAGCACCTTGGCAACATTAGGTGATAAAAATGCCGGCAAGGTGGGTCCCAAATGAATATTCTTGACACCAAGAGAAAGTAGCGCCAGAAGTACAGCCACTGCTTTTTGTTCATACCAGGCAATATTATACACGATGGGCAGATCATTGATATCATCCAGTTCGAAGATTTCCTGCAGCTTCATGGCTGTTGCAACCAAAGAGTAGCTGTCATTGCACTGACCCGCATCCAAAACCCGCGGTATACCACCGATATCACCCAACTTCAGCTTGTTGTAACGAAATTTGGCACACCCTGCAGTCAGAATTACCGTATCCTGAGGCAACGCCTGGGCAAAATCACGATAATAGTCTCTGGATTTATGACGTCCATCACACCCTGCCATGACAAAGAATTTTTTAATGCTGCCACTTTTCACTGCTTCTACCACCTGGTCCATCACCGCCTCCACCTGTGCATGAGCAAAACCTCCTAGAATGGTCCCTTCTTCAATGGATTCCGGTGCCATCAGGCCCTTGGCCTGCTCCAGAATCTGCGAGAAGTCTTTGTGTCCTAGTTCATCTTCTTCTATGTGAATGCATCCAGGATACCCACTGGCACCTGTGGTATAAATACGGTCCATATGCTCTTTACGAGGTGGAACGATACAATTGGTGGTAAACAAAATCGGTCCGTGAAACGTTTCAAATTCTTCTTTCTGCTGCCACCAGGCATTGCCATAGTTTCCTGCAAAGCATTTGTATTTCTTAAAGGCAGGATAACTCTGGGCCGGCAACATTTCACCATGGGTATAAATGTCCACACCGCTGCCCTCAGCCTGTTCCAGCAGCATGGCCAGATCCTTTAGATCATGTCCTGAAATAAGAATCCCCGGATTGCTTCGCACCCCTATGTTGACCTCAGTCAACTCCGGATGACCATAGGTCTTGGTGTTGGCACCATCCAAAAGCTTCATGGCCCGCACACAATGCGACCCTGTTTCCATGGTCAATGAAATCAAATCCTCGACAACAAGCGATTCTTCTGTAATGGTGACCAAAGCCTGCAGTATAAACGTATTGAGTGCTTCGTCTACCTCTCCAAGATGATGAGCATGCTCCATATAAGCAGCCATACCTTTTAGACCATAGACAATCAGTTCGATCAATGAACGAATATCTTCTTGCTCCGTAGCCAAAACGCCTACTTCGGGCTGCCTGGATTTTAAGCTCAAATCATGATGATCCTTCGCATCCCATGTTAACAAATCACGCTCCGGCACTGTTTTCCCCTGGGCTTTGGCCAGCACCAACATCTCGTCTCTTAGGCGCAATCCCCCTTCAATTTGTCTCATAATCGCTTCTTTGTCAAAGTTGGCATTGGTGATGGTAATAAACAAACTTCTTACCACATACTGGACAGCCCTGTCTTCCATTTCCTGGTCTTTGTCAACCAGTGCAAAGGCCATGGCAACCCCTTTGCTGGTATAAATCAGCAAATCCTGTAAATTGGCTTCCAGCTCCGTTTTTCCGCAAACGCCCTTGGTACTACACCCAATTCCTTTGGACGCTTCCTGGCATTGATAACAAAACATACTCATACTCATACACCCTCCTTCAATTCATTTTGATTCCATTTCTTGTACCCGGCAAATAACAACCTCACATACTCAGGGACTCTCCCTGGCGAAGTTGCGTTCGCAATTTACTGACCAAATGATCGATCTTCTCCAGTTCCTTCAGAATACTCTTTTCTTCCTTTCTGGTTTGCTGCACCCGTACGATACCACCGTTGCGAATCAAAATCCGGCGATCAGCCATCAAGGCAAGTGAGGGATCATGGGTCGCCATCAGCACTATTTTTTCTTCTCCCACCAGCAACTCCAAAGCGCGTTTTCGGTCGATCCCCGCATTTTCGATCTCATCGATTAGCACAATCGGCGAGGCACTCAAAATGGCGGTATCGGCGATCATCAAGGCCCTTGACTGTCCACCGCTCAGACTGGTGATGGGACTTCCTTGCATAAAGGGTTCCCCAGAGAGATGGTTGGCAGCCGCTACAATCCTCTCAATCAAGGCTGCATCCTCCTTGATCATACGGCTTTGTGCGTGCAGACGGATGAATTCCTCCACATCCACATCCATCACAAAGTTCATATTTTGTGATAGCTGCGCCACCAACTTATTGCGCAAGGAAAAGCGGTGATCTTCTTGACGAATCGCTCCGTCCAGCATCACGATCCTGCCAGTCGGGGTATCCCGGTTGGCAGCCCATTCAATATCAGCCAATAAACGGCTCTTGCCCGATCCAGTGGGACCAACGATGGCAACCACCTCGCCACGCTCCATGTGCAGGCGCTCAAACGTTTCAGGATGGCCATCCTTGTCGTGCCCTGGCAATATGGTAATGGAAGAAATGTCCATTTTGCTTTCACCCAAAAACAGCAACATCTGTTCCACATACTCTGCCAATTCTGTGAACATCACCTGAGAATCATGAACACCGTCTTCTTGGTGCTTGGCAACCTCGTCAAAGATCTGCACCAGTGATTTCAAAGCATTCTGTTCAGATGGTATCCCGCGGCTTTCGAAGAAGCTCAAAACAAAAGGGTATTGCCTTTCCAACTGTTCCAGGGTCATGCGTTCTAATTCTTGTTTGCGCATGCCGTTTGTTCCTCCAAGTTGATTTTTCTCACATTGCCAAGCTGAAATTCCTCACCCACGCGCTTTTCACCAAGACAATATGAACACAAAGCAGATGGCATGGGATAACGCAGCTCCATACCCTGCACGGTTTCAATGTTTTCTTCTTCGCGGTAAAGAAGCGTACTCAGTTCATAAGCCCCCTGGCCTGTCAAACCATTGACATGCAGAATAATGGCCTTGGGATTGGCCATCTGTACCTTTGAGGAAAAGACTTCTCGTTCCGCTTGTGAAACGATATCCCCTTTGGTAATGACCACCATGTCTGCTGATTTCAACATCGGTCCAATTTTCTTGGGTGTGTTGATACCGCTTAGGTTATCGATCACGCAGATACTATGGATCTGCCGCAAATATGGCGAACACCGGTTGCATAAGCCGGCGCTTTCGGTAATGAGAAGATCCAGTCCCTGGCTTCTTCCCCACTGCACCACTTCCTCAATGTTGCTTACAAAGTAATGATCCGGACACAACGAACCAGACAATCCAGATTTGACCGGAATCCCTGCTTTTTGGTACAAAAGATCATCATCGGTGTACAGACAGTCAAACTTGACGACCCCCACATGCAAACCCTTTTGCTGAAATGCTTCAATTGCTTTCAAAATGACCGATGTCTTCCCACAAGAGGGAGGTCCGGAGACCGTGATCAAATTCATAATATCTTCCTTTCCTGGCCCCCAAATAGACGTTCACAATGTCGAATCGTCTCACCAATATCATTCTCTTCCATGAAGTCCCAACCCAACCACATCAACTGCTGATCATTTGTAAATCGATTGTCGATAGCAGGATGGACACTGGGAAATTTGCCCTTGACACTCAATAATTCAGCGACCGCCATAGAACAGAAAAAATCAACCAACGGCTGCAATTGCTCCTTCTTTTCGCGTTTCGCCAGCATAAAAATCGGTGAAACGATGGCGCCATCACTTGGCCACACCGCCTGCATCGGGCTGTTGGGCACCAGCATCTTGGTGAAAAAATAGGGCATGATGGTCACCAAAGGCTTATCTTGTTCTTTGGTATGCGACTTGACCATCTGAGCGGGATGCATACTGCTCAAAAGACTCAAAGAAAGCTTCTTGATACCCTCATCGCCATATCGCTTGTACAGATTCAATAAAATAGCATTGAACAAATCGAAATCACCGATAGGCAGACTCACACTGCCTTGGTACTCTTCTTGCAACAAATCCTCCCAGGAACCAGGTATCGCCCGCCCCTGCAACTCTTCCATATTGATCAGAAAAATGGCCGGTACCACCGCAATCATGCCATACTGGCCTTGGGGATCTCTGAGCGTCATATCCTCACGCTCAAAATCCGCATTGTAATGCGTCCAGGGAGTCATATCTTCAAAAACGCCATTTCTTCTGTGATGCCCAAACAAAGTATCATCAAAAAACAAGTCAAATCCGGCAGAGAGAAATAAATCTGGCAACGCCTCCGGTGACCTTTTTTTGACATCGTCAATCAACCAGTCAACGCCCATGGATGCTGCCTTCAAATCCAGCAACACTTCTTGTTTTGGCTCAGGGCGGGCCTCCAAAAACGCTTCTAGCATTTCCTGAAGAGGGATGCGGACAGGGCAGGGCAAAACGCCGGACACGCGTATTTCCGGGCCTTTTTTTTCTTTCCAAACTTTTTGTTTTTTAAGTCTCTCTTGTAACGCAAGCAAAAAATCTTCCTCTTTGATACTCTTGGTTTTCAAAGCATCCTTAAGAGAGATCGATCGACCAAGCGTAGTCAGCATATGCTCGTCGACAATACCCTCGAGACCCCAAAGCTGCAACAGAGCAATGGACTCAGGATGCAAGGTGGCAAAATCGAACAGACTCATTTCCGTATCCCAGCTTATGGTGTTCATTCCTGGTGATTCTCCTTCCATTTCTCAGGGCTCGGTGCTTTGAGGACGAACAGCTCCAGTGTTTCTTCATGCAAATTATTGACATCCATCCTTAAACCAAAGGGAATATTGACAATACAGCCCGATGAATATTCATGAAAATCCTGTTCTTCCAGCTTCAAGGACAAGATGCCTCTAATCACAATCATGTAAACGGATGAATTGCTCTTGTGTGTGGGCAATCCTTCATGTTGTTTGAATATCATATGATTGACATGAACGTCTTCATCCTGGATAATTTTTTCGACCAAATAGTCTTCACTGTGGTGAAATTCATAACATTTTTCGTACATCATGCTTCCTCCTAGTATTTCTACTCTGAGTATATCGATATACTTCACGCATTTCAGTAACCTAAGTTACAATAATATGATTTCCATACAAAAACAACAAAAAAAGTTGGGTATCCAACCCAACTTCACGTCCGCTTCACAAATGATGCCATCATGATCCCATACAAGCTAAACCCATGAGGAAAAACTACCGACTCAGTGCTTTTTTGGCCAAATACACTTCCAAAAAGAAAAAGGCTCCCAACGACAACGATACAGCCGTGATGACGTCAGGGTATTGTCCTGCCCATCCGGAAGCAGACACATGTTTCAACAAAATACCAGCATAGGCCCACAAAAACACAAGACCATATGCACCATCTCTAAAATTCAGCATGGTGATGCCACCAACAAAAACCCCAACCAGTAAAATGATCACTGTCCAAAGGCTCTCAGACATCCCCCAGGCTCCCCAGCCAAGATAAACCAGTGTTGCTGTCACGCTGGCGATGGTGGCCACCGTCACCCAACCAAAATAGATGCTGAACGGCAGCAAAATAAGCAACCGTTCTCTCCCTCGAAGAGGCATTCTCACGATGGTAAAACGGGCCAAAACAAGAAGCACCAAAAACACCAGCATCAGCACAGTACTCCAAACAATGAATCCATAATGCCAAGCAAAAATCCAAAGCATATTGATCACGGAGGAAAATACAAAATAGGACCCCAACCTCAGCAAATCCTTTTCCTTGTTGGCCAAATCATCCTCATGAATAAAAAAATGATAAGTCACATAGCCCAGTAGCAGAGTATAAATGAGCCCCCAAATAGCAAAGGTGATGCCAGACGGTGTAAACAAATTGGGAAAAGAATCAGAGACCTCTCCTGTTCCTACACCATTTAAGGGCAAAGCATTGGCCAAACCATTGATGCCCACCATCGCCACATAGAAAAAAAGCATCAGCCATTTAAAATACCACCATTTTTCTCTACTCATCTTTTTTCTCCTTTCACAATCAACATATATATAACTCCATCGTCCTTTTGTCTTCTATGTCCGCAGCCATCTTGCCTAAAAACAAGCTGGTCGCCTCTCGTTCAAGCATCCAATTTCTCTTTGCCTCATCAAAAATTACAGGATGCCAAACCATGCGCTTTGGGCTTCATGAAGAAGATTGTTCACTCCATACTCCATGATGTTGTTCTATTTGCATACCATGGAAAAGAGAGATTCTTCTTTCCATTGTTCTTTCCTTCTTTCTTTCGTATACTTATTATAATACTACATCTATCTAAGAAAGGACGCTATGATTTCCTTTAAAAACGATTATAGTGAAGGCATGCATCCAGCGATTCTGCAAGCGCTCGCACAACACAACCATTCGCAAGAAGAAGGTTACGGACTGGATCAATTTAGCCAAACAGCCTGCGATCTCATTCAGAAGCAACTACAGCATCCTTCCTCACAAGTATTTCTTCTCAGTGCGGGGACCCAAACCAATTTGGTGGCCATTGCCAGTATACTTCGACCCTTTGAGGCCTGCATTGCGGCAAGTTCAGGTCACATTGCCACGCATGAAGCCGGGGCCATCGAAGCGACCGGACACAAAATCCTGACAGTTCCCACGGACGACGGCAAACTGACCCCCTCGATGATAGAACCCCTGCTTATACAAAACAGCGACGAGCATACCGTTAGCCCCAAACTGATCTACATCTCCAATCCTACGGAATGGGGCACGGTGTACAGTCTGGATGAACTTAAACGTCTATACAGCTTTACAAACGAGCATGACTTGATCTTGTACTGTGACGGTGCCCGTTTGGGCCAAACCCTGATTCATCCCGATACACCAATTAGCCTATCAGACTATGCGCGATACACCGATGGATTTTTTATCGGCGGTACCAAAAACGGAGCACTGCTGGGAGAGGCATTGGTGCTCAACCGGGTAACCTGGCACCAACATTTGCGTTGCCAGCTCAAACAACGCGGTGCCTTGCTGGCCAAAGGCCGACTTCTGGGCATCACCTTCAGCACATTTTTTACCAACGAGCTCTATGAAAAACTCGCTCGCCAGGCCTTGGAACGAGCTATGCAATTGCGAGATGGACTTCTTAAACTGGACATCTCTTTCCGGGTAGAACCAAGCACCAACCAACTATTTCCCATATTACCCCATGCAGTCATCACACTGTTGCAGAAGGACTTTGGCTTTTATGTCTGGGAACCTGCCACATCAGAAGAAAGTGTCGTACGCCTAATGACCTCCTGGGCCAGCACCCCAGAGCAGATTGCATCCTTTTTGGCCAGTTTAGAAAAGGCTATGCAACAGCAACCGACGTTTCTACCCACATTGAATCAGTTTTAAAACTAGTGCAGTAAGTTTAAAGCATATCAACGTTATTGATTCTTTACCGGAGTGTGGTCAATAGGATCATGTTATCATACTTCACACTTGTCACGTAGAAAGTGCCGTATTTTCTTCGAGATATGCACGTTTGATAAAACACATTCTTTGGGTAGCGGAGGTTGCATGAACAAATATTTTAAACAGTACAAATGGTCAAATATTTTTGCCATGCTACGCAATCAGAAATTGGATCCCGAAATATGTACATCTGATTTCAAGAATCGCTTGGTCGTCATCACCGGTGCAACGTCCGGCATAGGCTATGCCGCTGCCATGAAATATGCTTCCCAGGGAGCGGATATTTTGAGTATCAACAGGAATAAAGAAAAATCAGAAGAATTGTGCAGAGCACTAAAAAGCCAATATGGTACCGACTGCTCCTACATGATCGCAGATTTTACGAAGCTGGCTGACATCCACAAGGCAGCGAAACAATTGGCGGAACTCGACAGGAACATTGATGTTCTCATCCACAATGCGGGTGTATATGTTACTAGAAAAACGCTGACGGAAGACCATATGGAACTGGTCTTCCAAACAAATTATTTGAGTTCGTTCATTTTAAATTATTCTACCAAGGAAAAATTTATCCAGCAAAACAGCGGCCGCATCATATTCGTCAATTCTGAGGCCCACAGATTCGCTGCATGGGGTTTGCATTTGGACGACCTCACCTGGGACAAGCATTCCTATTCAGGATTAAAAAGCTATGGCGCCGCAAAAACGGCCCAATTGCTGTCCATGATAAAATTGAATGAATACTTTGTGGGAACCAAGGTAACCATCAATGCGATGCATCCAGGTAATGTGAAGACAAACAGTGGTAAAAACAATGGCAAGTTCTATAAATTGTATAAAAAAATATGGATCGATAGTAAGGCAAGATCCATAGAAAACTCTTCTGAGTCCCTATATTATCTAGGTGTATCCAAAAAATTAGAAAAGACAAGCGGTAAATTTTTCAATCTCACAACAGAGGAAGAGCCGGCGCCACCAGCATTGGATAAAGAAGAAGCGGAAAAACTTTGGTTGCTGAGTCTTACATTGGGAGGCTTAATGTGATGCATGCAAACAACAAAGTGGTCATAGTCGGTGCCGGCATGGCCGGATTAACTGCCGGAGCCTACCTGACCAGACAAAACTACAATGTTTTGCTGTTGGATAAGAATGACCGAACCGGCGGATTGGTCCATACATTCGAGCGTGACGGATTTTTCTTTGACGCCGGGCCCAGGGCTTTCGTGAATTCCGGTATGGTGAAACCCATAATGAACGATTTGGGAATTGATTGGGAAGTGCTGAACAATGCTATTTCGATTGCCATTGAAGACCTCTTGTTCCGTGTCGATTCATTAGACACCATACATGAATACAAACGCATACTGCTGGATCTGTACCCGGAAAATGCCGGCGATATAAAAAAAATAATATCCAGCATCGCTGACCTCTCTAAGTATACAAAAGTCCTGTATGAATTCGATAATCCGAATTTTGTCGATTATATGAGTGACAAAAAAGTCTTATGGAAAGAATTGCTTCCTTGGTCATTTAAATTTCTACAGGCATTACGGAAGTTCAATCAGTACAATATGCCAATGGAAGAATTTCTTAAAGGCCTGACAGACAACCAGTCTCTGATCGATATATTGACGCAGTTCTTTTTCAGGCAAACACCCACTTATTTCGCCCTAGGATACTTTTATGTGTATCTTGATTATTTTTATCCAAAACAAGGAACGGCGATGTTGCCTACACTTCTACACGAAAAAATCCTAGACGAAGGCGGAAAAATCAAGCTAAATACCCAGATAACGAAAGTGATTCCGTCAGAATCAAAGGTTGAAGACGTCGAGGGCAACCATTACAAATACGATCATCTGATATGGGCTGCAGACTTGAAAACACTTTATCAAAAAATAGATCCAACAGGACTAGGCCACAACATCATGAAAAAGTTGCAGGCGCAGAGCCAGAATGTTCTTTCGTCCAAAGCGGCTGAATCTGTGTTCATTTTGTTTGTTGCTGTAAACCGTCCACCTTCCTATTTTCAAGAAAAAGGTGGAGAGCATATGTTCTTCACGCCAGCAAAAAGAGGATTGGGAGACACCAATCGAGGTGCTAAGGAACAGCTTTTGAAAGACTTTGACAAGAGAACCAAAGAAGAGATTTTAACCTGGTTAGATGATTTCTGCCAACTAAATACGTTCGAGGTATCTGTACCTGCCCTTCGAGATCCCACCCTCGCCCCAGAAGGGAAAACGGGACTTATGATCAGTTGCCTTTTTGATTATGAGATTTTTGACAAAATCAATGAAGCTGGTTGGCACGATGAATTCAAAAAAGAAGTGGAAAATCGCCTGATTAGAATATTCTCTCAAACAATCTACCTAGGGTTAGAAGATGATGTTCTATTTCAGTTTTCCACGACACCATTGACGATCCATAAAATGACCGGTAATTCTGCAGGAGCAATCGTAGGCTGGTCTTTTGAAACACCAGCCCCTGTTGCCCATAAACTAAAAGATATTCCCAAATCCGTCTTAACACCGATCCCGGAAATTTATCAAGCGAGTCAATGGGCGTATGCTCCCGCAGGCGTTCCGATAGCCATGTTGACGGGCTGGAATGCAGCTCAAAAAATCATTAAGCAATCAAAGAAAAATAGAAGAAGCAAATAACCAATTGGCCCACATGATTTTTTCTCGTACACAGCTAACTAGACAACAAAACAATCTTTGCGCTGGCCTCCACACAGAATGCTCAAAAAAAGCCATCCGGGTTTGTACACCCTGATGGCTTTTTTTTATGACACAACCTGTTATGGTGCAGGATAAATCACTTCCACCGATTGATCGATCGCATTCCAGTTGACCTCGCAACCCAGTGCTTCTGCAATGAATCTAAGCGGCAACATGGTTCGGCCCGGCGGCAACGTCAATGGCGCAACATTGGAATTGTAGGCATCAATGGGCGTGGGTATGCCATTGATTCTGGCCATTTGATTGCCGATCCACATTTCAAGATAGGTACCACCCAAGGAAACACTCGCCTTCGACTCTGTACCCCCTACCCAACCTATACCAGCGCCCAGTGGTTCTGCAATATAACGAACAGGTAGTAGTGTTCTGCCTTCTATGATCACAGGGGCAACATCCATATTTTTAACAACCCCATTGACTGTATGTGTCATTTGGCCAATTTGCAAACGAATGGTCACAGGATCCGGCGTTGGATCTGGGTCTGGATCTGGATCTGGCTCTGGAAGCACAACCAACTCGGGAACCGTATGGAAAACCTCATTGGTGTACGTGGACGTACCGAATATATTGTACGCAGCCACCCTATAATAATAGGTAGCACCAAAAACCAGCGCATCATTATCAGAATAAGTGGTGACATTGGCACCAACCGTGTCGATTTCTACCCAAAACAACGAACTGGCCGATCGTCTGTAGATCTTAAATCCAGCTTCACTGCTGGCATTGTCAGTCCAGCTCAGGTTGACAGAACCAATTTCGGATGACGCAATCTCCAAATTGGTCGGGGCCGTGGCAAACGGAATCACAATGATGGGATCGATGGGTTGAATGATCAAGCCTTTGTGCATGATATTAAAATCAGCATCACTGGAATCACTGCCAAACACGGGGAAAATCATGCCCCAAGCCCCTGTGGTCGAGCCCACAATACCAGAAATTCTGATACGTGCTGTCGAAGAGACAATATCTGGCACGGTAAAGGTAAAACTGCCTCCTGTGGCCGTTCCCAAATTAATGCTGAACTCCCCTTCCACACTGGAATACAGAGTCACATCAAAATTTGCCGTCTGATAGCCTTCATACAATAACGTATATTCTTCCCCAATGTAGAGTGTTTCTCCTCCATTGGGCTGGATAATGGTGGGCCCTGAATCCGCCAGGACCATGCTGGGAAACAGCATCAGCAATCCAATTAGAAAGCCGATAAGCAACGTAGATCGAACCATTTTTTTCATGGCCAATTCTCCTCTCATTCGAAAAAAATAATCTCTTACCAAAACATGTTTATTCGAACTTCCTCACACGTTAAGCGCTGCTATTGTGCCCCCCTGGTGATAATCTGATGCCATCATGTGATTTTTGACATCATGGCGATGATCTTACCTGTAGTGACCATATTAAAGATTATTCTACATCCATATAAGTATTCCTTTAAAGAATAAATAAGTTGCCTAATAGTATACCAACAAGACTTATTCTCTACCAAATCCCAACGGCAACTTGGTATGATTCCTCCATGCAAAAAAAAGTCCGCACAAAAAAACCATACCCGGACCCCCAAGCAATCTCGCGAACATCACGACTTTACATTTGGGTCATAGCATGGATCATTCAAGGCACACACCAATCATGAAACAGGGGAGCCTTGACATGCTTTTGGTCATCACAAGCGGCCTACGCCTCACCAGCTTCGTCGGTTTTCCTCTATTCTAAAATTCCAAAAACCAAATACATACCTTTTTTACAACAAAACGACCATCACCTTTAACCACCAGCCCGTAGAAAATGCTGATGGAATTGCAACCTAAGTCGCTCCACTTGTGTAATGTCCCCTGTAAAAAAAACAGGCGTGACAGGAATACGCAAAGAACCCAACTGTTCCATCCGGGTCACGCCCAGTCTCACCATCTTTTGTTTCTCCTGTGGCAATGCCTGAAAATACTTCTGCAGTTCTCTTCTGGAAATGTTTCTCCATTCCCCCTGACGGGTCACAATCTCAGGCATCGCTCGAGTCCAGCTCAAACACATGGACATCCTGGGTCAAAAGATCCAGAAACATAATCTTGCGCCGCAATGTTTCGCCCCGGTGGAGAAGCACCTTGATGGTCTCTGCTACCTGCAGAGAGGCCACCAACGCAGGTGGAAAAGAAAGATTCCCCAGTGTGGTCTCTACCCCTGTTTTTTCCTGATGCTGATAAATGCTGTCCAAGGTTCTATCACCAGGGAAAATAGTAGCTACCTGGCCAAACCATCCCGCAATGGCACCATGGATAAGAGGAATACCCAACTCTTCACATGCCTCCTGCAGCAGAAATCTTGTCTCGATGTTGTCCAGGGCATCCACGACCACATCATGACCTTGCAGCCGCTCCACGACATTCTCCCGGGTAATATAATCATCATAGGTGTTCAGGACCACGTCAGAATTGATTCGCCTCACCCGTTTTTTGGCTACCTCAACTTTTTTTTGACCCAACACGTCCTCACTGCTCAAAATTTGGCGATTCAGATTGGTATCATCAAAGACATCACCATCCGCCAACGAGATATGGCCAACCCCGATCCGGGCCAGCATCTCAAGGACATAACCACCCAAACCGCCACTGCCTACAATGAAGACCTTAGAAAGCGCCAACTGTTCATTGTCCTGTCTGCTGATGGTAGATCTGTTTTTATCGTAACGCATCTTATCCTCCTCCCACCGGGGGAAACACGGACAGCACATCGCCGGGCACCAGAGGAGCGTCCAAAGCACCATCTCGGCCATTGATCAGCAAGATGGCAACATCCCCAGACGCAATCTGTAGCACTAGAAGCACATCCAAAGGCGTGGCTGATTCCTCAACATCCACCAACACCTCTTTTCCTCTGTGTTCTCTTAACGTCGCAAACAACCTGACTTTGATTTTCATAAACAGCCCCTTTTAAACACAATATACTATATTTCTTGACCACAGACAATCTGCACATGAAGGCGCTACCCCATAGCAATCCACATCTGCGGTACGCACCAAATCACAGCCCTCCTGCAAATCACAGTCCAGGCAAGACGGATATTGATTATTTTGAACCGTACGTCGAAATGCTCTATACCGAGGAGAATCATAAATATCCTGCAGCCGTTGCTCCATGATGTTTCCCCATGTCATCTTGTGAACCTGCTTGGCCCGACCCAAAATGATTTCTTTACCATCATGTGAAAACCGATAACAAGGAACCACCTCACCTCTGGCATTGATCATCGTGGTATGCTCATCAAGAAATCGGCAATGACGCTCTGTTTTGATGCGGTAATCCGGCAAAAACGTCGCCATTCCTTTCTTTAAAGCATAGCCTCTGACTTCAGCAAAGCGTTTTTTAAGACCATCATTTTGATACAATGTATAAAGAATATCCTCTTGCTCCCCAGGACTCACCGGCAGCAAATGTGAAAATATGACCTTATCCGCCCCAACGCGATGGGCCAGATCCACCACATCGATCATGTCTTTTTCATTCTTTCGGGACAGAACCATTTGGATGGCCAGTCGTGGCCATACTTGCTTTTTCTTTCCTTTGTGTTCATGAAACCACTGGAGTGTCTCCATCACCAAAGCCAAAGGAACGTGCCGTATATCATAATAACTGTCTTCATTCCCGTCCACCGAAACCACAAGCCGGTCTACATGCTCCAAAATCCCTTCTCGCAAGGCAGGACTCAAATAGGCAGCATTGCTGGTCAAAGTGATTCTCAAATGCGAAAGTCTCTCCAGGACCCATAGAAAACGAGGATGCATGGTAGGCTCCCCAATACCGCCCAAAACGATTTCTTCCAGAGAGTCAATAGTCAATAGATCCTCCACAATACGCTCTACCATCTGGTCATCATAGGCATCTGTCGCATAATCCCAAGCATGTCGATAACACATAGCACAAGACAAGTTGCATTGATTGGTCATTTCCAAGTAGACTTTTTTAATGGGCATGATATCTCCTTACACAAAAAGGGCTTCCGAAGAAGCCCTTTTACAGCCTAACTCACTAGCCTTCAATACCCAGCTCTCTCAGTGTTGCTGCGGTGGGAATACCCTCCGGACTCCAGCCTCGAAGATCATAGTATTCTGGTAACATCTCCGCCAAACGCGTTACATGGCCAGCAGACGGACCTTCCGCAATGGGATCATTCAGTAATCTAGGAGGCAAGGTATCTTGAGAAGGATCAACACCAGCAGCCAAATTGAAAAGCCGTTCTAGATTCCAAATACGATTCCCTGCCTTTAACACTTCTGCAGCATCCCACTTCATGCCTGTGGCTGCTTCCACCATGGTAGCATAATCATCCGCTCCCATAGCAAATGACGTGAACAAACATAGACCTGAAGAATCAATAAACGCTGTTAAATCTTGGAATATTTTGGTCCAGGTAGCCTTGCCATCCAAAGCAAACCGATCCAATTTTTCCGGCAATCCCAAAATTTCCGGAGAAATGAGATACCCTCTCACGTGACATCCCCCGCGATTGGAGGTAGCATATTGCAAACCTTGGCCTTGAATGGCTCTGGGGTCATAAGCGGGCATTTCTTGTTTCTTGACAGACATGGACAATGCTGACATGCCATACTGGTCTCCAAGGCGATAGGAGCCCTCCGCCATCATATCACCCAAACCTTCCCGAAGGCCCATGCGTTTGGTCCAGGCAACGATGGCCTCGGCATTGCCAAACTCCAGAGGCACTCCATCCAGATCCTCGTCCTTGATGAATCCTTTTTGATAAAGTTCCATGGCCATGGCAATGGTCGCACCAGCAGAAATGGTATCTAGCCCCATCTCATTGCACCAGAAGTTGGCTTCGATCACGGCTTCCAAATCAGAAACCCCACAGTCACCGCCAAAAGCCCAGATGGTTTCATACTCAGGACCGCCACCTTCTACTTTGTCTGTTTTGGTGTAACGGCCGCAACCAATCGGGCAACGATAACAAGGGTCTTTGCGAACCAGATATTTTTCAGCCAAGCTTTCACCACTGATATTCTCTGCCAAAGAAAACTGGGATAGTTGGAAATTGTTGGTAGGGAAAACACCATTTTCATTGATGATGTTCACCAATACTGCCGTACCATACGTAGGTAGCCCTTCTCCAGTAACGCCATTTTCCCGTATTTTTTTGGTACTCTCTTTGACTGTTTCTTTCAGCGCAGCCTCATCTGCAATGGGCACTGTTTTGTGTCCTCGCACCACAATGGCCTTCAAATTCTTGGAACCCATGACAGCGCCTACACCAGACCGGCCAGCCGCTCTCGACTTATCATTCATCACAGAAGCAATACGGGATAATTTTTCCCCGGCAGGCCCAATCGCTAATATTCTGGATTTCTCAGGAGATTCCTTTTCCAAAATATCGGTGGCTTCAGAGACTACTTTCCCCCATAAATGTGCTGCATCCTTGATCTCCACGCGATCATCTTCGATGGCCACATACACCGGTTTATCCGATTTTCCTTCTACAATGATCATGTCATAACCGGCAAATTTAAGTTCCGCGCCCCAATATCCACCAGAATTGGAAGAAGCAATGGTATCAGTCAGTGGAGATTTGGTCACCACCATGTATCGTCCACCAGTAGGGGTTGGTGTTCCGCTCAATGGTCCCGTAGCCATGATCAGTTTATTTTCAGGACTAAGCGCATCCACCGTAGCAGGCACCTCATCAAAAAAATACTTGGTGGCCAGTCCGCGTCCGCCCACATATTCTCTGGCCAGTTTTTCATCAAGCTGTTCCACCTTGGACTTGCCGGCTGACAAATCAATACGCAAAATCTTTCCTTGATAACCAAACATAAAAAAACCTCCTCATGATTTGGGACAGTATCCTGTCTCATTTTTTAATAGTCTCTATTAAAAAATCCTTTCCAAATCACGGGAGGAAACATGGTTTCCCATGCACCCATTGGTTGATGCTCCTGGCCTAGGCTGTAGAGCAGGCAACTCGGATATTGTATTTTTTCTTCTCTTTATAGGATACCACAAATTCTCAGTTCAGAGCAATTTATCTTAGACCAATGCAAAAACATTTATAGAGAAAAATGTGATCAAAAAGTTTACCCCTCATACCCCCCCCTGTATACATGGTACATCGATAAGCACAGCTCTACCCTTTGCCCCGATTGTCAGCCTTCTCTCGAAAAAAAGAGACATCCTGAGAAAGAATGTCTCTTGTCCGCGAGAACAACATCAGGACAGGCGGCCCTTATAGTCTTCGAATCCAAACGAGCGAATCAACTGCGTACCTTTTTCATTGAGAAGATAAATGGATGGCAAATTGATCCCATTGAAGGTATTGTTTTTCACCATGGTATAATGGGCCATATCGGTAAAAATCAACATGTCTCCCACCGCCAATGGTGCATCAAAACTATAGTCGCCAATGACGTCACCAGCCAAACAAGTCACCCCACCTAGTCTATAGGTATAGGCTTTCTCTTGGGGTTTACCTGAATCTATAATATAAGGTCGATAGGGCATTTCCAGCACATCTGGCATATGGCAGGCTGCAGAAGTATCCAAAATGGCTATCTCCATGCCGTTGCTGACGATGTCCAAAACCCGGCTGACCAAGTATCCTGTATGCAAAGCAATGGCTTCCCCTGGCTCCAGATAGACCTCTACCTGATAAGTCTGTTGCACATGCCGAATCACCCGGTGCAAAACCTCCAATTGGTAGTCATCTCTGGTAATATGATGTCCCCCACCAAAATTGATCCACTTCAGCTGATGCAGCATAAAGCCAAATTTATCTTCCACCACCTGCCAGGTATGTTCCAAGGCATCTGCATTTTGTTCGCAGAGAGTGTGGAAATGGAGTCCATCCAGCGCTGCGAGTATCTCTGGCCCAGATAGCAGTAACTGATTTAGTGTGGTCCCCAGCCGAGAATGAGCATAACAAGGGTCGTACATAGGAACGGCTGCCTCAGAGTATTCCGGATTGATGCGCAAGCCACAGTCAATGTCCTTATGCCGCTCTTGTGCAGCTTGTTTTACCCTGTGTGCATAAGCCTTGATCTGAGTAGGAGAATTGAACACCACATGATCAGCGTACGTCATCAATTCTGCAAATTCATCTGAGCGATAAGCCGGGGCATACACATGCACCTCTTTGCCCATCTCTTCCGAACCCAGTCTGGCTTCAAAAAGCGAGCTGGCGGTGATGCCGTAGAGATATTCGCCAATCAAGGGGAAAACCGCATGCATGGAAAATCCCTTCAACGCCAGCAGAATCTTACATCCTGTTGCTCGCTGTACCCCCTGCAACACATCCAAATTCTTTTTTAAAAGTCTTTCATCCACCACATATGCTGGTGTTGTGATCTCACCCAGCTCTTGTACCAATATATTTTTCATGACCATCTCTAATCAATCAAGACAGGAGAGAAATCCTCATGCCATGGCAATCCCTGCCGCATCAACTCTTCCATAAAAGGATCCGGATCAAATTCTTCCACATTGAACACGCCTGGCTTTTTCCATTTTCCTTGCAGCAATAACTTGGCACCAATCATGGCTGGAACCCCGGTGGTGTAAGAAATAGCCTGTGAACCAACTTCACGATAGCATTCCTGATGATCGCTGATGTTGTAAACGTAGTATGTCTTTTCCTGGCCATCCTTCATACCCTGAAAGATACATCCAATATTGGTCTTACCCTTGGTTCTAGGGCCCAAAGAAGCAGGATCCGGAAGCACTGCCTTTAAAAACTGCAACGGCTGGATCTCTATCCCTTCATAGAAAATGGGTTCAATGGAGGTCATCCCCACATTCTGCAGCACCATCAGATGTTCTATATACTGCTGAGAAAAGGTCATGAAAAAACGAATCCTCCTGACGCCTGGAATATGTTTGGCCAACGATTCCAATTCCTCATGATACAACAGGTATGTATCCTTGGGACCAATCTGCGGCAAATCATAAACCCTCTTGATCTCCAGTGGTTCCGTTTCGATCCATTGTCCATTTTCATAATAACGTCCCTTGGCCGTAATCTCCCGAATGTTGATTTCCGGGTTAAAATTGGTAGCAAAAGGATATCCATGGTCTCCTGCATTGGCATCCACTATATCAATGGTGTGGATCTCATCAAAATAATGCTTTGCAGCATAGGCTGAAAACACACCTGTAACCCCAGGATCAAAACCACATCCCAAAATAGCGGTCAAGCCCGCTTCTTGAAATCGTTCCTGATATGCCCACTGCCATTTGTATTCAAACTTGGGCACATCAGGCGGCTCATAATTGGCCGTATCCAGATAATGCACACCCGTAGCCAGACAAGCATCCATGATGGTCAGATCCTGATAAGGCAGAGCTACATTGATCACAATATCAGGTTGAAAAGTATGAATCAGATTGATGACCTGCTGTGCATCATCGGCATCCAGCTCAGCGGTAACAATGTTGGTTTTACCACCGTCTACAGCCTCTTTTATAGCATCACATTTGGACTTCGTCCGACTAGCGATACAAATCTCTTCAAAAACATCCGAATTCTGACAACATTTGTGCACGACCACACTGGCCACGCCGCCCGCACCAATAATCAATGCTTTTCCCATATTCTTCCTTCCTTCCTACGCCATCACCAATGCCAATTCACGCACCACCTTGGCAGCCACCACATTGGAGACACCACTGGCATCATAATGAGGCGACAATTCCACAACGTCTGCACCCACGATCCGTGCTTTTTGAAGTCCATGAATACCTGCTAATAATTCCTGAAACGTCACACCACCTGGTTCCGGTGTGCCTGTTCCCGGGAAAATGGAAGGATCAAGAACGTCCAAATCAATGGAAACATAGACGGGAGCATCCTTGATGGACCGTACCATTTCGGTTATCCCTTCTTTGGTAAAAGGCACAAAATGCGTAGCCCTTTTGGCAAAAGCAAATTCCTCCTTGGTGCCTGAACGGATACCCAACTGATATAGAACCGGATTGGTCAATGTTTCATAAATCCGACGCATCACGGTTGCGTGCGAAAGTTTTTCTCCCAAATAATGTTCTCGCAAATCAGCATGCGCATCAAAATGAATCACCTGCAGATCCGGATATCGTTTTACATAAGCCGAAACGGCAGGAAAACTGATCAGGTGTTCTCCACCCAGCAGCATTACCTTCTTGTCATCCGCCAGCAAGCCGGTCACTTCTTTTTCAATCAATGACATAACCTTGGGCGTATCACCCCATGGAAACATCAAATCACCGATATCAGAAATGGCATAATCTTCTAAATCCTTATCCAAATAAGGGCTGTATGTTTCCAGACCGTCTAGCTCCTGTCTGACACCGGCAGGCCCAAAACGAGTACCCGGTCGGTTGGAAACCGTCCCATCAAAGGGAACGCCCAAAAGAACCAAGGACGCATCTTCATAAGAACTCTGCATGCCCTCGTGGCGGCAGATCTCATATTGCTTTTTCATACACCACGTGTCCTTTCTGCTTAGCGCTCATAATAGGTATAGCCTCGCAGTCCGTTCTCCAGTGAATTGAGAATCTCTCGTCGCTCTCGCACCGTAATGTAACCGTTCTCCACCGCTTCATCAGCCGTCTTTTTAAAATTCTTACGCATTTGCTTGGTGTCATATTCCACGTAACTGAGAACATCTTCCACGCTGTCTCCTTCAATTTCACTGACAAAATTGTAGGTGCCATCTTCATTGATGCGAATGCTGACAACATTGGTATCCCCAAAGAGATTGTGCAGGTCTCCCAACGTCTCTTGGTAAGCCCCCACCAGAAATATGCCCAGATAATAATCTTCATGCGGATTTAAATCGTGTAAAGCCAGGGTGTTTTTCACGTCATGCTGATCGATGAATTTGTTGATGTTTCCGTCGCAATCACACGTAATATCCGCCAGGATGCCATTACAATTGGGCATCTCCAACAACCTGTGTATCGGCATGATGGGAAACAGTTGATCGATCGCCCAACTGTCC
Organism: Peptococcaceae bacterium UBA5767; assembly: GCA_002418765.1. GTDB lineage: Bacteria > Bacillota > TC1 > TC1 > UBA5767 > UBA5767. The sequence continues at coordinate 79,773 of DIET01000015.1, read as the reverse complement.
GGAATCGATTGAAAAACAGAAAAATTGCAATAATAAATGTCTGCGATCGCACTTTCCAAATCTTCCAGCTCCGTTGGGATGAATTTCAATTTATTCTTTTCTTTCACAATTTTATTCAGCGTATTCCAAAATATCTTTTCTGATAACGCCCGTTCCCGCAGCGAAATATTCCCATGATTGAACAAATCTCTAATGGCATCTCTATAATACAAAGCATCATTATAACACTCCTGGATGTTTTTCAAGTTTAAGTTTCGATTGACTTCATGCAAATTGAGCAACTGTTCAGAATGCCCTTCACCCAAACTTTCTGGTATTTCGTGCTCTTCAAATTTGGCGATATCCAAGACATTAAACAGCAACACAGAATAATATGCCACCAACGCTCTGCCAGATTCCGTAATGATGATCGGATGGGCAATTTCGCTTTCCTCCATCACACTCATCACTGCTTCTACAATATCTGTACAATACTCTTCCACTGAATAATTGCAGCTATTGGTATAATTGGTGTTGGAGCCGTCGTAATCCACGGCCAAACCACCGCCGAGATCCAAATAACCCATCGGGGCGCCTTCCTTGACCAATTCAGCATAGACACGTGCCGCTTCCTTGACTGCAGAACGGATATCCCGAATATTGGGTATTTGTGAACCCAAATGATAGTGCATCAGTTTAAGAGTACCCAACATATTCTTTTCTCGAAGCGTATCCACAATCTCGATGGTTTGCGACATATTTAGACCAAAAATGCTCCGGTCTCCACCTGATTCCGTCCAATATCCACCGGCCTTCGAAGAGATTTTGATACGTACGCCAATATTGGGTACGACCCTAAGAAGCTCGGCCCGCTCCAAAATGATATCCAGTTCACCAGGAATTTCAATGACAAAAAAAGTTTGAAAGCCCATTTTCAGGGCATACAGACCCAAATCAATAAATTCCGTATCCTTGTAGCCATTGCAGATGAGACAAGCTTCTTTGTCTTTCATCTGTGACAAAGCCGCCAACAATTCCGCTTTGCTGCCTACCTCCAAGCCATGGTGATAGCGCTGACCATATTTGGTCACCTCCTGAATCAGTTGCTGTTGCTGATTTACCTTGATGGGATATACACCCTGGTATTTTCCCTGGTAATCCAGTTTGCTCATGGCATCCCGAAAGGACTCATTCAAAAAGGTAATCTGCGCATCCAGCAGGTTTTCAAAGCGAAGCAAAACGGGCATATCCAGACCACGATCCTGAATCCCTTCTGCGATTTCCTTCAAACTGGCTCCTACATTTTTGTTATGCCGAAAGGGATGGACCATCACCTCTCCAGCCTCAGATATTGCATAATACTGATTGCCCCAGGCATTGATGCCGTACAATTCCTCAGATTTTTTTTTGGTCCATCTACCCAACTGTTCAAGTCTATTCATGCCAATACCCTTCCTAAACGAATCCATACGGATTCCCATTCTTCACTATGAATAACACGATGTATCTACAATGTCAATCGATTCTATTTTATCAAATAATTTTGCCTGATGAAATCATTCTTATATATATAAGACATGTTTTTTATCATTATTCCCCCAAAAATTCACTTTCTGGTAGAGGAGGCATATTGCGTAGTACAAACAAAGCAAGTTTATACCTACAAAATTGTCTACCTTGCGCCCACAGTTCCTTCGAGCATGGCATCTACCTGGTTCACCATTTCCTACACTTCCTGTATAATAGTACCATCCCTAACCAAGGAGGATGTTATGAAGCATTTGCCCAATCTTCTTACCCTACTTCGCATGTTGCTGGTACCTGTATTCCCTTATGCCTATTTCTCAGGTCATCCCAGCGCCCATATTTATGCCCTGGGAATTTTCATCCTGGCCAGCCTTACTGATATGCTCGATGGCCAAATCGCCAGACGATATCATCTGATTACCAAATTGGGCATCGTGCTTGATCCGTTGGCCGACAAACTGATGCTCCTCATGGCCCTTTTTTGTCTCTACTTGGGTGGCTCACTTCCCCTTTGGGTCCTTGTATTTGTTTTGGTCTACGAGACCTTCATGATCAGCATGGGATTGTATCTGTATGTCAGGCAAGAAAAATTTGTTATTCCCTCCAATCGCTTCGGCAAACTGGCGACCGCCATTTTCTTTATCGGCGTTATCCTTAATATTCTCTTGCCCTGGCATAGCATTAGTCTGATTGTACTTGGTTTGGCTATCCTTATCAAAACAGTCGCCATTATTTCCTACATCATTCATTACCAGGCTCACCATAAAGATCACCTCAAACATATTCCAAAAGCAGGTCTCTAATTTGCCTGAACCCAGTCGGAATGCTACAATAAATAAGGCAACAAAATAAACATAATTGGAGGATTAAACTATGAAACCTGAAGCAACCAAAGATAATCTGATGGCCGCTTTTGCCGGAGAATCCGAGGCCAATCGAAAATATCTGGCTTATGCGAACAAAGCAGAAAAAGACGGATACCTAAATGCCGCCAAACTATTTCGTGCTGCTGCCGATGCAGAAACCATCCATGCACATAAACATTTCGAAGTGGCCGGTATGATAGGCTCTACCCTGGATAATTTGGCCGACGCCGTAAAAGGTGAGACCCATGAATTCCAGGACATGTATCCGGATTTTGTGCAGGTGGCGGAACAAGAAGGCAACAAAGCAGCCATAAGCTCATTTACTTTTGCCATGAAGGCAGAAGAAGTGCACGCCAGACTCTATCAGGAAGCCTTGGATAAACTTGAGGAGCAAGAAGAAGTTTTCTACTATCTTTGCCCCGTATGCGGCAACATTGAGAAGTTTGTTCCGGAAAAATGCAGCATCTGTGGCGTTCCTGGAACAAAATTCATTCAATATTAAAGCCTTATAAAAAGCACCTCCTTAGGGTGCTTTTTTTCTTCCTTACCAGCCTCATCATGGAACGCACTCCATTTCATTTCCCCATTCTCCACATCAGCGTCCTCATCAATGAGGCAGCCGCCATAATCCCCGCTGCAATCGCCAAAGCAATGCTGAGTGTCAAGGCGCCATGGGCCAAAAAATAACCTCTTTGGGCCCCTACTGCTGCCCGCATGGTGTAGAACAAGGCTTTTCCTGGCACCAAGGGAATGATACCAGCAATCAAGAAAGTGGTAGCCGGCGCTTTTTGCCAACGAGCGAAGGCTTCCGCACTCAAGGTGACCACCATCGCTGCCAAAAAATAGGACAAGAATTCATTGGAAAACCTAGGGGACGCAAAGGAATACACCATCCAACCCAGCATTCCAGATAAAGCAGCCAAAAATACATTTTTTCCCCGAACATTGTACAACAACGAAAATCCCAACGAACCCAAAAAGGCCCAAAACCACTGCATCATAAAATAATTCCTCCCAACACCAAAGAAGCCAAACCAAAACCAATAGCGATGCTCAGAGAAATCAAAATCGCTTCACTCATGCGCAATAATCCAGCCATTGTGTCGCCACTGATGATATCCCGAATAGAATTGGTCAAAGAAACACCTGGGATCAAGAGCATAATATTGCCAATCAAGATCCATTCCAGGTTCTCTCCTAAACCCCATCTTATCATGCCGACAGCCAATAATCCCACCAAAAAAGGACACACGACATGAATAATAACGGCATTGTTTTCCAACCCCTGAAACAACCTCACCAGCCATTTCAAGACCATGCCCAATAAGCCAGAAGCCAGGGCATCCTGGGCTGTTCCTCCAAAAAACAACGTAAAGACAGCGGCGATGCCCCCATAAATAACAAACTGCGTCCAGGCTGGATATTTGGCTTTTTGCTCCAACCGATTCATTTCTTGTTCAATATAGGAAGCATCTGGTTTGTTTTGGGCGATGGTTCTGGCTAGTTCATTCAACCCAGACAACTTATCCAAATCCGTCTGATAAGCTAGAATTCTTCTGGTCTGGGTCATGGGAACGCCATCATTGGCAATCACGGTCACTACAATACTGGAAGTAATGGTAAACACATCCACACGAGAGACATCATACGCCTTGGCCATCCGGGACAAGGTGTCTTCCACCCGATTGACTTCTGCTCCCGCCACCAGCATTTTTTCCCCTATATCCATCAGGCGGGCCAACAATATTTGATCCATCATCCTTATCCTTCCTTCCAAGAGACGGTACCGTGCGCTTTTCGTTCCTCATTCCAAACTGGCCTAGCCAACATAGTCCCCTCGCTACTTGGCACTGCCTACGCATCTATTCTATAGGAGAACACACAAAAGGCCTAGCCCCTTTTACGGAAAGCCAGGCCTGCATCGTGGAAGCATTATTTTGTCTTCACATGATTAACTACCGATGGGACAGTATCATCCAACCCTTGGGTTGCATCAACCAGATGATGTCGCCACGCAAGGGAGTTTTTTCTTTGATCTCTATGGCCACGGCGCCCCCTTTTTTCAGTTCGATTCTGTCATTGCAAATTTTCTCACACCAAACGTCAAGCCAAGGTGAATGCCCCACAACAATACACGTTTCTGCCTCTGCTAACGCTTGGACCTTCTCTTCCAACGCCGCAAACGAACCATGAACCAAAAAATCATCATACATGATTTCCGGGCCGCCCAGTTCTTGATGAAGCAATTCAGCTGTCTGCGCTGTCCGTGCATAAGGGCTGGCCCAAATAAAAACACCCTGGTCCGTCCTTAATAATTCCCGCAAGCCTGCTGCGGCCGTCCTCAATTTTTCTTTTCCACGATCTGTCAATTCTCTATCTGCATCATGCATACGGGTGCCACGTTCTTTTGCTATGCCATGACGAAATAAAATCATTTGCATATCCAACACCTCCTTTTTTCCCTGGAAAACCTAGCGCTGCACCTTGCCATAGGACAAGGCCGATACAGGACAAACGGTAATGCATTTCGCACACTGCAAACAAATCGAATAGTCGATCTCCGCCGTGTTTCTTTGCTTGTCCACCACAATGGCAGCAGACGGACAAACCACCTCACACTTCTTGCAAGCCACGCATCGGTCTTCCTCTACACGAGTAGAACGAACCGGATTTTTCCCACTGATACGAAGCAATGTCCCGAAAGGACAGACATGATTGTGGAAAACCCATTCCTCATACCGCAAGGCAAACAGCACACTGACGACCAGAAGAACCAGCAGCATAGGCAAATCTTTCATCAAAACTGTTCTAGACAATATCATCACAACAGCCAGAAACAGCAAAACCGACCAGGAAAGCCACTTGCTTTTCAACCAGGCCGGCACCCGATTGGTTTTCAAACCCGGCTTCTTGCCCAACCAACTGACCGGCCGCATCAAGGTATTCATCGGACAAATGACACCACAATAAAAACGTCCGAAAAAGAAGGCTCCCCCAAAGGATATGACAAAAAGCAGCAACCAAAGCATCGGTTTGCCCGCAAACAAAAGCACAAAAAACAATGCCAAAAAAAGAATTTGCAACCAAAGAATCCATTTGTTCATACTGCATACCTACTTTCTTTCCATGTTCTGCAGATTCACTTTTTATTCTTGTTTTTCCGTATCCATAAGATCACCATATAGAGCAATAACCCGCTCTATACGGACTTTTCGGTTCTTCAATATGGCAATCCAACACATGAGCTCCTGCTCACCGTTTTCAGTAATTCGGTACACCCTGCGCCTGGGTCCGCCACCTCCATGCTCCCAGTGAGAAACGACGAACTGCTCTTCTTCCATCTTGCGCAAGGTTCGATACAAGGAGCCAACATTGATTTCCCAAGACTCAAAGCCCAACTGGGAAAGGTGCTCCATCAAGGCATAGCCATGCGCTGATTCCTTGGCCAAAAGAAGCAGCAAGCTGACCTCTAGAAGCTTTTCCATCTTATGGGTTTTTCCTAAACAAGACTGCGCAAGACGATTCATAAGATCTCCCCAACAATATATGCATATGCATATAGTAATAATACATGTAGTATAGCGAAATACTGTCTCTCTGTCAATACAAAAAGAAAGCCTAACTTTTTTTTGGGAGTGGTATAGAAACTCCCACAGACTGAATTTGTTCTGCTTTACGGATACGCCCGTTATTGCCATTGATGCTGAAAACATCGTTTTATTGTAAAATTAAATGTAACGTTGTAACATGATTGTATGTAAAGGAGTTGGGTAACGATGAAAAGGAAACTGTTACCAAGCATCGTCGGTGGTTTTATTGGTTTTGTGATTGGAGTTGTTGTTGGGGGTTACCTCGGTCTAGTTTTGGGTGGAACTTTTTTGGGAGGCCTTGAGATCTACAGACTTACCGGATTTGAAGGCTATGAATTGGCAACCTATGTCGGAGCAATTATAGGTGCCCTAATGGCAACTGTATTCGGAATAAAACTTGCATCAAAGATCGTTCACAAGCCATAAAGAAAAATATGACACAGAAAAAGGCCAGCCCTGTTCAAGCTTTTCGCTTGACGTGGCTGGTCTCTTTTTACCCACTGTCGTAAGGTGTTTGTTTGTCTTTTTTCCAATCCCCAAATGACGCTTCCTGCGTTTTTTCTCTAATCCTTTTTGGTCAAGATACCAAATCTTCCTCTCCTTCAAACCAATGTTTGGTCCTATTGGCAAATCTTACCAAACCCAGCATGACAGGAACCTCCACCAACACCCCTACAATGGTAACCAAAGCCACAGGACTTTGGGGCCCAAAAATGGCAATGGCCACAGCGACAGCCAACTCAAAGAAATTGGAGGCACCGATCATACCCGCCGGAGCCGCAATGTTATGAGGAAGTTTAAGCTTTCGACTTACCATATAGGCCAAAGAGAAAATAAGCAATGTTTGTAGAATCAAAGGGATAGCAATCAAGGCAATATGCAGTGGATTATTGATAATAACCTGCCCTTGGAAAGAAAAGATAATTAACAACGTCAACAGCAATCCTCCCATGGTAGTCGTATCAAATCTGGGTAAAAATTCCTTCTCAAAGTATGATAAACCCCGCTTCTTTATCACATGGTTTCTGGTCAAAACACCACCTGTCAAAGGAATCACCACAAAAAGCACCACCGAAAAAAACAAGGTGTTCCAGGGAATGCTGATGCCACTGATACCCAACAGAAAAGCCACGATGGGCGTAAAAGCCACCAGGATAATGAGGTCATTGGTTGCTACCTGGACCACAGTGTAAGCAGGATTCCCTTTGGTCAAATGACTCCAGACAAACACCATGGCCGTACACGGCGCAGCACCCAACAAAACCGCCCCAGCCAAATAATCCCTGGCCAACCCAGGCGCTATCCAAGGTGAAAAAATGACGAAAAAAAATAAATAGGCAATAGCATACATGGTAAAGGGTTTGATCAGCCAATTGACCACCCAGGTAACATACAAACCTGTAGGATTTTCTCTTACGTTCTTGATGCTTTTGAAATCCACCTTCATCATCATGGGATAAATCATCAGCCAAATCAAGAAAGCAATTGGAATAGATACATTGGCATACTCAAAACGACTTAAAAAATCTGGTATAAAAGGCCAATAACGTCCTATTAAGACGCCCCCCACCATACACAAGAGTACCCATACCGTTAGATAATGTTCAAAAAAACGAATTCCTTCCCAGCGATTACTCCTCATACCTGCCTCCTTTTTCTTGGTCATTTTTCTTTATCATAATTATTATTGCTAAAAAAAGATTGTTGTGAGTTGTCTAGCGACAAATACATTCATCGATACGCTGCCCATGCACAAACGTAATATGATCCAATCTCTCCTTGGCATGTTCGATGCCTTCCTTCGACAAAGCATAATGAACCCATTTCCCGTCTTTTCTGGCCTGGACCAGCCCACTATCCACCAGAATCTTCATATGATGCGACAACGTAGGCTGGCCAATATTCAAATGGCTGAGCAGCTTACAGGCACACACCTCACCTTGTTGCAATTGCTCCATTATTCTCAAACGATTGTGATCACAAAAGGCTTTAAAAATAAGGGCATCTTGTTCATATTGATCCATGGGATTCTCCTTCACATCGATATATATCAATGTTATTATATCAACATATTGATAAATGTCAATCTATAACACGCTATGTATAACAGATATTTTTTGGGCATTGCATCCTGCCTTAACGCAGAGTAAAATGGTCTTGTTGCCGGCACACGGAACATATTTTACCAAACAAAAAATCCTATCAACCAGTAAAGAAGGTGCCTCACTTGTTTTTTTGGAAACCAAAGTTATTTACCACCTTGAAAGACTATACCAAAAAGCAGTTTTTCCAGGACGTCAACGCCGGTATTATCGTCGCCATCATTGCTTTACCCTTATCCATTGCTCTGGCCATTTCATCGGGCGTCAGCCCTGAAAAAGGTCTGCACACGGCCATCATCGCCGGATTTTTGATTTCGTTTCTCGGAGGTAGCCGCGTTCAAATCGGGGGACCCACCGGTGCTTTCATGGTGATTGTTTATGGCATTGTCATGGAATTTGGCATTGAAGGTCTCATGATTTCCACCATCATGGCGGGCATCATGATGATGGCCATGGGTTTTCTACGTCTGGGGAGCATTATCAAATTCATTCCCTTTCCTATCATCACTGGTTTCACCAGTGGGATTGCCGTAGTCATTTTTTCATCGCAAATGAAAGATTTCCTAGGACTCTCACTAAAAAAAGTCCCTGTCGATTTTCTCGACCAGTGGACCCTTTATCTGCAGCAGATCAATCAAACCCATCTCACCACTTTGTTCATTGGGTTGTTGGCTCTGGTCATCATCATCCTATGGCCAAGATGGAATCAGAAAGTCCCCGGTGCCCTCATTGCACTCATCACAACCTCGGTTTTGGTGATGTGGCTTGATTTGCCGGTGGCGACCATCGGGACCCAGTTTGGAGCATTGTCATCGTCACTGCCCAAGCTGCAACCGATCCATGTCAACAGTGAAACCATACGCCTTTTGATCCAGCCTGCGCTCACCATTGCCATACTCGGTTCTGTCGAATCCTTGCTTTCTGCGGTAGTCTCCGATGCCATGATCGGCGGCAAGCATCGATCCAACACGGAGCTCATCGCCCAAGGTATTGCCAACATCGCCTCCGGTCTATTCGGCGGCATTCCGGCCACCGGCGCCATCGCTAGAACCGTTGCCAATATCAAAAATGGCGGCAGAACACCCATCGCCGGCATGGTACATGCGATTACGCTTCTTTTTATCCTGGTACTCTTTATGCCTCTGGCCCAAATGGTCCCTTTGGCCTCACTATCGGCTATTTTGATGGTGGTCGCTTACAACATGAGCGAATGGAGACAATTCCTGAGTATCTTCCGGTCCACCAAAAGTGATGTGATCATCTTATTGACAACCTTCTTGCTTACCATCCTTGTCGATTTGGTGGTGGCGATTGAAATCGGCATGATTCTGGCAGCCTTTCTTTTTATGAAACGGATGTCGGAGGTTTCTCATGTTCAAGTCACCGATTTGGATGCTGCCGAACAAATATCCGATGAAGATGATGCAGCTTTTGTTCAGGAACGAAGTGAAATCACAGGCTCATCTTACATTCAAGTCTATGAGATCAACGGGCCCTTCTTTTTCGGTGCCGCCGACAAATTCATCAGTGCCTTTGCGCAAGTCAACCACCAGACAGACGTACTCATTTTGCGCATGCGCAATGTGCCTTCCATGGATGGTACCGCGCTGAACAGCTTCCGGCACATGATGAAAATGGCCAAAGATCGCCAAATCAAGCTGGTTTTGTCCGGACTCAATCCACAACCGCAAACAGTCCTCCGGAATGCTGGCCTCGTGGAACGCATTGGATTAGAAAACATGCTTCCCACCTTTACCGAG
>DIET01000015.1:0-69909 GCA_002418765.1 Peptococcaceae bacterium UBA5767 | reverse complement strand
TGGTCTTGCGTCGGCTCTTGGGCTCACTGATTTCTTTTTTCCTCCTGGTGAAGCACCTCAAGAAACATGTTTACCAGCACAGGATTATAGTAAACACCGGCTTGGGAGCGAAGCTCTTCTATGGCTTCCGTTGGTGTCCTAGGTTTGCTGTAAGGTCGATGGGTCATTTCTTCATAACTCTCCACCAAGTGAACCATTTGAGATAAGAAAGGAATCTCATCTCCTTTCATCCCTTGAGGATATCCACTACCATCCCAGTTTTCATGATGCGACAAAACATACTCTGCCAAATCCATCGTTTCATCAAACAAGGTCAGAATCCGATACCCCACAGCCGGGTGTTTTTCGATTTTTTTCCTTTCATCCTCTGTCAGTGGTTCTTCTTTATAGAGCAACTCAGGATCCAACACAATTTTCCCAATATCGTGATACCGCACCACCTCCTGCAAGATGGTAAGTTGCTTGTCCGATAAACCTGCTTCTTTCCCCAACAACTGACACCAGTATTGCATGGATTGAACATGTGTTTTTTCATGTGGATATCGGTCAACCAGGGTACGCATAATGGTTGCCAGCATTTCTTTTTGAATCGACTGTCTCTCCAAAAGCTTTTCCCGGTACATTTCCTCTTCAGCCAGAATCATGATCCTATCCAGATCCTGATCGGAAGAATACTTGGTTCGCATCCCCAAGGATATGCTTCCTGGGATGGCTGCCATTTTTGAGGTGGCAAAGCGCTCTTTGATTCGCTGCATCACCAGCCTGCACTCATTCTCATCTGTATGAGGAAGCATCATGGCGAACTCATCCCCTCCCACACGTGCTACAATATCTTGAGACCGACAGGCCTCCAAGAGAATAGCCGCGGAACGCTGAAGAAGAGCATCTCCTTTGGTGTGCCCGAAGATATCATTGGTAAGCTTCAATCCGTTTACATCTCCAAAAATAATGGATAAAGGAAGATGATGGGAGACATCTGCCTCCTTCAAAGCTTGTTCAAAATATACCCGATTGTACAACCCAGTCAAAGAATCGTGATAGCTCAGATAACGAATGTGCTCTTCATGCTGTTTTCGCTCAGTATTGTCAAGAAAGGTGACCACAGCGCCTATGATCTCCTCTCCTTTATACTGGGGATAAGCATAGTATTCAACATCAAAACTGGTTCCGTCTTTTCGCCAGAATACTTCATCCGTAACATGAATGCCCTGCTCCGCCTGGAACACCCTCTTAATCTTACACTCTTTGCCGGACATCACCGCACCATCAGGATAACTGTGATGAATCATTTGGTGCATATTTTTCCCCAATAACTCTTTTTGTTGCGCGTACCCCAACAGTCTTAGCCCACTGGCATTGATAAAGGTGCAGCGTTCTTCTTTGTCTATCCCGTATATGGCTTCTACCGTTGAATCCAAAAGCAGTTGAAGCTCTTCCTGGCTGTCCTTGAGTGCCATGTTGACCGCTTGCAACGTCTGGGTACGCTCCGTGATCTTGTCTTCCAAATGTTCAATCGAGGCATCGATGATGTCCGCCATCTTGTTGAATGCATCGGCCATCTTTCCTATTTCGTCTTGCCTGACGATGGGCAAGCGAACAGAATAATCTCCTTGTGAGAATCGCTCCGTCGTATCGATCAAGCCATCGATTGGCTGAAATAATTTTTTGCTTATTTTATAATAAAGACCAATGGCAACCAGAATCGCCAATACGGTCAGCCAAATCGTCCTCACCATACTGTCCACGATACCTGCCACCAATTTGCCTTCCGGAACAGCAGATAGAATCAACCAATCGACGCCTGGCTGCATAAACCGTGAAACATTGATATAAAAGGTATTTCCATCACTGGGAATAACCATACTGTTCTTTGCATTGCTTTCATATTCCGAGAACGCCTGGAGCAACGCCGGGGTACCAATCGTGTCAATGTGTGTCCTTTCCAAGGTACCATCTTTTCGTATCCTGACATTGTCAAGATCCAGCGAATTGGCAATCAGGTATCCTGTTTCACGCTCTACGATCACGGCTGTCGCATCCTGAGGTTTCGTAAGTTCAGATAAGAATTGATCCATATAGGACAAGATGATATGAGCGCCCAAAACCCCTTCAAGTTGGCCCTCTTCGTCACGAATCGCAATCGCTGCAGACACGGTCAGATCATCCATCACAAAATGCTTGTACAAAGGTGAAAAGACGATACCCTCTGCTTCTTCTGCAGCCTGATACCAAACCCGGGTTCGGGGATCAAACAAACCCGCCACCACCGCCAAATCCTTGGCTGTAGCATCCTCATCGACCGTATAATACCAAGAGTATCCCTGCGTCTGTTCGTTGTTGCGCATGATTTCTATCTCAGCTTGATCATTCAGTCTGGCGCCATAATATTCGCCTATTGCTGAACCGTAACTAAAACTGTAAAGGGAATGCATACGCAGATTTCTCAAAACTTCCACAAAGAATCGTTCACGCTCTTCTTCGTCCTTTAGATCGATAATCCCTCGCTGCAAAAGAGCCTGATAGATTTCCATGGTATGCATGGGAACATGCATAAAATCATCAATTTCCTCAAAAATATGCTGGTTGATGTTCTCAGCCAATTCCTGATTGACCGTCTCCGCTGACTGCAGCCAATTCAAAAAAATATTCGCACCAATGGGCACGATGCTCAACAGCACCGTGATGATAAAGGTAACAAGGATTAGTGTCTTGATAGAGATCACTCTTTTCGCCATACAAATTCCTTCCTTTTCCCGTCTATTGGTACCTTTTTTGTATTGTTTACTTTTTTCAATCCTACACCAAATATCCAGCATATTAAATAGGACCAGCATCTTTTTAAAACAATCCATCCCAAAAAACAACGTCAAGCAACGGAACATATTCTCCTTGATGCAACATCTTTTTCATGCTAATCTGTTATTGGATATAGGGCATGAATGTCGCCCCTGGCTTTGGCCAAAACCGCTTACCCAAGCTGATGACTTCTGTGATGTTTTTGATCGCGGATGTATCAGTTTCTTTTTTGTTCTTTAGGAGGAGGTATTTCTATGCTGCTCAGTCTTGCTCTCATCTTTATCCTCGGTTTAATACTCAGTGGTTTATTCCATCGCATACGCCTTCCAGGTCTTTTGGGCATGATGATGACCGGTATCATTCTCGGCCCTTTCGGTCTCAATGCCATATCCTCTGATATCATGCATCTCTCAGCTGACTTACGGGAAATCGCACTGATTGTCATTTTGCTCAGAGCCGGTTTAAGTCTTGATCTCGACGATTTAAAAATAGTGGGTCGACCTGCCGTACTCTTGTCCTTTTTGCCCGCCACGCTGGAAATGCTTGCCATCATCATCTTGGCCCCCTGGCTGTTTGGTATTGGCTATCTGGAAGCCGCCCTCATGGGCAGTGTCGTCGCTGCCGTATCTCCTGCGGTCGTCGTACCCCGTATGATTTCTCTTATGGAATATGGATATGGGCAAGATAAGCGTATCCCGACTCTCATCATGGCTGGATCCTCTCTGGACGACGTGTATGTCATCGTCTGGTTTAGTGTTTTCCTGGGCATGCTGCAGGGACAAGGATTTGAAGCCGCACAATGGCTACGAGTACCGTTTGCCATCGTCTTCGGTTTTCTGGCAGGTCTGGTTATCAGCCGATGGCTAATCGCATTTTTCCAACGCATCCATATCCGGGATACAGTCAAAGTATTGATCCTGCTAAGCATCTCTTTTGTGCTGGTCAGTTTAGAAGACTTACTGCCATCAGTCATCCCTTTTTCAGGGCTTTTGGCTGTCATGACCCTAGGAGGCGGTATTTTAAAATACTATCCCATCCTGGCCAAACGCATCATGGGAAAATTCGGAAAAATATGGGTAGCCGCAGAAATCCTTTTGTTTGTACTCGTAGGAACTGCTGTTAATTTGAGCGTCCTGGCTGAGGCGAGTATGCTGTCTTTGGTGTTGTTGCTGGGAGCCCTTAGCTTCCGGATAATTGGAGTCTTCCTATCCTTGTACAAGACGGCGCTTTTACCCAAAGAAAAGTTGTTTTGCGCCATAGCCTATCTCCCCAAAGCCACCGTTCAAGCCGCCATCGGTACCATTCCCTTGACCCTGGGACTGGCCTCTGGTCAGATCATTCTCAGTGTAGCCGTTTTGTCCATCATGGTGGCTGCCCCACTTGGCGCCATCGGTATCGATAAAACATTTGAGCATTTGCTCAGTCATCCTCAGGACTCTGCCTAAAGTATTCTGTCCTTATTTTTAATATTTCATAAAAAAAAGTGATGGAAGCATCGCCCATCACCACAAATCACCCACAGCAATTCCGTAACCACATGCTGGCGAGCACACATGCTTTTAAAAATAGCAAATTCATCTCATTCCGTGAGAATCTGTTTTTCCGTTTCTCCCAGAACCTCGCGCAAAATCAAAATGCCCTCCATCATGCGGGGAAATCCTGCTGTAGGGGCAGTCAACAAAATGGCATGTTCAATTTCTTCTCGACTAGCTCCACTTTTCAAGGCTTTTTTAATGTGCGTTTTGAGAGCATACGGCATCTGGCATGTTGTCGAAATTGAAACCTTGATCAGCCAACGCATCTTTTCTTCCAACGGTCCGCCCTCTTCATGCAAGGTTCTTCCATAATCTTGATAAGCCCGATAAACCTCTGCGTGCTTCTCCTTGAAATACGCCAAATTCGCTGCAATGGTATCCATGTTTATTCTCCTTTCCAACAACCCTCTTTCATTCACCTCGCACCCATCGTATATCGCTATACTTCTATGCCCCATGACAAATTCCTTCTCTTCATGCCAACAGCAGTAGACTGAGCGCCATCACGGCCATACCTGAAATTAGGCCCAGGATGGCGATATGATGCTCTCCGTATTTTTCGGCGGTCGGCAACAGTTCATCCAATGAAATATAAACCATGATCCCAGCCACCCCCGCAAAAACCAGTCCGAACACCGCCTCATGAAAAAATCGAACCATGAAGAAATAGCCCAACAATGCACCCAGCGGTTCTGAAAGCCCAGATAGAAACGAATAACCAAAAGCCTTTCTCTTGTTGCCTGTGGCAAAAAAAATAGGCATGGAAACAGCGATACCCTCAGGTATATTATGGATGGCAATGGCGATGGCAATGCTGATCCCCAAAGCCGGATCCTCAATGGCCGACATGAACGTGGCAATCCCCTCGGGAAAATTATGAATAGCAATGGCCAATGCTGAAAACAAACCCATCCGCATCAATGCTTTGTCTTCTTCAGGCTTTTGCTCGATCTCCTTCACATCTCTTATTTCATGTGGATTTTGGGCATCGGGCACCAACACATCAATGATGCCGATCACAGCAATACCTACGAAAAAAGCGATCGTGGTATACCAGTAGCCCCTGGTTTCGCCATATACGCCCACCAATGAGATTTTGGCTTTGTCAAAGATTTCCACCATGGACACATAAATCATAATGCCAGCAGAAAACCCCAAAGCCATCGATAGAAACTTCTTATTGGTTTGCTTGGTATAGAAAGCCAGGGCACTCCCAATACCCGTCGCTAGACCAGCAAAAAGAGTCAGTCCAAAAGCATATAGAAACGTTTCCAAATTGATATTCATGGCTCCTCCTTGCTAGGCCTTGTTTTTTTCTCAGTTTTCTTTTCTTATTGCTGCTTCAAGCGTGCAAGCTCGATCTGGGCCTTTTCTAAGCGCTCCGGGTCGGCCCATGCGGCCAGCGACTGTAAGTACAAAGACTCCAGCGCTTTTGATGGATGAACCAAAGCCACCAGTCTCTTAAAGTCATCTTGCACCCGCAAGGCATCATCTTGGGCCATACGGGCCTGCATCAGTCTCATGACGACCCGTTCCAAAACCCCTTTGAGTCTTTGGCGCTCCGGCTCCAGCCAGTGATATGACTTCCCCTCTAAGAAAGTTCCCCGGTACAGACTCCATACGGATTCCAATGCTGAAATACTTGTCTCATGTTCCAAGGCTTCCAACTGATACACATCATATTCTGCAGCATTGATCTGCAAAGCATAGGCCCCGTCCTGATAGAGGATACTGATGATATGGCGTGAAAAGCGGGATAAAGATTTCCTCAAACGATGTACCGTCACCTGCAAATTCACCATAGCCCGATCATAATCTGAGTTCATAAAAAGATCTTCACACAACTGTTCTTTGTGGATAAATTTTCCCTGATGCAAAAGCAGTACGAAAAAGGATCGGCTGCCTTGCTGCGGTCCCACTGCATCTGTCTCCTGCCCTACCCAAACCAGCCATGCCAGATTGCCTTTGTATTTTACTCATTCTACCATGAGTCGACTGATTCTCCCATGCCAAGAAAGATATTTCGCACATAGGGTGTCTATGCATAGCATCCTCTTTATTCTGGCTCTGAAAAGCCCACTTCCCTACTGTCTTGATTTTCAAGTCCTCTGGCCATGGCCTGAAACAGAGCATTGGTCTCCATCAATGCATCAAATGTCCCCTGAGCAACCATTCGGCCTTCCTCCAAAAGATAGATCCGATCACAATGTCGAACCGTACTCAAGCGATGCGCGATGATCACTACCGTTTTGACATGACTGAGGTGCTCGATGGCTTCAATTACTCCTGCCTCCGTTTTACCATCCAAGGCGCTGGTGGCTTCATCAAGTATCAAAATATCAGGATCATGATACAGCGCTCTGGCCAGACCGATTCTCTGCTTTTGACCACCACTTAAACGCACCCCTTTTTCTCCCACCAATGTTTCATATTGGTCTGGCAGCATCTTCACAATAAAATCATGGATGTTGGCGACCTGGGCGGCTTGCTGCATGGCTTGTTCATCAATATCATGATCTGCGATACCAAAAGCAATGTTGTGTCGAATCGTATCATCACTCAAATAAATGCTTTGAGGGACATACCCCAGATTCCTCTGCCAGCGCCTGATATTTTCCTCCACGATCGGCGTGCCATCCACCCTGATGAGACCTTCTGTCGGGGTAAGCAGACCCAGCAAGATATCAGCCATCGTCGTCTTCCCTGAGCCACTGGGGCCCACCAAGGCAACAGACGTATGCCTGTGTACCGTCATATCAATTTCTCTTAACACCTTATCCGCACTTTCCGGATAAACATAGCTAACCTGATCAAACGTGATGCTCTGCTGAAACGGCAAGGCTTCTACCTCGCCACCCTGGCATCCAACACGGTCATCTTCCTCTACAGTCGTTCGCAAATCTTGCTCGATCCGCTCCACTGTCGCAATATTGAATTGCAGTGTGGTCAGGGCATTGAAAGCATCCTGTAACGAGGGCATCAACCGATAACCTGCAAACGCATACAGACTGATCAAGGGAATGGCCTCTTGTACATGACCCCGGGTCACGAGCATCACCAAAGTCATGACCACGACGCCGCCAAACGATACCGCCTCCATCAAATGTCTGGGCAATTTGCTGATCATTTCCTGCTTGGCCCGCAAATCAGCCATTTTCTGTGAACTATCCCGGAATTGATTTAAAAAATAGGCTTCCCTTCCCAATATCTTCAGTTCTTTGATGCCGCTCATGGCCTCCGTTACCGATTGAAAACGCTTGGTGTTCATCAGCAGACGCTTCTCCCCTGATCGGGACAATTGCCGGCGAAAACCATTAAAAATCAGCAGATAAGCGCCCCCAATAAATACAACGGCAATCAAGGTGGCCAGAGGATTGATCAACAGCAAAAGAAGCAGAATACCTGCCGACAAAAGAAGCTTGATGATCACGCTCAAAAGAGGCATCAAAAAACCCAAGGTCAGTTCTTGGACTTCTGAGAGTACATTTTTCCCCAGTTCAGAGGTATTTTGATTCAAATAATATGCATAAGGTTTTCCAAGATAGCGTTCCAGCAAACTGCTCCCCAAGCGATGGTTGACCTGCCAGACAAACTTGGACCCCAGCCAGACCACCAATGTAGAGGCAGCATTGCCTACGACTATAAGCACCAACAGCATCAGACCAAAAAAAATAATAAACGACAATGGCTGTGAAAAACCCAGTAGCTCATAAACGATACGCAATATCTTGCTGTCCTCTATCCCCTCAGGATAGAGAACCAGATTCATAAAGGGGAAAATGGCACCGATGCCCAAGGACTGCAATCCTACAGAAAACAGTGTACACACCAAAAGAAGCCGAAATCTCATCATCTCCGACCTATTCAAAAGACTCATTACTTTCTTGATCATCTTCCAACGATAAAACGGCATCTGTTTTCCTCTTTTCTGTTTTTCGTGATCTTGTCTTTTGCAATCTCAAAAACCATGATATAGCCATGGCTTCCCACTTCATGTCCATTTTTTTTGCCAAGGAAAAGACCACCCAAGTGGTCTGGAACCATTTACCCAGATGCTAGCCTAGCGTTTCACAGAACGCAAAACAGACTCTTTCCTGGCGCCCAGAAAGAACCCCAGCACATCCGTTTTATACCGGTAGGCGGTCCAAAGGACATAAGCGCTCCCAGCAAAAAATCCCAAAATCATCATGGCTACAATCCAAACGGCCGCAATAGCCCCATGTTTTTCCCGGTATGCGATCCAAACAGAAAAAAGGGCAAAGCCAACATAGAGATCAAACAACGATACAATGCCCCAAGGATTTGCCAGCAGCCTGGCCCCGTCCGCAGAAAAATCTCCTTGCGTAAAACCATACCAAAGCGCAAAGCTCATCGCCAACAAGCCAATCCAGCCAATACCTTTTATTGCTTTCATCTCATACTCCTTCCGGACGCCTGCATTTGGCAATCCTTGTTTCCCTGCGCAATCAAGAAAGAATAGGAACAGAAAAGAAACACAATTCTTTCCTATCTCTTGATCAAAACCAATCTGTTACGCGTCGTATTCTGTTCATCCCTTAGGTACTCGCCCCAGTCCATCTGATACATATCATCCATCGTTTTGACCTGGTAAGCAACCATCTTTCGCAACATCTTGCCTCGTTGCTGCTTGACCTCAATGGACGGCACTGTTCTATAGGCATCTCCTACCTTATACTTAAACTCAACACGCAAAATACGCTCTTCAAATGGTTTAAGCATCTTGCTAAACTCAGCAGAAGCCAAATCAACAATCCAATCCACCTCTGAAAAATAGGCCAAGATCAAATCTTGCCAGTAATGGTACAAATTTATTCCCTCCGGCTTCATGGTCATATCCAAACGATAGGGATACATCAGATTGTCTGGTTGCAAAATGCCATACATGGCAGAAAGAATCACCAAATGCTGCTCCAGATATGCCTGCTGTTCTACCGGCAAATATGCTGCCCCCAGCTCTTTGAACACGACCCCCTGATAAACATCCATCACCCTCGCCAGATCATAATCTGGATCAATTTGCTGGTATAGATCATAGGTCTTCTCCAACAAATTACCCTTGATTTTCATCACCCTGCCCAGCGTTTCCGGAGGCATAGCCTGCATCAATAGAAGCAACCACTTGGCTTTCTCCCAGCCAAGTGGTTGCTGGCCGTTCAATGGATTCGTTTGCTGCCAGTTCTGTGTTTTGCTGGGTGAAAGAATGATCTTCACATTGTGTCTCCTTCACTTTGTCTCTGGCCAAAAATACGTCTGTCCGACATGAGGGATCCATGTCTTGATACCGTATTTTTCTTGTATCCTGGCTTGAAGAGCCAGGATGGACTGCATCTCTCCATGTTGCAGAAAAACAACAGCAGGCCTTTGCTCAAAGGCCCCTAGCCAATCAAGCAACTCTGGCTGATCTGCGTGGGCAGAAAATCCTTCTATCTGTTCAATCGCAGCCTCAACATGAATTCTTTTCCCTAGTATTTCAACCTGTTTCTGACCTGACAATAGTTCTCGTCCGAGTGTACCTTCAGCTTGATAGCCTACGAACAAAACGGTACTCTCTTTTTGCCACAAATGATGTTTCAAGTGATGCAGGATGCGACCACCCTGCGCCATCCCTCCAGAAGAAATGATGATGGCATGGTGACCCTTCTGGTTGAGGGCTTGGGATTCTTTTTTTGTAAACAACGAATGGATCCGGTGATTCTTCCCTATGGCAACCCATGCATTGCCCGACTCCATCTCCTTGGTCTTCTGGTCAATAAACTGTATATTGTCATTGAAAATTTGGGTGACCCTATGCGCCATGGGACTGTCGAGAAAAATATCCATAGAAGGGATCCTTCCTTCTTCTTCCAGGCAGTGGAGATAGTACAGCATCTCTTGGGTTCTCTGGATGGCAAAACACGGAATCATCAAAGGACCGCCCCGCTCATAAGCCTCGCATACGATCTTGGCCAATTGTTCCCTGGCCTCTTCATAGCCAGGGTGCAAACGATCTCCATACGTTGATTCCATCACCAAAACATCTGCCTTGGCCAGTTTGGAAGGATCAGGGAGAAACGGTTTCCCCCTATGACCGATATCTCCGGAAAACACCACCGTATGCTCCTCGCCAGCTTCCCTGAGAACCACTTCCACCATGGCCGACCCCAGAATATGTCCGGCATCAAACCACTGTACCCTGACATCCTCTGACAGAAACCACGGTTTTAGCAAGCTGTGATCCTGAAACAAAGACAAACAGGCTTTGGCTTCTTCCATTGTGTAGATCGGCGATACTGGCTCTAGTCCTGCATCCAAACGATGACGATTTTCTATGGCTGTCTCACGCTCTGCGATGGCGGCACTGTCTTCCAACAAAATCTCACATAACTCTCTGGTCAGACGGGTAGCGTGCACGGGATTGCGATAGCCTTCTTTGTATAATTTCGGCACGAGACCAACATGATCCAAATGGGCATGGGTCAGCATCACTGCCGAGATCGCCTTGACATCAAAGGGAAACGGTAGCGCATTTCTTATCTCTTCCTTCTCATCTCCTTGGATCATGCCACAATCGATCAGCATGGAGACAGACCCAGATTCCAGAAGTGTACACGAACCAGTCACCATGCGAGCAGCACCAAAAAATTGAATCTTCATATTCTTTTTCTTCCTCGCGGGTATGCTTCATACCATAGCAGCAGCATCCGCATTTCACCAAACTTATGGTTTCTCCTGTAGATACAATCCATCCAAATTGACCCAGTAATAAATATAATCTTCTTGCGTATGAATCCCCACATCAATATGAGAAAACAACAACAAAATTCTGATTTCCGGTGTTTCCAACTCGTAACTCAAGTCTTCTAGACTGGCCTGAGAAGGTTTCCCCTCACCTGGCGGATATTTTTCCATCAGCTGGTCAATGTAGGCATCAAATGTTTCGTCCACAATGACTTGTCCGTTCAGTGTCACCTGCAACTGAGGCAACTGCTCTCTTTCCGGTATAACCCAGGTCAGCGTATACGTCCCTTTGTCACCTGCGATCTCCAGTTCTTGAGAAGGTGAATCCATATACTCAGAAAAACGGATAGCATAATCATACTCCGAGACATCCACAACGCCAGCGGGTCTCATAAGAGATACACCCAGGTATTGGCTATCACCAGGTCCTTCAAAATCATCCTGATCAGGCCAGACTTTGGCAAAACCGAAACGCTCTACAAAAACCTGTTCCTCCGCCAGATTTGTATCAAACCAGACAGGCAGCTTGGCATCTTGGGCATAGGCTAGAAATTGTACAGACGAAGTGATGGACTCACGCACCTCAAGCTCTGGCTCCGCAGCGGCTGGCACGATCTCACCACCTCGTAGCATATTTTCTTGCTGCAAGAGACCTTCCAATCGCTGCACCTGTGCAGATACAGGCAATGCCTGATATCCCAAAATGGGAAGGACGGTAAACACAGCCAACACGGACAACAAAATCACAATCCTGCGATGCGCCTTGTGATGCCACAATAGAAGAAAGATGCTGGAACATACGGCAAAAATCCAAATCAGCAAGAAGAAGTATTCCGTAAGCTGCAGACCTGTTTTTCCCATTTGCAAGATCCAAGCCCAAGCTTCAAAAGCCAAAATTACCAGCGCTGCCCAGGGGTAAGCTCTGCGATAAAATTTAGCCATGTTGGTATCATGATGAGTCACCATCACATGCAGCCACAATCCATAAAGGGTGTAAGCGCTGGCTATACTAGATAATCTAACAAAGGAAGCACCAATACCATCAAACATGGTTCTGGCCGCCCATATGAGTAGCACCACGGTCAATGCCAACATGATGGGAATCATGATGCTGCCAAACAAGACTTCCACAAAGCGGGGCTGTTTTTGGGCAACCTCACGGTGGGGATCCTCCTGCCCCAAACGGAAATCCGGGAAATAGCCCACAAAAATCGTAAATGCCAAAAAGCCACTGATGGTCCCCAGATACATATATACTTTACTGCTCATTTCTGCATACAACAAAGCTTCAATGGCGCCAGCGACCCCAGAGGAGCCACTCATCATCACCACTCCATAGATCGCAGCGATAAAAAACGCTTTGAGTGTCATGAAAAAAGATTGAGAAAAATCTGATCGTTCTGGGGGATGTGCCGCCCAAACCATAAAGGCCAATAAACTCAACAGCATCAATACACCGACACGAGCCGCCGCCAAATTGCTGATGGTGGCATACCTCGTTTCACTGACGTCCAGGTTGCTTGCCCCCCAAAAATAAAGCGCAATGAAGGTAAGCAAAACGGCTGCGACACTGAGCAGATTCGCCAGCATAAGCGTCTTCTTGTCCCCCGATTGACTCTTGGCTTTGGTCATCAGTGCCAATCCCAAAATCGCCCCCAAAGCCAGGCTCCAGTGCAAACAATTAAACAAAAAGTTGTAAGGCTCCTGTTGCGGCCAATCCAACTGAATGCGCACCATGGTAACCACGGCAAAACCAAGAGCGGAAGCAATGGACACTGGAAAATCTGTAAAAGCCTTGCCTGCACCCTGCATGATCTTACCAATAGAACGAGTCAATGCGTTCATCTTTTTCATCTCCTTACCATACCAAGGGGCCTCCAAAAAAGATCTGAAGCCCGAGAAATAGCCAATCTATCTATGTTTATCATAGCCTTTTTTTGTACAAAATAAAAGATGGTGGGAAGTCCTTCTTCAATATGCCTCCCCTGTCATCTCATACAAATCGTAGATCTCATTGCTATGATATAAACGATACTTCGCATCACGGGGCAGATACGTATACAACAAGTCATTCTCAGGAACCAGGATATGGGTAAACTGGTATTTTTCCAGTATTTCTTGATAGTGAAGCTTCCCCTGTTGCAAATCGATATACTCCATAAAGACATCTTCCACCCCATTGTTCTTATACAAAAAGACTTCCGCCCGGGCATCGATATAATGGGGAATACCATAATAAAGAGCCATATTCCCATCAGCATAACCGGTATACAAAACCACTTCATGGTCCTTTTGATCCTCCTGAAGCAATTGCATCATCTCTCTTAGATCCTGATCGCGTCGATAGGATGCCTCATCAGAACCAAGGCTGCGCAGCAGCACCAAAAATACCAATGCCACGATCGAAAAGACCAGCACCTTGCGCAAGGTACGGGTACGGACATCAGACAATCGTTCATTCGGCTTCAGTTCAATACTGCTAAGCGGAAGAGACAAAGGAAACAAAGCACACAAAAGGAAAAAGAACAAACCACGGATGCTGGACAAGCACAGATACCCTGTGCCCAGTGCCAAAAGTGCATATCGCAGAACAAAATGAGACGGCTTCCGGTATAGATGAACACTGATGACGACAAACAACAACAGCAAAATAAAAACACCCAATAGGTGACTTGCTGTCAAGGGCTGCATCTCCAACACCCAACGATTGATTGCCCCAATGCCATAAGAATTCTTCAAATAGAGCATCGCATCCAGGCCATATGGATTGATCAAACCAAAAAGCACCATGAAGGCCATGACTATCCAAAGAGGCTTGACTGGATATCCTGTACTTTGGTAACCTTTATAAGAAAATGTACCCGCATCCAACAAATAGGGAATCATGATGATGAAAAGCATAGGCCACATGGAGGCTTGGAGGTTCACCAGCAAAAGTGATAAGAAAGGCAAAAGAAACAAAAGACTATTTCTTTTATCAAGTACATAATGTTCCAATACTGACAGTTCTAAAAGAATAATCAAGGAAGTAAAAATATAAGGCCGGGCTACCATAAAAAATGACATAAGAAGTCCGTAAAGCAGTGTCACAGCAAAGGAAGATAAAAAATGATTCGAAGAAATCTTTCTTGTTAAACTCCAAAACAAAGCAATGGATAGTATCTGAGCAAAAAGCACCAGTCCCCGAATGCCCCAAACACCCATCACGCTGTAAACCCATTGAAACACCACAGAGGAAAGCCACTGTTGCATAACAAAATCAAACCCCGCATGAATGGTGAATGGCTCCATCACCGGAAATCCCTTCTCCAGAATATAGCGTCCATGGCCCAACAAAAACCACAAATCATTGTCCAGATTTCGAAACACGGGGAACAGCGCCGGCAAAAACAAAAAAACCAGCAGATATTTCTGCCCTCTCTTTGGGATGTCATTCATATGCTTGACCGCTCTTCCATGGCTTGTTCTACCCCCTACGATTCATTTTCTTCATGATAGGCAGCTTCCGTGTTGATCTGCCATAAGGATTTTTTGCTGACTGTACCAGCATAAATCAATTTTACCGCTTCCATGGCACTCAGCATGGAGTGATCCATATTGTTATAGCGATGCTGTCCGTTTCTACCAATGCAATAGAGATTCTCCACCTGATCCAAATAAGCACGAATCATAGAGAATTGATCATACGAGCCAAAATATGCCGGGTAAGCTTTGGGCACTCTCAAGCATACACTGTCTAGCACCATGGATGTATCCAAAAACCCCAACCTTTGCGCTTCCCGGGCTGCCAGAGCGATCATCTCATCATCTGGTAAACTCCAAAGCTCATCATTCTCCTGACAGAAATATTCTAAGCCCACCCACATGCTCTGTTCGAAATCCCTAACCATATACGGAGACCAATTGTTGAAAATCTGTAGTCTTCCGACCATCACCTCAGGATCTTGCACATAAATCCAGCAATCCGGTATACGGTCTTTAACCGTAGGAACGGATGTGGTGTTTTTGATGTTCAATTCCTTGACCAACAATCCTACCGTGATGAAGTCTCGGAACATCAACCCATCAGCCACCCTTTTTATTGGATCAGGAACAATGTCTCCCAAGGAATCCATAAGCTCGGGAATGGGCATAGAAGAAAGTACATAATCACAAGTAAGACGTTTGATCCCATCTTTTTCTGTTTCATAAGCCACTTCTTGGATACCATGGTTGACTCTCTTCAAACCATTCACCTTGGCCCCCAAAATGATTTGCCCACCAGCCTCAACGATTCTATCCGCCATGGCCTGCCAGTACTGTCCCGGCCCGAATTTGGGATAGATAAACTGATCAATCAGGGAAGTTTCCACCTGTTTCGGTCTTCCCTTCTGAAATGGCGCCCGAAGCATATGCCATAAAGCTTTGGTGAGTGACAATCCCTTGATGCGCTGCGCACCCCAATCTGCTGAAATTTGGCTGGGATCTTGACCCCATACTTTCCGTGTGTAATCATGGAAAAACATCTCATACAACCGTTCACCAAAACGATTGATCAAAAAATCTTCCAGGGAATCTTCTTTTCGTTTGACCACTTGGGAAAGAAGATAGCTCCATCCCGCCTTCCAGGTATTCCAAAGACCCATGTTCATCAAGGTTTCCATCTTCAAACTAAGAGGATAATCAAAGAATTTTTTACGATAAAAAATTCTGGATATCCGGGATCGAATCAGAAAGACCTCATCCTCTTGCTCAGGATCCGGCCCCCCTTCCTGGTATTCTTTTTCTCGGTGCAGCAAAGCATCATCCTTGGCAGGCAATCCTTGCATAGGCATAATCTTGTTCCAGACATCCACCACGTCCTGACTCTTGGAAAAAAAACGATGCCCGCCTATATCAATGCGATTGTTTCGATGATTGTAGGTCCTGGAGATACCCCCTACAAACGCTTCTTTCTCCAACACAATAGGGAGTACATCACCTTGCTCCAGTAAATGATAAGCAGCAGTCAGACCTGCTGGTCCGGCTCCGATGACAATGGCCTTCTTCACAATGTCTCCTCCTCATTCTTGGCTTGTTTTTTGTTAAAGATAAACACTTTTCTGGCGCCATAATTCCATACCAAAACCGCACCAGTCAGAAAAATTTTAACCAGCTGATAGTGAAGGGAAAGAACTTCCACACCCAAAACCATACCCAGCTCCGTCATCACCAACCCCACCACACCAATCAGTAAAAATAAGAATTGATCTCGTCTGGTCCTGCCTATGCCCCATTTCTTTACTGACAAAAAGACAAAGGAGACGGACAAGACATAGTTGATGCTAATACCCACAACAAAGCCCAATAAGGTAGCGATATAAAGAGAATAGGGGACCGTGGGAATGATCCATTCATGGAAACCTGTCAGTGTCACAAAATCAGCCACAAATGCCAGACCACCCACCAATACATACCGCCCGAATTCGCTTATCAATCCATTCCATTCTGCTCGTGTCATCATCATTCCCTCATCACATATGCTTACTTGGCCTTTGGCAGGCTCATTTCTTCGTAAGCATAATCTCCTCGAATGTATAGATCGGCCAGCCTGATGGCCTTTCTCAAATGCTCTGGTTCATCGGTTTTTGGAAGAATCTCTCCCAAGGAGGTCATAGCTGAACCAGAATATGGACCCAGCAAATTTCTACCCATCACATACGGCGCATACTGCTCTTTTTGCAAGCCCAGCAGAAAAGCCAAGGTGGGCATCATGTCTATCTGGCCACCCTGCTTTTGTATCTCTCGGCCTTGAAGACCCGGAAGATAAACCAAAAACGGTACCTTATGCTCGTTGTCAGGCAGGTCGCTTTCATAATACTTGTGGACCCCTTCATGGTCACCGTATACGATGATGGCCGTATTGTCTATCTTTCGATCTTCTACCAGCTGGTCCAAGAATTCCCCAAGAGCCCAATCCGCATAATGAATACTCTGCAGATATCTTTGATCGGTTGATCTCTTTATTTCACTGACATCGAGCAAGGGAACACTTTCACCCAAGCCGTCCAGATGAAAGGGCATATGTGATGTAAGCGTAATGAGAAACAAATGATACGGCTCCTTTAATGTCTCTAGAGCCAGTCCAGCCTGGAGAAATAAGGCTTCATCCAGCATTCCCATACCGACCTTGCGCTGGTCTACAAAACGTTCTTCATGAATATAGTCTTCATATCCCAAATGCGGAAAAACCACATCCCGATTCCAAAAACGTTTGTCATCTCCATGAATGGCCAATGTAGCATATCCTTTGTCCCGAAGCAACAGAGGCAAGGTCACATAATGGTTTTGGGGGAAACGTATAAAAGCACTGCCACTGGACAAGGGATACAAGGAAGTATGGTACATAAATTCTGCATCAGCGCTGTTTCCATCACGAACCTGCGCGCAAACATGACTAAAGTAAAGGCTCTCCTCCAACATTCTGTTCAGATTCGGAGTAACTTCCACACCCTGTATGGTTTTTTCAAGTACAAAATTTTCCAAGGACTCAAACTGGATGACGATTAAATTTTTGCCGGCCAAAAGGCCCTGCAAACTGGCAAATTCTTCTGACGGGGCCAGGAATTTTCCATTGTGCTCCAACCATGCCTCTATTTCCTGACGCTGTCCATCCTCCAGCACCATACCCCGTTCATACGAAAACCGGTAAAGATCATAAAAATGATGGCCAACTGGGGACATCAGCAAGGTATGCAATTGGTAATTCCCCAACAAATGACTGTCTTCCAACTGCTGAAACCAAAAAACCGATAACGAGACACCCAAAATAGCCATGACAACAAACATGCCCATTCTTTTTTTGATTCGCCTTAACGGCTTATTTCTGAACAATTGGAAAAAAAACACCGGCAAATCGGCAAGGAGCAAAAAATCGATGGGTCGCACCAAGGATAGAGCACTTGGCGTCAAATCCGTCATTACCTCATCAGCTAGCAACATATGCAGTCCAATGGGGTGTCCATAAGCGCGCGCATAAACCACATCCACCAGTAGCAAAATCGATAGAAACACATCCAGTACGAACAGGTATCTGACTTCATTCTTGGGTGTAAACAAAAAGGCGACGGAAAGCAACACAAATAAAGGCACGACAGAAAAGAGGCCATACATGAGGACTCCCTGGCTGCCGGAATACATGGATGCCAGCACATACATCGATTTTCCCGTCAACGACAACAGCACTACAAACCATAGGTATCGCCATAACCCTGAATTATTGATTTCCTCCCTCCATGCCTGACCAATTCTTCCCCAAAAATTTTGACCTGATTCTTTCATATTGGCAAAACACTCCTTAGCTGTAGACATTGTATTTTTCCCATCAGGGACCACTGACTATTCGCCTACTGCCAGCATCACCTTGCTTTTCAGGAGGAAAAATCCCATCCCGAATAAGATTATCCCTGTACCCCATAACAATAGTTCAATACTGATCCAATCTGCCAATGGACCAAACAAAAGCATGCCCACTGGCATCATGCTGCTGTGAATCATACCAAAGACACCAAACACCCTTCCCCTATATGCTTCCTCAACCTGTGTCTGTAGCAATACAGTAGCAGGGGTGTTGAACAAGGGGAGGGTAATGCCATGCACTACCATAATCGCCAAATAGAGGAGAAAAAGTGGCTTCATCCCGAGTGCCAGCGTTCCAATTCCTACCACAAAGGTAGCCAATGCCATGGTGTGAATTTTATTGCGAAACCCACCCCAAGAGGCCATCAGCAGTCCACCTGCCATCATGCCCGCTGAGAACGTGATCTCCAAAGCCATCAGTCTCCAAATCTCTTCTCCATAACTGCGTACCATTTGTAAAGGTGTGAGAAACGCCAATGGACTGATAAAAAAGAAAAAAATGGCACTGAAAAGGAAAAAGCGTTTCAAATAGGCATGGCGGGAGATATAGTAAAAGCCTTCTTTTAAATCCTGCGCATAACGAACTTTGGTCGTATCCAGGGCCTTATGGTGTGTGGGAATAGACACCAGGAAAAGAAGCATGGAAATCCCCAGGATAGCCGTAATGACATCGATCAGAAAGATGGTCTCCAGGGGCACCGCACTGATCAGTACAGCAGCAATGAGAGGAGCCAGCAACATCACTGCCGACTGAATGCTGCTGTACAGTCCGTTGACAAACGTTAATTTGTCCTGGGGAACCAGTTGAGGCACCACGGCCCCTATGGCTGGTGTGTGTATGCCGGTACCGAAAGCCCTTATGGCCGACATCACCAACAACAGATAAATATGTTGGTACCCGTAAGCATACAAGATGACCAAGGCCAGTGTCGATAAGGCAATACCACTATCCGCCAACACGATCAACCGCTTGCGGTTAAAGCGGTCTGCCCATACTCCACCAAACGGAGACACCACAAAAGTGGGCAAAAACCCACAAAGAATATACAACGTCATCATCTGTCCTGATTGTGTCTGGAGAGTGATGTGCCAGAATATGGCATACTGCACCAAATTGGATCCAAAAAGGGAGATGGTCTGCCCCAGCAAAAAGAAAACAATATTATTCTTCTGGTATTCCTGTTCCATATCGCTTTCTTACCTATCATACCAAGATAAAATCCATACCGACCAACCAGTAAAGATCCTACTGGGCCTGCACCTTTCCTCTTTTTTGGGGAATGTTGTCTCAAAAAAACTTGTCAAAAAACAGATGCAGGTGGGTAACCATCAGGATTTGAAAAAAGCAGTATTCTTGGCTGTGGAATCTTTTTTGTACCTTCCATCATGTTTATCTCTATGATAATCTATCAGGAAACGAAATACCATACCAACGTTGATGCAACAGCTACGCCCAATGACCCATCTTGATTTCTTATGCGCAAAAATCCAGGTAAAAGCATCCTCTTCATGGGCAAGATTCCTTCCAGAATTTCCCAAAAAAAATAAACCTCTTCAACAAAAGAGGTTTATCCATTGCTTATGCCCTTTCCATCTTGGTGCCACACTTCGGGCAGCGGATGGTATGGCAAGACTCTTCTCTGGAATGTTCTACCTTGGTACCACATTGGGGACAAACGCAAGTTCCACCTGGTCCACCCTTGATAGGACCACCCATTTTCCCTGGCCTTGATTCTGCTCCACGTCCTGGACCTGCCGGGCCCGTTCCATCTCCTCCTGGCATGATGCTCACCTCCCATTTTTTTATCTTCTTTCTCTGCCTTTAGTATACTTCTTTATGGGCATATGTCAACAACCCTCCCTTGGCATGCTCTCACGAGCACGAGAAATCTGTCCCCATATCCACACATAATCAAAATAAAAGAGCAGAAATGAGTGAATTCATTTCTGCTCTTTCTGGTCGGAGTGAGAGGATTCGAACCTCCGGCCTCATGGTCCCGAACCATGCGCTCTACCAAACTGAGCCACACCCCGATACTAACATTTATAATTCAAAATTCATGAATTATCAAGTTATTCTTACAACTTTCCCATGAATCCCATATCCAAAACAAAACAGGACCTCTGTGGCTAGACGCATTACGGTAGCTGATTCCTTGATAAATCAACATCTCCATACCCCTATCTGCTATTCCCCTTTATTCTTGTACCTGGATTTGATGAAATTTTTGGCATTTTTCATACCCCCAAAATCAGCAAACATCGTTTCTGTCTTTTCTTTTTCAATCTGCTTGGCATTCATCCCATCATACTTGGCTTCCTTCTTCAGTTTCAGATAGCTAAGCAAGCGTTCTTCCGCAATCAACCCCGACACCACAGCTTGCCGCAAGGCACAACCCGGTTCCTGCTGGTGTTGGCAATCACTAAATCTGCAATTCTGCGCCAATTCTTCTAACTCTGCAAAAGCTAGGCCAACATTGGCCTGATCCAAACCCAATTCCCGCATTCCCGGCGTATCAATGACCATCACACCCGAAGGCAATACCAAAAGTTGCCTTCTTGAGGTAGTATGCCGACCTTTGTCATCGTTTCTCGTCTCTTGGGTAAGTAATGTATTTTCACCTAGCAGTCTATTGATTAAGGTAGATTTTCCTACCCCCGATGAGCCAATAAAGGCAACCGTTTGTCCTGGAACCAAATAAGATGCCAAAGCATCAACACCATCCTCCGTCAGGCTGGAGGTCACCAGAATATCAACCCCCATGGCCACGCGTTGTATCTCTTGCCATTGGTCTTGAAACTGCTGGAGCAAATCACCCTTGGTCAAAACCACACACGGAATAGCCCCACTATCCCAGGCAATAGCCAAGTAACGTTCAAGCCTTCGGACATTGTAATCCCGGTTCAAAGCCATACAAATCAATACCTTGTCCATATTGGCTGCAACCACCTGCGCTTCTGTGGTATTCCCAGCTGACTGACGTACAAAAACACTCGTGCGGTCCAGCAAATGCTGTATCACAGCATGTCCGTGCTCTCCGCTGTCTCTG
The DNA here is from genome assembly GCA_002418765.1 of Peptococcaceae bacterium UBA5767. Classification (GTDB taxonomy): domain Bacteria; phylum Bacillota; class TC1; order TC1; family UBA5767; genus UBA5767. The sequence goes on along the minus strand of DIET01000015.1, from coordinate 48,413 downwards.
TCTAGCATGACATAATCGCCAACAGCCGGATAGTCCGTTTTGCTCTGACAGGCAAATCGAAACCTGCCGGATATCTCTGCCATGAATTCAACATCAGCAGTCACCACCTGATACAGATCCTTTGACTGCGAAACAACCCTTCCCAGATACAGGTCCGGGTAACTTTTCGCCTGCTGGATATATGTTTGCCCAAAAACAAATTGTGGTGACGCAACCATGGTAAAGCCTCCTTAAAAAATCACTCATCCATCTGCTGCTGATTATACCATGGATGGTTGTTTATTGCCTTTCAAATGATGACCTAAAGACTGAACAAAGCAAAACAACACCGGGAAACGCTTACAAATGTCCCGGTGTTGTTTGTTTGGTATCATTGTTACCAAAAATTTATTTTTTTCTTATTCAGCACCCTGATTGTGGGAATGGGTGTTCATGAGCGGGACGCTGGTGCAAACAGCTTTGTTGGAGCAAACCTGATTATAAGGACAGTGCGAACACGCCGTCTTCTTTTTGTTGTCACCCATGATTTTGCTGACCGCCAGCGCCATGATGACGATAACGATGAGCAGTACCCCTAAATTGCCCAGCATTAGACTGTCTCCTTCAACTGTTCTGAGATTTCATTTTCATTTTTACGCATTAGATAAACCAAAACACCCACCATGAGACCGATGACCAAAAGGCCCGGAAATGCACCTGTGCCAAACTGACCTGTCGTCAGCCAAGTACCGATTTGATAGACAAAATAAGCTACAGTATATCCCATGCCAAACTGAAATCCTATCCCAGCCCACAACCATTTCCTACTGTCCATTTCTGCATTCATGGCCCCGATGGCTGCAAAGCAAGGGGGGGTAAAGAGATTAAACATAAGATAGGCCAGCGCCGCCACCGAAGTCAGACTCATGATCGAGGCAACATCTTGAGCACCAGCGACCAAGGCAAGTTCCTCCGTATCGATAAAATTGGTTATGCCGTACACAATGGCCAATGTACCAACAACATTTTCTTTGGCAATAAATCCGGTAACGGCAGCCGCAGCCAGTTGCCAGGTACCAAATCCCAATGGTATCAGAACATAAGCTATCGGCCCGGCAATACTTGCCAATATGCTCACATTTTCCATCCCTTCTTCCACGACCTGAAAATTCCAAGTAAATGTTTGCATGATATGTACTACCACATTGCTCACCAAAATAATGGTGCCCGCTTTCACGATAAATGCTTTCGCTCTAGACATCATAGAAACAAACGCTCGTTTTATACTGGGCAGGCGATACTCTGGCAGCTCCATCACAAAGTAAGATTTAACGGGACCCACCTTGGTGATTTTTTGAACCATCAAAGCTCCAAAAATCACAATGGCGATGGCCACAAAATACATGGAGGTGCCAACCCAAGCTGCATCTTCAAAGAAGACACCGGCGAAGAGGGCAATGACCGGCAGTTTGGCTCCACACGGCATAAAAGGCGTCAACATCGCCGTCGTTCGGCGCTGGCGTTCATCCCGAATGGTTCTCGTGGCCATGATACCTGGAATGGCGCATCCTGTACCAATAATCATGGGGATAATGGACTTGCCTGACAGGCCCACCTTTTTTAGATAACGGTCCATTACCACTGCAACCCGGGACATGTAACCACAATCTTCGAGAAGTGCCAATAAGAAGAACAATACCATAATCAATGGTAGAAATCCCAAAACAGCCCCAACACCTCCAATCATGCCATCGAGCAGCAAAGCACTGAGAAGCGGTGATATGCTCTCACCCATCAGAACTTCAACCCAAGCATAAAACTTATCTATCCATCCCACCAGGATATCAGCCAAAAGGGGGCCCACATAATTTTGTGAAACTGAGAAAACAAAATAAATCACAGCGGCAAAAATGGGAATGCCCCATAATTTATGTGCTATGATGCGGTCTGCGGCATCTTGCTTTGTTTGCTTATGACTTTCAACGTGGCGCACCTCCACTTCTTTGACCAGTTTTTCCACAAAAGCAAAACGCTCACGGTCGATCATAGCAACCGTATTTTTATCCGCGCCAGCATAAGCGATCGAACCAGCAAATGGGCTTTCTTGTATTTTTCCTTGGACTTGTGTGACTCTGGCCATGAGTTTCATCAACCCTTTCCCTTGAGTAGAGGTTGTCTCAACAATCGCACAGCCCAATTTTTTCGCCAAAGCATCTGTTTGAATCACAATACCCTTTTTATCTGCAAGATCACTTTTATTGAGGGCCACAACCACCGGGATACCCAGCTCCAATAACTGTGTTGTAAAAAATAAGCTCCTGCTCAAATTGGTGGCATCTACAATGTTGATGATGGCATCCGGATTCTCATCCTTCACAAACCGACTGGTAATGCTCTCTTCAGTCGTAAATGGAGACATAGAGTATGCTCCAGGCAAATCGACTACCCGGATTTCGGTGCCAGATTTATTCAGTTCCTTCTTAATATACCCTTCTTTTTTGGCCACAGTTACCCCTGGCCAATTGCCTACATGTTCAATACTGCCCGTAATGGCATTAAACAACGTCGTTTTACCACTATTGGGATTGCCCGCCAATGCTATTCGCATATCTTTTTCCTCCTGCCATGCGTTATTTTGTTAGTTCCGACTAACTTAAAAAACAAAAAAAACTACCTTGCCCCAATCATATCCATATTGCTCTGGCCAATTCTTCATCTATACTATATCGCGCATCCTTGATATGGATAATATAGTTCTCCGCCAGCACAGAAATCACCGTCACCATTTGCCCTTCATAGCACCCCAAAGTAAACAGAAAATCCCGAATACCACTGTCCTGTGCCTGGATACCACGAATAGCATAAGACCGATTTACTTGCGCATGCGTCAAATTCTGGTGTTTGTCTCTGTTCATATTTCTGTTCATCATGTTCGCCTCGAACACCTTGTTTTGTATAACCTGTTCCATATCGTCCTCCACCCTTTTCGCTCGCATACATAGACCCACACCCATCTGGTTACCATTCTTTTCTATTTATGGATTGCAGACCATCTTCTCGTGAATGAACGTCATATTTCCTTCCATTTACAATCCTTTACAACTGCATCTTATTTTGATCTAAACAAACCATATCCTTGTTAGTATCAACTAACAATCACATCATAATACCACTTCTTGTGCTTGTCAAGAAAAATTCTAAGAAATAACCATCCAGAAAAATTCTAAGAAATAACCATCCAAACCCAGTACTACTGACACCAAGCCCTTGATACCGTAGCAATCATTCCATCTTCTCTTTCTTCTCAATTTCCGTAACACACTGCGTCTTGATTTGTTCCACCAAAAACTGCAGGCCATCGATGACATGAGGCCTAATATCACCACCTACCAGCACAAACATGATATCATCTCCTACCTGTAGTAGTCCCTGGTTGAGCCAGACCTTCACATAAGAAATGCCCTCGCGTTCGTACGTCTCATCAATGGCCGCTTCTACACCATCGGGATCATAGGAAAATTCCATTTCTCTAACCACAGTCCCATCATCCACTCCCTGCCTCACTTTTGCTCTGGGCGTTTCTCTAACCACACCATTGTGCACCAATAACATACCCACTTGAGAGGCTCTGGGATCCGCTTTGGCTTCTCTCAACCACGCATCCATCGATGGAATTTTTTTCATTTTCACGTCTCCTTTTCTTGTTTCTTTTTTCGTAACCTGACAAAGCATTGATCTTTCTTTTGCATATCTACTTGCTACCATTATGTCTTTTCTTCGGAACAGACACAACCAACCCGCGAAAAGCCCATCTGGGCTAGAATAAATCCCTTGGTCATGGCCTATTTTTTCTTGTATCATTGTACTTTAATGAGCCTGGGGGAAGCACCACAGCAATCTCCCCCCGAACTTAACCCTATTGTATAACCTAAAGACATTATTTACGAATCCAAATGCATACCTAAAATTCATTCAAAATGATTATTGACTTATACCCATAACGGGTATAAGGTATATATAGCGTACAGATTATACTTCGAGGTGAACAAATGATTATCGCATGTGCAACAAATCAAGGTTTACAATTCGTTTCCTGTCATTTTGGGGACGCAGAGAAATTTTATATCTATGAAATCAAGAAAGATCAGATCAGTCTCCTTGAGATCATAGACAATCGAACGGAACCTGAAGATTCAAACAAGCACGCTGATCCAAAAAAAGCCAAGGGCATCACCGCATTGCTGAAGAAAAAACATGTCCAGGTTGTCATGGCTCGATTTTATGGACCAAACATCAAAAGAATCGTTCAGCATTTCGTGCCCGTCATTGCCGCAGGAAACGATGTGCAAGAGGGATTGCATGCTTTGATGGACGTGCGAGAACGCATCGAAGAAATCGTTCGTGTTCATGATCAAAGAACCTATTTCAGTTTAAAGAACAATCGTGAGGCGAAAATCAATGTTAAATCATAATCAACACAAACGCTCTGGTGCAGGTGCAGGCGGTTTATGTTCCTGTCCCCATTGCGGATACGAAACACGGCATCAGCAAGGATTCCCCTGCGACCAGCGCCGATGCCCTTCCTGTGGTGCCATGCTTGTTAGAAAAGAATCATCCCTTGAGGTCAAGCAGAGCAACTCCATACCCAGCATCAATCAAACACTCTGCAAAGGTTGTGCCCGCTGTGTAAGCCGGTGTCCTGCCGAAGCTATCGTCATGCAAGACGGCAAGGCAAGTATCGACGCCACTCTTTGTTTGGGGTGCAGAAGATGTGAAAGTGCCTGCCCTGTTCAAGCCATAGGCTAAATTAAATATATTGCAACCAGTACAATGCAGCCCTCATCCCTCGGCTGCATTGTTTTTTCTTCTCGGTAGCCTTTACAAGTCCCGATCCACCGACATTTGTTCACACCCAACAATCCAAACAGACCATCTTGTTTTTTTAGAATCCACTAAAAAAAGGAGTCTGCCGACTCCGTTTGGAGCGAATGAGGGGAATCGAACCCCCGTAGCCAGCTTGGGAAGCTGGAGCTCTACCATTGAGCTACATTCGCACAACCTGATGTTGTCTGTGAAAAAGTGATGCACACCCGTATATTCTACCCCAGACTATCACTTTTTCATACCGTCAAAAATAAAAAAATAAATTTTTTTTAATGAAAACAGGCATACGCAGTACAACCAAAAGGCTGCACTGCGTATGGGCATCGATATGACTATTGTTTGCCACCGCGTTTTTTATAATCAGCATCGATCGATTTTTTCCAGTCTTTGGAGATAGGCTGACTGGCACGCATGGAACTGACCGTACTACTGATGACTTCATAGTTCAGTGCGGTACCTTGTCCATCCGCATGATAACTGGCAGCCATATCCTTATCAATACCGAACCGTTCCGCTGTTTGCTCGGCATCCATATTGGCCCCTAGGAAAATGAATTCCCAGCCATACTTGCTTTTTTGTTTCGAAATCATGGCTCGTACTGTTTCATAATCGAACTCTTGACTTGCGTTTTCCATCCCGTCCGTGGTGATGACAAACATGACATGTTCTGCACGCTCATCTTCAGAAGTGTGCTTCTGCACATTGCTGATTTTATGAATGGTTTTCCCCACAGCGTCCAGCAAAGCCGTGGTACCACGCACATAATATTCCTCGTCAGTAATCGGTTGAATGCCTTTTATATTGATTCTGTCATGCAAAAGCTCATAACTGTTATCAAACAACACTGTCGTGATAAAGGCTTCTCCGGGTTCTTTTTTTTGCTTTTCTAACATAGAATTATACCCCCCAATGGTGTCCTGCTCAAGGCCACTCATCGAGCCACTTCGGTCAAGAATGAATACCAGTTCTGTAAAACCTTTTTTCATTGTCTTACCCTCCTATCATGTTTTGTAATGATAGAATAGCATGGCAAAGCTTTCTTACGGTCGCATGGCAAGCGACAAATCTTGCTCTTAGGGGGTCATTGTCCAAGTAGGTTCTGGTCAAAAGCAAACAAGGCTTCGTTGATTTCAAATATATTGTAATTATTATTTTCCATAAAATACTGCACGATGATATCAAATTTACTGCTGTTGGAGAGGGCAAAACCTGCTCTTAATAGCAAATCCTTGGTCTCATCAAGATTCAACCGCAGTGCAATGGCAAAGGCCAGTACAGTGGGTTTGCTCGGTTTGTAATGAATATCATTGCGAATCTTGGAGAAGAGCTTGCGATCGATGTTGGCTTTTTTATAAGTGGCGGTGTCTGTCATGTTTTTTTCATCTATCAGACGCAACAGCATCTGTGAAAAGGTTTCATCCAAATGCTGTACCACCTCATCGAGGCTGCGCTTGCCTTTTTCCATAGGCGCCATGGCCTCTGTTGCTGGAAGGTACTTACCTGCAGTGCCCTGTTTATCTAGTTGATACAATTCCTCCCCGTAAGTAATCGGCGCAGCGTATTCATACACAAAACGTTCATCAATATACCGGGCAATAAAGGAGAATAGTTTCTCGGAAATCACAGAATCTTTCCTGTTATAAATGACCAAAAAAACAGTCATATCATGATCAAGAAGAAAATCTCCTATCACCGAAATAGCGGTTCTTATGGCTTTTTCTGTGGGATACCCAAAGGCCCCTGTTGAAATCAGAGGAAAGGCGATGCTCTCTACATGGTATTGCCAAGCCAGCTCAAGCGAATTTTGATAACAACGGGCAAGCATTTTCTCTTCCTGATGACGACCCCCATACCAAACCGGGCCCACCGTATGAATGACATACTTTGCAGGCAGATTGTATCCTTTGGTGATTTTGGCTTGACCTGTTTCACAGCCTCCCAAATGGTAGCATTCTTCCCCTAACTGCGGACCCGCTGCCCGGTGTATGGCGCCATCAACACCACCGCCGCCCATCAAAGACGTATTCGCTGCGTTTACGATAGCGTCCGCATGGATATTCGTTATGTCACCTTGAATAATTTTTAATGGCATGATCAACCCCCTGGTGGTTTTATATATTGGACTCTTGGTTTTCGTTCGATGCTGTTATATTGGATATTCCAATCATCTTCTTTGTATCGGTCGCACATTTTGCATAAGTTGATGGTTCATGGCTTATGAATCTGCTACTTCTGCTGCCAATGCCTGTGTATATTCAGACGATGCCCCTTATTCCCTACTTTATTATACCTTATTTTCTGAGCATCTGCCTGCCTTTGCCATGGCTGAAAACCTTACGAACAGAAGACCCTACGGCAAGAGTCATATGCAACCAAAGTAAAAGCCATCTTTTCCTAATAGAACATGTCTTTATGTGATAGAAGTTTCATGATAGAGTAGAAAAAAAGCATTGTGGAGGCTATTCACATGATCCATGACGAAAGAATCAAAATGCTCAATCAAAAAGAATCCCAGGACAAGCCTTTTGTCATCTATTGGATGCAAAGTGCGCAAAGAACAGAGTACAACCATGCCCTTGAATATGCCATCCAACAAGCCAACCATTTACATAAACCATTGATCGTCTATTTCGGTTTAACAGACGATTTCCCAGAAGCCAATCAAAGACACTACCGGTTTCTGCTGGAAGGCCTAAAGGAGGTGCGCCTGGCATTGGCCAAAAGAAATATTGCCCTGCTAATCCGAAAAACATCACCAGAAAAAGGAGCCTGGGAGCTTTCGTCTTTGGCAGCCTTTATGGTGGTAGACAGAGGATACTTAAGAATAGAAAGACAGTGGAGGGATGCCATTGCCGATCAGGTACAATGTCCTATTGCCCAGGTAGAAACCAACATTATCGTGCCAGTGGAATCAGCGTCTTCAAAGGAAGAATATGCGGCCGCCACACTAAGGCCAAAGATAAACAAACTGTTGCCCTATTTTACACTGCCCTTGCCTGAAAACAAGCTCTCCGTTTCTTCTATCGGTCTCCCTATTTCTTTTGAGACACTGGACATAAACAACATTGACCTGGTCATGGAACAACTGGATACAGACAGATCGATAATCCCCATCACTGACTTTCATGGCGGGACAAGCCAGGCCAAAAAACTGTTGGAAGCATTCATCAAAAAGAAGCTGCCTTTCTATAGCCAGCTAAAAAACGAACCTGGGCTTGATTATTCTTCAGAGCTCAGTCCTTACCTGCATTTCGGACAAATATCTCCATTGTATATTGCTCTAAGGCTCACCCACATAAATCTTGAGAGTAAAACAGAATTTTTGGAAGAACTCATCGTAAGAAGAGAATTAAGCATGAATTTCGTCTATTACAACGAACAATACGACGCCTATGAATCCCTGCCTTTTTGGGCCCAAAAAACACTGGGAGAGCATCTCCAGGACGAAAGAACACATTTGTATACGCTTGATGAATTGGAGAAACAAGAAACCCATGATCCATACTGGAATGCCGCCCAAAAAGAGATGATGCTCACAGGAAAGATGCACGGATACATGCGTATGTATTGGAGCAAGAAGATTTTGGAATGGAGCATCACACCCCAAGAAGCCTTCCAAAATGCCCTTTTCCTCAACAACAAGTATAGCTTGGATGGAAGAGATCCCAACAGCTTCGCTGGAGTAGCCTGGTGCTTCGGGAAACATGATCGTGCCTGGAAAGAGAGAGAGATTTTTGGCAAGATACGCTATATGAATGCCAATGGCTTAAACAGAAAATTCGACATGGAGCATTATCTTCAAAAAATGGCGAGGCTTGCAAAAAGCTGACCCAGCCAGCAAGGGTTTGGAATCATCATCTTTATGAATCTAACCCTCTAGAAGCCCTGCATGTTTTTTCATAAAGTCCTCTCAATATGTTTTCAGGATCCGTTCTTTTTTTAACCATAGCAAAGTTCTCTCTATTCCAAATAGACCAAAATTCTTTTTCTGTATAGTAATTGGTAGAAATGAGTGTCTTGATGGCACCCAGTTTGACCAGTTCCTTCTCGATGATGCGGTAGTAATGCTCTGGATTTTTCTTTCGCATCCCATACAAGGCAATATCCAGATAGAGTTCATCATGAACCTGATCCAAGAAGGCAGTAGCAACCCATTCGTAGGGATGCATAATTTTATATGGAACACACCACAGAGGGAAATGATTTATTTCTTTGACATACCAAGGCATAAACTCATCTATCCTTGAAAAGGGTATGAAGGTATCCACCGTAACCGGAATGAGAAAAGAAGGTATCAGCTTTTTGAATGTATTGGCCAGCATCAATATGCTGTTGGAATTGATTATTTTCCCAAACAAAAGTCGAAAGAGGAATGATTTTGGATGCACGTTGGTCACGCCTTTGTTGTAACGAAAAAAATAATCCTCTGTCTTTAGGTAGTCTTCTTTTCGCTTTGCTGTACTCACATAATAAATGCGAGTCCAGTCATAACTATGTGTATAAGGGACTTCGGCTACAAAGTATCCCACCCCAAGAATATACTTTTTCGGTGAGTGTATGATGCCATCCATGAAATCGATATCTTTTTGTTTGTAATGTGACCAGATGGATTTTTTATATTCTTCAAGGGTCTCATACTCTTCATACACCACCTTGACAAATGGTTTCGCTGGGACAAGTTTGAACGTAAGACGGGTAATGATGCCCAAAGTCCCAAACGTCCCATGCATCATCTGAAACAGCAAATGGTTTTCATTATAAGGCGTACAAATAAGCACCTCGCCTTTTGCGGTCACGACCTCATATTCGAAACAGCTGTCATGAAATCCTCCCCACTGATAAGACATGGATTCTATGGAACAACCTGCCACAGCTCCTCCAATGGTGATGGTTTTAAGCTCAGAAACCACTGCGGGAACAAGATTGTATTTCATGCTTTCCTTCACAAGTTTTTCAAAGGTAACACCTGGTTCTGCCGTGCATGTGCTTTTTTTAACATCAATAGAGAGGATGGCATCCAAATCCCTGATATCAAGCTTCTCATCCAGCGCTTTTTTATCTTTGGGCCTTGGGACCTCGTGCGAAACAGTTTTTTTCCATAGACGCAAAGGCCTGCTGCTCTTTCGCTCTTGCAATTGCTTTGCGATTCTTTGAACTTTGTCTTCATGTGAATTCATCACTATCCACCTTCATCTTTGCCACAAATCTCTAAGACCCAAAAATCATTATTGGCATATGCCAATTACAATTCTATTATAGACTGCTTTCCGTATTTATAAAACAAAAGAACAGCAATAACATGCTGCTCTTTTTGCCATACTCTTCGATCCATCCTTGCTGCCCCTGTTATGAAGAATCATTTTCAAAAAAACAGGTATTCCCGATGTGCGCCACAGCCTTACATTATCTAAAAAACAAGTGATCCCAATACTAGTAAGAAGCAGATGCGCTAATGACTCACCTCATCCAAGGTTTCTAGCGTTTTTTTGCCAGACCATTGTTTTATCCTCATACTGGCTTTTTCCAAAATCACATAAATAAGCGGTATCATGATGATGGTGAGAAGCGTGGCTGCCACCATCCCCCCTATCACGGTTATGGCCAGAGGCGAAAATCTTTCAGAACCCAAGGCCAACTGAAGCGCCAATGGCATCATTCCCACAATATCTGAAAAAGCCGTCATCATAATGGGTCTGAATCGTGACCTAATGGCCAATTCTATGGCATCCATCATGGCTATACCGGCGTCCCTGCTTTCATTGATGGCTGCCACGAGCAAAATGGAATTGTTGACCACGGTACCCGTCAATAGTATAAATCCAAGCAGGACCGGCATGGACATATACTTGCCCGTAAGTCCCAGTGCCGGAGCAATGCCGATGATGACCATGGGAATCGCCGCCATGATGGTCACCGGATGCAAGAAAGATTTGAATTGAGGAACGAGAACAAGATACACAAACATGATGGCCAGTGACAGCAAAAACATCATATCTCCTACCGAATCTGTCAACGATTTCTGTTCACCCCCAAACTCAATCAGGTATCCCTTCGGTAGATCCATTACCTCAATGCCTTCCTGGATATCCGAAACCACATGGCTGAAAGCCCTTCCTTCCACAAAACCCTGGATATTCACCATATAGGACATATTTTCCCGTTCCACCAGATTGGATCTGTTCTCCAGCTCCATGGTGGCCACCTCACGTAGCGGAATTCTTACCCCCAAAGGAGTAACCAGATACGTATCGAGGAGATATTCCATATCCGATGACGAATCCCCCTCATAACCAACTCTGACATCCATGGCATCGTTGGCTCCTATGACCACAGAAATGGCATCGACTCCTTCCATGCTCCCATACAGCTGACGGGCTGCAGAAGCCTCGCTCAGCATAAGCTCAGCCAATCTCTCACGATCAAACGAAAGAGACATCTGCTTGTATTCGTCATTGAAGCTTGTAAAAACATTGGTGGTTCCCTCTACCTCTTCCATCATGGCCATGGCATCCTCGGCAATGCGGTAAAGAACATCAAGGTCTTCTCCTATGATCTTCACGGCAATAGGAGCAGAAGCGCCTGTCACCGCCGTTCCTCCTTTTTCCTTGACCACATAACGGTTGACATCCGGAATACCTTCAATTTTGGCTCGCAATTCTTCCTGAAACTCCCAAATGGAAATGCTCCTTTCCTTCCTAGAGCTCAGATTGATTGTGATCATAGCCTGATCGCTACCCAAAATCCCAAAATCTCCTTGTTGCATACTCCCTTCTTCATATCCGATCCTGGATTCAAATGAAACAATCTCCGCAACCTGAAGGAGGTACTCCTCCACACGGTCCACTGCTTCCTCCGTCTTATAAAGCGGTGTTCCCGGAGCCATTTCCAGTGTGACATAGGATACGCCACTATCAAACTTGGGAAGCATTTCCATACCATTGAAGTTGATAAAAAGAGCACTGACGGCCATGAGTGCTATGACAACAACAAACGTCTTCTTCTTTTTTCCGCTGGTCAGATGAAACAATCCGACATATTTTTCCATAAGCAAATCCATCCATCTGTTGAATGGAATCGAAAATGCAGAAACAAATCTTTCAATCTTCTTAAACTGAAAAGGCTGAAACATGACAGTCAAAAGAGGAATAATGATCAGCGCAACCACCAACGATGAAGATATGGCAAAAATAAGTGTCATTGATAGCGGTCTGAACATTTCTCCCACAAATCCCGTGATGAACAAAAGAGGTATCAATACAATCAATGTGGTCGTCGCTCCTGCTATACTAGGAAGAGCAATTTCATCTGTTCCTTCCACAGCAGCGACTACCATTTCTTTTCCCTGCCCCAAATGGCTGCTGATATTCTCAACAACGACAATCGCTGTATCCACAACAAATCCTATGCTTAAAATCAAGGCGGACAGCGTAACCAAATCCAAATTCATGCCAAATGCTTTCATCAGTCCCAAGGTACTCAAAAATACCAATGGCATGGAAATGGTAATCACCAGTGCCCGCGAAATATTGTTGATAAACAACAAAATAATGAGCATTGTGAAAGCGATAGCCAATACAACACTGGCAGCCATATTGGAAACCATCTGATTCGTAAAGGCTGAATCATCTGAAGCCACGTTCATAGCTACATAAGGATACACTTCCTCCAGTTCTGCTATCTTCTCATTGACTGACTCAATCACCTCGACCGTATTGTAATCAGCTTTTTTTGTAATCATGAGCGCAAGGGCTTCTTCACCATTGAGCCTATACGAACCTTCCTGCTCAATGGTACCTGATTCTATGGTCCCAAGAGCTGACAGAGGAACAGTATTTCCATCTGCCAAAGGGATACCCACATTGCCAAGCTCCTCCAGGGACACCAGACTTTCTTCTACCCGCAGCAACACATTTTTTTCTTCATACAGGATAGTTCCCCCCGGAGCCTTGATGTTGGAGGTTTTCAACGAACCGACAATCTGGTCTATGGACAAGCCATATGCCCGTACGGTTGCTTCATCGAGCCGCACATGTACTTCTGCCCCGTGACCTCCAAAAATATTGACCGCAGCCACGCCTTCCACTAGTTGCAATGCATACGTCATTTTATCCTCTGTAAGCTTTCGCAGATCCTGCATTGACAAGGCCGCACTTTGGATCCCGATGGTCATGACCGGCTGATCTGAGACACTAAACTTTAGAACCTGTGGATCCTGGAGATTCTCTGGCAGAGCATTGCGAATCGTATTGAGGGTATTTTGAATATCGATGGCAGCTTGATCCACATCGGTTGAATAATCAAAGGTCAATCGAATGATTGCCATATTGTCCTGACTGGAAGAACTGATATTCTCGATTCCATCTAGCTTGGCAAAGGACTCCTCCATAGGTTTGGCTACATCAGTGGAGACATCGAGTGCCATGGCCCCAGGATAAATGCTGACCACGGTCGCAGTCGGAGGACTTGTATCTGGTGAAAGCTGCGTATTCAGAGTCAGCATGCTGTATCCACCAAATATGAGTATCCCGATAACCAGGGACAAGACTACATACTTCTTTCCTATGGAAAAACCGCCGAAACTCATTTTGTTTCCTCCCCATCAAAAACATAAATCCTGGCACCATCACGTAGCGATTGTATGTTCCTAATGGCGATCATATCTCCCACGACAAGTCCTTCGACTACTTGGTATTCATTCTTCACACTTTCACCAATCACGATCTCTTTTTCCTGTACCCGGCCACCATCATCATAAACATAGACAACCTGCCGATTGTCCAACCATTTCACAGCTGCTTTGGGAATCATGATTTCATCGGTACTGTCATCCAGAAGTATGGTTATCCTCACACTTGAACCAAGCATCATGAGGTCTGGGGGTATTGGTGCCTCTATTCTGACCTCCCCTATTCTTGTTTTGGGACTAACGCTCTCACTTTTGTAAGATACAGTACCGACAATGACAACATCTGAACCTCCCAAAACCATTTCCGCAGACATGCCAGGCTGTATTTTCTGCAAATCCGACTCACCAACTTGTGTAACCACGCTCAGTTGCTGCAGGCTATCTAGTCCCACAAGCAATTTCCCTGGAGAAGCAAGCTCACCTAGAGAAGCCACCATCTGAGTAACCTGACCAGCAAAAGGAGCCGTTAATCTGGCATCACTGATGGATAATGCCAGTTCCTCCAAAGAAGCATCCACCTCACCCAGTTGACCCATGGCCACGTCTCTTTCCTGCACAAGATTATCATATTGCCAAAGCAAGGTCTGCTCCAGCTCTTCCACCTGCCACTTGATCGATTGCAGTTGAAGCTCTTTCTGCTCCAGCTGTGATAGCGACACTGCATCTGCTGCATAAAGTCGCCTGTACTTCTCTACCTCCGATTGTTGAAACGCAAGCGATAGTCTGGCCGACTCAACCTTTGCCACCATGGGATGAGAAGAATAGTATCCCTTGATCTCGGATTCCAAGTAAGAAATGGAGTCCAAAAGGGTTTCTCTTTTCTGACTAATGGTATCTCGCTTTGCCTCTATCTGCTCGCTATCGATTTCAAGCAAAACATCACCCTCATGAACGATATCCCCTTCTGATACATAAATAGAGGTGATCATTCCAGAAATCTTTGAGCTGAGCATCGCATTGGTTTCACTTTCAAGGGTCCCCAGGTATGCCAGTGCTTGTACCATGGGTTTCTTTTGCACCTCCTCAAGCTCAGTGAGAATACCTTGTTCCTCTATTCCCGTTTCACTTCTACTGGCATCAGATGCAAAAAATAATTGATTCATGATCAAAAAGATGGCAACCATCGATGCCAATACGATGATATTTTTTTTCTGTTTCATGCCCTCACGCTCCATGTTTCTCATTCATGATATTCACTGTTCTCACCAAAGCAGCAACAAATTTTTTCACTGTCTCTTGATTTTTCTCCGGAAGATACAGAAAAGACAAAATACTCCCCATCATGATCCTCATGGTAAAATCAGCATGATCTTGGTTTAGGCCCATGCGGGATAACTCCTTACGGATCATTTTCCCGATTGTGTTGATAAAATCAATGTCTGATAAATCATGGTTCATCTGATTCTCCATCAATACCAGTCTCAAAATACCATAGTTCTCAGAGATGACAGAAAGCCGGTCATAAAAGAATCTCTCCAAGGCCTCTGCTGTTGTTTCCTCTTCATTACTGGACAAACTTTCTTCCAAAGTTTTTGTGAGAACAGGAATAGTACCTTGCAGAAATATGTCTTTTTTTGAGGCAAAATTTCGAAATAGAGTCACTTCAGAAATACCGGCTGCTTCAGCAATCTCAGCCGTAGTGGTTCCTTTATATCCATGGTCCACAAAAAGCTTCATTGCGGTATCCACGATCTGTTCCTGTCTTTCTTTCCTGCTCATTCGTGTTTTCATGGCTTACTTCTCCTTATTATGTAAGTACCTACTTACATACAATATCTGAAGCAATTCATTTTGTCAACAAAGCATCCATCCCTGAGCTGTCTGGATTTTTTACCCGTGCATTTGACAAGACAGGCAGCACTTCCTACGTTCAGGCTGCCAAGGATGCCATAAGAACATCAAAAAAGCCCATATACTGGGCTTTTCTGCAAGATTCACTATGGACAGTTCACAATACAGTATCAGAAACAGAACCCATCAACACATCAACCTGGTGCGTACGTCGATCATTTTTAAGGGAAATGGAGAAATCTGCTTGGAGAACATTGTCCATCCAGACCTCCCGTACCCCCTTGCTGCCTTTTTCTGGATTACTTACTTTGATCTCATATACCGTTTCCATAAATCTGTATCGCAGCGCATACCCTGTCCATGTACTGGGTATAGTCGGATCCAAAATCAATTGATCGCCTTGCTTGTAAAATCCCAGCATACTTTCCAAACCGGCTTTGTACATCCAACCGGCCGCTCCGGTATACCAGGTCCAGCCTCCCCTACCCCTATGAGGCTTTTCTCCATACACATCGGCTGCCATTACATAGGGTTCTACCTTGTAGATCTCTGCCTCTTTGCGGGTACGCGCATGATGGATGGGATTGAGAAGACCAAAACACTCCCCTGCCCTATTGCCGTCACCAAGCTTCGCAAAGGCCGCCACAGCCCAAGCGGCTGCATGGGTGTATTGTCCTCCATTTTCCCTCACACCCGGAAGATACCCTTTGATGTAACCCGGATCCTGCATACCATCTGCAAAAGGAGGTGTTAGCAGCTTAATAATGCCTTCCTCTTCCAGCACAAGATGATCGTAAAGAGACTGCATGGCTTGTGCGGCTCTTATCGGATCACCCACACCGGAAAGCACTGCCCAGGTTTGTGCCAATGAATCGATTTTGCACTCGCTGTTGCTAGAAGAGCCCAGGGGTGTTCCATCATCAAAAAAAGCCCTGATATACCAGTTTCCATCCCAACCATTGGTCTCAACAGCCTTGGCTACTTGCTCTGCAAGCAACCAATACTCCTCTTCTCGTTTTTTATCACCCATCTTTCGACAAAGAGGCAGCATTTTTTGCAGTACTGTATACAAAAACCAACCAAGCCAAACACTTTCTCCCTGACCTTCTATGCCGACATGGTTCATTCCATCATTCCAGTCTCCTCCACGGATCAAAGGAAGTCCATGCGACCCAAACTGAAGCGCATTGTTCACAGCACGGATACAATGATCATAAAGGGAGAACGCTTCTGCAGAAACCGCCGGCTGACAATACCGTTCTGTTTCCGTCTCTTTGAGTTGTGCCCCCTGCAAATACGAAACTTTCTCGTTCAGAATATCGAAATCTCCGGTCATCTTTATGTATTCAGCCATCACAAAGGGTAGCCACAGGAAATCATCCGATATGCGGGTCCTGGTACCCTTCCCAGCGGGTTCGTGCCACCAATGGAGCACATCGCCCTCTTCGAATTGATGCTGTGCATGCTTGATAATCTGCTCTCTGGCAAGAGAAGGATAAATGATAGCCAAAGACAAGGTATCCTGGAGCTGATCCCGAAAGCCATAGGCCCCGCCCGCCTGATAGAACCCGGAACGGGCCCACATCCTGCAGGATATCACTTGGTAAGGAAGCCATCCGTTCAGCAAAATATTCATACCAGGATCAGGCGTATCCACTTCCACCACTTGAAGCTTGTCACGCCAGAAAAGCTCAACTTCCTGCAAAGCATTCCTTGCCTTCGTCACAGTCTTATACCGATTCGCCAGCGCCAGCGCTTTTTCACGCGTTTCGGCCATGCCCATGACAAAAACGATTTCTGCTGTTTCCATTGCTTCTAGTTCAAGATAGATCTGCATCGCTCCACAAGGATCCAAGCCTGCGCCTGTCGTTCCCGACAAGGTCATATTCGTTAGTCCCTCAGGGGCATCGAGTTTTCCTCGCCCAAAAAACTCTTTCTTATCTCCTGTCACCGTTCGCTTCTGCTCCGATACATCCAGGAAAAAGACCCTGTCAGCAAACTCCCTGTTGTATGGATTTTCTATGATGAAGCTGCCATCGTCTATTTGAGAACTGATCAGGTGCCTGCCCGTCTCACTCATACTGACTCCCAAAACCGGTGTCATATAATAAGTCACTTGTAAGATTCTTCTCTTTTTACTTTCATTATGAAAACGAAGCATGCTGATCTTGGCCGTACCGGAAACAGGCACAAACTGCACAAGCTCTTGCTCAATCCCATGACTCTGGTGGCGAAATAGGGTATATCCGAATCCATGCTCGATGATGTATGGATCCTCTTCTCGTATGGGCAAAGGCGTCATCGACCACAGTTCTCCCACTTCATTCCTGACATAGAAAACTTCACTAGGCTCATCGCCAACAGGGTCATTGGACCATTTGGACAATTTGTTCTCCCTGCTGTTTTCGCACCAAGTATAGCCGCCGCCTGACTCGGAAACCAAAAATCCGAAATCAGGATTGGCAATAACATTGACCCAGGGTGCCGGTGTCATCTGGTTTTTTGCAAGCTTGATCACATAGCTTTTCCCATTCTTCCCAAAACCCCCGGTACCATTAAAAAACTGAAGTTCTCCTTGCTCCTCTGCTGCCTTTTGAAAAAATGGAAGCTGTGATCGGGTTTCATCTCGCCTGACTTCAACCACTTTTTCAATCACTTTCGGCAAAGGAAAAGACATCGTACTATCAACGATATTTCTGGTCTCCGCCATACGATATTGATCAACCATCGTACCGCGGTGTCCTTCAAAAACCATCCTGGCAGTGGCGTAAAAAAGATTGATTTCCTGCGTTGTCATGGCACTACTTTTGAGTATGAATACATCTTGGTGTCGATTCATGATATCTTGCGTCTGTGTTGTATAAACAATTTCGGTAATCAAGGAGTGCAATGGATTTTGGTAACTGTTTTCTTCATGACTTAAAATGACCAGATCAACCTTAAGATTCTTTAATCTCCAGTATTCATGGGCTTTTAACAATTCATACAAAAGCGTAAGGTCATCCGTTTTCTCCAGGGTGATCAGCACAATGGGCCGATCTCCCGAAATACCATATGGCCATAATGAAGCTTGCCCTTTATGGTTGTTGAGCAAATACTGCTCATATTTCCTGCGTTGGGGGCTGATAAAGAGAATATCCGATATCAAATCTTGATATAGTTCCATCTCCGGAGCCTGGATATCCAAATATTTCGCTTCCACCTGGCTCCTCGTCAAAGCAAGCCAAAAGGCAGCATCACATGTCTCTACATTGTTGTATTTTTCAACCAACTCCATCATGTACTCTTTGCTGTCAGCCAAGGCTGTCACAAAGAAAATCCGTGCTGTATGTCCAGGTTCTACACGGACTCTGGTTCTCATGCTGCAAATAGGATCCAAGACGGAACCTACCGTATTGGATAAGGGCTTTTTCTGCTCTATGACCTCTGGATTGCTGAGAGTGTTTCCTCTTCCCACAAAACGCAATCTATCGGTTTCATACTCTATGTCACCTACTGTTTTCCCATCTATCACTGGTATTATGCCCACCCACAACACGCGATCAGACTGACTCCTGGCACGCCGATTTGCCAGCAGCACATTATGTTGCGAATCAAACTCTGTACGCACAAAGAGATTACTAAAAGCAGGATGCGCCAAATCACTATCATGGGGAGCCGCCACAAGTTCAAAATAGCTGGTCACTTGAAGTGTACAAGCTGATGTACCGTTGTTGGTAAGCTTGATTCTCCGAACTTCCGCCCGGTCTCCAGAAGCCACAACCACTTCTGTCAACGTATCAATGTCTCCATCGGTCCGTTTGTAGGCCACTTTATCAGCTGTGAAAACCACTTCGTAGTTTTCCGGCATGGCATGAAGAGGTGCATACGAAGCGGACCATTTTCGATTCTTTTCTATATTTTCAATATAAAAAAATGTACCATATTGGTCCAAAACAGGATCATCCCGCCATCTTGAGACATCTTCATCTTTGGTGCGGCTATAACCCGTACCCTGATCCGTCAGACTCACAAAATACCTTCCATTGGATAAAACATGTATTTTGGGCAAGTCAAAATTAGGAGTCGTGTACCGCCTCATAGAACCTGCATCACTATGAAAAACCACTTTTGATGTCTGAATTTTCTCCTTGCTGTCCTTTGTGAATACGATGTGCAACGGCACCTTTTCCTGTAGCAAAAGTCTTGCCGCTTTGACATGTGGATCTTTCGCAAACCGACGCTGCATCGTGTTGTCATTAAGATAATTGTTGATTGCCAAAAGACTCATCCCCTGATGATGCGCCATGAAGCTCTTGATGATGACTTTTTTTGTATGCGGTTCCTGTCGTTCTGGCGTATAATCAGCCGCTTCATAAAAGCCGTAAGCACCTTCCATACCTTCAGCCTGCAGTGTCTTTATATTTTTGTATGCAGCTGCAGGATCTACCAAAAGGGCCAGAAACGTCGCATAGGGTGCGACGACAGCATCCTCAGACAACCCTCTTTTCAGCCCAAGCCAAGGTACCCCGATGGCTTTGTATTGATAGTCCAGATGGATATCCAAAACGTTGTATCCCGACTCAGATGTCCCCCAAGGCATTTCTCTTTGCTTTCCATATTTTATCTGACTTTTGACCACAAAAGAATAGGTTTCATCCAAAAGGGTATTTTTGTAACTTCTCATCAAAAGAAGCGGCATAAGGTACTCAAACATAGTCCCGCTCCAAGAAACCAGTCCCTTAAAACGATCCACCACCGTCAACGATCTTCCTAACATGAACCAATGCTTTGGTGGAACCTCACCCCGCGCAATAGCAATATAGCTGGTTTGTCTGGCTTCGGAAGCCAACAGATCATAATACGAATTGCTAAGCTTTTTTTCTTCTACATTGTAACCAATGTGAAACAAATGTCTTCGATCGTCATAAAGGGGAGCAAATGCCGTATGCATCGAAAGTGCCGTAACTCGTTTGATCAACTGGTCGTATTGGTTCATAAACCCTCTTACTGCTCCAATCGACGCTTCTGTGTCTTCTTTTAATGTATTCAACCATACCAATTCCGCATCAAAGCCAGCGCCTGGCGTCTTTCGGATATCTGCAATCAGCACATCACAAAGGTGTGCTATGTTGCTGCCCAGAGCAGGGAGATCCTCCAAATTCTTAGTGGTTCGCATGAGCACGAACAGCGCCTGAACTTTTTTAGTTATCGCCATATCCCAAAGTGGATTGACGGTCAGAGGAGAAATTGCGACCCAGGGCATGAAGCTTAGCACTTCATGCTTCAGTGCATTTCCCATACGTACACTTTTGCGTGCCCATTCTTTTTTCAAAACAGGTATCTGCCCCAACTCCCCGAGGAGCTCATCCCATACCTTATACCAAAGGATGGGATCCATCGTTTCCGATTCCTCCAGGAAATGCAAAGCTTCGCCATCCATGGAAAACTCCTGCCCCTCTTTTAGACCGGCTTGCACTGTATCTTGCATGCCTCTCATAAAGGCGGCATCCAACAAGGGCTTTGCATAATACTCCTGCAAACCCTGGACCAAGGTAACGAGATAACAGACCAGATTTCCACTGTCAACAGTGGAAACATATTTTGGTGAAAGAGGTTCCAAGGTACGGGTATCATACCAATTGTACAGATGCCCATTCCACTTTTCCATCTTCTCTAAGGTCGTGATAGTTCTTGAGATACGCTCCAGAACCTCAGTAATGCCAATATAGCCCATATCTCTGGCTGTCAAAGAAGCCAGCAATCCAAGACCTATATTCGTCGGCGACGTCTTGTAGGCGGTCCCTCTGAATGGTTCTTCCTGATGATTATCCGGGGCCAGGTGATTGTTCTTATGATCCGCAAACTCTTCAAAGTACCTCCATGTTTTTCTCGCTATTCTCCTGAGTTCCAGCAAATCCTTATCCTGAAGCATTTCAGCTTGCCTGGGATCTTCCTTGCTGATCCAGTAGGCAATCACTGGAGAAAACACCCAGGCAACCAACAATACAACCCCGAGCGCCCAGTTTTCTGGCTTATACCAAAAAGAGAGTGCAGCCATGCCTATACCCGCCACCACACTAACGCTCATCGTCAGTATATAACTCTTGATGGAATTTGGCTGCATTTTGTCCGCATCGGAGGAGGTCACCCATTCAAGCATGTTCTTTCTGGTAATAAAAACCCGGATCAGCGTAACAACAATAGCATCCAAAGCCATAAATGCCTGGTAGGGTAAAAAAACAACCGCCAAGAGAAACTGAAATATGGAGGCCTTGATCCCAAAAAATCCCGGAAGATGTCTCTTGATACTATCGGCTTTCAGTCCTCCACTAAAAATCTGTGTCAGCAGCGATAAAACAAGAGGTACACCCATGGACGCGAGAGCCAAACCAACCCAGAATCCACCTGGGCCTGGCAGTACGCTTAATCCCAAAGCAAGAAGGACCATAACGGAGGGGGCCAAGAGACTCCTCCGCAGATTGTCCGCCATTTTCCACTTGGAAACATGGGACAATGGATTTCTTATACGCATCTTGTTCTTGGCATGGATCCCACTGCGCAACCAAAGAATAAGTTGCCAATCACCGCGAATCCATCGATGAAGCCTGGCCATAAAAGAGTTGAAACGCGAAGGATAGGCGTCAACCAATTCCAAATCCGAGACCATCGCGGCTCTCACAAACGATCCTTCCAGAAGATCATGACTCAGTATTGCATTTTCTGGCAATTTACCCTTCAGTACCGTTTGAAAAACATGAAGATCATAGATACCCTTCCCGGTAAAGATACCTTCCCCAAAAAGGTCTTGGTACACATCAGAGGTAGCGCTGGCATAGGGATCCAGACCTTCTTGCCCGGTATATATTCTGGAAAAGACAGATCGATTGGAGCTGTCGCTGTCAAATGAAACTTTAGGCTGAATAAGCCCATACCCTTCCGTAACGATACCTTTTTCCATGTCAATGACAGGCTTGTTCAGGGGGTGCGCCATCGTGCCAATCATTTTTTTGGCCATTCCCAAAGGCAATATCGTATCCGCATCCAAGGTGATCACATATTTAATATTGGCGTCAGGGAGCAATTCATGGGAACAGTAGGAAAAACTAGTATCGGTCGCCCCAAGTAGCAATTCATTGAATTCCATCAAGGCGCCTCTTTTGCGTTCCCAACCCGTCCAATTGTGATCAATTTCATTGAAGGTTCGCTGTCTATTGTAAAAATAGAATAGATCTTTTTTCCCTGAGGCATACTTGTCATTCAGGGCCAAGATTCTGTCTGAGGCTTCTTGAATGATGCTTTTATCATCTTGATCGGTCTCATGGCCCGAATCCTTGAAGGCCCCAATCAATGCAAAATATAAATTTTTTTCTTTGTTTCCGAGATAATGGTTTTCCATGTTTTCCACCAGCTCCACGACCCTTTTTTTATCGGAAAGCAAAGCAGGTATCACGACCATGGCACTCATGTTCTCAGGAATACCATCTTTCAGCGCCAAACGAGGAAAGATGGCTGGCTTTTTTAATCTGCAAACAAGCCAATTGATGCTGGAAACAATCATTTCAGACACCGGCAAAAGAACAACCAGCGCCGTTAGGATTCCGTAAAAAAGAGACTTTGCATTGCTTTGATATAAGGTATAGCCAACTGCCATAGAAGTAAGAAGAATGGTACACACAACGATGGAAATCATGTAGAGGATTCCCTGATGAATTTCCATCTTTTTCTTAAGCCAAACAAGGGACTTGGGGGTTTTCGTCTGCTGTTGTTCCAGTTTCTGACGTCCCTTACTTACAATATAGTAACCAATATGATACCTGCGTTTGTCCTCCGGTTCCCCATCCGATGACAAAACACCCGCAGACATGGCATCTTGAGCAAGGCTCAAGGCTTCCTTGGCAATATAAAGTTCAGAAACGCCATAGGATTTAGCAATTTCTTCGACCTTGTTTTTGTAATAAAAACGGGAATTGACATCCATAAGACCGTATGTCACCAGAGGATCCTGCTGAAGAATTCTTTCCAAATAACTGGCTGCATCAAAAAAATTCGTCCAATTCATGCCAGAAAGATATTTCAAGCTAACGATACAATTCCCCATGGATACGGTGCTGGCTGCTTGCGCATTGTGCTCTTTTTGAGCCAGTATTTCTGTTGTCGTATCGAATTTATCTAAATTTTCGTCGATATAGCGCAATATATCAGAGTACCTTCTTCCAGACCGCCGTAATCCATAGAAAAGGTGCTCAACATAAGATGGGTTGGCAGTATCGATGGCATCACTGATCGCCTTGCCATTGTCTTTGAACAATGCCACGATCTTGCCTGCATCGGTCCGGGTTTCCTTTGACCATTTTTCTACCGTTTCATCGGCGAGATTCCATTGTTCTCTGGTTTCCAGTATATCTTCACAAATAAGCCTGACGTTCTCGATAAGCACCAAACGCAGCATAGCAGGAATGATATAGATCTCTCTTTCAAAGAGAATGTTGTGCGATTGGTATGCTTCCAAATACTTCAATAATGTTTCTTCTTCAATTTGCCCATGGGTATGGGCAACCAGCTCTATGGCCAGGGCAAATATCCTGGTGAAGCCTCGGTAATCCCCTTTTTTTAATATCGGCAAGTCAAAATAACTTTTCTTGGTTAGTTCCTTGCGCAATCCATTCACTTGTTCTTCCAACACATAATAATTGTCGAGCAACCATTCTGCGGCAGGTGGTACGGCTTTCTTTTTGCTGCTATCCGCATTCAGCTCCTCGAATACATGGCGTATGAAACTGAAATTGTCATTCATACGTGTTACTGGCCAATTCAGTCGGTTTTTCCTCGATGTCACCGCATGCTCCAATGACATGCTTCTAGCATGTTCCTCAAGTTCTTCGACCGTTAAAGATGCATCACGTAGATGCATGTTCCGGTTTTTTTGCAGCCTGCGCAGAGCACTCCCTATGAACACCAGGGTGAGTATCACAGCACCTAAAAAATATATATTGTTTATATCGTATGAGATCAACGGCATTTGCCTCCTTGTAGATCAAGTGATAAAAAAAAGTCACTTTATAAAAAGTGACTTTTGCTGCTTGTGCAAATCTGATTCAATTATCTTTACCTTATGCTCTTTTTATAACTCAGTCTACTACAATAACGCTATGCTGTCAAAGACACGTCCGTGCCTAGATGATTTTCAAAAGCCAAAGCAATATGAGAACAACCACGATCGTTCCTATGATACCCAACCCTCTATTCATAATAACATCTCCTTTCCATTTTGTTCGGACAGTTACATGAGTGACAATAACAAGAAAAAATCCATAAAACTTATCTCTACTGTTGTTTTATTATACCACAAATTCAGGCACTATGCTTCCGTCCTCAAACAACATCAGTAGAGAGAAAACCATGTTCAATAAAACCTACCCGGCCAGCCATCTGTCTGCATGATTCACATTCCGGATGACATTTTTTTCAATATGCTCCTGTATGTTTCTTTTGTTTCAGCCGCATTGTCCATGTTGAAGACCATAACCCTATCATCCATTTCCAAATAAACAAAAGGCGGCTCTTGGGTATTCACAAACATCTTCACTTCACCCCATTCTGTTGTTTTAAAATAGCCTTTCAGGTTTGAACCCAAAGCAGAACCGTTGGTACGCTTTTCAATGGTAGGCAATTCTTCCATCAACGCTACATGATCCATGGAATCCCACGTATAGATCTCCCCGTAGATACCATGAATTTCGATGCCTTCCTCTAGAAATGTCACCTTCGTTGCCTGGGCGGAAAAAAACAACAGTACGACCACAAAACACCCTATGATCACCACGATCCCAACAACCAGGGCAAGCTGTTTCCATGCGCCTTTTCGCATTTTTCCATGTTCATCATAAAGATTTCCATCATATTTTTGGGCTTTTAGCAATACATAACCTGTCGATATACCAAAAAAGACAAAAAGAGGCATCATGCTGGTTTTTGCTCCCACGGCTTGCAGGATACCCATCAGGAACAAAACACCACCATTGACATAGAAATATAGTCCCAGCAAACGACCCAGACCTGCTGTGTTTACCCTGGCCTTTTTCTCTTTTGACATGGTGTTGTAGCCAGAAATAAGAAAATACCATTTGAAGACATGCAAAGACAAACCCACTCCAAAAAAGATGATACCCATGACGAAATAATGCCACATAAAAGACCTCCATATCTCTTTCTATCGTTTGATATGTCACTTTACCAATCCTTCAGCATCTTAGCACCATATACCCCATGATCATCATAATCGATGCATGGAAACACGATCAGGCATGATCCTTATAGGTCATTTCCTCGACAATCAGCTTGAACACACAAACCGTATCCAGCATTCCTTGCGAAAATATCCAATCATCCCTGTCCGAATTGTGTTCCATGATCGACTGCAATGCCTCTTTCTTTTCTTCAGAATCTTCGATGATGGCTATCGCACCGCTGCCTATCACACTTTGATAGCGTGCAGAAAAATAACAAGCTGTTTCTGCTTCATGAATTTGATAGTTGGTATCAAGTTCAAAACCAGCATATCGATTTTTCTTGATGAGCTCTACTTTTTTTCCTTCTTTCGCCCCATGAAAATAGAAAATTCTGCTATTTTCTGTTTCTCGATAACCAAAATGCAATGGGACAATATAGACCTTGTTGTTGTCGCAAAAACCCAATCTGCAGCAATGACAAGACAAAATTATTTCTTTGATCTTTTCATTATCTGTGATGGCGCTTTCATATCTTCTCATGAGGAACCCCTCCTTAATCATAAGCATGGTAAGATGCATCACACCTCGCATCAAAGAAAAAACACAGGCCATCCCAAAATGGGTTTTCACTCATGCCTGGGGCTTATGGGGAAAAAATAACTTCTTCCCCTTTATTTCTTCCAATTTTAAAATCATATTGCCAAAAAACGTCTCTCCTGGACTCCTAGGTGCTTCTGGGTTATTTTTTAACCGGTTTTTTACGGAGCTTGAGTACTAGTCCTTGCTGCTTGGCAAGATTCAAAAAGACCGATGTCACCTCATCAGCTTTTTCTTTTGGTGCTAGACGATAGATCACGCTGTTGGCAGACAATTGTTTCATGGCGCTTTCCAAATCCTCCAAAGGCAAGAGATTGACAGCAATGCAATAAAAGGTTTTTCTTCGCCCATCATTATAATTTGATAGTAATTCTTGCAGGATTGCAACCTTACTATCCTGTTCTTTATTGTAAGCATCTAATCCTATGGCTTTTGCTCTTGCCATATCGCTTAACTGCCGCTGATGCGTAATAAAAGAATCATAGGCCTCTATGTTTTCGTACCTGCTGCAAGGATATTCCTTGCATTGAAAACAATAGGCAACGTTGTCATGCGCTAAACTGCATCGTGCAATGGCGCAAGATTGATTGCCTGGACCGCCGCCACAACCTGGACAATACCCTCCCACATGCATGACACACAATCCGCAATGCAGACCACAAAGCGAAAAGAGTAAGTTGTCTCTTGTAAAATTTCTCACCTTGCCACCCCCGGTCCACCTTGGCCTACTCACCCCATGATCCATGCATCCAGTTGTTTATTTTGTGAATGTCGCATGATGCTCGTTTGCCCATGTTAGAAAAAAGCTGGCATAAAGATGACCTGCATAAATACATGGGTCATGGCATGCGCATACATGGCATAAGCCAAGCCTTTTTTCCAATACAAATAACCAAACCCAATACCTCCCAATCCATTTAACACAAAGGCTCTTATGATGATCGGCACGGATAAGCCAATCGCCTGGGCCGTAAACGGAATATGTCCTGCGGCAAACAACAAGGCAGCAAGAACAATCGCAGCAATAAAAATCCCGTTGGGTATCTGCCTGCTATCCTTGTCTCTCGTAAAGAGTTTCCATAATATGAGTACAAAAAGAGACATGACCAACAACCTGAGCAAAATTTCTTCGACAATGCCCCCGTATAAAATACCCGCGATCAGGTATACGGGAGAAAAAGCATAGTTCGTGATGCTGTTTGTAAGATAATGAGCAAAAATAAAACGATCCGACCCTACTATGATGAAGGCTGCAACCAATGCAATGCACGTTGCCAAAAACAGTGCTTTTCTATCTAAGAGAAAGTTGAGCTTCAAATGAACTTTTCTGGCTATTTTCAAACCTAAAAAGGTGGCTGCAAAGGTGAGCAATGCACCCTGCAACGCTGCAATCACAACGAGTGCCTCTATGGAGCCCAGTTGTGAAAGTATTTGTTGCATGATCGCGTCATTAAACATGGAGACCTGATACCAGGCCACATATATGCTCGCAACAAGTCCAATGGGTGTAAAGATGAGACTGATTCTCAAGTCTTTGTTTTGAAGTATTTTTCGCATGTAAGTACCTCCAAAATTAAATTTACCTTCTTGATGCTGACTCGCATGGAGAACAAGCACATCGTGTTTCCAGCTTATTCTGGTTGATGGAACATGCAGAAGACCGGCCTCTACTGGGTTCTGACAGATCAATATGGGGACAACAAAATCCTATGAGAATTTCCCCAGGCATCAGCCAGTCCATTTTATTTTCACAGGGTTTGGCTCCTCACTGACGGCCATGGAACGCAATGCTTCATACATACGCTCACACTCATCCGCTGCACATTGCTCTATCCTTTCCCAGGGAGCAGTCGTGCCAAGCTTATCGTATGCGACAGCCAATGCGCCATAAAGCACCAGTCCCATACTGTGTTTTGCGGCGTGAATCGTGGAAGCACACTGGGCGATTGCTCTTGCCGCTGCTTGTGCAACAGGACTTTCTTCTGCTTCGCGGGCTGCCGCATGACATGCTAGAATCGTTTTTTTTGCCTGTGTTAATTTGATGGTTCCAGACAGCCATGCCCGTGCCGCATCCAACGCCTGTTGAGGACGCCGATCATCTGGCTCATACTTGCTCCACAAGGGATATATCACGTTCTGCGCATAATCAGTCGACCAATGCGCCAGCGTTACTTTGCTCTGCGTTTCCATCAGTGTCATCAGCGGTCGCAAACAAGGAACATTCTCATAACCCAACATTTTTCGCGTTTTCGGCATACCTCTTTCCTTCCTTGTTCCGAACCTTTAGCCCTTAGGAGAATCCATTGCCAGTGATACTGGCATTTATACTTTCGTTATTCACCAAGTATGGACACCATTCTGTTGGCAAATGCGATGACATTTCGCTCAACGATTTCTTTTACCTCATCCGCCTGATCAAAATCGGGCTGATGAACAAGCGTCCACGCCACAATCGAGTCCAAACCCGGCTTCATCTGTGAGAGTGCATAATCTCCGATATCTTTGTTTTGCAATAGTGCAATGTATTCAGCCTGTATCCTTCTGTTGCTGCCTCCCAACCAAACTTCCAGCTTGTTTTCTTCATGCAAATAGACGACAGCAATTTTAAATTTTCTCTTCTTTAACGTGAAGGGTGTAAAAGCGAAGTAAGTCATATCCATATAGCCAAAATATAGTGCACTGGAAACATACGCTGGATACTTGCTCTGCATGTCGTTTTTGAGCTCTGACATAAAGGACATAATACCCTTATAGGCTTTCTGGATCTGTCCTTTTTGCAACTGCACCGTATATTCCTTGATACAATCATTCAGTGATTCCATGATTATTTTCCTCATTCCACCGGTATTTTCTATTCTTGAGCAAAATATCAAGCTGACAATGCAAGCACAATCCATTGTGACAGCAAATCACACCGCCGCACGTGGGACATATCCACTTTTTTTCTTCATTTTCCAGGAAAGACACCAATCCGTTTTCTTTGATAAAATCAAGATTGTGAATCATACTCATATGATATTTGGTACGATAACGCTTATCCAATGCTTTCAACCGTTTGCAGGGATAATCATCACATTCAAAACAAAATCGAACACGCCCGCTTCCCAGTCGATCACACACATCCTTCATGTGCGTACAATTTTTTCCTCTGGGGATACACCCGGGACAATATGTCCTATGGAACCCATGTTTATTGATATTCATTTCTTTGTACTGATAGGCAACACACAAACGGCAGTTCATACCACAAGGAGCCATCAATTCTTTTTTCATATTGCCTGTCTTTTCTTGTTTTCGTTCTTTCGCGTTCATCATGCAGCTCCTTTTCATGCCCATGATCACATATTCTTCCTGAAAAAGACCTATACGCCTTCTTCCATTCATCCTGATTTCTTACATGGCATCAGACCGTGATGCAACCGCGAAAACCTCTCACACCGTAATAGGACTCTGCACTATTGTGATAGACAAATACGGTATCATAGCGCCGATCACAAAATATGGCTGCACCCAACTTCCGAATGTGAGCCGGTGTCTTTACCCAACTGGAGGTTTTTAAATCAAATTCACCAATTTTCTGCAACTCCCTGTACTGCTCTTCTGTCAGCATCTCCATACCCATTTCTAAGGCCATACCCATGGCGTTATGATGTGGTTTGTTTTCTTTTCTGCCTTCTAAGGCTTCCCAGTCATAACAAACATTTCTGCGCCCTTTAGGACTTTCCGGGGAGCAATCCATAAAAAGATATGTATCCTGCTGATTATCATAAAAGACCACATCAGGCTCGCCACCCGTTGCTTCCATGGCATACAATACCCTCAATTTTTTTTCATTCGCTACCAATTTCTTTTTTACATTTTCCCACATGATCCCTTTATGGCGAACCATATTGGCCGCAAAGCGTACTTCCATGCTTTCCAGCAATCGGTCACGCTCCTCGCCTGAAAGAGTTGTTCTTTCCTTATCCATACCAATCCCTCCTGCGTTCTAAGCTTCATCATTTCCTATCGCTTGTTTTTCTACCCATATTTTCTTCCACTCGAAACAAAACAATTTCCTTGATCAGAGCATACGGTATGGGCTCATGGAGAGGAAACTGTACAGAACCTTTTGCCCCCTTATAGATCGCTAATTCATCTCTAAAGGCTTCAATGCCCGATGGCGCCGGGTAAAAGCCAATATGATTCTTGTAGGCGGCAAAATGCACCAGGTTGCCATGCAAATAAAAAGTGGGCATCTGATAGCTCATTCGTTCTTCTGCATCAGGCGCAGCCTCGCTGATCACCTGTCTTAGCTTGCGAAGAATATCTTGAACAGCAGCAGGAAATTGTAAGATATATTCATCTATAGTGCTGGCTGTCGCTTGCGGCATTGTTTCTCCTTTCGATACCAGTGATGTTCGTCCCGGACAGCTATCCTGGCAAGGCAACTGTGTCTGGTACAAATACAATAGATTGAAGCAGTCACCTTTTGCGTATTTTTAAAAAAATGAACGCAATACCGTAGGATAATCCTAAGATAAGCATGAGATACACGGGTATGATGACCAATCCAATCGCAGCATTGGCATCTGAAGCTATCCAGGTTGCGTAATCATGAAAAAAATAATACTCAGCGATCAAAAGAAAAACAGCTGGAATGATCACATATTCCCCGTTTCTTGTTCTTAACGCACCAATGCCATATAGCATGCTGGGAAGAAAAAGAGCGATGTACAATATAAGCAAAAAATGAAAACGCTGAGGATCCAAGCCAGACAAACTCACCGTTTTGCATATGGGAATGGCCATGATGAACAAACCATAAATGATTACAATTGCGCTCAAAAGCAGTACTAAGAACCTGTTTGGCTTGGTGTCTTTTTCTGTATTCTGCATCGGCTAGCCCCCTCTCGACGAACAAACCGGCAGATGAGCTCAGTCATTCATTTTTTCTATGAATGCCTTGATGGCTTCCACTGCCATGTTCTGTTGTTCTTCTCTGGAAATCGTGGCGTCGAGATCACCTTTTTGTTTTCCATAATTACCAAACTGGGCATGGTTCCCGCCTTCTATCACCACAATGTTCTCTGTATAATCGATTTTCTCGGCTACACTGGTATTGAAGGATCCGTACACGGTCAAAGTATTGTCAGCCGGATAATCTCCATAGAGATAAGCACCCAGCAAAATCAATCCCTTTATCTTGTCCTGGTGCCTTGACGCATAATCGCTGGCCATAGCACCACCCATGGAATGTCCTGCCATATACCAGCTTTTTATATCCGGGAACTGCTCCACAATTTCATCGGCCGCGTTTTTATCAAAGATCGCCATATTGAAAGGCATCTTAACAAGTATGCACATGATGCCACTACTCTGTTTGATTTTTTCCAGAATGGGCAAATATGAAAAATACTCTACTTTGGCCCCAGGATAAAAAATCATTGCGGTGTCTGTGGGTGTATCTGGGGACAAAACCAAAAAGTTGTCCTGAACACTCAGACTGACTTCCTTTTGCATCACTGCATTCGCCACATCATCAGCTCTATAGTAATCTGATGCATAAATAAGGAATATCGCACTCAATATTATGATCAGTGATACAATCCCAATCAGTGCTATTCTCAGTCGCTTTTTCATTGATCGTTCCCCTCACTCCTTTTGATTCACTACAGACACACATCATAGTATAGAAACAACGCAAAGCAAAGACTCACACCACGACCATAGTCAATGTACCAATGATGGCTCGATTCAATATTGTCTTGTTG
The DNA here is from genome assembly GCA_002418765.1 of Peptococcaceae bacterium UBA5767. Lineage (GTDB taxonomy): Bacteria > Bacillota > TC1 > TC1 > UBA5767 > UBA5767. The sequence goes on along the minus strand of DIET01000015.1, from coordinate 16,512 downwards.
GAACATCCAGGGCATAGGGAATGACCACCTAGGTCCGTATTATGCCAAATTCAGTATAATACAGACCAAGGTGGTCAACACACGACCAAAGAATTTGCATGATGCATTCTTGCTATCATTGTTCCCGGGCATTCTCACAAAGAATCCTGTAAAACAAATCCTATCGTCAGCCCACAAATCATCCTTATTCCATCCATTTGGACTGACAATCAGCTTGCAAGCAGCCAGACACCCAAAACCAGAAAAATCACTGCCCAAATGTAGAAGAAGATTTCTGTCCCTTTATCTCCCAATACTTTTCTAAAGAATTCAATTTTTTTGATATTCCAGATCTTTACCGGCTTGATCACCGCAATCACGACGACGACTGCTGCATATACGATTGCCAAAACGCCCCAAAATTTCATCTTCATTTCCTCCCTTTACGTTTTCATAACCAAACGAATAATGTGGCCGCTGTTTTTTTGTTCCTCGATTACTCCAGTCCTTTTCTTATTCTTGGTGCCAATACCAAAAAAACGATAATACTGATTCCTAGTACAATGCCTGCATATTTGATGATATCGAGCCATGAACCGCTGTTTGACAGTACAAGATCATTTCCTTTGTAGGTCCAATAAAATGGTATCCAGTAAAACAGAAACTGCCATTTGTCCGCCAGAAGCTCTTCCCCAGCAATGCATCCAAATAGAGGCAGAAACAGCAGCTTCATGTTGCCGGCGGCATTCATGACATCATCATTGTTGATTCCTTCTATGAAGCCAATCAGGATGCTGATGATGCTTGAGGTCACTATCATCAAGAAGGCATGGAAATAGTTGATATTTCTAAAGCCTGTTATGGTTAGAATCAAAAAGGCGCTCACCACGGGAACAAAGACCCCCATTAAGCTTTTGCCGGCAATAAATCCCATCCTGGAGACGGGTGACAAGTGTATCGCACTGATCGTATTGTCAGTTTTTTCTTCCACTATGTTCAGTGCAATGATCATACCTCCCAAGATTGAGGTAAAAATCATCGCCGTATTGACCATGAGCTTCTTGAGAGGAGGAATATCTCTACCATAGTCGACTATCTCTGCTGTTGAGTCCTCTGTCCCAATGCCATAATGATCAAAGGCGGTGAGATTTTTTACGTAATCCACTATATAATCCGGCTCATTGCCCTGAGTCAGAATAAAGTATTCCTGGCTGCCATCGGGGAGCACCCCTATGATATGGTCCCTTTTTCGAACCCGCTCTTCCACAGCTTCGATGGTTTCCAACAATGTAACATTGGCAAACTGCTTGAAGTATTCGACCTGTTCTGGATTCTCCCCTTCCAACAGCACAATTTCCACCGTAGTATCATTGATCCCAGGGGAAAAGATATTGATCACGACAGCAAAAATCACTGGGACAACAAGGATATACAGGGTAATGAAATTTCTTACGCTGACTTTCAGATCCCTCTGAAATAGTAAGAGTATCTTTTTGATCATCTAGCACACTCCTTCATAGAGACAAAGTCTTTTTGAATCTGTGATTCGCCAGAACAAAGATATCCAAGCCCAACACAGCAAAGGCAAGAGAAGCCACCAATACATATGACATGTTTCCATTTACAGAGATGATCTCCTTGAAACTCTGCAACATTACATAGCTAGGGATTATTTTGACCCAATCTGGACTCCAGCTGGGTGTGAAGTAGGAAATATTGGGCATGACCATGATCAATATTACAATGTACATCGCCCCAAATGACTCCACGATGTCCTTGTAATAGCTTGTAAGAAGCAGCCCAAGAGAGGCTACGAAAAATCCCGACGTCACGAGGAACAGCACAAGAGCAGCATAATTCGGTTGCAATCCCATCACAGGGACCGTGATGATGAACGATGTGACTATGCTGGTAAGGGTGATCACCCCGATTTTACTAAGAAGATAATGCCAGACAGAAGACGCAGTGACGGCGTAGGCTTTGATGATCCCTTCACTTTTATCAAGGAAAATATAGGCCGCAATGATAAACAGGCTCATAAGGCTTCCATTGAAGGTTAGAAATACCGGGATCAGATTCTCTCTGTCATTGAATGCTTCTTCCCCCTGATAAAGACTCCTGATCGGAATGTTCTCTGCATACTCCTCAATCACGTCATGCGCGGCCAGCCGATTGTGATATACCATGAGCAGATTCTTGAGCTTTACGGTTTCATATCCTTGCAGATAATAGGTATGTATGACCTGATTGTCTTCATTTGCACGAACATGCACTGCAGGTACACTTTCAGACTTGGAAATGGCCATGAGCGCATCCAAACTGTCGAGCAGATAAATTTTGGATTCCTCCGTTTCATACAGTCTGGCTTTAAAAACACTGCCGCCAGCCTTCACCTCTGCCTGTTCAGTAATCTCATCAAGATCCTCCTCCAGCAAATTCTTGGCGTATCTTTCCTGTACAACCTGCGGCAGATCAAGATAAATATACTCCTTACCTTTGCTGTCGAAATCCTCCGGCACCACAAATAGGAGAATAAGCAAAAGGATGATGGCCATCACCAGTTCGATATAGAAGTACCAGCTTTTCGAGGAAAGAATCAGCTCTTTGGAGAAACTATGCCATAGTTTCATCTATACCAATCCCCTTCCCGTTACACTGATAAAGATCTCCTCAAGAGTAGCTTCCTTGGTATGCATTGTCTGGATCTCATGGTTTCTGATTACATCAACCAATCTATCCTTTCCTCCCCCTGCAACCGTGGAAAAACTGTCCTTCACCAATTCTCCCTCTCTGAAGTATTCGACATCCACCAGCTTTTCTCCATATTCAAGCTTCAACTTCTTCGGTGAATCAATCAGTCTGATCTTTCCATCAACGATGAATGCCACCCGGTCACATAATTCATCCGCAATATGCATATTGTGTGTCGTCAAAAAAACCGTTACACCCTTTTCGTTTTCCTGTCTTATTATGTCCTTGATATTGGCTGCAATGGCAGGGTCCAATCCAGTAGTCGGCTCATCCAAAAACCATATTTCTGGATTGTTGATCATGGACCTAGCAAAGGTAAGCCTATGTTTCATACCCTTTGAGTACTCTCCTGCTTTGATGTTTTCCTTTCCGTCCAGTCCCACCATCCTTATCAGCTCCATGGGTTCTCTGGTCTCAACATCGAACAGTTTTCGGTAAAATTCTAGATTTTCCAATCCGGTCATTTTGCCGTACACATTGGATTGCTCAAAGGACATTCCAATCTTGTTGAACATTTTGTTCTTAATATGCTTGATATCATATCCTGCAACCTCAACCTCACCTCTTTGAAGCTGCAAAAGACCTACCAGTATATTCTGTGTTGTGGATTTCCCGGCTCCAGAAGGACCGAGGAATCCAAAAATCTCTCCCTTACGGATTTCAAAACTGACATCATTCACCGCATAGTTATCATCATTGTTGTATGAATGGTAAAGGTTTTCAACTTTTATCATCTTTTTCATCCCTTCATCCATCTGCACTTGATCTTGACTGCCAATCCAATCTACTCTTCTTGATAATTCAAGATGACTTGCTCCCCTTCTCGCAACCCGTCGAGGACAACAATACTATGGTCAAACGCTATCCCCGTTATGATTTCCCTTTCAATGACCTCTTTGGCCTCCAGGATCTTCACATATTTTTTCGAGTCTTTCTGATAGACCGCCCCTGACGGAATCAGAAGGGCTTCTTGCTGCTCCTCGATCATCACCTTTGTTCCCACCTCAAGTCCAAAGGCGAGTTCTTCGACCGAGGCAGGGAGTAAAATTTCCACCGTCTGACGGTTTTCTTCCACACCCAGTTCCGAAAGGGTGACAAAGGCCTTGGGATATATCCTGGAAACCTCCAAATCAGCCAGGCTGATGCCCAAATTCTGATCCATAACCTCCACCCTCATGCCCGGTCTGATCATTATGGCATCTTCCACCAGGAAATCAACCAACACGACTTTTTCTGATGGATCTTGTATCTCCAGAATCATGGATCCAGGAGAAGGGATATCTCCCTCGAAGGTGTTGATCTCCGTTACCAGGCCATCGATATCGGCGCGTTCCACATACTCTTCCTGATTCTTTTTGTATATTTCCAGCGTCAATAGCATGACATCGATTTCTGCCTCATACCTTCTTTGGGTATCTTCTGAAACCCCTTTGACCAGTTGCTCATAGCTGTTTCGGGCTATGGCAAGGCTACTCTTTAGCTGTTCGACGCTGTTGTTTGCCTGCTCCAGATCAATGAGCGATACAGCCCCGCTTTGATACAATTCCTCTGTTCTATCCTTGTTCTTCTTGGCCAGTTCCAAATTGTTTTCGATTCTTGCTATTTCAATCTTGGCGCTGTTCACGCTTTCCATGTCCGTACCAGACAACACATCGCTATAAGTAGCCCTCAAGGCCTCAATCTGCTTCTCCAGCTTCTGAATCTCCAGATCCAGGTCATCTTCATATTTGATCAGCAGCTGTCCTTCTTTGACAACATCTCCCAACTCCAGGGTCATCTCCTCCACCTTGAATGAACCGTTTCCATAGTATCTTCTGATATTTTTTGAGCTTACCCTGCCAACCTCTTCAACATAACGCTCCACTGCTCCTTTTTTTACTTCAGCCGTATTGTATTTCACGCCAATATTGCCTGTTGTCAAAAAATAGAACAAACTCACTCCTATTGTGGTGAATACCAAAAATGCGATGATCAATTTCTTTTTCATTGCTTCCTCCCATACTGGCTGACCTTATTCCGAACCATATCGACGCGCAAACACTGTTCTTCCTCTGTAAAGCCATACATATATTCTCTTCTTCTTTGCACCTGGTCCAGTATTTCCTTTTTGCATAACGTAAACATCAGCTCCATCATATCTAGGGTTCAGAGAACTGCGCTCTGCATACTATTCATCTATATGCACCATTATATACCATATGGGTGCATGTTAGAATAACGAACAATTTGATGTTGACCCAAGTAAACGTAGACAAATTGTTTCATTTACCACTAAATCCCAATTTCTTTTTAAGCTAATACCCTTTGCTTACACGTTCGTATCTATGTGGGCATGAACTGCTTCCCGACTACAAATCAATGAGCTGCAAGAAAACCAACGCCAAAATAGGAACCAGTACCAGCAAAATGCAAATCAATGTCTCGCAGCTTTTCGGGTGGACCAAGAATGTAAAGAAATAGTTGTCCATTGACAAATTGAAAAAATAAGCTGTGAGGGTACATTTACCGTGGAATCCAAATCCGACATACCGATGAATAAAAAAAATTGAAAACGAACAAGACACACTCCGTTTGATTTCGAAGTGTGCCTTGTCACATTGTGTTTATCTCAGTCCTTATTGGGTTTAGAAGAGATTTTGCATGACGGTTTAACTGGTTATCAATTCCCCCAGATAACAATATCTTCTTCCGAGTTCTGCACCCGATAAACAATTTTTTGAATATCATTATTATTCTGTGGTTCTGTACCAGAGCTAGCTGAATAGGTACCTGTATCGATGTTTTCTTCATGATAATTCGTATCAACAACAATGGTTGCCTCGAGCACATAACTATACCCACCATATTGAGTTTTTTGAGCTTGTGTCATGGTATCTGCTTTTTTGGCATGATACATCTGCAGAATGAAAACACTTGGATCATTCTGATCTTGCATTAGTTTCCAGCTTCCTACCTTATAATCGGTATCTGCCGCCAGTTTGATATAAACAGTCCCATCTTTGTTATCTGCCACATCGAGAACGTTGACATATTCTGCCGGAACAACAACATTGTAAGCAAGATATTCAGTTTTGTACCATCCCCACGAACTTACGCCGATAATAGAGAATATAATCGTTGTTAATATAATTCCCAAGAACATATTTCTCAGCTTTATCTTCTTAAGAAAACCCAGGATATTTTTTGCTTCTATAAAATCCTCTTCCTTTTTTTGCAAAGAAGTCTCATCATGCATTCCTCTATAAAATTCCCTGCATTCCTGGCATTCTTGCATATGTTCTGTGACAATATTTTTTGAATACTCAGATAATAAATTATCAGTATAACTCGGTAATAAGTCCCTGATCATTCTACAATCAAATCTTTTACTCATAATCGGCCCCCTTCATAATATTGGATATGTTTTGTCTGGCTCTGTAATAATTAACTCTTGCCCAGTTTTCACTTTCACCTACAATTTCTCCAATTTCCTTAAAACTAAAATCCTCAAGTCTTAAATACACCACTTCACGCATAAGCGGCTTTAATAAATGGATCGCACGGTAGAGTAGAATTTTTTCTTCACGCTTCCAGTATGCATCTTCAATATTGATGTCGGATGCCAAACCATAACAATCATCTATGGATAATAAATTGTTCTTTTTTTTCTCTAGCTGCTTATACCATATCCGTTTTGCTATCTGACAGAGCCAAACTGATACTTTAGAATCTCCTCGAAATTTTCTCATGGTTTTGGATGCCTGAAAGAACGTTTCTTGTGTCAATTCTTCAGCTATTCCGGCATCATGAGATAAGTGTAGTAAATACTTGTATACTATTTTAGCATTTTCAATATACACGCTCTCCAGATCAGTAAACTCCAAATCTTCACCGCCTTTCATAATATAAGTGTTTGATTCATTGTTTTCGTTACATAATATAGAAAAAAAATATAAAATCACCATAGGATTCGAATCGGGTCTGATAGGGTGGGTATGAAAGCATTACAAAAAAACCAGCAAGGTAGCCCACAAAATCACTTCGTGGATTACCTTGCTTTGTGTTCAAGATTGCATAAAGTTGTTTATCAACCGCTCCCGCCACATGCGCATCCTATGTTTTTCTTCCCTTCATAAAAGGATTTTAAATTCCCCGGCAATGTATACTCTGTTTCACAGGAACGACCCTCAGAAACCACTTCGAATACACTGCGCAGAATATCACTGGCCAGCATTTCTTGTGGTGGAACTTCATAGGTTTCCCCGTCATATTCAAAGACTCGGCAATCCACATCGGTTCCGCTGATATCACTGCAGCATCCACAGCTGTTTTCTTTAACCGATGTGCAGATATCTTTCCCGTTCACCCGAATCGTGGGCGACGAAAGGAATTGATATTGCACGGCCAATTCCACTGTTTCCATTTCTACTTTGTTATATTCAACCTTATACCCAGCAAGCTCGAGTGCCGGTGTAAGTGTTTGCACTACCGCAGCAAGAACCTGGTCTGTTCCCATACAGCGCTCACAGGTTTCTAGATCAAGATACAAGTATTCTACCAAAACCTTTTGGGTCAATTCATCACGACAACACGCTCCAAAATAACAACCACTTTCTGCCTTTTGGTTTTTATTCAACATGTTCAATCCCTCCATCATTTGTTCTATGCCTGCAACATTTTATTTTTACTGCTCAAACGAACCGATTTCAATTAAGTTTCCCTCCGGATCAGCAATATAGCAAGTACGCTGTCCCCAAGATTCGGTCGTTGGCTCAAGTACAGGTATCGCCCCTTTTAGAATCAATTCCTTAAAGGTTGTGTCAACTGCCTCATCATTTTCTACGCTTAATGCTATTTCATAATGACCATTGATATCCTCAGTGTAATTAAATTTTCTTGCCGTCAGGTTTTCAAAATCTACTCTTCTATATAACAGAAAAAGCGTGCCATCTTTCTCTAAATATACATTAGAAGTATCTTCCGCTTCTCTAATATTAAATCCCAGTACATCCCGATAAAAGCGCACCATGACAGCCATATCTTTTACAAAAATTCCGAAACCATCCAACTTCATTGCATGCTACCTCCTAAAAAATTCTGCCATATTGGGCAAGCCTTTGCATTGCCGTTTGAGTTGTTTTTATAATTGTGACTATGCTTGTATCTGCATTACTAATAATGCACATCGATAGAAGCTCTTTGGCTGGACAACGTAATCGGCATTTGATTTTTCATCTCAAGGGTAAGTTCCATGGTGCCATCGAGAGATTCTTTTATGTAGGATTGCATCTCTCCATGTTTCGGAGCTGCCAAGGCTACAGGATTGAATTGCTTTGCCTTAAGGGTTATGCAACACCCCTTTTTCTTGATAATCGCCTGGAATGCATCCTGTGAAACATGGAAATCCGTTAATTTGCTGCCTTCAATACTGGAGAAACGATATTCTTTTTCATCATGCTGAAGAACAAGGAAAAATCCTTTTGCATACTTACCGAGCATGGGGACGGTGGCATAACTGAATACCACAGAACTCTTCTTCCAATCATTGGCTTGAGCCCAGACATATTCTTTTGGAAAACCAGTACCCCAGTCTTTCTCAATATAACCGTCTGCCTCCTGGACTTTCCATGCTTGATTCCCAATTTTAATGTTGCCATCAACATTATGGTACATACTGATAATGGAATGGTTGCACTCATTGGGAAAAAACGTGAGCCATCCCATGATGTTTGGCTTTAGTATCGATTGTTTGATAGGGGAGAATGTGCCAAAGCGAAATTCTCCTTGCACTGGAACACCATTCATTACAAAGTCCAGATGGATACCCTTTTTAGATAGCTCATTATTGCCAATTTGAAGTACAAAGGGGTCTTTCTCCCACTTCAGCTCATCTAACGGATACTGGATATATGCCGTATTGTGATGAAAGCTATCTTGGAACTGTAGAAAAGCATGCTTTGTATTTTGGTGCGTCGAATATCCCCAGATGATGGAAAGCATAAACCCGTTTTCCCGATCATCAATCTTAGAAAACCACCCCTCAAAAGCAGCCTGCTTATCCAATCCAACCATCACACCAAATTGTTTCGTCATTCTGTAACTCCTTTTCAAAATCAGCATGGTTTATTCGTTTGTAAGCCTCATCAAGCCCTTAGTTCAAACCCTATCACATAGGGACTATCGTCCTATCTCCTCTAAATCCAGCCAGTTCCCGATCTCTTTTTCCATCTCCCGCGTCTTGTACCTGGAATTCGCCGAGTCATGGTAGATGGTCATCTCGCCAAAGTAGATCTGCTCTCTAACATAGTACAGGTCGACACGCACATATGGCAGTCCCTCGGAAAGCTTTCTGGCTACCCAGAGCATCTCCTGTAGCTTTTTGGGCTTCTCGATGGGTTGCTTGCATTCCGGCAACCCTTCGGTGATGGGGGACTGGTTCCACTCACAATCATAGAGATTGCGCTTCAGGTCCGAATCCATGTCCTCGAAGACCTGAATGAATTTCGGCTCACCATGGAAGCAGTGTATTTTGTAGTCTCGGGGCAACCCTCCCTGCTCAGGGTCATACAGAAACTGTTCCCAAAGAATCCGACGCGGAACGCCCTTGTAGGCCCACTCCCGGGTATGGTCCCAGTAATCCCGATTCATCCATTTGTTGAGTTGGTTTCTGGCCCGCCTGGCATCGAACTGATTTTTGTCCAAACAGACGACATTCCATCCTGATGCATGGTTGGTCTTCAAAATGAAGCGTTCCGGCAAAGCATTAAAATTGATATCCCGAACATTTTCATATACGTCGTACAGTTCGGTCAGGTATGTGTGCCCAATTCTTTCTCTGACGAAATCCCTGACCCGGTACTTGTCTACCAACTGATGCAATCGTTCGTCCCTGTGGTTCAACATCAGCCATCGCATCTTGTCATTGATGCTAACCGGATTATCCAGTTCCGGCCATTTTCCGGTCCGGATAAGACCCTTTAGACAGACAAACTGGCGTTCGCTCAGGACCATGGCAGCCGCCCGAGCCACCCAGTATCGCATCTCCTTCTCGATCCACGCTTTATCCATGTTTTTCCCCTTTGCATCTCTACCTGCGCCACAAGAACGAATATGGACCCCAGTCCCTGAAATCGACCATGTACAGCGTCATCCCAAACTTATAATCCAAAAGCCCGCACACAGAATGCTCTTTCAACATGGCTGGCAGATCCCTGAAAGGATCCGCCCAGACAGCCCGTTTTCCGTTGGCTTCCATCGGAACGACGGAAAGCAACTGATGCGGAAATCCTGGGTACTTGGCCTTAAGGATATTCATCCATTTCCACAACCTGGGATTTATATCCAACAGCCATACCTGCTCCCCATCAGTTTTAAACTCCATTTCCAAAAAACCCGTGTAGCCGGTATGCTCTGCAAATCGCCGGATATATTCCTGTACCAACTTCGACCAGCGACATTCCCCTGCTTCTCTTGCGAAACAGGTCACACCGCTCGGATACTGACGCACCTGTTCCACGGCAATCAGGCAACGCGTCACGCCCTGAAGAAAAAAACCAGCCACACTCACCGACCTGAAAGAGTCTGAGAGTTTCTGTTGCAACAGGATATCTTCCTTTACCAGCGCATATTTACTGGCAAAGGCTTCTATTTCCATCCGAGTTTGTAAAACAGTGTATTTGGGCAGTCCCGCTTTCTGAGTTCGTTCTAAATAGGCGTCTCTTTTAGCCACCAAAGGGTATGCCTCCGGACGATCAGAGGTTAGCATTTCTTCCAATTTATACACCGCAGGTACTGGGATTCGGCAGGCGCGGCATAACTCATAGGCCGTCTTCTTGCGTAGCAAACGAAGTGCAGTTTTTCTCTCGGGCATGAGCCAATTGAACTGTTCATGCAAACCAGGTTGATATCTTAGCACCAGGTTCAGGTAGTGCTCATCTGTCGCTACAGCCAAAAGATTCTGTCCATGCTTCAGGAGAATCGTCCGAACCACTTCTTCCACCGCTCGCTCGACAGAAACCAGATGTAACTCCCCATATTTTGAACGGCTTGCAAATTCATGCCTGTCTGTCACCATAATGACCTGCCAGCCTTTTCGGCTGAGCCTTCTCAGGAGGAACAGGCTGGCCGCATTCCCTCCGAATAAGACGATCTTGTTCTTAACGCCTTGTTTCTTTCCTGATTCTAAATTCATAGTTGTAATTGAAATGGTCCTTCCCGCCATAGCGATATTTGTACTTTTCCCCACCGCGGGACAGATCCAGCGACGAATGCATTTTCTGTTCATGCAACCACTCCATGATTTCCGTGATTAGAAGACCCCCAGGGCTATAGCGTCCCCAATCACAGTCAATAGAAAGGAATGGGATGACGAGGCGGCCGCCTTGCCGCTCGAAGCCCGCACAAAAAGCAGCCGGCGTGCCCTCAATTTCCAGTATAGCGCAAAATGACTCATCGGAGTGTTGCAGGGCACGGGTGACCGGATTCAAATAGCGCTTCGAAAATGCCAACAGCCTGCTTCGCAGACCTCGATATCCCCGCTGGGAGTAGCGTTTGAAATAGATGTCCATCAGGGTTCGCATCGTACTACTGGACAACGGTTCCCCCTGAATCAGCTTCACCTCCCAGGCATACCCCTCCCTCTCAAGCCTGTTTATACTGGTCCGAATACTCTGACGCGTGCTTTTACTGAGGCTCTCCCAATATTTTCCATAGGATGACATCCTTGGAATCTCAACACAAGTCTGGCGGCCAATGTCATGCATGTCATAATTGGAACATCGCAAAAATTGGTTCAACAAGCTTTGTTGGTTTACTTTTCTAAATAGGAACATCGGATTGCCCAATTCTGTTGCTATCACAGAAAGTGCTACATCGAATTCCTGTTGCGTCAAGTCCGGCGAATAAATCAGGTCCGAGTAGCCGGCAGGCATGAAATCGGTAAACAGATAAACCTTGGTGCCGTTTCGTGCCTTCCTAACATACAGTGGGGCAATCAGGCGTGCCTCTCCCTGCAGACCGTAAAAGACGAAAAATACGGGTGTAAGATTATAGCGCCTGGGGCTCAGACGCGTTACGCTTCTCACCGCCAGATTGAATGAATACGACTGGTAGGGACTAAGATGAGGATTGGATTCATAGAGCCTGTTCCAGTCCACCTCCAAGCTCTTTAGATGCCGGCTCTTTTCATGTCTGCTGTATGTTCTTTTAAATCTAGTCGCATCTTCCAGCATAAATAGACTCTTTCACCCCCCTTTGGACACCACTGGCAATGATTTCACCAGATGGTCTATTTCCGACACCCAAATTCAATGTCAAGACCAGTACTTGTATTGATCACAGTTATGGGAAATATCCACTGCAACAAGCGTCTGGCGCTCCTTTAGCTGCCTCATGCTTTTTTCTGTTGCTTACATGTAGAATGAAATGCACCAGTGCTTTCATTTTACAATCTGGCTATATTTGTTACATTCTTAAGCAGTCACTATTTCATTTGACGATTTTGCCAAGTCTCTTTTGAAGAATTTTCATCGCAAACAGTAGTCCAATCCCCACAAATGCTCCTTCGAAGACAAGCAACCCAGCATATGCAAATTGATTGCCATTAAGCGCATATCGCATGATGTCACCCATACAGGTCAGAAATAGAGCATCCGTTGCTTCGATAGCAATCCAGAAACTAAGGCTGAGCCCAAGAGAAAGCAAAGCCGCCCCGCGAGGAAATGACCATTTTTCACGATCGATAAAAAGAAGCAAAAGCGCAATGATACAGTAGAAAATCGTAAAAATGATCTGTATCTTAAATAAAATAGCACACACACACAGTAAGGCACCCAGTATGGCGTACCGCTCTTCTCTTTTCAAATTCATCAGATTTCCGTACAGGATCAACGGAATAAGTAATGCATTGAAAATGTTTGTGACACCTTTGAACACTGTAAAAAAGATGCAAACCAGCGCAATGGTCACCGCCCCCCGTGTGATTGCTTCGATTCGCATTCGTATACCTCTCTTAATCGTTTTTTGTTTTGATTTTCATTTTGTGGGCATACATTTTGGAATCAGCTTCTTTTAAGATAAATTCCATATCTTGATCCGGACTACCGACAAAGATGGATATACCGAAGGCAATGGAAGATAGTTCGTTTTTTCTTCGATATTCCTGATCAATACGGTTCAGAATCACTTCAGCGGTTTCCTCTTCGCAATGGGTCATCAGAATAAGAAATTCATCCCCACCGATTCGAAACACATAATCCAAACCGCTTCTAGTACAAGAAGTACTAATGCTGGCAAAATGTTTCAACATCTGATCACCAACGATGTGTCCCTGCTGGTCATTGATCTGCTTGAAATTGTTCAAATCGATCATAACCAAGGCAATGGGATATTGGAAACGGGCAGAGCGGCTGTTTTCTTCTTCGAACTTGGGATACAAATATCGTATGTTGTAAAGACCCGTCAGTGGGTCATGGAACGTCAGTTCCTCGAGCTTGCTGTTGAGCTGTTTAAGCTCAATGTTTTTCTTGGCCAGCTCCCGCTGTACATTCATCAGCTCATTGTTGAGCCTGCTTATTTCATCGAAATGATTAAATCCGTGTTTTTCAACAGTGCGACTCCCCACCAGCTGGTCTTTGACAGACATGCGGAACATGTTCACCATTTCATTGTTTATTGCCATAATCTCATCGAACTGCAAGGACTCAATCTGGCCCGATGCCGCTAGGACAATTAAATCGGGTCCGTCCTGCACTCCTGACAAGACAAGTGTTGAAATCCCATTGTCATACTTGAAATTGATTTCACAATTTGTGATGATTTTTTTATTCTTGATGTCCTTAAAAAACGTCAGAGCTTTGGAAAGATTCCCCTCATCAACATTTTTACCGAAGAACTCTCCCACTTGAAACGCATCACAAAAACTGACCTCCCTAAATAGGATGTTCTTTATCATTCCACTCGGATCGCAGCTAATGATCACTGCTTCAATATTGGTTTCCGCCTTCCGCTTGCTCAATTTTCCACCTCGCTTTTCATTGCCAGCAACACTCCCACTGCTTCTTCCGCATTCCTGGCATAGCAATCCGCCCCTACTGTTTCCCACAAATTCTTATCAATATTGAACGGGTATCCACCGACCATAACAATCACGTCATTGCATTCCTTTGACTTTCTGACCTTTTGAATCAGCTCTGCCACCTCAGCCACATGAAACGTCATCGTAGCCGATATCGCGAGGACACTTGGCTTATGTGCAACAAGTGTTGCGATGATGCTCTCCGCGGGAGTATTCGCTCCGACATAATACGTATTGAATCCTGAAAGTTCCATAAAATCTGCAATCATTCGAATTCCAACTTCATGCAGTTCGTTGCCCACACAGCCGGCCACCACTGTTATTCCTTGATTCGCAGTTCTAAAAATATACGGATAAAGCTCCGCCATTACAAATTGAGAGGCTGCGGTGCAATAATGCTCCTGTGCTACGTTGATTTTTCCGGTTTGCCACAGCCGCCCGAGTTCATACTGTGTGTTTTGAAACACTTGCAGGTAAATTTCTTTGATGGGGGCACCACGTTTCAATGCATCTTGGATCAGCTCACTTGCCTGGAACCGCTCGCCTTTTAAAAGCAACTCCAGATACTTTACCGCCAGTCCGGAATAAGGCAACTCCTCAACGAGAAAGGTTTCAGATGGTAGCGCTGCCATATTAAGATGCTCTAATCCTTCGCTAATGATTTTATCCATTGTTTTGTGATAAATGTCAGGATATCGCGCATTCAGGCATTTCCCCAGGCAAACCACGCTCATGCTCAGATCTCTAAGAGGAACGCCCATACTTTCCAAAAGCTCCTTCAACCAACACAAATAATTGATAAACAGAGGTGGGCTATCAGCAAACAGAGCTGTCTCCAAAAACTGTACATGGTATTTCATGTCCTGAATCGTTTTTTCCATCTGATAAGCAGAGTATCGTTTTGCCATTTCTGGCATGATTTCCAGCTGTAGTCTGAGTACCTCCTCTGCAATATTCTGTCTGTCGTTTCTGATCAATTGTGCGACTACTTGATGGTCCATGCAAATCATCTCCAATCATCTTTTACGATTTATCTACAGCAAGTCGTGTTGAACCGCTGAAAAAAAGAAATCCTAGAGCGAGCTTCGAATGTGTTTAAGAGAGGGCCTTTCGAAGCCAAAAGGAATTAAAAAGAAGCCAGTATCATATTGCAGAACTTGAACCTGAAGATAAACCAGCTGGCCTATGAGAGCGATTGATTGAAAAAAATCTGACAAGATACTCGGATCCGCCTGGACTGACACTGTATTTAGCTGCAATCTGGTTGACCGTTTCTTCCTCTGCTAAAATCTCCAGTACCACTTTCCCTTTGAACTCTGGGCGTATCGGTTTCTCTTATTCATGATATTAGTATAACTTAAATCTCCCAAAACTGTGTCTCACTTTATGAGAATATCATAATTCCAATATAAAGACGAAAAGGCAACTGACGAGCTCGCTGCCTGATTCCGCATTTACTCCATGATTCTCTTGACATGTTCTCTCTCGGATTAATATAATAAAATTGTCAATTTGCAACCCGCTAACCCTCCTGAAAAAGCCCAAATCCATTTAGCATTAAAGTAGACAGAGGTACTTACGCCTTTGTATCAGCAGACATAAACTTAAGCTTAATTTTCAAGGTCGTATTAGAATATTGGGCTTATTTTAATAAATATACTCTCCCATATACCTTTATAGTTTTACTCAATCCCTTTATTTGTTTCATATTTATCTTTGTGCATTTTTCATCCTCAGGATTCCACTTAATTCCGTCTCTATACATTGAAACCAAATTCCTTTCACCCAAGAACGTATAATCCTTACCCCTAAGTTGAGATAACACAACATCCTCGCTAATATACTTCTTCTTTGCAATATAATCGAGTATCTCTTGATTCACTGAATTTTGGTAATGGAATGCGGATATCAATCCATCAATCAAGGGCTTTAGCAACGAAGTAATGTTCCGATGTTTCTCCGGAGTCTCAATAACTATGGAAAGGCCAAATTCGTTTGGATTCATCAACTTTGAAATTTTAATATGACCTTGATTTAAGGCATGCCAATAATCAAGCGGCTTCATGTCGCTTGTCATTTTATCCAGCTCAAAGCTGAATTCCAGTATTACATCATTTATCTCTTCTGAAGTTACTTTCGATGTCAACTCATATGAATACGTATATTTATTGCTAGGGCTATTTGAATCATACTCTAACGAGAATGAAATCTCATCCAGCATAAGATGCGAAAAAGCACCTAATCCAACGTTATAGAACAAGATATTTTCCACATCAAAAAAATCCTTCTCGCTTGTAATCAAACGTGCATTTAGGTGGTTGTATTCAAATAGATTCAAGAACTTCAAACTTCTTCTGATTTCCTCTTTTAAAGCAAGCGCCTCTCCCTTTGGCTCAAAAGGAAGCCTAATATCAGAATGTAGTTCAAAGGCTTGCTTAGTAAAGCTACTCCTCATGAGTCACACCTCAATTAATAATCTATCCCAATCTTCATCCAACCTGACAACACAACCTCGGCAAAAACTAAAGAAACATCTAAATCGACCACTGCAAGTCCATGTTATCAAAATCGACTTCTCACTAAGCATTGTTATCTAAATCGATCACTCTCAAGGGTTTGAGCCAATTTTGACATGTTCCCTCGAAGCGAAAAAATCACTTTTTTACGCCCCGATTTCAAGCTCAAAAATACACAAATAGCTTGAATCCTGGATTCTCGGTCACTCATAA
>DIET01000016.1 GCA_002418765.1 Peptococcaceae bacterium UBA5767 | reverse complement strand
GCATAAAGAGTGGGGTACCTATATATTGAAGATAATCGAATACTATGTGGATGAATCGTCGTGGGAGAGACATGTATATGCGCCGAAGAAGCAACCGAAAGAGTGTGCACTCATTGGGGAAACTTTCAGGCAAAAGGACTGCGACTGGACACCGCCTCTGGAGAGGATTGCTTTGGCAAGACACCAAAGGGGAAAGCCTATTAGGTACTCTCTCAGGTAAAAGGACAGGGGAAAAGAGCACAAACTATGTTGCTGTTTTCCCATGTCCTTTTTTTCACTATAGGTTTGGGAAACGAAGGGAGAAGAAATGTCTGATATTAAGAAAACACCACTCAATGAAGTGCATCGAAAACTCGGTGCCAAAATGGTTGATTTCGGAGGCTGGGATATGCCTGTACAGTATTCCGGAATCAAGGAGGAACACAATGCCGTACGTAATCAGGCAGGTTTGTTTGATGTAAGTCACATGGGTGAGATTCGTATCCAGGGAAAAGATGCATTGGCTTTCATTCAGCGCTTGATCAGTAGTGATGTATCGGATGCTGTCATCGGACAGGTTCGGTACGGAGTATTCTGTTATCCGCATGGCGGCATTGTGGATGATTTGCTGGTGTACCGCATCGACGAGGAAGAGTATCTTCTGATTGTCAATGCAGGCAACATTGACAAAGATTACGCTTGGATCTTGGAAAACCAAAAGGGCGAAGATGTACAGATCAGCAATGAATCGGATGATTTTGGCCAGATTGCGATCCAAGGCCCTTTGTCTGAATCAATTCTACAGAAATTGACGGATGAAAAATTGTCTGAAATTCCTTATTATTTCTTTGTTCAAGGCCGTGTGAGTGGCATCCCTTGCTTGATTTCCCGTACTGGTTATACCGGGGAAGATGGGTTCGAAGTGTACTGTGATGCTAAGGACACAGAATTCTTGTGGAATGAAATGATGCAGGCAGGAAACGGAGAGGTTGTGCCGTGTGGCCTAGGCGCCAGAGATACCTTGCGGTTTGAGGCCAAGATGCCTCTTTACGGTCATGAAATGACAAAAGACATCAACCCATTGGAGACAGGCTTGGCCAGATTTGTTTCGCTTGACAAGGGCGATTTTATCGGCAGAGAGGCGATTGCCGCCATGAAGGAAGCAGGCAGACCCAGAAAAGTAGTAGGCTTTGAAATGGTTGGACGAGGCGTGCCTCGTGCAGAATATCCCATTGAAAAAGACGGAGAAGTAGTTGGTTATGTCACCACAGGCACGTATTCTCCTACCTTTGAAAAGAGCTTGGGCTTGGCTCTTGTGGATACAAAAAAAGTGGATGTTGATGATCGTATTGATGTCGTGATTCGTGACAAAAGGGTAGAAGCTGTGGTGGTGAAAACACCATTCTACCGTCGTAGCAAATAAACTGGAGGTGAAGAGATGAATTATTTACCAGCAACGGAAGCAGACAAGAAAAAGATGCTCGAGGCCGTCGGTTTGGACAGTATCGATGCGTTGTTTGCGGATATCCCTGAATCGGTGAAATTGAAAAGAAGCCTTAATTTGCCTGAGGGTATGTCTGAGTATGAACTGAAAAAGAAGATCAAAAGTCTTAGCATCAAGAATACCAACATGGATCAGGTGATTAGTTTTCTGGGCGCCGGAGCCTATGATCATTATATGCCGGCTTTGGTGGACCAGATGCTGATGCGTTCTGAATGGTACACCGCGTACACACCGTACCAACCTGAAATCAGTCAGGGGACGTTGCAGAATATTTTTGAATTTCAGACCATGGTATGCGAGTTATTTGCCATGGATGTCTCCAATGCTTCGGTGTATGATGGCGCTACGGCGTTGGCTGAAGCCATGATTATGGCTTGTGATCGTAAATTACAGATGGTCATTTCAGATGGGATTCATCCAGAATACAGAGAAACGTTAAGGACGTATGCCAACGGCCTGGGTGTCGATATTCAAGAAGCCAAGATGGTTGGTGGTACAACCTCATTAGAGAGCCTGAAAAAATTAATCAGCAAAGATACAGGTGCTGTGGCTGTTCAATATCCGAATTTTTTTGGCAATATTGAAGATTTGCAAGCCATCGCTGATTTGGCCCATGAAAATGGTGCTTTGTTCATTGTTGTTGTAGGCGATATCATTTCATTGGGGTTGCTTGAAGCCCCTGGTAATTTGGGAGCAGACATCGTTGTGGGTGAGGGAATGAGTTTGGCTGGCGCCATTAATTTTAGCGGGCCTTCCATCGGATTGATGGCCACGACCAAGAAATTGACCAGAAAATTGCCGGGAAGAATCGTGGGCATTACCGAAGACCATGATGGCAAGCGTGCTTTTGTTTTGACTCTGCAAGCCAGAGAACAACATATCCGTCGCGACAAGGCCTCGTCCAATATTTGTTCTAATCAGGCATTGCATGCACTGGCCACCAACATTACCTTGTCTACATTGGGGACCAAAGGCTTGAAAGAGATGGCGGTGAAGAGTATGCGGGGCGCTGCATATGCGATGGAACGTTTTACCGCCATAGAAGGCGTCACGTTGGCGCATGAAGGATATTTCTTTGATGAGTTTACTTTGAAACTGCCGGTTCCCGCTAAGCTGCTCAATAAGAGACTATTGTCCAAAGGTGTTTTTGGTTGTGTTGATGTAAGTCGTTTTTATCCTGAACGCACCAATCAAGGCCTGTTTTTCGTATCAGAGTTTCGGACCAAAGAAGAAATCGATTACGTAGCCCAATGTATGGAGGTGATCTTCAATGAACAGCTGTTTAAGTAAACGAGAAAAACTAATTTTTGAAAAGAGCATGCCTGGTCATAAAGCATATTTTTTACCCAAGAGCACGACGCCCAAGGTAGATATCGAAACACTTGTGCCTGCGAATATGCTTCGTAAAAACGACCCAAGATTGCCCCAAGTGAGTGAAATCGATGTAGCACGTCATTTTACACGTTTGAGCAATTTGAATTTTGGTGTTGATACTGGTTTTTATCCGTTGGGCTCTTGTACCATGAAATATAACCCCAAAATCAATGAAGCCATGGCCAGAATGCCTGGGTTTGTCTGGTTGCATCCTTATCAGGAGGAGTCGACTGTGCAAGGTGCTTTGCAGTTGATGCATGAGCTGGACAAATCTTTGGCTGAAATTCTAGGCATGGACAAAATGACCTTGCAACCGGCTGCAGGAGCGCATGGTGAATTGACGGGCATTAAAATCATCAAAGCGTATCATGACAAACGTGGTGATTTCAAAAGAAATGTTGTGATCGTGCCGGATTCTGCGCATGGAACCAATCCTGCAACAGCCAAAATGGCGGGATTGAAGGTGGTGGAGATCAAATCCAACAACCAAGGCGAAGTAGATGTAGAAGCTTTGCGTGCGGTGGTTGGCGAGGATACAGCCGCTTTGATGCTCACCAATCCCAATACATTGGGATTGTTTGAGAGACAAATTGTGGAAATTGCCAAAATTGTACATGATGCTGGTGGATTGCTTTATTACGATGGAGCCAATGCCAATGCCATCATGGGTGTATCCAGACCTGGCGACATGGGATTTGATGTAGTGCATGTCAATTTGCACAAAACCTTCTCTACGCCTCATGGCGGAGGTGGTCCTGGAGCTGGTCCGGTCGGCGTCAAAGCCTTTTTGGCTCCATTTTTGCCTCGCCCTACCGTAGAATACGATGAGATAGAAGACGAGTATTATTTTGATTATGATCGGCCAGACACCATTGGCCGCATGAAAGCCTTTTATGGAAATTTCGGTGTATTGATCAGAGCCTATACGTATATTCGTGCTCTGGGTGCTGAGGGAATCCGAGAAGCGGCGGAGATGGCTGTGTTGAATGCCAATTATCTGAAAAGTCTGATCGAGGTGCATTACGAGATTGCCCAAGATCGCAGATGTATGCATGAATTTGTGGCTACGCCGAAGCGTCAGAAGGAATACGGTATTCATACGACAGATATTGCCAAGAGAATGTTGGATTATGGTTACCATCCGCCTACGATTTACTTCCCGTTAATTGTGGATGAGGCGATGATGTTTGAACCCACGGAAACGGAATCCAAAGAAACCCTGGACGAGTTTGCTGCTGTGATGGCAGAGATTGCCAGAGAGTGTAAGGAAGATACGGAGAGGGTCAAGAGTGCCCCCAATTGTACTGTCATTGGAAGGCCTGACGAGGTCAAGGCAGCCAAGGATCAGTTGTTGCGCTGGGAAGATTTTAAACTGTAAGCAAAAAAGTGAAGTAGCAATTGTCTACTTCACTTTTTTTTGTAAAAATAGTAGCAACCGGTGAACATCTCTATCGGTGGTGGGATGCATGATATCAAACATGTGTTATGTAGATCACTTCATCTGCAGGATATGATACAATAAGTAGCAAACAGCTTGAAGAGCATCTTATCGTATAACGAAGTACTATGAGATCCCACGTGGCAAGAGGGAAAACAATTTCTGTCAGGGCACCACGTCTCTGGCAAATATGAAAATGCAAGGAGAGGGTGATGTCTGTTCCATCAAAAGAATTGGATCCATGCATACCCAAACAGCGATGAAAAAGATTCTGGTTGTAGATGATGAGCCCCATATTCTTGAACTTATTTGCTATAATTTGGAAAAGCAGGGTTATCATGCCATCTGTTTACAAGATGGATTGGCCGCTTGGACTCGGTTTGAAAAAGAAGTGTTTGACATGGTACTTCTAGATATTATGATGCCAGGCATGGACGGATTGACTCTTTGTCGGAAGATCCGGGATAAAGGCTCGGTGCCTATTATGATGATCAGCGCCAAGATTGAAGAATTTGATAAAGTACTGGCTTTGGAGCTAGGCGCTGATGATTACATGACCAAGCCTTTTTCAGTTCGTGAGCTTATGGCCCGGGTCAAGTCCATTTTGCGGCGCAGTGAAAGCCAAATGCTCGAAAAGCCAGGAGATACGTTCAGATTCAAGGAATTTACCTTAATTCCATCTGAACATAAATTCCTAAAGGGTGATCAGGAAATCCCTCTGACGTTGATGGAATATCAGATCATGGAATTGTTATTAAAAAATCCAGGTAAGGTGATGAGCAGAGACATCATGACAGAATATATTTGGGGTACAGATTTTTATGGAGACACAAGGACCATTGATGTCCATATTCGCCATTTGCGTGAAAAAATGGAAGAAGATGCCAGTAACCCCAGGTTTATCCATGCGGTACGTGGTGTAGGCTATAAGCTGCAGGAGAAGTAGATGAGAAAAATTAGTCATAAACTGATTGCCAGCTATCTGGGTATGATCTTGATCACGTTTTTGGTCTTTTCTTTTATTTTCACCAACTATTATAAGGATTACAATCGTCAAACCATACAAAAAGAATTGAAAGACCAAAGCCTTTCTGTCGTTCAGACGGTGGACGTGTTTTTGCACAACACGGATCTTGGCCTGGATGACCCCCTCTTGGAACAATATATGTCGACATTGCGCAACAGCTCGGGAATACGCATTACCATGATTGATTCCGAGGGCATTGTTTGGCTGGAGACCGATCGCAACAAAGATTCCATGGACAATCATTTGACTCGATTGGAGTTTCAGGAAGCGGCCGATGAGGGGTTGGGCATTGAGACCAGACGATCTACTTCAATGGGAGACGATTATCTTTATGTGGCCAGACCTGTTTATGATCAGGGCGAGATCAAGGCGTATGTGCGCTTGAGCATCACGCTTGCCGGAGCTCAGATGTTGCCGTCAGCCATTGCCAATTTGTTGCAAATATCCATGCTGGTGGCCAGCTTGATTGCTCTTTTGATGGCCGCTTATTTTTCTAGATACATATCCAAACCTATTTTGTCTATGGTGGCTGTGACACAAAAAATCCAGTCTGGTGATTATGACAGCAAGCTTTATCCTCAGACCAGAGATGAAATCGGGTTGTTGGCTCGTGGTATCAATCAGATGAACCTAAGTCTAAAAGCCACGATGAACCGATTGCTCAAAGCCCAAGATGAGCTGGAGAGTATCTTGAACAATTTGAGCAATGGGGTGGTTCTTCTGGACAGCCGGGGACAGGTCCGGGCTATCAATCAGGCAGCCTGTCGTTTGTTTCAGGTAGAGGAAAAAGCAAGTATAGGGATGCATCATTTACAGGTTTTGAAAAGCTCTGTTCTAGATGAGGGGTGGGGCAAATTGCAACAAACCAAGGAGGTGCAACATCTATCCTTGGAGTGGATAGGGGAAAAGAGACGCTACCTTGAAGTAGTGATGATTCCGGTCTTGGATGCGGACAAGCTTTCTTCTACAGTGATTTCCATGTATGATATCACCCAGATCAAATTGGCTGAGACGATACGGACGGAATTTGTTTCCAATGCTTCTCATGAACTGAAAACACCCCTGACCGCCATCAAGGGGTTTACGGAAACGCTACTTGATGGTGATTTACAGGATCAAGAGATGCTTCGACGTTTCCTAGGCATTATCGATAAGGAAACGACGAGGTTGGTTCGCTTGGCTGAAGATTTGCTTAGCCTGGCTCGTTTGGAGAAGAAAACATTGCGCATAGACCGGGAGCCCATGTCTCTCAAAGAGGCGGTGGATAATATCAAAGAACAGTTCAACAGTTTGCTTGAGGAGAATCACCTGATGCTGCATGTGATCTGGGACAATGAGATTCCCTTGGTTATGGCGGATGGAGTTTGGATGAACCAGGTTTTGGTCAATTTGCTGGAAAATGCCATCAAATATTCTGGTGAAGGGAAAAACATCACCATTCGAGGATATCATCAAGAAAAAGAGAATCAGGTGTGCATCCAGATCATCGATGAAGGGATTGGTATCCCGGATGCAGACAAAGAACGCGTTTTTGAGAGGTTTTACCGGGTCAACAAAAATCGCTCCAGGGATTCCGGTGGCACAGGACTTGGGTTGTCCATCGTCAGACATGTGGTGGAAGCACATCAAGGATCATTGGGCATACGGGATCATGTTCCCCGGGGAACAGAAATTTGGTTTTGCATACCAGTAGAGGAGAAGCATGATGAGAATAACATTTGATGAGCAGCATGTATTGGTTTGTGATGGTGCCATGGGCACCATGATACAAAATTCTGGACTCGACCGCTCGGTATGCCCTGAGCTATGGAACGAGCTAAGACCAGATGTCATTGAGCATATTCACAAAGCTTATGTGGAAAGTGGTGCTGAAATACTTGAAACCAATACCTTTGGAGGATCTCCCCTTAAGCTGAAAGAATATGGATTGGAAGAAAAGGCCTATGATTTGTGCAAACAAGGAGCAGAAATTGCCCGGCGTGCAGCCAAAGACAAAGCGTTGGTTGCTGGCTCCGTCGGTCCTACGGGGGCTTTGTTTAAACCCATGGGAACCACGACTTTTGAGCAGGCTTATCAGTCTTATTTGATCCAGATGCAAGGATTGGTCGACGGTGGGGTCGATATGATTCTGATTGAAACGATGATGGAGATTACGGAGTTAAAAGCGGCCTTGCTGGCAGCCAAACAGGTAGCCCCTGATATGGTAGTAGTCTGTCAGATGACCTTCACTGAAAATGGCACCACCATTATGGGGACGACACCGGAAATCGCTGCCACTGTTCTTACGGGTCTGGGTGCGCATTATGTCGGGGTGAATTGTTCTACCGGTCCGGAAGGATTGCTGGATGTTGTGCGTAAGATGGGACAGACGACTGAACTGCCTTTGTCGGTTCAGCCCAACGCTGGTTTGCCGGAGATGGAGGGAGAAGAGACGGTCTATCGTGAGTCTCCTGAACATATGGCCTCCTTTGTGGCTCGTTTTGTAGAAAGTGGTGCGAAAATCGTAGGCGGATGCTGCGGTTCAACGCCTGCACATATCGCTGCGATAGCCAGAGAAGCCAAAAACTGTAAGTATTCACCACGAAAAATGGATGAGACGTTGTTGTTGTGCTCGCGTAATCGATTGGTGAGATTAGAAGGAGAAAGCATCAAGGTGGCTCGACTTCTGCAAGATGAAGAAACCAAACTAGCGTTAGAGGAAAAAAGAGTTAATGACTTGCATAAAATTTTGCGCAAGCAGCTTAAAGCCGGGGCGCAGTGTATCAGTGTGGAGTTGTCTGAAGAAGGGCTGGATGAGGAATTTCTAGAAGCCTTGATGTTGGGATTTTCCGGTCCGCTCAGCGTACCACTATTGTTTTCTGCTAAGCTTGGATCTAAGTTGGAGTATCTTTTGCGACTGGCTACCGGCAATAGCTTGATTATCGATGTACAGCCGCAGAATCTGGATACCCTGATGCCTCTGGCCAAACACTATGGAGCTGGACTGGTGGTAAACCTGGGTGAAAAAGACATCTTGACCACCTGGGACAGTGTGACCGAAACGGCAAAACAAGAAGGTTTTCGTCTATCCCACCTTTTGGCTGATTTGTCGGTATTGCTCCAAGAGCAAGCAGACACCTCAGTTTTGACAGCATGGCAAGGTTCAATCTTGATGCGGCTGGATGCAGCCGATGATATAGCCAAAGAACGTTTCCTGACCCTGCCGCGTCAGCCTGACTTATTGCTGGCCGATTATCGACTGATGGAAGGATGAAAAGACTGCGATGCAAATGTTGAAGGAAAAAGCCTTTGCCAAAATCAATCTTGCCATCGATGTGTTGGGAAAAAGGGAAGATGGATACCATGAAGTGGAAATGGTCATGCAAACACTGAGCCTTCATGATGAGCTTCATGCCCTTCGGGTCACGGATGGACAGATTTCATTGATTTCAGATATGCATATCACCCAGAACCCGGAGGACAACCTGATTGTCCGTGCAGCCAGATTGCTTCAGGAACGATTTCGTCCAGTGTGGGGAGTGCAGCTATCGCTGAAAAAAAGAATCCCTATGGAAGCTGGTTTGGGAGGAGGCAGTGCAGATGCCGCCGCCGCACTGAGACTGTTGGTACGTTTATGGGAAATTTCGGTATCCAGAGAAGAATTGCTGGAGATGGCTGCGCTTTTGGGAGCAGATGTTCCTTTTTTACTGGCTGGAGGTACGGCATGGGCTAGCCAAAAAGGAGAAAAAATAGAGTCTCTTCCTTCTCTGCCCACGATGGAGGTATTGCTGATCAAACCTCCTTTTGGTGTGCCCACCCCCTCGGTGTATGCCTTGTATGATCAAGAAGAGGTATCCCCTCGTTATGCCTCGCGGGCATTGAAACAGCGATTGGAAATGAAGCCCGATCAACCGATTGCTCTGGAGGAATGGAAGCAGTATATGCACAATGACCTGCAAACGGTGTGTGTGCGCATGTATCCTGTTTTGCAAGAGCTGTTAGAAGAAATCACAAAAAGAGGTGGTGCGGGCATGATGAGTGGGTCGGGGCCCACTTTATGGGCTGTATTCCCCACCAGAGATGTGCTGGAAGAAGCCAGCCAATTTTTTGAGAATAGAGGAAATCAATGTTTCATCACCTCGACACAGTGTGCAGATTTTTTTTGATTTTGCAGGACTTGGCCTGGTTTTGTCGAAAGTAGGGAAAGTAAGCATACATTACAATGGCAAGAAAGGGTGAAACAGGATGGTAAACGTAACCGACGTGCGTGTTCGAAGAATTAACCAAGAGGGTAGAATGAAGGCAATTGTGTCAGTCACCATAGATGATGCTTTTGTTATTCATGACGTGAAGGTAGTAGAAGGACAAAGTGGACTATTCGTTGCAATGCCAAGCCGGAAAATGCCTGATGGTGATTATCGTGATATTGCCCATCCCATCAATTCTGAGTCTAGGGCCATGATTTCTCAACACGTGTTGGAAGCGTATGATCGTGCGTTGGCTGAACTGGAGCTAGAGCATATTGCTGAAGAAGATGTTCAGGTTCAAGAGGAGGATCCGGGTGAGGATGTACCAGATTTGGAACTTGAATCATGAGGCTAAGGCGCGGAGGAATATTTTTGATTTATTGAGTCCCAAGAGGACTCTTTTTTTTGCTATCGCACGCCATAGGACAGAGAATGTGATAAAATAATTCAGGTAGGCAAATGAACGATGAAGGAGATATGAATGAAAACCAAAGCACTAATCTTGGCCGCAGGAAAAGGCACAAGAATGAATTCAGATAAACCAAAGGTTCTGCATCCACTATTGGGAAAAGAGATGATCCGGTATGTACTTCGGGCTGTATCTTTTCAAACAGAAGACAAGCCGGTGGTGCTGGTTGGTCATGGTGGCCACCAGATACAGGAAGTTTTAGGAGAAGAAGTAGATTATGTCTGGCAGCATGAACAGTGGGGCACAGGGCATGCCCTGATCGTATCCAAGGATGCCTGGAAAGACAGTGATACGGTTCTGGTGGTGTGTGGCGATACACCGCTTATACAACCGGATACCATAGAGGCGCTTGTGAAAGACCATCAGCAGCATCAACGTGCGGCCACCGTGCTCAGCGTGATCATGGATCACCCTGGTGGGTATGGGAGAATCATCAAGGATGAAACGGGTCAGGTTACTGGCATAGTCGAAGACAGGGATGCTTCTGTGGAGCAACAAAGTATTTGCGAGATCAATTCCGGGATGTATTGCTTTCAGACGGTACCTTTGCTACAGATGCTGGACCGGCTCAAACCCCAGAATGTACAAGGCGAGTATTACCTTACCGATGTCATATCCTTATTGCATAAGGACCGCCAGACGGTGGGGACTTATCTGGCCGATGATTCCGGCGAGATGGCCGGCATCAACGATCGGGTGCAGTTGGCACAGGCTAGTGCTGATTTGCAGAAGAGGATCAATGAATATTGGATGAAAAAGGGGGTCACCATGATAAATCCCTCTTGTACATACATTGGCGTAGATGTTATCCTATCTAAGGATGTGGAAATCTGGCCTGGTAGTATTCTGGAAGGAGAGACCAGGGTAGGAGAGGGCACCATTATTGGTCCCAACTGCCATTTGAAAGATGCTCATATTGGGACGTCTTGTCATCTGGATACCACCATCATGCTGGATAGCAGCATGAAGAACGATTGCACAATCGGACCCTTTGCTTATATCCGGCCGGGCTCATCTTTGGGAGATCGGGTGAAGATTGGAGATTTTGTTGAGATCAAGAACACACAAGTGGACGAGGGAAGCAAATTGCCTCATCACAGTTATGTGGGAGATGCCCATGTGGGCAAAGGTGTCAACATTGGAGCAGGAACCATTACCTGTAATTATGATGGAACGCATAAGTATCAGACAACCATCGAGGATGGTGTCTTTGTGGGCAGCAATTCCAATTTGGTGGCGCCCATTCATTTAGGAAAAAGGTGCTATATCGCTGCCGGGTCGACGGTAACGGAAGATGTTCCGGAAGAAGCACTGGCGGTGGCAAGGGGAAGGCAGAAAAATCTGCCTGGTTGGAGAACCAAGAAGGGACGATAGAAAACTATGTGTGAAGAGGATAGCAAACGGGGCATGATGGTGTTTACGGGCAATGCCAATCAGGATTTGGCCAGGGAAATTGTGCAGGAGCTGGGTATTCCCTTGGGGCAGTCTGAGGTTAAGACATTCAGTGATGGAGAAATTTATTTGGACATCAAAGAAAGTGTCCGGGGTGCCGATGTTTATATCATTCAGCCTACTTCAGCACCCGTCAATGAGCATTTGATGGAGCTTTTGATCATGATTGATGCTATGCGCAGAGCCTCAGCGAGGCGCATTACGGCGGTGATCCCTTATTATGGCTACGCCAGACAAGAGCGAAAAAGCAAATCCAGGGATCCGATTTCTGCCAAGCTGGTGGCCAACTTAATCACTGCTGCTGGCGCCAGAAGGGTCTTGGCCATGGATCTCCATGCCAATGCAATTCAGGGATTTTTCGATATTCCGGTGGATCATTTACCTGGGGCACCTATTTTGGCAGACTACATCAACCGAAGAGATTATCATAATCCTGTCGTGGTGGCGCCTGATTTGGGCGGAGTGACACGTGCTAGAGATCTGGCTTATCGTATTGGATCTGACATAGCCATTATTGACAAGCGCAGACCCAAGGCCAATGTGGCTGAAATCATGAATATTCTGGGTGATATTGAAGGAAGAACTTGTATCATGATGGATGACATGATCGATACAGCTGGTACCATTACCAAAGGAGCGCAGGCCCTGATGGATCAGGGTGCCAAGGAAGTAATCGCTTGCTGTACGCATCCCATCTTGTCAGGACCCGCAGTGCAAAGGCTCAAGGAGTCCGTTCTTACAGAAATTATCGTGACGAATACCATACATATCGACCCGGAAAAATATCTGGACAATATGACGGTCTTGTCAGTGGCTCCTTTGTTTGCCAAGGCCATTGATCATATTCATGCGGACCAGTCTATCAGTGTTTTGTTCACACCCAAACCAAAAACAAGATCTGAAGATTAAAGAGGATATGGCACCCCGGTCTTAGCCGGGGTCTTCTTTGCAGTGAGGAAGGTATATGAAAATCATCGCAGGACTGGGCAATCCAGGAAAAAAATATGAGGCTACCAGACACAACCTTGGATTCATGGTGGTGGATTTGCTGGCTGAAAAATTGAACATACCCTTTACGGAGAAGAAAAAGCATCAGGCTTTGGTAGGCATAGGGACGAGCCAGCATGAAAAGCTAGTGCTGGTTAAGCCGCAGACATTTATGAACAACAGTGGTTTTTCCATTCGTTCATTATTGGATTATTATGCCTGTTCCCTAGAAGATTTGGTGGTCATTGTGGATGATTTAACACTGGATCCAGGTGTAATTCGAATCCGGGCCAAAGGAAGCGATGGAGGGCAAAAAGGGGTAGCGAGCATCATAGAACATTTTGGAAGCCAGGATTTCATTAGAATAAAAATGGGTATAGGGCAACCTACTTATGGAGAAGCTGTTCGACATGTGCTCAGTGGCTTTTCAGATGAGGAATGGTCCGTGATCCGGCCAGCTATCTCCCGGGCGGCAGAAGCAGCGTTGGCCATAATACACCAAGGCATATATCAGGCGATGAATGATTACAATGGGTAAAAGATGAGCTTTTTAACGCAGGCCATAGAGCAGCGAGAAACCAAAAAACAAATCAGGCGGGCACTGGAGGAGGGTATCACCAATCTTCAGATATTCGGCTTGCCGCATCAGGTTTATTTACACTATGCGAGTACGTTTGCCAGTAAGAGGGGTCCATTGCTCATTTTGGTCGCCGATGAGCTGGAGGGTCGTCGCATTGTGGCCAGAATCAAGGCGTTAACCGGGTTGGATGCAAGGTTCTATCCTGCGACAGATCTATTGGTGTACAGGACATTGGCGCATAGTCAGGAAGCGCAGTGGGAGCGCTTGCGTTTGCGCTTTTCTTTGGACAAAGGAGAAATTCAAATCCTGGTTACCACCTTGGCAGGCTGGATGGAGCGATCGATTGACAAAGATCGTCTTTTGTCGAGCGCCTTTTTGCTTGCGAAAGGTCAAAAAGCAGATCCGATGTTTCTTTTGGGCCAATTGGTGAATTTGGGGTATGACGAAACCGATTTGGTTGAGGGACCGGGACAGTATAGCCACAGAGGCGGACTGATTGATGTTTTTTCCCTGGCATATGAGCATCCTATTCGCATCGAATTTTTTGATGACGAAATCGAAGCCTTGCGTATGTTTGATATCCAGACGCAAAAAAGCATTCAAAAGATGGATGCTTGCCAGTTTTTGCCTGCCCGAGAGTTACTTTTATTGGAAGACGAAAGAAAAAGGGGACAGCAAGCACTAGAAAAGCAAAAGAAAGACTCGATGGCAACGTTTGCGGGACCTGAATACAAGGCAGTGCGAGACCGCTTGCAAGAAGAGATTGAAGAGGATCAACACGCTCTAAAGGAGGCACTGTATTCCGAGGGGTTGGAACGCTACCTGGGTCTTTTTTATGAAAAAGCATCCAGTATTGCCGACTACTTCTCTGCAGAGCCCTTGATTTGGACGGAAAACCTGAATCGTATGCTGGATGAGTATGCAGAAGAACATCAGTTGATGTTGGAAAGTTATCAGGAAGCCTTTGAAAAGGGGTTGGTGTTACCTGCTTATCTGGATCAGTTGGCTTCGCCTTCTGACGTGACACGACGCTTGCAACGCAGCTGCTGTGTGCATTGTACGCCACTGCCCTTGGTCCAAGGACCAAACAAACCCGGTCGCATTCTGGAACTCAATGCACGTCAACTGAATAGTTATTTAGGAAAGACAGAGCTGTTTCTGCAGGACTTGAAACGCTGGGTCAAGCAATCTACTGTCGTGATTTTTGTGGAAAATAAACATCGTAAAGAGATGTTGGTAGAAGAAGTGTCCGGATTTGGATATCCTTTTCATATCATTAAAGCGGGTGAAACTTATACCAAGACCCTTGAAAACGGACAAATTTATATCGTTTCTGAAGTGTTGGATCGGGGCGCCGAGCTGGTGGAAGATCAGCTGATTCTGGTGGGAGAAAAGGATATTTTTTCCAGCAGTAAGGAAACGCAAAAAAGAAAGCGGCCGAACAAACCGTCCATTCGGGCTTTTACTGAAGTGAGTGTTGGGGATTATGTGGTTCATGACCAGCATGGTGTGGGCCAGTATCTCGGCATTACTACCATCATCACGGATGGCTTGGCCAAGGATTATCTGGACATTCAATATGCCAAAGAAGACAAGTTGTTTATTCCTGTCGAAGGGTTAGAAAGTCTGGAAAAGTATGTTGGTGCGGAAGGATATCATCCTCGGTTGTCGAGGCTGGGGAGCAAAGACTGGGACAATGTCAAGCAGAAAGTCCGTCAGGCCGTCAAGGAGATTGCCATTGATCTGCTGGCTCTTTACGCCAAGCGTGCGATGAGTGTGGGGTATGCTTTTGATCAGGATACCGTTTGGCAAAAGGAATTTGAAGAGCAATTTCCGTATCGGGAGACCAAAGACCAACTTCAGGCTATCCAGGATACCAAGGAAGACATGGAATCCTTAAGACCGATGGATCGCATCATTATCGGTGATGTAGGATATGGTAAAACGGAAGTGGCCCTGAGGGCAGCCTTCAAGGCGGCAAACCACGGGAAGCAGGTGGCCATTTTGGTACCTACAACCGTTTTGGCCAATCAGCATTACAAAACTTTCGAAAAGCGGTTTGCCGATTGGCCAATTAAGATTGCTGTGTTAAATCGTTTTGTCTCATCCAAAGATCAGAAAATCACCTTGAGGCGACTTCGTGAAGGACAGGTGGACATCATTATCGGAACGCATAGGCTTCTCAGTAGTGATGTGCTATTTCATGACCTGGGTTTGGTGATTGTTGATGAAGAACAGCGATTTGGCGTGGGTCATAAGGAACGGCTCAAGGAGATGCGTCAAGAAGTTGATTTTTTGACACTCAGCGCCACGCCCATCCCCAGGACCCTGCATATGTCTTTGTCTGGTGCAAGGGATATGAGCATTATTGAAACACCGCCTGATGAGCGCCATCCGGTACAGACCTATGTGCTAGAATACAGTGAGACGTTGATTGAGCGGGCTATCAGGAAAGAACTGGCTAGGCAGGGACAGGTTTATTTTATTCATAACAGAATCTCGCAGCTACCTGGCCTTAAGCGCAAACTGGAACTCTTGGTTCCAGAGGCCAAAATCGTGATGGCGCATGGTCAAATGGACAAACGACATCTGGAACAGGCCATGATGAGTTTTGTAGACGGCGAGGCTGATGTGCTTCTTTGTACCACCATTGTGGAAAGTGGTATTGACATCGCCAATGTCAATACGCTGCTGGTCAATGATGCTGATGCCATGGGACTATCGCAGATTTACCAGCTTAAGGGGCGTGTGGGACGGAGTTCACGGGTAGCACATGCCTATTTTATGTACCGGAAAGACAAAATTTTAAAAGAAGAAGCAGAAAAGCGATTGAAGGCCATCAAGGAATTTACGGAGTTTGGTGCTGGTTTCAAGATTGCCATGCGCGACTTGGAGATTCGAGGTGCCGGCAATATTCTGGGTGCTGAACAGCATGGACATATGTTGTCCGTGGGTTTTGAGATGTACAGAAGGCTGCTTGATGAAGAAGTTCAATTGTTGAAAGGGACGGTCATCGAAGAGACCCAGCGTGAAACGAATCCCAAAATAGAGCTAAAAGTCAATGCGCATATTGCCGAAGATTATATTGAAAGCCCAAGCTTTAAAATGGATTTATACAGTCGTTTGGTCAAAGCGCAGGATACAGAACAGCTTAAGGAGTTAGAAGAGGAGATGCATGATCGGTTTGGTCCTTTGCCCAGAGAGACAAAGTGCCTTATGGACATCGCCTACATCAAGTTAAAGGGCAAATCATTGGGACTGCATAACTTGGTGAGTCAGGCGGACATGGTTGTGCTTTCTTTTGACGCCCATGCCATTGGCGCGGAGAGTTTGTTGAAAGCGGGGGAGCGTTTTAAGCGCGATTTGTTGGTTCAGCCAAAGGATGAACTCGTTGTCAGGCTGCGAAAACACAGTGCTCGTGATGAAGAAATGCTACCGGCCATATTGGATTTATTGCGTATTTTTGAAGAATAGTCTTCATGCACCTTGCGCAGAGCCGGCAAAAACGTCATAATGGGAAAGAATTGAAAGGGAGGATTACCGATGAAAAAGCGATTGACCATAGGGTTGAGTCTGGTTTTGGCTTTGACACTGGCGGGTTGCGCTGCTTCCACGGATGCGGCTATCGTCAATGGGGAGAGCATTTCCATGGAGGAACTCGAATTAGAAGTGCTGGCCTTTGAAGAGAGTATTGCCAGTTCAGGATTAAGTCTGGGAGCCTCAGAAGATGAAGAATACCAGAAAATCTTGAGAGAAGAAGTTTTGAATATCATGATCCGGGAGAAAGTGCTGCGTCAGGAACTGGTCAAGCAAAATATCGAAATTTCAGATGCCGGTGCGATTGAGTATCTGGATTCGATGCGAGCCGTGTATGGTGCGGAGCAGTTTGATCAAATCCTCATCGACAATGGACTGGATGAAGAAACATTCATTGATGACTTTGCATTCAACGAAGCGGTGGGTACGCTGCTTGAACAATTGACTGTTGACCTGGTGGTGGAAGAACAAGAGGTCAGGGATTATTACGATGCCAACACAGAGGCCTTCATCCAGGGCAAAGCCAGTCATATTTTGGTGCAGTTCAATGTAGCCGAGGCCAGTGAGGAACTGATAGAAGAAAAGAAACAAAGGGCACAGGATATTTTAGACAGATTGGCCAATGGGGAAGACTTTGCGTTGGTGGCCACGGAGATGTCGGACGATGGTTCAGCGGCAAACGGAGGACAGCTAGATGCACTCTTTACCCTGTACGATAGTCCTTATGTCGATGAGTTTACGGTGGCCGCACTTGCCCTTGAAGAAGGGGAATATACGTTGGAGCCCGTGGAGAGCCAGTTTGGCTATCACATCATCAAGTTGGATGAAAAGACAGAAGATTATGAACTACATCGTGAGAGTATCCAGCAGCAGCTATTAAAGAACAAGCAAGATGCCTTCTTTTCTGATTATATCGTGACGTTGGTGGAACAAGCTGAGATTGAAAATTTTGTAAAGGTTGAACAAGAGGATGATGAAGTCGAATAACCCTGGTCTGCGTTTGGAAGCTTTTCTTCAAGTCATGGAGCGCTTGCTTTCTCCTGAGGGATGTCCCTGGGATCGGGAGCAGACCCATCAGAGTCTGAAACGATATTTGATCGAGGAATCGTATGAAGTGTACGAAGCCATTGAAGAAGAAAGCATGGAAAAGCTGCAAGATGAGTTGGGCGATGTATTGCTGCAGGTGGTCTTTCATAGTGCTTTGGCAGAACGTTCGGGGAGCTTTACCCTGACAGATGTCATTGAGGGTGTACGTGAAAAGATGATACGTAGACATCCTCATGTTTTTTCTGACACCTCCGTTGATGGTGCCAGAGATGTAGAAATCCACTGGGAAGCAATCAAAAAAAAGGAAAAAAAAGAGACAGAGAACGATACCCTTATGGATGTTCCTAAAGCAATGGATCCTCTTTACCGGGCAGAGAAATTGCAAAAAAGAGCAGCGAGGGCCGGCTTTGATTGGCCAGACCAACAAGGTGCATGGGAGAAAATGCAAGAAGAAATGGCAGAGCTTGAATCGGCATTGGAATTCCAGAACACCAAACAGATACAAGAGGAAATGGGTGATGTATTTTTCTCTCTGGTCAATCTGTGCCGCAAGTTGGAGATGGATCCGGTGGATGCTTTGCAATGGACCAATGATAAATTTGTGGCGCGTTTTCAGTGGATGGAGCAACAGGCCAAACAAGCGGAGATCCCGCTGGATCACCTTTCTTTAGAAGAACAGGATATGTACTGGAAACAAGCCAAACAAGTGCTGAAATAGGGTCAAGTGGAAGAAAGTGAATAAATTTGTCAAAAAAAGGACATTTTGGTAAGCTGTAAGAAGGAAAATGACGGCAGGGCTAGAATGTAATAAGATGTATGATATCAATGGTTTTAAAATAACATTCATTTATAGGAGGTATTATTTTGAACAAAGGTGAATTGATTGCGAGCGTAGCGGAAAGAGCTGAACTGAGTAAAAAAGATGCAGACAAAGTGGTTGCCGCCGTTCTTGACAGCATTTCTGATGCATTGGTTGCCGGAGACAAAGTTCAAATCATCGGATTTGGAACGTTTGAAGTTCGTGGGAGAGCCTCTAGAGTGGGCCGCAATCCCAAAACAGGTGAAGAGTTAAAGATTTCAGCTTCTAAAGTACCTGCCTTTAAAGCTGGCAAAGCGCTCAAAGACAAAGTCAACAAATAGGAGATTAGCCAGGTTCGCCTGGCTATTTTTTATGCGATTAGACAAATTTTTGAAAATATCACGCATCATCAAGCGGCGCAGTGTAGCCAAAGAGATATGCGAGCATGGTCGGGTGCAGATCAATGGAAGAATTGCCAAGGCTGGCCATGATGTAGAAGTTGGAGACGTACTGAAGATTGACTTGGGACGAAGAATCATCACGGTAGAGGTGCTGGAGACACCGGCAACGATTTCTGCCCATATGGCACAGGAACTCTATCGGGTGATGGAAAATACAGAAAAAGAAGAGCAGCCATGGTAATAAGGCTTGCTTTTTTTTTGTTCCTATGAAGAAAGATTTATCTTGATGGAAAGAATATACAATGCTAAAATAGGTTCAACGGATAGATATGAAGTAAAAGTCCTACCTATAGGAGGATCGATGTCCAAGAAACGTTATTTTCAAGTTCGTAAAGAATTGATTGATATTATATCTACACAAAAACTGGCCGGCAACCGTTTGCCGCCAGAAGCCAGTTTGGCTCTGCGGCTGGGTGTCAGTCGTGGGACCATCCGCGAAGTTATGCAAACATTGGCCCGCGAAGGGATCATCAGCAAGAAACATGGCTTGGGTAATTTTGTACACCGCAGTGCCATTCAAAGCAAAATGCGCATCGATACCATTCAGGATTTTTTGCAAATGATTGAAAATGGCGGATATGAAGCCAGAATGGAAAAGATTGGCAGTAGCCAGGAAGTCATTATCGATGATGATTTCTTTCAAAAAACCGCGCCTCTCCTGCACCTTGGCAGCAAAGAAGATTTGGTCACATTGCAAAGCATTTACTATGCTGATGATCATCCTGCCATCTATTCTCAGGTCTTTATACCCAAAGACATCATCTTTGACGACCCAGACAAAACGATCAAGCGTACGCTGTTTCAGTTTTTGGAAGAATTCTGCAATCAGACTGTTGAGCAGACCATCATTAAGTTTTCGCCCACGGGTGCCAAAGGAATCGTGTGCAGTATGCTGAGACTGGAGCAGAATGCGCCGATTATTTTGTGGGAGGAATACTACTACAATATTTTTGATGAAGTGATTTGTGTGGCTTTGACGCATTTCCATCCGCGATATATGGAGTTTACTATGCTCAGAAAGGCGGAAGCAGATGTTGGTCATTAGCGGCAATATCAATTCCAGCCGGCCCGGCATTGATGAGATGATTGAGAAGAGAGACCAGGCCATGTTGATTCAGATGGTCAGGTCGTCATTGTCTCAGGGCGCAGAGGTCATTTCCGTAAATTGTGGAACCCGTCTGGGCACGGAAGTGGATGACATAGAATGGATGGTGCGTAGCATCATGCAGGAGTTCGAAGTGCCGATGTGCATCGATTCCCCCAATGTGGAAGCCCAGAAAGCAGGCCTTTCCCACATCAGGACCCCTCGGCCCATCATGGATTCCATCACGGCTGATCCTATTCGAATGAAGGAATTCTTGCCACTGGCCCAGCGGTATCAGGCCAGGGTAGTCGCATTGACCATGGATGAAAAAGGCATACCGGGATCTGCCAGGGATAAATTAGTTATGGTACAGCAAATGAAAGAACCACTAAAGGCCTATGGCATTCCGCCGGAAGATGTGTATCTCGATCCCCTTTTGTTTCCCTTGGGTACGGATTGGAATCAGGGAAAGGAAGCCTTGGAGGCGATTGCATTGTTCAAAAGAGAGGTGCCGGAATATAAGGTATCCATCGGACTGGACAATATCTCTCACGGTTTGCCCAAGCGAGAGCTCTTGTCAGGGACGTTTCTGGCCATGGCTGTGGCAGTGGGGCTTGATGGTGCATTCATTGTCTTGGATGAGCACGCCAATTCCCTGTTGGTTGCTCTCGATGCCTTGATGGGGGAAGATCCTTATTGCAAACGATACATTCAGTCCTATCGACAAGGACTGTTGGATATATAAAAAGGAGGAAGATTATGTTTAGTATAAACCAAAGAGCAGTAAGTATTGTCAAAGAGCAGATTATTCCATTTGCAGAAGAAATGAATTGCAAGGTGATTGTTTTGAAAAACGGCGCTACAGTAGTCGATATGGGTATCGATGCTCCCGGTGGATATCGGGCAGGTAAACTGTTTGTCGAAGCCACCATTGGTGGGATGGGTGTGGTCTCGTTTGGTGAATTCAAGTTGGGCAATATCTGCTTGCCTTCCATTGATGTATATATTGATAGACCTCAGGAAGCGACATTGGTTTCTCAGTTTTCCGGTTGGAAAATGTTGAAAAAAGATCCTGAAACAAGAGTAGACTCTATCGGTTCTGGACCAGCCAGAGCGATTGCCAAGAACGATATTTTTTCTCAGAGCTGGGATTATCAAGATGTGCATCATGAGGCGGTGTTTGCCGCCCAGACGACCATGATGCCTGACGAAGCCGATGCGGAGCACATCGCCAAAGAGTGTCATATTTCCCCAGAAAATCTTTATATATTGGCGGCCAGGACAGGAAGCCTTACTGGATCTATTCAGGTTTGCTCCCGCACCGTGGAAGCCTCTACTTGGAGAATATGCCGTAAAGGGTTTGATCTGAATCATATTATTTCCGGTATGGGGACATGCCCTATCGCTCCGCCTATTTTCGACGAAGTCAAAGCCATGGACCGAGTTAACACAGCCCTTTTGTATGGGGTAACAGTACGGTATACAGTGGATTGTACAGACGAAGAGATTCTGGACGTACTCGACTCCCTTCCCTTCAATGCCTCGAAACGATTCGGCGAGGATTTTATCGATATTTTCGAGGAAGGCCAGAGAGATTTCTATATCGTTGATAAGGACATTCATACAGTTGCACGTTATGAGTTTACCAATGTGGCTACGGGACATACCTTTACAGCGGGAGAATTGCGCGAGGACAAACTGCAAAAAACATTGTTTTAGGAAGCTTGTTGAAGGTGAAGATATGCCCAAACAATACGACTATTTGATCATCGGTGCAGGCATCATCGGCACTTCCCTTGCGGCAGAACTGGGATCTCATAAAAAATCGGTGCTACTCATTGAACAATTTGATGTGGCAGGAGGGGCTTCCGGCGCCAATTTGGGTCAAATCTCGCTGATGGATCGATTTGAAGATTGGCACATGAAATTGGCTTTGGAAACATTGGAGGAATATCGTTTTATCCAAAATAGTAATCCCCTTGGTTTTCGTCAGCATGGAGGGAGTATTGTGCTGATTTCTGAGGAACAAAGAAAGCGGGCCCGAAACGTTGGCCTTGTACAGAACCACAGAGGCATTCACATGGAAATCCTTCAGAAAGAGGATATCCGTTTGTTGGAACCTCATCTCAGAAAGCCAGATTTATTAGGTTTGGCCTACTGCCCGGAAGAAGGCTCCATCGATCCTTTGGCCTTGGTGTATTACCAGCTTGATCGCGCTTTGTCTCACAATGTTGATCTATTGGTGCATACAGAAGTCAATGGATTCGTGACGAAAGGGCGTGAAATACAGGCAGTTGTCACTTCCCGAGGCAATTACCAAGCCGATGTGGTTGTCAATTGTGCCGGCGGATGGGCGCAAAACATTGCAGATATGTTGGGGGAGGGTTTGCCCATACGCAGTCACAAGGGGACGGCTTTTGTCACCTCTCCGCTGCCGCCTTTATTTCAGACTACGTTAGTGGGGGGAGGATTTCTCATGGAAGATACGGGAGAAAAGGCTCCGGCTTTTCGTGTAGGAACAGCTCTTTGTCAACATGAAAATGGCAGTATCGTGCTCGGGCAAGCGACAGAACAAAGTCCTGCTGGGGATCGTTCCCTATCCAAGGAAGGTTTGGGAGAGACAGCAAGTAATCTGTTGCATTATTTCCCGGTACTGCAGTCTGCCGATATTATTCGCTCCTGGGCAGTTTCCACGTCATATTCTGCTGACGGGAAACCTGTTATGGGGTTTAGTCCTCAGTGGGATAATGTATTGACCGTAGCGGGATTCAAAGGTGCTTTTTCCACTGCTTTGGCTGTGGCCAAAGCAGCAAGAGATATGTTGTTGCGAGGTCAGGACTTTGTCCAGGAACTCCGGCCCAGAGATTTCGAAAAGGAGACACGCTCATGTGGATAGATATTCATGTACATGAAACGGAACCGATTGAGTTGTTATTGCAGTCCATGGAAAAAAATGGGATTGATCGGGCGTTTGTCTGTTCTTCTGCTGTGGCCAGAGGGGAACAGGTTCATTCTCTCCAGGACGCCAAACGCATTTTGGGTCATGTTGCCAAGGCACAGAATCATGGGGGGAGCGCGCTTACGGTCGAGGAAGTCAACCGCGCGCTCGCTAAGAAGTTGGCGCCTTATGGAGACCGGTTGCTGGGATTTGGCAAGGTGGATCTTTACGAGCAAGACATGGCAAAGCAGCTTACCTCCATTGTTGAGTGCGGCTTGCATGGCATAGGAGAAATTATCGGTATTCATGAACACGTCGACCTTTTGAGACCAGTATTGGCTTTTTCAGAAACCAGAGGTAATTTCCCCGTGTTCATTCACTGTGATTTTCCTGTGGAAAGACAAGACATACAGCATTTGTTTGATCTGATTGAAGAGTATCCTTTGTCCCGGGTCATTGTAGGCCATCTGGGAGGGAACCATTGGATGGACGTTCTGCAACGTGCGGAAGGGCTCAGTCAGTGCTTGATCGATATTTCTGAAGTTGTCAATTATATTCCCTTGTATGTTGCCATTGCAGAATATCCTGATAAGGTTGCTTTTGGTTCAGATTTTCCTTGGGATCTCCAGGAAGTCAATTTGACCAGAATCCGTGAAATGGATCTTAGTGAGAAACGGATGTCCATGCTGATGGGGAAAAACGTAGAAAGATTTTTGGGGTGGCATGATGAAGAAAATTGACATGCATGTGCATTTGACGCCTCCTTGCATCAGAGACCGTTGTCAACTTCTCTATGAGACAGAACCTTACTGGAAAATGTTAGGGGAAAGTCCTAAAAATAGTTTTACTGATGCCCCAGGCTTGATTGAGGAAATGGATAGGACAGGTATTGATCAGTCGGTGGTGTTTGGATTTTCTTTTCTTGATCCTGGCTTGTGCCGTGAGGTAAACGACTATACCATGGAGGCCATCAGAACCTATCCGGATCGCCTGATCGGCTATATGGCTGTTTCACCACAAGACCCCCATTTGGAGCGAGAAATTGCGCGAGCTCACGAAGGTGGTTTGCGCGGGATAGGTGAGATGTTTCCTGATGGTCAGGATCTAGATATTACGGATGCCAGCCAAACCAGTCCCTTGGTGTCACTTTGTGTAGAAAGAGATTTACCCATCATGGTTCATACCAATGAACGGGTAGGGCATGCGTATCCTGGGAAGGTTTCTACCACGCCCAAGGAAGCTTCTTTGCTCGCAGGGCATCATCCCGAAGCGACCTTTATTTTTGCGCATTGGGGTGGGGGACTTCCTTTTTACGAACTCATGAAAGAAATCCGAGAAAGTCATCGCCGGGTTTACTATGACACGGCTGCTAGTATTTTTCTTTATGATTCTGCCATTTTTCGGGTGGCCAGGGAATTGAATATTTTGGATAAGGTTTTGTTTGCTAGTGATTACCCTCTGGTTTCGCCAGAACGATATTTTTCTTATATTGATGAAAGTGGGCTGGATGAGCAGGAACGAGCCAAAATATACTATCTAAACGCCAAAACATTGCTGGATGGGAAGTGAAACGATGATCTGGATACAGGATTTGGATTATGTGATACAAGATGAAAGACGTGTTCAAGCACATGTAGATCTTTTGCTGGAAGGAGACCGTATCGTACAGATAGGTAAGGTGGATCCAGGGCGGGCGAAAAATGCAATGGTCCTTTCAGGCAAAGGACATATTGCTCTACCTGGATTCGTGAACACACATACGCATCTGTATCAGAATATGCTAAAGGGAATGGGTGATTCACTGGGACTCAAACCCTGGTGCGAGCAGGTAACCTTTCCCTTTGCCAATATCATTCATCAGGAAGAACGGGAAACGGAGTATCCGCGTCTAGGCTATTATTGGTCTGCGTTAGGTGCTATGGAAATGGTGCGTAGTGGCATAACCAGTTTTGTGGACATGGATATCGTCCAAGATGGTGTGTTGAAGGCTTGGGAAGATATTGGGGTGCGGGGAAATCTGGCGCTTCAGTTGGTGAACCGCTGGGTGCCCAAGGAATTGATGGTGTCCGATGAGGTGCGAAAACAAAGAGCCATGGATATCATTGACTGTTGGCACGGACGAGGGAAAGTTAGCATATCTATGGCACCATCTACGCCCTTTGCGTGTACTCCGGATTTTTTGGAATGGATTAAGCGGACAGCTGAAGATAAAGGACTGCAGACCTATATTCATATTGCCGAGACCCAATGGGAAGTTGAGCAGTCTTTGGCGGATACAGGAAAAACACCGTTTGCCTATTTGGATGATCTGGGATTTCTGGAACGACCAGTGCATGCGGTGCACAGTGTATGGACCAGCGAGGCAGACAGAGTCATCATGGAAAACCGTCATCTTGATGTGGTTTACAATCCCAAAAGCAATGCCAAATTGGGCAGTGGCATTGCGCCCATCGTAGATTATCTGGTTCGTCATATACCGGTAGCGGTTGCCACGGATGGCCCGGCATCCAATGATCTGTTGGACATGTTCGAAGAAATGCGTTTTGGGCTGTTACTCCAAAAGGCCAGTCAAGAAGATCCTATGGCCGTGAGTGTTACGCAGATGTTTCAGATGGCCACCTCTGCGGGGGCCCGGATGATGGGTCTGGAAGCAGGTATATTGGAAGAAGGCAAGCTGGCTGATGTCGTATTGATTGCTAGTCAGGGCGTGCATATGCAACCAATGAATGATATTTTGCAGACCGTGTTCTATTGCGCCAAAGCGGCCGATGTCCAGACCGTTATCATTGGAGGAGAGGTGGTTCTTCTCGATGGGAAATTCCAGAAGGTGGATGAACAAGAAATAATTGAACAGGCCGTTTCGTTACGAGCGCAAGCGAAATGCTCTGTTGTCACAAAGCTAGATGCAGATTTTTAATTGGCGAAAGGGGAAAATGTATGAGTATTCTGGACTATCATTATGGTGATTCGTACGTTCACAAAATGGATCCAAGAATCAAGATGATTTTGCTGGTTGTCTTGACCATCGTTGTGTTTATGATCAGCAATTTCTATGTCTTATTGGGTATGTTTGCTTTGGTCATGCTGGTGTGGAAAACAGCCAGACTTCCCTTGAAAAACATCTTGCGTTATATGAAGTTTTTATTGGGACTAGTGGCCTTTTTGGTTACGTTGCAGGCTTTGTTCTTTTCTTCCGGTGAGAACCCGGTCATTTTACTGCACCCCATCATCCCGGAAGCTGTGCCGCTTATTGGTGGTATCGG
Source organism: Peptococcaceae bacterium UBA5767 (assembly GCA_002418765.1). GTDB lineage: Bacteria > Bacillota > TC1 > TC1 > UBA5767 > UBA5767. The sequence continues at coordinate 68,734 of DIET01000016.1, read as the reverse complement.
GACGATCTATTTGGATGGAATATTGTTTGGACTCATTTTGGGATTTCGTTTGCTTACACTGGTGAGTATTATGCCTGTATTCGTCATGACCACAACGATAGGTGAAACGGCTTTGGGATTGGTCAAGCTGGGGATGAACTACAAATATGCTTACATGACCACCACGGCCTTAAATTTGATCCCCAGTCTTCAGGATGAAGCGAAGATTGTTATGGACGCACAGAAAATGAGAGGCTTTCAGGTCTTTGAGACGGGAAAACTTATGGATAAATTAAAAGCGTACACCACATTGGCTGTTCCGCTGGTGGTGGGTGCCATGCGTAGAGCGCAGCTGATGGGTGTGGCCATGGAAGCCAGAGCTTTTGGTGTCCATAAAACCAGAACCTATCGAGAAGTATTGCATATGCGGACGATTGATATCGTTTCCTTTGTTATTGTCTTTCTTATTTGCGTGCTCATGGTGGTTCTAAACATAATGTTGGGGGGATGGTTTTGATGGGTACCATTATTGAAGCAAAAGAATTCAGCTACACTTATCCACGCCGGGAAAACCAAGTTTTGCGCAACATCAACTTCAAGGTGCAAGAAGGCGAATTCATTGCCATTATGGGAAGAAACGGTGCCGGAAAGTCAACGCTATCTCAGGCTTTGGATGGAGTTATTCCTCATTTGCACGGTGGAACGGTGTGGGGTGACATTGTCGTTGATGGGCTCAATACCCAGACTGCTTCTGTAGCCGATTTGGCACAGAAGATTGGTATCGTGCTGGAAGATCCAGAGGCGCAACTTTTTACCACCCGTGTTGATGATGAGATGGCTTTTGGTATTGAAAATCTTTGTCTTCCCAGAGAAGAAATCATTGAACGTATTACCTGGGCCACCAAGGTGGTTCGTCTGGAGGGGTATTGGGACCGCGAACCGACCGCTTTGTCCGGTGGCCAGAAACAACGTTGTGCCATTGCAGCTACTTTGGCCATGAAACCGAAAATCATGGTGCTGGATGAACCGACATCACAGCTGGATCCCATTGGTACGTATGAGGTATTTGATGTCATTAGAAGTTTAAAAGAAGAATATGGCATGACCATCCTGATCACGACACACAAAAGCGAACATATTGCGGAATATGCAGATAGGGTTATGGTGCTGGAAAATGGACAGATCGAGGCTTTTGATACGCCCCAGGTTATTTTCCGCAATGCTGAACTGCTTTCACACGTGGCGGTCAGACCGCCACAGGTGTCTTCTTTGGCGGCTTATCTGAACAGCTACGGTCAAAACATACCGAGAAATGAGTTCCCAATCTTGCTCGATGAAGCAGAGCAGATGGTACGAAAATTGATTGGAGGGAAATAGGATGGCAAACCCCATCATTCAGGTCAAGGATGTCAGTTATTGCTACAAAGAAAATGGTCCCATGTGCGTCAATAAGATGAACATCGAGATTCAGGAGGGTGACTTCATGGCCATCATTGGTCAAAACGGAGCAGGAAAATCTACGTTGATGAAGTTGCTTACGGGGCTTATCCGTCCTGTGAAGGGTCAGATTTTTATCGAGGGTGAAGACATTGCCAAGGTGCCGGTATCCATCATTTCCAAAAAATTGGGTTATGTGCTGCAGAATCCGGACCGTCAGCTGTTTGCGGAAACGGTACGTGAAGAGTTGGCTTTTGGGCCTTCCAATCAGGGAATTGACGAGGAAGAAATCAAAAGAAGAACAGATTATATACTGGAGTCGGTGGGCATCGCCCATCTGGCAGATGAATATCCTCCGGCTCTCTCCAAAGGCGACCGGGCCAAAGTGGTGATAGGGTCGGTATTGGTCATGGAGCCCAAAATCATTATTTTGGATGAACCGACTGGCGGCCAGGATTATATTGGGCGTTATCAAATCATGAACATCGCGAAAAAGTTTAGACAAAAAGGGCATACGGTAATTGTGGTAACCCATTCCATGAGTCTGGTGGCTGAGTATTGCGATCATGCCATTGTTCTTTGCAATGGAGAGATTCTGCTTCAGGGCACCAGCAAAGAGGTATTTTCCCAACCAGAAATTTTGCAAAAAACCTTCATACGTCCTCCTCAAATTACGGAGTTGGCCAATCGACTCAAGGATGAACTCAAGATTGATGAAACGTTATTGTGTGTTGAGGAAATGGGCGACCGGGTCTTGGAACATATTCCCCGGAAAAATGAGTAGGAAAGGAGAAAAGTGTGAGACAAGTTTTCGATTATGTAGATGACATCGAAAAACAGATAGAAACTCTTTCGCATGAGATATGGTCTTACCCAGAGCTGGGTTTGCAGGAAGAAAAATCGGCCAGTTTGTATCGACGCATTTTTGAAGACCACGGGTTTTTGGTCCATTCTGTAGAGGGACTGCCAACTTCATTGGTGGCTGAATATGGACAGGGCAAACCCATCCTTGGGTTTGTGGGCGAATATGACGCACTTCCAGGTCTGTCGCAAGAAGTATCGGCCTCTAAACAGCCCATAGAGGAGGGTGGCCCGGGTCATGGCTGTGGCCATAATCTTTTGGGCTCTGCGTCTTTGGGAGCAGCATTGGCTGTAGGCCGTTACTTGAAAACCGTGAATCAGCCGGGCACCATCCGCTTTTATGGCTGTCCTGCTGAAGAGTTGGGCGTGGGTAAAATCAAGATGGACGAGGCAGGTGTTTTTGATGATCTTGATGCTTGCCTAGCCTGGCACCCGGGCATGTGGAATGCCGTGACTGGTAGCAGTCTCAGTGCACTCATCAAGGCAGAGTTCTTTTTTGAGGGCACTACTTCTCATGCGGGAGCCCATCCTGAACTGGGACGAAGTGCTCTAGATGGGGTAGAATTGATGAATGTGGGGGCCAATTACTTGCGGGAGCATATTCCGGAAGGGACTAAACTTCATTATATCATCACCAATGGAGGGCAGGCGGCCAACATTGTCCCCGGCCATGCCAGCGTGCAGTATATGGTGCGGGCTCCAAAAAAAGATGTGGCGCATGAGGTGTTTGCTCGTTTGGTGAAGGTGGCCCGGGGAGCGGCCATGATGACAGAAACCTCGGTAGACTTCGCTATGGAAAAAGATAATTATGACACCAAGAATAATGTGGTGTTGGAAGATTTCGTGTCGTCTAGTTATGCGTTTTGCGGGCCTCTTGATTTTGATCAGGAAGATTTGGCTTTGGCACAGGCTATAGTGGATACTTTGCCTCCGGAAAATTACCGGGAGGCCTTAAAGGTATTTGACAATCCCGCTGGAACAGTATTGGATGGAATGGTGCATTCCATTTTGGGCAGAGGGGAGACCTTTGGCGCTTCTTCGGATTTAGGGCAGATTACGTATCGGACGCCTACCGTCCAGTGTTCTGCGACCTGTTTCCCCCTGGGCGTCCCTCTGCACACCTGGCAGGCCACAGCTTGTGCCGGCTCCACATTTGGACTAAAAGGGGCAATCTATATGGCCAAGGTATTGGCGGTGAGCGCGGTAAGGTTGTTTGAAGATGAGACGAATGTGTTAGAAAAAGCTTGGAAAGAATTTAAAGCAAATCATTCTAGATAGAGGATTCTAACCACGGATATAGAAGTAACATTAATATTGGTTTTAAGAGCGCCAGCTTAAAATATATGCCACTGTTTTTTGGATTTTTTTATGACATGAGAGAGGTGAATAAGATTGGTTGAAGCAAAGAAATACGAAGGAAAAACAAATTTTGCTGTATACGCAGTTTGGGCTGCTCTGATTTCTGTAACATCGCTGTTGCCCTCCATTCCTATGGTGGGTACCGGTGGAACGTTTAGTTTGAAGGCGGTAGTTCTTCCTTTGGCTGGTATTCTGTTTGGACCAGCTGCAGGTGCTGTAATTTGTGCCATTGGTGGATTCATTGGCCAAATGCTGGCTCCTCATACGGCCTGGATGGGTATTGCGACTTTTATTACGGGTGTATTTACCGGCGTGGTCGCTGGTTATGTTTCCAGAGGAAATTGGAAAATTCCCATTGGCTTGCTTATTCTTTTCACAATTCTATGGATTAGCAATCCCATCGGGCGTGCTGCCATAATCTTTCCTGCGGTTTTCTACAGCATGGGGGCGGTCACCATCATCGTGGGTGCGTTGTTCAGTCGCAAATGGTTGCTGGGAAGCAATGCCCTATTAAAAGGTGTGGCCATATGGCTGGCATCGTTCTCTGGTTTCGTATTGGCGGCTGGTTTTGCCAACTATGTTGGCGGTCTCATGATGTTGCAGTTGCCAGCACAAGTCTGGACGGGTCTAGTTATTTTGTCACCTATTGAGCGGTCAATTTTTTCACTGGGTGCAGCCATTGTTGGGGTTCCTTTGTTGATTGGACTTCCCAAGATTGGAGTCTTCGTTGGGCCAAAGCCAGACGAAGAGTAAAAAAAACGCTGGCGCGTGCGTGGGCTTTATGCCCACGCTTTTTTTTGGTATAATATCTTGGAGGGTGCCATGGAAGAACAAGACAACTACGGGGTTTATGAGGATCCCCATCGAGGTGCGCAAAAGAAAAAGAACAAATTCAAGGGCAAGCAAACCTTCATCCGGGTGATATTGACATTGGTCCTGGCTTACCTCATTTTCTTGATTGCAAGCGTCCAGTGGAATCTTTATAAGACAAATCAAAAACTCAGTGATCTTCAGGATGAGTTGGCACGTCTGCAGAGGGAACATTTGGAGTTGCTGGAGTTTAAAGAATATGTGGGCAGCGAAGAATACATTGAGTATAGAGCCAGAAAAGAACTTGGTCTGATCAAAGAAGGTGAGCGGGTTATTGTGCTGACGGATCCTTCTGAAGAAAACGGGAATTAATTTTTGAAAACCTATTGACATTATAGGTTTATGCAGTGATAATAGGTGATGTCGTCGCGGGATGGAGCAGTTGGTAGCTCGTCGGGCTCATAACCCGAAGGTCGTAGGTTCAAGTCCTACTCCCGCAACCATTTTGGCGGTGTAGCTCAGATGGTTAGAGCATACGGCTCATACCCGTAGTGTCACAGGTTCAATTCCTGTCACCGCTACCACGATATTGCAGGCTGTTATCAGTCTGTTTTTTTATTGTACAGGAGAAAATATGCTACGCACACATTTGGAGAATAATATTGATCAATATCATCTGTTGCGAGACAAAGATACCCTCCTGCTTGGTCTTTCGGGGGGTGGGGATTCTGTCTGTCTTTTCCATCTTCTCGTGGAATTGAAAAAAACCAGATTTTATAAGCTTGTGGCAGTGCATCTTAATCATGGATTGCGCAGGGAGGCAGATGAAGAAGAGAAGTTTGTAATATCATTGTGTGCCAGAAACCACGTGCAACTCATATGCCGAACGGTGGATATTGCGAAGTTGGCCAGGCAGCAAAAAGCCAACCTGGAAGAAACAGCACGCCAGGAGCGCTATCGATTGTTTCATGAAATCAAAGAACAGACGGGCGCGTCAGCCATTGTTTTGGCGCATCATCGTAACGATCAAAATGAGACGGTACTACATCATCTGATTCGAGGCGCTGCTCTCAAGGGCCTGGGGGGGATGGACTTTCTTCGTGGTGACATTGTTCGTCCGCTTCTTGATGTGAGCAAAGAAGAGATATTGGATTATCTTGAGAACCATGGTCATGAATGGAAGGAAGACGCCTCCAATGCGGATACGGTCTATACGCGTAATTTGTTGCGGCATGAAGTGTTTCCGTTGCTGCGAACGATCAATCCGCAAATCGATGCACATCTTTATCAGACCAGCCGTCTTTTGCATTATGATGAGATGGCTTTGCAGGCTTTGGCAACGGACTGGATGCATAAGGTCGTATCCTTTGATGGAAAGCTGGGATGCAAACTTTCTTATATGGATTGGTCGGCAGCTCCCGTTTCGTTTCGTCTTCGTTTGGCCCAGCACGTATACAGAAAAATGAAAGGCCAGGCGCTGGAGAAAAAATATGGATTTTTGCTGTTGAAAGCCTTGGAAAAAGGTCAAGAGATAGTTTTTCCTGGCGGCATATTTGCGAGGGTTACCCAAAACCAGGTGGTGTTTGGCAGTAAGGATAGAGAAGTGAGGCCGTACGTTTGTCGCTTGCCTATTCCAGGAGAAATCCATTTGCCTATGGGACTGAGTGTGCGCGCAACAAAACAAATCGTTTCTGCTGAGAGACCTGATTCTTCGGAAGAGGGATGGTCATTTTATGCAGATGCCAGGTTTATTGGTGATGAAGTCATGATTCGCAACAGGAATACACATGACGCATATCACCCTTATGGCCTTTTGGGGAAAAAAGACGTAAAGAAAATTTTCTCTGAATGGGGATTGGGCCCTCATGCTTCTTTGCACCTACCCGTGTTTTGTCTTACTGGAGGAGAAATTCTGTATGCCTTGCATGGTCGGGTCAACCAAGCCTTTGCATTACATGGTGAGTCGCAGGAAATGGTTTTGTTCAACATAAGCTCTTACGTTGAAAGTGAATAACCGTTATGATACTATTAGGATTATATGCTAAAGGAATGAGCTTGAAAGGATAAAAACCATATGGGTAAAAATACAAAAAATATTACATTCTTTCTCTTGCTGGCGTTGCTTTTGTTCACCATGCTGCGACTCAATACGACGGCCACACCGGACATAGCTGAACTTACATACAATCAGTTTAGTGAATTGGTGCAGGCTGGTGAAGTAGAGGAAGTTTCCTTGGAGATTGACGACAGTAATACTGTCGATATATCAGGTACCACGACAGATGGAACGGTGTTTGCTTTTACGGCCGTTTACCAGGACAGTTTGACTGATTGGCTGCTTGAGAACAATGTGCAAATCACCAAAGCGGAAATCAAGGAAGATCCTTGGTGGCTCGGCCTGATTGGATATCTCTTTCCGGTGGTTCTATTGATTGGATTGCTGGTGTTCATGTCGCAGCAGGCACAAGGTGGCAACAAGGCCATGCAGTTTGGTAAGAGCAAGGCCAAAATGCAGACTGAAATGAGCAAAAAAGTGACCTTCAAGGAAGTGGCTGGCTGCGATGAGGTTAAGGAAGAATTAGAAGAGATTATTGATTTTCTAAAAAGTCCGGAAAAATTCACCAAACTGGGAGCCAAAATTCCCAAAGGTGTACTGCTGTATGGCGCTCCTGGTACAGGGAAGACGTTGTTGGCCAGAGCAGTGGCGGGAGAGGCTGACGTGCCGTTTTTCACCATTAGTGGTTCGGATTTTGTAGAGATGTTTGTTGGTGTTGGTGCTTCGCGTGTGCGTGACCTGTTTGAGCAAGCCAAGAAAAATTCTCCTTGCATTATTTTTATCGATGAAATCGATGCCGTAGGTCGTCAGCGTGGGGCCGGTTTAGGCGGTGGACATGATGAGCGAGAGCAGACACTCAATCAGTTGCTGGTGGAGATGGATGGATTTGAAACCAATGAAGGCATCATCATCATGGCGGCGACCAACCGTCCAGACATTCTGGATCCTGCTTTGCTTAGACCGGGGCGTTTTGACCGTCAAGTGACGGTGGGGATACCTGATGTGCGGGGTAGAGAAGAAATTCTTGAGGTTCACTCCAAAGGAAAGCCTCTGGCAGAGGATGTCAATTTGGCTGTACTGGCCAAACGAACGCCAGGCTTTACGGGTGCGGATTTGGCCAATCTGATGAATGAAGGCGCCTTGTTGACGGCCAGAAAGAATGGATTGCGCATTGGCATGGAAGAATTGGAATCTTCTATTGAACGCATCATTGCCGGTCCGGAAAAGAAATCAAAAATTATGAGTGATAAGGAGAAAAAACTGGTTGCCTACCATGAGGCTGGGCACGCAGTAACAAGTCACTACTTGCCCAACACGGATCCTTTGCATAAGGTCTCGATTATTCCCAGAGGTGCGGCCGGTGGTTATACTCTTCTTCTTCCGGAAGAAGACCGCAATTACATGACCAAGGCGCAGATGTTTGAGCAGGTTTGCATGCTTTTGGGAGGCCGTATTGCTGAAGCATTGGTTTTGGATGATATCTCAACGGGTGCCTCCAATGATTTGGAACGGGCCACCAATACCATTCGTAGCATGATTACCGATTATGGTATGAGTGAAGAGCTGGGCAGTCTCACTTTTGGCAACAAAGCGGATCATCAGGTCTTTTTGGGACGGGATATTTCCAAAGAGAGAAACTACAGCGAAGAAATTGCCTATAGTATTGATAAAGAAGCCAAACAGTGGATGGATCAGTGCTACAGACGAACGGAAGTCATTTTGAAGGAACATATGGATAAATTGATTCTTTTGGCTGAAACGCTGATTGAGCGTGAAACCATTGATGCGGAAGAGTTCTTGTTGTTGATGGAAAAGGGTGAACTGATGGGCGAGAAAACAAAAGATGTAACCTTTGAAGAAGACACGTCCATTGCTTCTTCTGCTGCACCTGAAGTAACGGAGAAGAAGAATATGAAGGAAAATTATGCTCTGGGAGAGCAACAAGCTTAGCTTGCTGTTCATAGAAATACAGATGATTGTGGAGGATAAAAAATGGAAAGAACTTTTGTCATGTTGAAACCAGATGCTGTAGACCGTCTTCTGGTGGGTGAGATCATATCTAGAATAGAGAAAAAAGGATACCGGCTCGTTGCGATGAAAATGGAAAAACTGAGTGAAGAGCAAGCCAGAAAACATTATGCTGAGCATGTGAAAAAATCTTTTTTCCCGGAACTGCTACAATTCATTACGTCAGGAAGAGTGCTGGAGATGGTGATTGAGGGAGAAAAGGTTGTTGCCGGTATGCGAAAAATGTTGGGAGCCACAGATCCCAATGAAGCAGAGTCAGGAAGCATTCGTGGTACGTTTGGATTTAGTAAGACCACCAATTTGGTGCATGCATCGGATGGTCCGGAAAGTGCAGCCAGAGAAATTAACTTGTATTTTAAGGAAAATGAAATATTTTAGTCAGATTAAAATCAAGGAATCAGGGCGGGTGAAAATTTTCACCTGCTCTTTTTTTAAAAACTGTTTGACAAGACAGGAAAATATTTGTTTAAATTAAAACGAATAGGCTATAACATAGCAATAAAGGGTTACCTTTAAATAAATTCAAGGAGTTGAAGAAATGCTTACAGATATTGAGATTGCTCAACAGGCACAGATGAAGCCCATTGCAGAGATTGCCAAAGGTTTAGGACTCGGTGAGGATGATATTGAATTGTACGGCAAGTACAAAGCGAAGATTTCCATGGAGGCCATCCACGCTATGGCAGATCGCAAAGACGGAAAATTGGTCTTGGTGACAGCCATTACCCCTACTCCCGCTGGTGAAGGAAAAACGACTACGTCTGTTGGTTTGACAGATGGCTTGAGAAAATTGGGCGAAAATGCCATGGTTTGTTTGAGAGAGCCTTCACTAGGCCCAAGCTTTGGCGTCAAGGGTGGCGCTGCAGGCGGCGGCATGGCACAAGTGGTGCCAATGGATGAGATCAATTTGCATTTTACAGGTGATCTACATGCCATTACCTATGCGCACAATTTGTTGGCAGCAATGCTGGACAATAGCTTGAAGCAAGGAAACCCTTTGAACCTGGATCCAACCAGAATCGTATTCAGACGCGTTATCGATCTGTCTGATCGCGCATTAAGGGATATCGTAATTGGTCTTGGCGGTGTTGCCAATGGCATTCCCAGAGAAGATGGATTTGATATTACGGTGGCTTCAGAGGTTATGGCTATTTTGTGTTTGGCCAACGATTTGATGGATTTGAAAGAACGTTTTTCGAAAATCATTGTGGGCTATACTTATGATAAGAAGCCAGTTACGGCGGGAGATCTTGAAGCACAAGGTGCCATGACTCTTTTGATGAAGGATGCCATCAAACCCAATTTGGTGCAGACCCTGGAGAATACACCGGCCTTTATTCATGGTGGTCCATTTGCCAATATCGCTCATGGTTGTAACTCTGTTACAGCCACCAAAACGGCACTGAAGCTGGCTGATATCGTGGTAACAGAAGCTGGATTTGGCGCAGATCTGGGTGCTGAGAAGTTCTTTGATTTGAAATGCCGTTTTGCATCCTTAAAACCCGACGCAACAGTGATTGTGGCTACGGTTAGAGCACTGAAGATGCATGGTGGTGTTGCCAAGGCGAATCTTGGCGAAGAAAATTTAGAAGCCTTAGAAAAAGGCTTGGCCAACTTGGAAAAACATATTGAAAACGTAGGTAAATTTGGTGTTCCTGCTGTGGTTGCCATCAACAAGTTTCCGCTGGATACGCCTGCTGAGGTAGACTTGGTGCTCAAAAAAGTGGCTGAGTTGGGCGTAGAAGTTGCTCTGTCGGATGTATGGGCCAACGGTGGTGAAGGCGGGAAAGACCTAGCGCAAAAGGTTTTGAAAACCATGGCTGAGAAACCTTCTCACTTCAAAGTGCTTTATGATACCAAGCTTCCTATTGTTGAAAAGCTTGAAGTGATCGCCAAAGAAGTATACGGCGCCAGTGGTGTAATTTTTGAAACGGCGGCCATGAAATCAGTACAGCAGTATACGGAAATGGGTTATGGCGATTTGCCGATCTGTGTAGCCAAGACCCAATATTCACTTTCTGATGATGCCAGCAAATTGGGCAGACCAGAGAACTTTACTATTTCCATTCGTGAGCTACGGTTGTCGGCCGGTGCCGGCTTCTTGGTTGCTGTTTCAGGCAATGTTATGACCATGCCCGGATTACCCAAGAGACCTGCTGCCTGCAACATCGATATCGATGAGAATGGTGTTATTACAGGATTGTTTTAGTCAGAGGACAATGTGGGCGGGGAAACCCGCCCTATTTTATATTTTATCAAATTCTTTTTTTCACAAAGCAGGAAATGAGTGGGGCAGGTAGAATTTAGAAGGTTATATAGATGTCTAACAACTACAATTGTCTTCTATATTTTTCCTAAACAAGTCCTTGTTAATCGTTTAACGAAGTGGTACAATTTATGTAATGAAACGTGTAACAGGGAGGATCTATGGCAACCATCAAAGATATTGCCAATCGGGTGGGCGTGAGTACTTGCACCGTATCCCGCTATATTAATCGGAAGATAGTGGTGAAGCCCGAGACGGCAGAACGGATTGATCAGGCTATTTTGGATCTCGACTACCGCAAAAACTCGATAGCCGTTTCTCTGAAAACCAGAAGAAGCAAAATTATTGCTTTGGTGATTCCCTCCTTGAAAAATGTTTTCTTCGCTGAGATTGCCGACAATATTGCATCGGTGTTGGAGAAACAGGGTTATTCCATGGTGACCTTTACATCAGAAAACGATTATCAAAAAGAGTTGGAAACCTGTGAAAAACTTATGGATGTGGGGGCGGATGGCGCTATTTTCATGACACTGCCCTTCGCCTATCAAAACGGGAAACATATTGAAAGACTGCAATCCCACAATGTAGCCACACTGATGATCAACCGATTTTTTGAACCCAATCCTTTTGTCACCATCGCCACTGATTTTCAATATGGAGTCGAGCAGGGAACGCAGCTATTGATTGATAGGGGACGGAAAAAGATTGGCATGATTGTTGGCGCAGAAAATCACCCTCAGTCTGATGTCTATAGACAAGCATTTACAGAAACCATGCATAAAAATGGTCTTTTTGTGGAGCCGTATCAGATACAGAATTGCTACTTTAGTGCAACCGCCATGGAAACGATTACCCATGATATGATTGATCATGGCATTGAGGCAATTTTTGGTATTTCAGATTTTACTGTTTTGTCCTCACTTCGCGTAATCCAAGAGCGCAACCTGAAGATGCCGCGGGATATCATGCTTATCGGATCAGGCAATACGCAATTTTCCGAACTTGTCCATATTTCCTCTTTGCATTCAAGAACTGATCTTCTGGGTCAGAAAGCCGCTGCATCGATGCTTATGATGCTCCAAGGCCATTTGCCAGAACGCTTCATTCTGGTTAAACCTCATATTGTGGAGAGAGCATCCACCCAAACCGTTTATAATCTCTAACTTTACCTCTATTGGTGAAACACTCCGTCTTCACGGGCGGAGTGTAAACCACCGAAAGAAAGGACAAATTCATGGAACCATTGATACTGAATATCAATCATAGGAATTACCAGATTTTTCAGGTGGAGAAAAATGAAACATTGTTGTCTGTTTTGCGTTACCGCTTGGATATTACCGGTCCTAAGGAAGGCTGTAGCACCGGCGATTGTGGTGCCTGTAAGGTCTTGTTGGATGGTGTAGCCGTCAATGCATGTACCACTTTGGCACATCGGTGCGCTGGTAAGACCATTATCACCATTGAAGGTATTGCTGATGCGGGGAATCTACATCCTTTGCAGACTGCTTTCGTGGAAAAAGGAGCTGTGCAGTGCGGATTTTGTACGCCAGGGATGATCATATCAGCCAAGGCCCTTTTAGATGTCAATCCCAAACCAAGTCGAGATGAAATTAGAAAAGCTTTGGACAACAACCTTTGCCGGTGCACCGGTTATGTGAAAATTGTGGATGCCATTGAAGAGGCAGCTGAAATGATGAGGAAAGATGATCATGAATAACAAAGAATGGCGGCTCATTGGATCGGGTGTTCCCATATTTGACGCCAAAAACAAAGTGACGGGAAAAACCAGATATACAGGGGATATCAAGCTTCCTCACATGTTGTATGGCAAATTGGTATTGTCTGATAAAGCGCATGCACGTGTGTTGAGCATTGATACGTCAGAAGCTGAAAAATTAGAAGGCGTTCGGGCTATTGCCACTCCTTTTAATACTTCCTCCAAAAAATACAATAGTGCTCTTCGTTTTGTAGATCATGATATTCCAAAGACAGAGACTATTTTTTCCCAAACAGTACGCTTTGTCGGAGATCGTATTTGCGCCGTGGCTGCTGTGGACCAAAAAACGGCAGACAAAGCTGCCAAACTGATTCGTGTGGAATATGAGGAGCTTCCTGCCGTATTGAGTATAGAAGAAGCCATGGCAGAAGGTGCCATACAATTGCACGACAACGTGAGCAATCACTTGAATGAAATCAAAGTCAGTGTGGGTGATGTGGAAAAAGGCTTCCGGGAAGCTGATTTTATATTCGAAGACGAATACGAAACCCCCATTGTTTCTCCTATGGCCATGGAAAATCATGTCAGCATTGCTGATTTTGATGATGAGGGGAAGCTGACTGTGTATTCGAGTACCCAAAACAGTTTTGCGATCCGTAATATTCTCAGTGATGTGTTTGACCTTCCTCAAAGCAAGGTGCGCGTCATCAAACCGACGTTGGGCGGCGCCTTTGGGAGTAAAATTCCAGCTGTTTTGGAAGGGCCTGCAGCAGCATTGTCCATGATGACCCGTCAACCAGTAATGCTCAATTTTACCCGTAAAGAGACGTTGGTGGCCTCGCGTACCAGACATGGGGCCAAGATTCGTCTGAAAACAGGAATCAACAAGGATGGCACGATTGTAGCACAGGCTTATGATGTGCTTACCAATACGGGGGCTTATGTGGGTTCTGCCTACAATGTAGTGGGCGCCATGAGCCACAAGGTATTCAAGAGTTATCGCATCCCCAATATTTCCTATACGGGGGCGGCGGTATTGACCAACCTTCCCATTGCAGGAGCCATGCGAGGATATGGTTCGCCACAGGCAATCTTTGCCCAACAGCGTCAACTGCATGCCATCGCCAAGCGTTTGGACATGGATATTGTGACCTTGCAACGGAAAAATTTGGTTACACCGGAAACGGTGGATCCTGTGAAAATGGGGAGCCCCAGACCGCTGGATTGCATGGAGCGAGGCATGGAGCTTTTCGGCTGGGAAGACAAGCTTAAGTGGAAAGAAAATAAGAATACGATAAATAATGGGACGGATAAGCAGGAACAAACCGATTCTAGGCGAAACGTGAAGAGGGGTGTTGGTTTTGCCATCGGTTGCCATGGCAATGGTGTCTATGGAGCTCACCGCGATTTCATCGGGCTTCGATTGAAGATGAATGATGATGGGACCTTTGTTCTGGAAACGGGCACCCATGACATGGGAAATTCTTTGATTACTTCACAGATGATGATTGTGGCAGAGGAATTACAGGCTCAGGTGAACGATATCTCCGCAGTGGAAGCGGATACGGATCTGACACCATGGAATTTGGGGGATTACTCCAGTCGTGGTATATTTGTAACAGGTTCTGCTTGTTTGAAATTGGCTTATGCCATGAAAGATTTGATTATTGAGATGGCATCTGCTATGTTCCAAGAGCCTGTGGAGAATTTGAGCCTCGTGCCCTACCGCAAGGTGCGTAGTACGCTGGGCAAAGAGGCTTCATTCCAGGAGATTTTTGTCTATGCACAACGAGAACATGAGACGGATATGCTGGCACAGGTCTCCTTTGGATCTCTGGCTGCAAGAACTTCGTTTGGCGCTCACTTTGTACAGGTGGAAGTTGATACCCAGACGAAAGAAGTGCATCTTCTGGATTATGTCGCTGTCCATGATGTAGGCAAAGCCATCAACAGAATGTCTCTAGAAGGGCAACTAGAAGGCGGTATCCAGATGGGTCTGGGCTATGCGCTTTCGGAGCAAATGACCTTTGACGACCAAGGCAGGCTGATCAACAACAATTTGAAGAAATACAAGATGTTCACGGCATCCATGATGCCTGAAATAAAGATTGACTTCGTGGAAGAAGGGGACAGCCCCGGACCCTATGGAGGGAAAAGTATTGGCGAATGTGCCACGGTGCCAGTGGCTCCAGCCGTTGTCAATGCTGTAGCTGATGCTTTGGGTTATGATTTCCACACCATGCCAATCGATGTTGAGGGCATAAAATTGATGGAAACATTAGAATCGTAAGATTCAAAAAAAAGACAGATGTATGGGGGGGAACGACTTGGAAGAGAAAAAATCAAGTGGCAGCAAGGAATTGCTGCTCAAGTTAGGTATTCCATTTGTTGCAGTCCTGGCAGCGCTTCTGATAGGAGCAGGTGTCATCGCGTTTATCGGTGTAGATCCTTGGATCGCTTATAAGAGTTTGTTTATGGGTTCGCTAAGCAATGTGAATTCCATGGCAGAAACACTGGTAAAAACTACACCACTCATTTTTACGGCGTTAAGCTATGCTTTTGCAGCACGATGTGGTCTGGTTAATCTGGGTGCGGAAGGGCAGTTGTATGCGGGCGCTATCTTTTCGACAACGCTGGCCATTTATCTGACGGGTCTGCCGATGATTATCCATTTGCCTGTGGCGATATCAGCTGGTTTTATCGGCGGTGGATTATGGGGTTTGCTGGCAGGCTGGTTAAAGGTGCGTTTTGGTGCTTCTGAGGTCATCACGACCATCATGCTCAACTACATTGCGGTACATTTTTTGAGCTTTTTGGTGACGGGGCCTATGATTGAACCACCAGGCAATTTCCCTCAGACTCCTCAGGCCCAGCTATCTGCTATCTTACCCAAAATTGTGCCGGGAACCAGATTGCACTTGGGTTTCATTATTGCTTTGTTGGCTATTTTATTCTATTATTTCTTCCTGTGGAAAACGACCACAGGTTATGAAACCCGGGTTGTGGGTCTGAATCCTACGGCAGCGGAATATGCTGGCATCAACCCCACCAAAAATGCCTTGCTGGCCATGTTTATTGCCGGTGGTTTCGCAGGACTGGCAGGTACTTCGGAGATTTTGGGCATCCAGCTTAGAATGTTCCAGGCTTTTTCACCAGGGTATGGTTTTGACGGTATTGCAGTGGCCTTGCTCGGTGGCGGAACTCCTGTGGGTATTCTGATTGCCGGGATTCTCTTCGGTATTTTGCGAAGTGGTGCCAACATGATGCAAATGCTAGCGCGGGTACCCATCGCCATTATTTATATCATTCAGGCATTTGTAATCATATTTGTTATTTCCAGTGGATATTTTACCAAGGCTTACAACAAGCGTAAGTTGGAAAAACAAGCTAGAGAGGGAGGTACGAACAATGGAAATACTGACATCGATAGCTAGTTTCATAGCAGCGGATTTTAGAACGGCGACGCCATTGATTTTGGCTGGCATGGGTTTGGTATTCAGTTCTAGAGCGGGTATTGTCAACATTGGTGTGGAAGGTATGATGCTGGTGGGCGCTTTGGCCGGTGTGGCCGGATCCTGGTGGTTTGGATCTGCTTGGTACGGTGCGCTGTTCGCCATGGCCATGGCGAGCATTATTTCTCTGATTTTTGCTTATCTTTCTGTCACTGTGAAAGCGGATCAGATTGTTATCGGTGCGGCTATCAATATTTTGGGACTAGGCTTGACGACCACCTTTGCCAGAACCTTGTTTGGCCTGAACACAGCACCTCCTGCCATTGACTCCTTCAGTATTATTGCGATTCCTGTGTTGTCGCAGATACCTTTTATCGGACAAGCATTTTTTAGACAGAACGCATTGGTATATTTGGCTATTATTCTGGTACCGATAGCCAGTTTCATCATGTTCAAGACAGACATTGGTTTAAAGGTCCGTGCCGTCGGGGAACACCCCAAGGCTTGTGACACGGTAGGAATCAACGTCTATTTGGTTCGCTACATCACGATCCTTGTATCAGGCTTGTTCAGTGGATTGGCCGGTGCTTACGTATCACTGGGTCTGCTTAGCTTTTTCACAGAAAACATGGTGGCAGGTCGAGGCTTTATGGCTCTGGCAGCAGTGGTTTTTGGCAAGTACTCTCCCAAAGGGATTTTACTGGCAGGGTTGGTGTTTGGTGCTGCCGAGGCCATTCAGTTTAGACTTCAGGCGGCAGGGACAGCCATTCCGTTTCAGTTTCTCCTGATGCTACCATACGCTTTGACCATTTTTGCTTTGGCTGGGTTCGTGGGTAAGTCCAGAGCACCTGCAGCCAATGCCCAACCGTATGAAAAAGACTAGTCAGTCAGGTGTATAAGGCAGAAGGATAGATTGATTTCTTCTGCGAGCATGAAAAAGGAGGTAACGATGCCAACCATATTGGGAATAAGTGGGAGCCCGCGTAAAGGGGCTACAGATTTTGCGGTCAGAGAGGCATTGAGTGAGGCCGAAAAGATTCCAGGCATAGAAACGATTTACTGGACCGTGCGCGGCAAGAAAATCGGGTATTGTGTACACTGTGATGCTTGTATTCGCAATAAAAGCATGTGCATCATTCAAGACGATCTACAGGAGCTGGAAGCATTGATTCTGAAGGCGGATGGCTTTATCATTGGCTCACCGGTTTATGATATGAATGTATCTGCACAATTGGCAGCGGTGTTCAATCGTCTCCGTCCCATGTATTTGGTTCATCCCGGTTATCTTCAGAATAAGGTGGGAGCTGCGCTTTCGACAGGTGGAACCAGACACGGAGGACAGGAGATGACCAACTTGGCCATCATCAATTATTATTTGATGCATGAAATGCTGGTGAGTGGCGGTTTGGGTGGTTGTTACAATGGCGGTACGGTTTGGACCAAGGATAATAAGGTTGACGGAGTACGAGAAGATACAACGGGATATGATACGATTAAACGATTGGGACTGGGTGTTGCCGAAGCCGTGATGCTTACAACACATGGTAGAGAAGCATGGGAAGCCATGAAGAAGGAGCTTTCTCTTTTCTCGGATGATAAGTCACCGATTCGTGACCACTAAAAGATGATTTGGGGGATAACCAATGGCTGAAAATATACTGGAAATGAAAAATATTGTGAAACAGTTTCCGGGCGTACTGGCAAATGATCATGTTACATTTACCGTGGAGAAGGGGGAGGTCCATACACTGCTGGGTGAAAACGGAGCAGGTAAATCCACCCTCATGAATATTCTTTATGGATTGTACAGTCCGACGTCAGGAGAAATCTGGTTGCATGGGGAGAAAGTGGATATCCATTCCCCCAGGGTAGCTATCGAGCATGGCATTGGCATGGTGCATCAGCATTTTATGTTGATTCCGGCTTTGACTGTCATTGAAAACGTGGTGCTGGGTATGGCCCAGAACAAACAGATTCTTGATTTGGACAAGGCGGCGGATGAGATCGTAGCTCTGGCCAAGAAATACAATATGAAAGTGGAGCCTTACCAGATGGTGGAGAACCTGACGGTGGGAGAGCAGCAACGTCTGGAGATCTTAAAAGCGCTTTATCGTGGGGCTGATCTTCTGATCCTGGATGAGCCTACGGCGGTTTTGACGCCGCAAGAAGTGGATGAACTGTTCAAGATGATCCGGCTATTGACGAGCGAAGGGCATACGGTTATTTTTATTTCGCACAAACTCAATGAGGTTATGACCATCTCCAATCGTATTACGGTTTTGCGAGGAGGAAAATCTTGTGAAACGGTGCTTAAGGGAAATACCGACAAGCACCAGCTGGCCAAACTGATGGTAGGCCGCGAAATTGACCTTCAGCGGGTAGAGGGGCTTCCTGATTTGGGAGAAATCGTTTTGGAGATGAAAAAAGTCGAGTGTATGAGCGACAAAGGTGTGAAGGCACTGAAAGGATTGTCCCTGGAAGTGAGAAAAGGGGAGATTTTGGGCATTGCTGGTGTAGACGGCAACGGCCAAGATGAGATGCTTGAGTGCATTTCTGGTTTAAGGAAAGTGACAAGCGGAACGATCACCATTGCGGGTACAGATTCCACCAATGAGCATCCCAGAAATATTCTGGCCCGTGGGGTAGCTCATATTCCAGCTGACCGGCATAAGAGAGGCATGATTAGCCAGATGAGTATCAAGGAAAATTTGATGCTAATCGATTATTACAAAGAGCCGTTTTCCAAAAATCATCTGCTGGACTGGAAAGTTATTGAGGATGCATCGAAGCGCATGGTCAAGGCATTTAATGTAAAAACACCCAGCATTGAGACGATGGGTGGAAGTCTTTCTGGCGGAAATCAGCAGAAGATGGTGCTTGCCAGAGAGCTGGACCGTGATCCTGAATTCCTGATTGCAGCGCATCCTGTAAGGGGTCTGGACATCGGAGCAACAGAATATGTTCGTGAGCGGTTGCTCGAAGAACGTAAAAAAGGTGCAGGCATCTTGCTTGTGTCTACGGAGCTGGAGGAAATCATGACATTGAGCGACCGGATTGCCGTCATCTATGAAGGTGAGATCATGGGTGTCGTTGATGTCTATGATGCAACGGTGGCAGAGCTTGGTCTGATGATGGCTGGGAGCCGAAAAGTCGAGTTGGATGCGACCACTTATTAAACGAACGTTTGTTGTTGCGACCACGCATAGTGAGAATGAAAGCATAAGCCACACAGGCTTTTGCTTTTTTTTGTTTGGATTCTTTGCTATACTCTAGAAGACGGCACGCGTAGGCGGCTGTACATTAGACCCTCAGGGTTTGGAGGTATCATGAAATTCAACACCAAGCAAATTGCGATTGTCGGCTTGCTGGGCGCCATCACCATGGTTCTTGGCAGCACTTCTTTGGGATTCATTCCCATTCCTTTTTCACCAGCTGGGCGAGCGACCATCATGCACATTCCAGTTATTCTGGCTGCCATCTTGGAAGGTCCAATTGTGGGCATGATGGTGGGACTGATCTTTGGGCTCTTTAGCTTCTTTCAGCAGGCCAGTCCGTTGTTTGCGGATCCGCTGATTGCTATTTTACCTCGTGTTCTGATTGGACTGATGTCTTATCTGGCGTTTCGTCCGTTTGCCTTGGCGCATAAACAGGCTGCAGGCTCTGTGGTGGCTGCCATCGTAGGTACCTTGACCAATACCATTGGGGTTCTTGGCCTGGCTCTGTGGAGAGGCTTGTTGCCCAATTGGCAAACGGCGGGTCTGGTGGTGGTGACACATGGCTTTCCTGAGGTTTTGGTGGCTGGTATTTTGGTTTATTTTGTTTATCAGGGAATCTTGCGTTATCTGGAGAAAAGAAAATGATTCTGCTTATTGATATTGGTAACAGCAATACCGTCATTGGGGCTTGTGAGGGACAAAATATCTTGAAAAGCTGGCGTATTGAGACGGTGAAGCACAAGACGGAAGACGAATATTTGATTTTACTTAAGGGGCTGCTCGCATTGAGCAGCCTGACCCTTGATCTTGTTGATGATGCCATTGTCAGCTCTGTGGTTCCAGAACTGAATCAGCCTTATCGTGATATGCTGCGAAATATTTTTGTGAAAGAGCCATTGTTTGTGGGACCTGGCATCAAGACAGGGATGCCGATCCTATTGGACAATCCACGGGAGGTTGGAGCGGATCGTATTGCCAATGGGGTTGCAGCCTTTGAGCGTTTTAAAACAGCCGCAGTGGTGATTGATTTTGGAACGGCGACTACGTTCGATGTGGTTTCGGCACAAGGTGAGTATCTTGGTGGCGCCATTTGTCCTGGACCTAGGATGTCTGTGGAATCTTTGGGTCGATTGACGTCCAAGTTGTATGAGGTGGAAATCCATAGGCCTGGTCGGGCCATTGGTAAAAATACAACGGATTCCATAAAATCAGGGATATTTTATGGCTACTTGGGACAGATTGAAGGATTGCTGGCCCGGATTACAGAAGAATTGGGCCAAAAACCGCATGTTTTGGCCACGGGAGGACTGGCAGATCTGTTTGCACAGAGTACCGAGGCGATAGAGGAAGTAGACAAAGAGTTAACACTGAAAGGGTTAAAAATCATATATGATCGGAATCAACGATAAATGTGGAGTATAGGCCATTTGCAGATTGACAATCAGGTTCTGGCAGCACCATTGGCGGGCATATCGGACAAAGCGTTTCGCTTGATTGCCAAGGAAATGGGCGCTGGCGCCGTGTATACAGAGATGATTAGCGACAAAGCTTTGGTATATCGCAATCAAAAAACCTTCGAGTTGATGGATATCCAGGATGAAGAAGGTCCCATTGCTGTGCAAATTTTTGGCAGAGACCCGGAGTTTTTGACTCCTGCGGCCAGGATTATGGTCGAGCGTGGTGCCCAATGGATTGATTTCAATATGGGGTGTCCTGCGCCTAAGGTGGTGAAGAACGGGGAAGGGGCGGCTCTGATGAAAGAGCCGGATGTAGCCTATCGGGCGGTGGAGGCATTGGTCAATGCTGTTGATGTTCCCGTTACGGTGAAACTGCGAAAGGGCTTTGATGTTTCTTCTGTCAATGTATTGAGTATGGCCAAAACCATTCAGGGTTTGGGTGTGGCGGCCATTGCGGTGCATGGACGTACCAGGGATCAGTTTTATTCTGGTCAGGCAGATTGGCAGGTGATTGCTGAAGTAGTGAGTCGGGTGGATGTCCCGGTGATCGGTAATGGGGATATTTGGGAACCGACCGACGCCAGCCGTATGCTGGCTGAAACAGGCTGTCAGGCTGTGATGATCGGGCGTGGTTCTTTTGGCAATCCCTGGCTGATTCGGCAAAATCTTGCTGTGCTGGCGCAAGAGAAGCCTGTTTTTCCTACAATGGAAGAAAAAATAGCCATGGCTCTAAAGCATCTGCGTTTGGCAGTGCATTACAAAGGCGAACGGGTGGGTGTCAGGGAAATGCGTAAGCAGTTGTCCTGGTATATTAAAAACGGCACAGGAGCAGCAAGGTTAAGAGATGAAATCAATCAGGCTGAGGACGAGAAGACGTTGATAGCGCTTTTGAATGCATTCTTAGAAAGGCAAAAAGGATAGCGATATGGCCAAAGAAAAAAGTGTATTCGTCTGTCAGGATTGTGGACATGAGTCTCCCAAATGGATGGGCAAATGTCCCGGATGTGGATCATGGAATACATTGGTGGAGGAGAGGAGCGTATCCCTTCGTACTGATAATACCAAAGCGTGGCAGCCGGAAGGGAAAGTGGTTTCTCTGGCTAGTGTGGCGCATGAAACCAGAAACAGGATGCTGACCGGCTTGGAGGAACTCGACAGGGTGCTCGGTGGAGGATTTGTCCCAGACTCTCTGGTGCTATTGGGAGGGAATCCAGGGATTGGTAAGTCGACATTGCTCTTGCAGAGCGCAGCGAAGCTGGCAGCCAAAGAGCGACTGATGTATGTGAGCGGCGAGGAATCGGTGACCCAGATCAAAATGCGAGCGGAGCGTTTGGGCGTGACAGGCGAGCACATATTGTTGTTACCTGAAAACAATATGGAACGGATTTTGGCCAAAATGAATCAGGAAAATCCCAAGATCGTTATTGTGGATTCGATCCAAACGGTGTATACCGAGCATATCAGCAGTGCTCCGGGCAGTGTTTCTCAGGTCAGAGAATGTGCCATGCGATTGCTTTTAGAAGCCAAGGGTGCTGACCGCATTATTATTTTGGTGGGGCATGTTACCAAATCCGGAAGTTTGGCAGGACCACGGGTGCTGGAACACATGGTGGACACGGTTCTTTATTTGGAAGGGGATAAGAATCTGGAATTCCGGGTGCTTAGGGCTGTCAAGAATCGGTTTGGTTCGACGCATGAAATTGGCATTTTTGAAATGAAAAGTCAAGGACTCATGGGTATCGATAATCCGGCGGAGCTTTTTTTGTCACGCAAAATGCCTTCCTCTGGCATGGTGGTCTATCCTGCGCTGGAGGGGTCTAGGGTATTTTTGTTGGAGATCCAAGCATTATGTACCCGCAGTGTGTTTGGCAATCCCAGACGTCTGGCCACAGGCTATGATCTCAATCGGTTGCTCTTGATGCTCGCCATATTAGAAAAAAAGATGCATTATGTCTTGTCTGATCAGGATGTGTATATCAATGTGGCAGGAGGGATGAAGGTAAGCGAGACGGCGGCTGATCTGGCGGTTTGTTTGTCGATTGCTTCTTCCTTGAAGGATCAAGTTTTCCCTCATGATACATTGGCCCTAGGAGAAGTGGGATTGGGAGGGGAAATTAGGGTTGTTCCTCAACTGGAAAAACGGATCAATGAGGCGCATGGTCTTGGGTATCACACCATTATCGTTCCACAAGATATGGTGGCCAGAATGCCGTCTGATTTGCCCGTGAAGCTGGTGGGTGTGCATCACCTGAAAGAAGCAGTTTTGAAAGTATTCTCCTCATAAGTTGACATGAACCCAAGAAACATGATAATATGCGAGTTTCCTCATTTTGTGCTATACTAGACATAGGTTATGTGGAGGTAAAGCTATGTTTAAAGTAGGGCAGAAAATTGTATATCCCATGCATGGCGCGGGAGAAATCTTAAACATTGAGAAACAAGAAGTTATGGGCAAAGAGAAAGAGTATTATGTGATTGGTTTGGACATCAATGACATGCAGGTGATGGTTCCGGTAGACAACGCCAAACAACTCGGTTTGCGCAAGGTGAACACAGAACTGCAAATGAAAAAAGCATTTGATGTACTTGAAGAAAAAAGCAGAGATTTGTCCGATAACTGGAATCATCGGTACCGTGCCAATATGGAAAAATTAAAAACAGGAGAAATTGAAGATATTTCTGAGGTCATTAAGGATCTCTACATTCGGGACCAGGAACGTGGCCTTTCGGCGGGCGAGAAGAAGATGTTGGAGAACTCGGTGGGACTCTTGATCAGCGAGGTGGCCATCTCCAGCGATATCGAACAGAATGAAGCCAAGGAAATCATCTTGGAATTCCTTAAAAAAAACGATGAATAACGCTTGCGGATTCATGATGTCTGGGTTAACCTTGAATGAAAAAGGTTTGTCGTTGCAAACCTTTTCTCATGTCTTAGAAAATGTGTTTATGACGTAAGAGATACCATTTGTTTTTTTATATTATTTATTCATTTTTTTCATTCATTCGAATTTATAAGGAGATGTGCATGTTAAGAAATATTATTAAATTGGTCATGACAGGGATGGTGGCTGTTCCACTATACCTGCTCATTGGCAGAGGTTTTTCTCTTTATTTGTCTACGGAGTTAGAAGCCAATCTGGCCTATATGATCCTGGTACTGATTGGAGCGACTCTGACCAGCTATCTGGTTGCCCATTTTGTTTTGCTTGGTCTGGAAAAACTGGCCAAATTGATTCGTGTCAGTGTTGATAACATGACAAGCCAAGAAATATTCGGAGGTATTGCTGGTACGGTGATGGGCTTGATTTTGGCCATCCTATTGGGAAACTCCATTTACAAATTGCCCCTTGTGGGACCTTATTTCTATGTGTTGCTGGCTTTCTTTTTTGCTTATATCGGCTGGATGATTGGAGCCAAACGAAGAGAAGACTTGATTCGTATTTTGCCATCGGTGGTCAGCAGAAGCCGAGCAGGCAGGCATAAAAACGACACGCATTTGCCAATGGGTATCAATAAGCTGGTGGATACGTCAGTGATCATCGATGGGAGGATCTATGATATTGCCAAAAGTGGTTTTATCGACGGAGCTTTGGTGATACCGAATTTTGTTCTGGAGGAACTGCAAAAGATTGCTGATTCGTCGGATTCTCTGAAGCGGAACCGGGGACGAAGCGGGCTGGATATTTTGTCTATGATGCAAAAAGAAAACGATATTACGGTGGAAATCGAGAAATTGGATTATCCAGAAATTACCGAGGTGGATGCCAAGTTGGTTAAAATGGGGCAGGAAATGGGCATGCCCATCCTGACCAATGATTACAATCTGAATAAAGTAGCTCAGCTCCAGGGGGTGAAGGTGCTCAATATCAATGAGCTTTCCAATGCCCTTAAGCCGGTGGTTTTGCCAGGAGAAGAGTTTACGATCAAAATCATGAAAGAGGGCAAGGAAGCCAGCCAGGGAATCGGTTACCTGGATGACGGTACTATGGTGGTCATCGAGAATGGCAAGGGCTTGGTGGGGGATACCATCAATGTGGAAGTGACCAGTGTTTTACAGACGGCTGCCGGCCGGATGATTTTTGCCAGACCCAGATAGGTGAAGCCATGAATGTAGGAGTTGTCATTGTTGCCAGCGGAAAAGGATCGAGAATGGGCGAGGACATACCCAAGCAGTTTTTGCGGGTAGGGAATCAATCTATTTTGGAATATTCCCTGGATTTTTTTCAAAAGGATACACAGACGAAAGAAATGGTGCTTGTATTACCGGAAGCGTATTTGTCTGAACTGTCGGATTCATACCAGAGACGCTACAGCAAGCTGACACATGTGGTGGCCGGTGGTCAAGAGAGAATCGATTCGGTGCGATGCGGCGCTAGGTATATTTCTGCAAAGATGGAAGTAGTGGCTGTACACGATGGTGTGCGGCCTTTTGTTTCGTCACCTATGTGGATACGTCTTCTTGAGCGTATGGAAGCAGGTGATGTTGCCGTTATCCCAGGCATTGATTTGGTGGACACCATCAAGTCTTTTCAGGGGGATCTGGTGGAAAGGACATGGGATCGTCGTCTTTTGCGAGCTGTGCAGACGCCACAGGTATTTGCACGAAAAACGCTGCTTGAGGCACTGGCATCAGCAGAGGGAGGCGTCTACACCGATGAAGCGTCGCTTGTGGAAAGCCGTGGAGTGGCCGTGCGCATGGTGGAGGGCGATGTTAACAATAGAAAGATTACAAAGCCTGAGGATTTGTATTGGATGAGACAAAAGTGCCTGGAGACGCTACCTTTGCGGGTGGGTCTGGGATATGATGTACACCGTCTGCAGACGGGTTTGGATTTGGTGCTGGGCGGGGTGAAGATCAAGAGTAAAAAAGGGCTGTTGGCTCATTCTGACGGTGACGTCTTAGCACATGCCGTGATGGATGCTCTGCTGGGGGCTTTGGCTCTGGGTGATATTGGGCAGCATTTTCCAGATACCGACGAGTCCTTTCGGAAGATATCCAGTCTCGTATTGCTGGAGAAGGTTTATGGATTGATCCAAAAGAACGGTTACCGGGTGAACAATCTTGACGTGGTGTTGGTGGCGGAAAATCCTAAATTGGCTCCTTATTTGCCTATCATGCGAGAAAATTTGGCCAGTGTTCTGCATGTGGACATTCAGATGGTGGGCATTCAGGCGACTACCACAGAGAAATTGGGTTTTTGCGGCCGAGAGGAAGGTATGGCGGCGCAGGCTGTATGTACACTGGTCGGCGCTGTTTAGGCTGGGGACTCTCTTTAGCTTATGTTACAATATGGATACGGATAGAGGAGGAATAAAATGATGGAAAAAGTAAGGTTACGGTTTGCGCCTAGTCCTACGGGGCCGTTGCATATTGGAGGCGCCCGGTCGGCTTTGTTTAATTATCTCTATGCCAAGAAACACGGCGGAGATTTTATATTGCGGATTGAAGATACAGACTTGGAACGCTCATCAAGGGAATCGGAGGAAGACATCAAGGCTGCTCTGCGTTGGGTTGGCATTCATTGGAACGAAGGAGTGGATGCAGGAGGAGCGTACGGCCCTTATCGTCAGACGGAACGATTGCCGCTTTATCAGGAGTATATTGAAAAGTTGATGCAATCTGGCCATGCGTATCGTTGTTATTGCTCTCCGGATGAACTAGAAGCCATGCGTGAAGAACAAAAACAAAACAGTGAGATGCCCCGATATGATGGCCGCTGTCGGCATTTAAGTGCGGCAGAGGAAGACGGGTATCGTGCTGAGGGAAGAAAACCAGTGATTCGCTTTCGGGTTCCTGACGACCAGGATGTGATTATCGATGACTTGGTCCGGGGTCGTGTGAGTTTTGATTCGGCGGGTATCGGAGACTTTGTTATCCTCAAATCGGATGGAATTCCCACGTATAATTTTGCGGTTGTTATTGATGATATCACCATGCATATCACGCATGTGATTCGAGGTGAGGAGCATCTCTCCAATACACCCAGACAGATCTTAATCTATGAGGCATTGCAGGCAGAAAAACCGTGTTTTGCTCACGTATCGCTTATTTTGGGCAAGGATAAAAGTAAAATGAGCAAGCGGCATGGTTCGACATCTGTGGTTAATTATATGGATGCTGGATTCTTGCCGGAAGGGCTGGTCAATTTTTTGGTTTTGCTGGGCTGGTCTCCTGAGGGGGAAGAAGAGTTGTTTTCTCTGGAGGAATTAGAAAAGCGCTTTGATTTGGATCGCGTAGCCAAAAACCCTGCTGTTTTTGATGAAGACAAACTGAACTGGATTAATCATCAGCACATTCAGCGCAAAGACGACGACGAACTGACTCGTTTGTGTCTTCCCTATCTGATCTCAGCGGGTTATTTGCAGGAGAATACGGTGGCAGCAGACTATGACAGGGTGAAGAAGATTGTGTCTGTGGTGAAAACAGGGCTTGATCATTTGTCTCAGATCACGGAGAAGGCGGAGCTTTTTTTTGCCTCACGAAAGATCGAGGACGAAGAAGCAAGCGAACTGATGGCCAAAGACTATATACCAGGGATGCTTAAGCGTTTTGTACGGGCGCTGGAGGAAAAGGAAGCACTTGACCCCATCGTGGTTAAAGCATGTTTTTCAGAGACAATGAAGGATCTTGACCTGAAGGGCAAACAGGTATTTATGCCAGTGCGGATTGCCCTGACTGGTTTGATGAGTGGGCCAGAGATGCACGAACTGATTCCTGTCTTGGGTGTGCGAGAAGTGAAACAGAGAATTTCGCAAAACCTGGGGTTGGAGCTATAGGAGAAGAAAATGTTGAAACTATACAATACCATGGACCGTGAAAAAGTTGAGTTTAAGCCTGTGCATGAGGGCAAGGTATCGATGTATGTCTGCGGTCCGACCACCTACAATTATATACATATTGGCAATGCCAGGCCTATGGTTGCGTTTGATGCCATTCGAAAATATCTGGAGTATAAGGGATATGAGGTCACGTATATCCAGAATTTTACGGATATTGATGACAAGATCATTAACAAAGCCCTGGAACTTGCCGAAGAGCCCATGGCATTGGCTTCTCGGTACATCGAGGAGTACAAGAAGGATGCGCACAGTCTTGGCGTGCGAGATGCGACCATGCATCCACGGGTCAGTCAGCATATGGATGATATCATTGATATGGTGAAAACGTTGGTCGACAAAGGGTATGCTTATGATGTGGACGGCAATGTTTATTTTGAGGTGCGTAGTTTTAAGGACTATGGCAAATTGTCGAGGCGTGATTTGGATGACCTGAAATCGGGCGCCCGGGTGGACATTGGGGAGGAAAAGAGAGATCCGCTGGATTTCTCTCTTTGGAAGAAAGTGAAGCCGGGTGAGCCTTCCTGGGACAGTCCCTGGGGCAAGGGCAGACCGGGATGGCATATTGAGTGCTCGGCCATGAGTTTGAAATATGTAGGTCCTACCTTTGATATTCACGGTGGAGGGTATGACCTAATTTTTCCTCATCATGAAAATGAAATTGCCCAGTCGGAGGGATATACGGGAGAGACGTTTGCCAACTATTGGATGCACAATGGTTTCATTACGGTCAATCAGGAGAAAATGAGCAAGTCACTGGGAAATTTTTTCTTGGTCAGGGAAGTTTTGGAGAAATTTTCTGGACAGGTGGTACGCTTCTTTCTTTTGGGGACCCATTACCGAAACCCTTTGGATTTTAGTGATCAGAAGTTAAAAGAAGATCAGAAGGCGTTGGCCAAACTTCAGAATACTTGGAACCGTCTGAAGCTGGTTTTGCAAGACAGTTCTGGGGTACCCTCCAACATGGCTCTTTGGGAGAGCTATCGTCTTAAGATGGAAGAGGCGATGGATGATGATTTCAATACAGCCCTTTGCATTGGATTTCTCTTTGATCTAACCAAAGAGATCAACAGAGCTCTGGATGCAGGCCTTCCTGAAGAAGAGCTGTTGGGTGCGCAACAGGTATTTTTTGATTTCGCCATCCAGATATTGGGCATCGTGGAGGAAAAACAAGCAATAGAAACGGTGGATGAAGGCTTGACAGCATCCTTGATGGAACTGCTCATAACCCTGAGAAAGACAGCCAGAGAAGAAAAAGATTTTGTTTTGGCAGATCGTATTCGTGATGGGCTGAAGCCTTTGGGCATTACCATAGAAGATACCAAGGACGGGCCTGTCTGGAAGGTGGAATCATAAATGCAGCCGTTGAGTCCTTTGGATGCCAGGCAAATTGCTCCCTTGATGCTGGCCTATATTGGAGATGCTGTGATTGAGTTGAGGGTGCGTATGCGCGTGTTGGAGCGTGGCTGCTATCGGATGCATGAGGTCAACAAGCAGGTTGTCTGCTACGTTCGGGCCAGTGCTCAGGCCAGTGCCTATCATATGGTGACATCCTTGTTTGATGAAGAAGAGTGCGCTGTGGCCCGCAGAGGCAGAAATGCCAAGGCCAGGCATGTGCGCAAAAATGCTGATATGACAGAGTATAAGTTGGCTACCGGATATGAAGCGTTGGTTGGATACCTGGCGTTGACCCAGGAGGAAGATAAACTTGAACAGGCGATGGCATGTCTGTATCAAGTGGTTGAAGGAGAATGATCATGAAGATTGTGAGAGCCAGGGTATTGATTCCGGCCGAGGAACTCGACAGGAACATGCTGAGCAGATTGGAGCGATGTGCCCGTATCTGCTACAAATCGGAAGATCAGATGGATGCGACGTCTCAGACCAGCTTTATCCGCAGTATTATGAATAGCGGTCATGAGTCGGTAATCGAGCATGAGAAAATTACCCTGATGCTGATTACAGACCGTGGTGTTAGCCATGAAGTGGTAAGACATCGTTTGGGTAGTTATTCTCAGGAATCAACGCGTTACTGCAACTATCACAAGGACAAGTTTGGACAGGAAATTACGGTCATCAGACCTTGCTTTTACCAGGACGATGATCCCCTCTACAGTCTCTGGAAGGAGGCTTGCCTGGCGGCAGAAAAAAGTTATTTTGCCATGTTGGCAGGGGGAGCTTCTCCGCAGGAGGCCAGAAGTGTGTTGCCCAATTCTTTGAAAACGGAGATGGCGGTGACCTACAATATCCGGGAATGGAGACATTTTCTGGCGTTAAGGGCGCATAAAACGGCACACCCCCAAGCCAGAGAGATTGCCATACCGATTTTGAAGATGTTCCAGGATGTTCTACCGGAACTGTTTTCTGATGTGGAATATGATACAACCTTCCCTGAAGCGCAGTGGGCACCAGTGGTGCTGACAGACGCTCTTTTTCAGGAATTGCCTTAGAGGTATGCGAGATGGATGAACTACTGTATGGAAGAAATCCTGTGCAAGAAGCACTGAAAAGTGATATCAGCGTAGGGCGGGTGTATTTGCTTAAGGATGGTCAGCATCACAATAAGGATATTGTGGCTTTGGCCAAAATGAAGGGGATTGTGGTTGATTATGTCGATCGGATTACCTTGGATAAGAAAGCAGGAAATAGCCATCACCAAGGAGTGGTGGCAGAGATAGCGCCTATCGTTTACCTGGATTGGCGAGATCTTTTGGCAAATGCCGATCAACGGGGAGAAGTACCGTTGTTGCTGTTGCTTGACCATATTGAGGATCCGCATAATCTAGGGGCGATTATTCGTTCGGCTCTTTGTTTTGGTGTGCACGGGATCGTGTTGCCTAAAAAACGCAGTGTGCATATCAATGCCACGGTCATCAAGGCTTCGGCCGGTGCGGCACTCCATATGCCGGTGGCGATGGTAGCCAATTTAGCACAGACGATGGATAGTCTGAAAGAGCAGGGGTTATGGATTGCTGGGACGGATGCAAAAGGAGAACTGCTTAGAGGGCATGCTGCTCTTGCAGGACCGTTGGCTGTAGTCATAGGTAATGAGGGAAAGGGACTGGGTGCGTTGGTAGCGCAGAAATGTGATTTTATCTTGCGTATACCCATGGAGAATACCCTCAATTCCCTGAATGCTTCGGTGGCTGCAGGAATCGTTCTTTATGACATTGTGCAGCAGAGAAGGGCATTGTAGTGATGGAACGGATCATTATTGTTGATGGATATAATCTGATGTATTGTGTGAAAAAAAATGAGACAGAAGAAGCAGAAACGCTTGAGGATGCCAGATACAGAATGATTGAGCAGTTGAAGAATTATGCGGTATTTCAAAAGCAGGATGTGATCCTTGTCTTTGATGGAGCAGGGAAAAAAGAAGATCTGGAGGAGTATAAACATCTTCAGGTCGTGTTTACCAAAAAAGAGGAAACGGCCGATACGTATATAGAGAAAATTGCGGCGGCTTTGGTGCGCAAAGATTATGGCGTGACGGTGGTGACATCGGATTATGAGGAGCAAAAAAGTATCTTTGGTTCGGGGGCCATCAGATTGAGTTCAAGAGAATTTTTGCTGGACTTGCAGGATAGCAAAGACAAGGAGAAAAAGTACTTCCGTGCCAAGAGCGGGCAGAGAAACCTTTTGGATCAGAGCATTGATGCACGAATTGTGGGCATTTTGAAAACCATGCGACGGGGCTAGTTTATTGAACAATCAGACGTTATGGTTTATAATAATGCCTACGCAGGTGGTTCAGACGGAGGAGTCTAGATGAATTCAGATTTTACCATGGATACAGATGACTACATTCTATTGACTGACGAAGAATTGGTGGTGAAGGCTCAAGAAGGAGACTGCTATGCGCAGGAATTTCTCATCAACCGTTATCGTAATTTTGTACGTGTCAAATCCAGATCATATTTTTTGATTGGCGCTGACAAGGAAGACATTGTGCAAGAAGGTATGATTGGCTTGTACAAGGCAACCCGTGATTTTAAGTATGAAAAATTGGCGTCGTTTCGGGCGTTTGCAGAGCTTTGTGTGACCCGGCAGATTATTACGGCTATCAAGACGGCCACCCGGCAAAAACATATTCCCTTAAACTCTTATGTATCGCTCAACAAGCCTATTTATGATGAGGAATCGGACCGCACATTGCTAGATGTTATTTCCACCACGCGCATCACCGATCCGGAGGATCTTCTGATTTCACGGGAGGAGTTCGATCTCATTGAAGAGAAAATGTCCAAGGTATTGTCGCCTCTGGAATGGAAGGTGCTCAATTCTTACTTGGAGGGAAAATCTTATCTGGAGATTGCTGCGGATTTGAATCGTCATGTCAAGAGTATTGACAATGCTTTGCAACGTGTCAAACGCAAACTTGAAAAAGTCATCGATAAATAGTGAAAAATCAATTGACAATCATTAGGGAACTTCGTAAGATAGTAATGTTGAATCGCCAACATAGCTCAGTAGGTAGAGCGTCGCCATGGTAAGGCGGAGGTCACCAGTTCGATCCTGGTTGTTGGCTCCATAGAACTGCTTGGCGGTTCTTTATGGGGGGTTAGCTCAGCTGGGAGAGCGCATGACTGGCAGTCATGAGGTCGTCGGTTCGATCCCGATACTCTCCACCATTGATCCATAAGGCTTTTGGGCCTTATGGTTTTTTTTGTTTTTAAGCGATGTTGAACATGGGAGGTTCCTATCATTTGTTGAGCATTCCAAATAACAACACAATTTAGTAATACATTTGGCAACGTGCATAATAGTGGGAATCTTTGCCGTCGAAAGTGTTCTGAAAAATGAGATTTGGACTCAGAGATATCTTTCTGACCTGAGCCAATGAAAGACAATTTGGTCAACATTAAACTCGATTAAAAAAATAAATGATAAAAAAGGAATTTAATAGGATATAGCGAAATATAAAAAATATAGCAACTGGATAGTCCACTTAGCCAGTTGCCCAATATCAAACTTTATATTGCAGAATTTTTGGAGGTCTTATTCATGCAGAGTGTTTTTGAAAAACCAATTTCTAAATCGAATCTTTACCAGTTTATTTTGGACGAAATACGTCAAGCCATCAGAGACGGGAAATTAAAAGCTGGTGATCAGTTGCCTTCAGAACGAGAAATGGCATTGGCTTTTGGTACTAGTCGCATTGCTGTAAAACAAGCGATTGTTGCTATGGAAGTAGCTGGATTGATAGAAGTTTTCCCTGGGAAAGGAACTTTCTTAAGGAACATTGATCTGAATGTCTATCTAGAGCCATTGGCCTATTTGATATATGGAACGGAGACCAATTTTCTCGATGTATTAGAGTTGAGAAGTGCATTAGAAACGGAATCTGCTGCTTTGGCAGCCTTGCGTGCTGATGCACATGATATTCAGGCTATTGAGCATGCTTTGAAATTGGAAGAAGAGGTTCTGAGTAATGGGTTGCAAGCTATTCAAGAGGATATTCATTTCCACAACCAAATCAGCAAAGCAACACATAATGAGGCAATAAACAAGACGATGTATACCATTCGTGAACTCTTGGAGTGTACTTTTAAAGAACAGCGTGCCAAGACGTGGAATAGCCCGGGCCGGATTGAACTCATCATCAGTGAACATCGTCAGATTTTAAAGTATATTGCTGAACACAATTCTGAGATGGCAAGAGAAACTATGCGACTTCATTTAGAGCATGTGAAAAATGAGATGAAAGATTATATAGAAGATGGATACAACCAAAGGCGTTGATCTGTTCTCAAGATAGTTATGTTATGGGATTCCTTGTATTAATTTGATTAAATGCTTGAAAGCTCTGCCAAAACATAATCTGAGGCCTGGTACCCACAGAATGATGAGAGAACAATGGAAAATGAGAACAAAGAAGTAGGAAAATGGCAGAATTCGTGAAGAAAGGGGGAGAATTTGCATCCTGAATAGTGACGGACAAGGAGGGAGCATGAACGTGACCACGAAGAAACAAATGAAAGGTGTTGCTAAAATTTCCGACAGTGCTTTATTGCTGGAAGGTATGGCGTTTCATGCATACCATGGTGGCTTGAAAGAAGAACAGTTATTGGGGCAGAAGTTTATTATCGATCTTGAACTAACATATAACATGCAAACATCCTGTGAAACAGACCAATTATCTGAAGCATTCAACTACATTGAGGTTTATAACATTGTCGAACGTGTAGTGTGCAAAGAAAGATTTAATCTAATTCAGGCATTGGCATACAGAATTGCTAAGGAGCTTTTTATCGTTTGTCCGGAGAGTAGGGCAGTTATTACGATACGGAAACCAGCTTCTGCAGTGAAAGGGATTCTGAATTATGCTACGGTTAGGTTAACGGTGGATGGACCACAATTTGAAGAGAAATCTTGATTTACGGGAGGTAAACGATGATATCTAGATACCCAAAAAGCATGTTTTTTATCGCCATGTTACTGATTGGATTCCTAATGATTTCAGGTTGTTCAACAGAAGCGGGCGAGGAAACTGACCCAGAAGATAGCGAATCAGAACCATTTAAGGTGGCCATGGTGATGTCTGGCCCAATCAATGATGCTGGATGGAATCAATCAGCTCACACAGGATTGATGAATGCGAAAGAGGAATTGGGCGTAGAAGTTGCTTTTTCTGAAAATGTTGCATTGCCTGATTTTGAAACGGCCCTAAGAACGTTTGGAGACCAAGGATATGATCTTATTATTCCTCATGGCTTTCAATTGACAGATGCTACGCTCAATGTTGCAGCAGACTATCCGGATCAGATGTTTATCATTGTGAATGGTTCTGCTGTTCAAGAACCGAATGTGGGTGCATTTCGGTTTGACAGTGCACAGACAGGATTTGTTGCTGGGACTTTGGCAGGACTTCTGACAGATAGTAAAACAGTAGGCATCATGGTTGCAGAAAAAGCACCAAATTATCAGGCGTCTATGGATGGATTCGAGGCTGCAGCCAAGTACGTCCTACCAGATGTTAATGTGTTAAAAGCTTATACAGATACCAGTTCTGATATTCAGAAGGGCAAGGAAATTGCATTGGCTATGGCTGAGCAGGGCGCTGATATTGTTGCGTGTAATGCTAATCAGGTGGGTCTTGGTTCTATTGAGGGCGCAAAGGAAGCTGGTATACATGCCATAGGTTTCATCAGCGATCAGTCTCAAGTGGCGCCGGAAACGGTGTATATTTCAGCGATCCAGAATGTTTCAAAGCTTGTCTACACAATCATTGAAGTAGGATACAATGGTGGACTTAAGGCAGAAGTAAAACTGAATGGTGTTAAAGAAGGCGTTATAGGTGCGTCTCCTTGGCATGATCATGAAAGTGAAATCTCACAAGAAGTGAAAGACAAATTGGAAGAAGTGCTTGCTAAATTGTCTGATGGTAGCTTAAGAGATGACGGTATTTTGCCCAAACCACAGTACTAAAATTTAATATGAGGGGGCATAATGCCCCCTCATATCTTAATCAAGAGAGGCTGGTTCTATGGAAATTCCAAGCGAAGTGCGAAAGCTTGCAATTGCTGCTGTACCACCTATAGTCGCAATTGTTCTGGCGTTTTTACTTGGTTCGATTTTAATTTTTGCAGTAGGAGTGAGTCCTATAGTAGCATATCGAAGTATGTTGGATGGTGCTTTTGGGAATATCAAAAGTTTTACTGAAGTACTGGTTAAAATGTATCCGCTTCTGTTGGCAGGACTAGGAATCAGCATTGCCTTTACAGCGGGTGCCATTTCTGTTGGTGCTGAAGGACAGATTTTAATGGGCGGATTGGCAACAGCCTTTGTGGGTACTTATCTGGGTTTTTTGCCTGCCCCTTTGTTGATTCCCATCAGCATTATGGCTGGTTTTTTGGCTGGAGCTGTTTGGGGAATCATACCAGGATATCTTTTCGCAAAAAAAGGGCTTTCTGTGGTGATCAATACCATTATGCTCAATTACATAGCTCACTATTTGGTGAATTTCTTTATCAATGGACCTTTTAAAGAACCAGGGGGATATTATCCTCAAAGTCCAAGGATTTCAGAAAATGCATATTGGCCTTCAATTATTCCGGGAACAAGATTGCATATCGGTATTTTTGTTGCACTTGTCGCCGTTATTTGTGTTTATATTCTTATGAAACATACCCCGCTGGGTGTCAAGATATCTTCCGTGGGTGTTAATCAGAAGGCATCCAGGTATATGGGAATCAAAGTAGAAAAGATGATTATAATTGCCCTGGCATTCTCCGGTGGATTGGCGGGCATTGCTGGCGCAGGTGAAATTGCAGGCATTCACCATCGCGTTCTTTCTGGCTTTTCATCCAACTATGGGTGGGATGCCATCGCCGTTGCGCTTCTGGGGAAATTGCATCCTTTCGGCATTGTTTTATCAGCTCTTTTTTGGGCTGCTTTGAGGGTAGGAGCCAATAATATGCAGCGAGTGACACAAATACCAGTGTCTTTGGTGGTGACCATTCAGGCGCTTACTATATTTTTTGTTCTCATAAGTGAAATGTGGCAACATAAAGGCAAATTGGCTTCAGTCACACATACATTCTTGAAAAGGAAATCTATATCCTAGTCAAATCTTAGGAAGGAGATGATGGGGTTGAATGTATCTTTATTTAGTCTGCTTTTTTTATCTGGCTGGATTGCCTCTAGCATACGATTGATGACCATACTTCTTTTGGGTTCGCTTGGTGCTGTTTTTACTGCCCGGTCAGGCATCACAAACATCGGCATTGAGGGAATGATGCTAATGGGTTCTTTTGTGGCAGTATGGGGTTCATATACGTTTGGGAATCCATGGATAGGCGTCTTGCTTGGTGGTATGGCGGGAGCCTTGGTTGGCTTGATATTGGGAGTATTAAGTATAAGCGTTGGGAGTAATCAGGTGGTCAGCGGAACCATTATCAATTTATTTGCGCTTGGGCTTACAAGCTTTTTGTCGGCAGTAGCCTTTGGGACATCAGCGCCATCTCAAGTACCGTCACTGGGAATCGTACCAGTCCCGTTGCTTAGTAAAATTCCGTTTTTTGGACCTATACTCTTCCAACATGGTTTGCTTACCTATTTTGCAGTTTGCTTAGTTCCAGTTGTTTGGTGGATTATGTATAAAACTCCGACCGGAATCATTATCAGGGCGGTGGGTGAACAGCCAGAGGCTGCGGATACCCTGGGTATTAGTGTGCCATTGGTGAGATATTCATGTGTTTTGGTTAGTGGATTTCTAAGCGGCATTGGAGGTGCTTTTTTATCACTTGGACAACTATCCGTTTTCATGGAAAATATGATAGCAGGAAAAGGTTACATCGCATTGGCTGCATTGGTACTTGGTAAGTGGAGTCCGTGGGGTGTTCTGGGATCGTCATTCTTATTTGGAGCAGCGGATGCGCTTCAGTTGAGGATACAGTCCATGGGACTACTGGATATTCCAGTAGAATTCCTCCAAATGTTACCATATGTAGCCGCTATGGTTGCACTAGCCGGATTTATTGGCAAAGCAGCACCTCCCGCGTCAATGGGCAAACCTTACATCAAGAGCAGATAGTATTTTATGGAGGATTTGAAATGGATACCCTTTTGGAAATGAAAAATATCAAGAAGTATTTTGGAGAAGTTAAGGCCAATGATGGTATTGATTTGGATATTCAACGTGGAGAAATACATGCCATTTTGGGTGAAAATGGGGCTGGAAAAACAACCTTGATGAACATCTTATATGGACTATATCATCCTGATCAAGGGGAAATACTTATCAAGGGAGAAGAGGTGCAGATCAGTAACCCGAAGGTTGCATTGCATCTGGGAATTGGAATGGTGCATCAGCACTTCATGCTGGTTCCGCCTTTTACCGTTGCGGAAAATATCTCGATAGGTCTGGAAGGACAAAAGCTGTATAAACTGGATTTGGTGGATATTGAGGACCGAGTGAGGGAACTATCACAAAAATATGGATTGGAAGTAGATCCCAAAGCCAAGGTCTCCCAATTGTCTGTTGGCGTACAGCAGCGAGTTGAAATCATTAAGGTTCTCTACCGCGGTGCAGAAATATTGGTACTGGATGAGCCAACTGCCGTGTTGACTCCACAAGAAGTGAAGGAATTATTCATAGTTTTAAAGAATTTTGTTGTTGATGGCGGGACAGTAATATTTATCTCTCATAAATTGAAAGAAATAATGGAAATTACGGACAGGGTTACAGTCTTAAGAAATGGAACTAAAATTTCTACGGTTCATACAAAAGATACCAGTGAGAAAGAACTCGCAAGAATGATGGTTGGAAAAGAGGTGCTTTTAAAGTATGAAAAAGTGGAAACGAAAAAATTTGAAAAGGTACTTTCCTTAAAGGATGTTTATTGCAAAAACGTGAAAGGTCTTAGTGCGGTCAATGGTGTTAGTTTCGATGTTTATGGTGGAGAAATTTTGGGAATTGCCGGGGTAGATGGCAATGGACAAAAAGAATTGGCAGACGTTATCTCAGGGATAAACGAAATTGATTCCGGAGAGATATCTTTGAACGGCCAGAACCTCAATGAATTATCTCCTTATGAACGGATTTGCATAGGACTGGGATACGTACCAGATGATCGTAGGGGAGTCGGTTTGCTTACACCTTTTTCTATCTCGATGAACCTTGCTATCAAACACATTTCTCAACAACCATACAAGAAGTATGGATTATTAAACCACGCATATATTGAGCAAAATGCAAAAGAGATTATTGCAGAGTATCAGGTCAAGACGCCATCTGGTCAGGTGCCTGTTTCAAACTTATCGGGAGGGAATCAACAAAAAGTTTTGCTGGCCAGGGAAATTTCCTGTCAGCCCCAAGCGTTGGTTATTTCGCAGCCCACACGTGGACTCGATATTGGAGCGATGGAATTCATTCATAAAACACTATTTCGCAAAAAATCAGATGGGACAGCAATCCTGTTGATTTCAAGTGATTTGGATGAGATATTGGAGGTCTCAGACCGGGTTCTGGTGATTTATGAGGGCACAATAATGGGTGAATTTATACCGGGTCTGATTCCTATTGAGGAAATCGGTTTGATGATGGCTGGAGTCGTAAAAAAAGAAAGGTAAAGGAGGGAGAGTATTGGCTGAGATAAAAGTTTTGGGAATTTGTGGGAGTCCAAGAAAAGGTGCGACCGAGCATGCCTTGCAGTATGCATTGCGTATTATGGAAGAGAAAGGAGCCATCACAAATCAGGTGAATCTTAGAAAACTAAAGGTGCATTCTTGCATACACTGTGATCGGTGTATCAAAGAGAACACAGGACGTTGCATGGTATTTGCAGATGACGGTGATGAGCTCGTGGCCCAGTGGGAATCAGCGACAACCTATCTGATTGCCTCCCCTGTTTATTCCATGGGGATCACTCCTGAAATAGTAAATTTTATTAGTCGCTTGCGACCGATGAGAAATAGACAGATACAACAGAAAGAAATCCAGTTGCCAAAAGTGGGGAGTTGTATTACCGTTGGTGGCACACGCCATGGGGGACAAGAAACTTCTGCAGAAATAATCAATAATTTATATATAAGCCGTGGTATTCTGGTATGTGGAGGTGGTGGCGCATACAATGCTGGCACGGTATGGTCAAAAGACCAATTGGAGAAAAATTTATTGGATGATGAGGAAGGCATGAAAACAATCAGAACGATTGCATTAAGATTGATGAGTGCGGCCAAACTCTTGCAGGATGGATTTGAGAGTAACAATAAGGAGTTGTTGGAATGACCCGAAGAATATTGATTACCATCCCCGTTGATGATCAAGTGAAAGATGAACTGAACAAACAATTTCCTGATTTTGAGGTATCGACCGTTATAGAAGATGATTATCCTGAGGAATTGCTGTTGGACACGGAAGTTTATGTTTCATTTCGTTGTCATAAAGATATTCTCAATAAGGCACCCCATGTAAGGTGGATTCAATCACTGCGTTCAGGTTTAGACGGTTTACCTTTGGACGAGATACATAAGAAAAATATACTGCTAACCAGTGCACAGGGGATCCATAAAGAGGTGATGACAGAATATGTCATGGGTGCTATGATTTTGGCGAGTAGAAATTGGCACCAGATGTTTTACAATCAAGTACAACGCAAGTGGGATAGAATGCCTTATCAAGGCCATATCCATGAAGCAGTGGTAGGGATATTAGGACTTGGGAATGTAGGTAGATCCATAGCCAAGATGGCAAAACAATTTGGGATGAAGGTAATAGGAACAAAGAAAAATTATGAGGAAATGGAATTTGTTGATGAAATATTCTTACCGGTTGATATAGGCGAGATTTTCAAGCGTAGTGATTATGTCATCAATTTGATACCTTTAACCGATGATACAAAAGGTATGATTAATGGAGATTTATTTAGGTTGATGCCGTCTAACGCATGTTTTATCAGTATCGGTAGAGGCGCCACCATCAATGAGGCCGATTTAACAAAAGCATTGCAAAATGAAACAATGCGAATGGCTATTTTGGATGTTTTCGAGGAAGAACCACTACCGAAAGAGCATCCTTTTTGGGATTTGAAGAATGTGATTATTACACCCCATGTCAGTGGAAGCTCTTCAGAATATTTTAGAATGGCATATGATTTATTCTATTTCAACCTGGAAGAATATGTTCATGGCCGTTTTGATAAAATGCGAAATCTTATTCAATTTGAAAAGTGAAGCGATATAAAGCTAAAATGGTCCAAACTATCAATCATTTTTCAATCAAAGCGGGCTATCATTATCTGTGCTGTTGCGATGTTTTCCCGTAGAACAAATAAATCAGCCAAAGAGCATGATTTGATTGGTAATTTTGGCTTAGGTTAACAAATAATCAAATATTCATGATTAGCCATAGGGTTAGTAAACCTTATGGCTTGTTTAGTATGGTGGTTTTATGGAAATGCAAATCGATACGGTTAATCGAAAAAATGAAGAGGAGCGAATAGTATTGTAAGAATAGTGGCTTTGGCAGAGCTATTTACAAGGATAGACTACAATAAAGTGCGCAAATTCAAGAAACAAAAGGAAAGTCATCAGTTTCTCCGAATTAGGTAAGCGACGAAACCACCCGAAAGGAGATTTAAACTGATGACTCA
Organism: Peptococcaceae bacterium UBA5767; assembly: GCA_002418765.1. Taxonomy (GTDB): domain Bacteria; phylum Bacillota; class TC1; order TC1; family UBA5767; genus UBA5767. The sequence continues at coordinate 28,166 of DIET01000016.1, read as the reverse complement.
CCCCAATTCTACTGTACCCTTGGAAAAAATGCTAATGCAATTTATGACCGCGACGGATCCGATGCTGGGAATGCTGAAATGGCTCTGCGATCAAATGATGCATGCAGAGTTCTCGCCAAAGTGGGCGCCGACCGTCATGAATGTTCGGATAGCCGCAATGAATACAGGGCTGGTTACCGGGTCCGCCGAATGGATACCAGGATGGGTACGATCTACCTCATGGTTCCCAAACCCCGGAAAGGCGGCTACATTCCTTTCTTTGTAACCGGACGGAAACGCTCTGAAGCTGCTCTGATGAACGTCATTCAGGAAGCCTACGTCAACGGGATTTCCACCCGGAAAATTGAGTAGCTGGCCAAGTCCCTGGGCATTGACTCCATTTCCAGAAGTCAGGTCAGTCAGATCACTAAAGAACTGAACGCTCAGGTCAGGGAGTTCCGCAAGCGAAAACTGGAGGATACATATCCGGTCCTGTGGGTGGACGCCCTGTATGAAAGAATCCGGGACAATGGTCATGTCAGAAACATGGCCGTTCATGTGGGCTGTGGTCTCAGAATGGATGGAACCAGGGACATCCTGGCCGGTGCAGCCCATGTATGAGGAATCCGAGGCCAGTTACAATGCTCTGTTCGATTCCATGAAAGCCAGAGGGTTACAAAGCGTCTGGCTGGTGGTCTCTGATGCACATGCCGGCCTGGTATCCTCAGTCCGGAAATCCTTCGTAGGGGCCTGCTGGCAGCGCTGCAAAGTCCATTTCATGAGAAACATCATGGCCCATATTCCGGCCAGCGAGAAAGAGTCCTTTGGGGTAAAGCTGAAACAGATCTGGATGCAGCCGGATCATGACAGTGCAGTCTGATATGCCGGGCTGTTCATAAATGAGTATGAGAGAAAATATCTCCGGGCCATAGCAGCCCTGGAAGCAGGTCGGGAGGATTCACTGCAGTATTTTCACTTCGGCCGGATTGACAGACGAAAGATTTCTACCACCAATGTGATAGAGCGGCTGAACCGGGAGATCCGCCGGAGAACCAGGGTGGTCGGGATCTTCCCCAATATGGACTCCTATATCCGCCTGGTGATCAGCTACCTTATTGAGTACAGTGAGGATTGGTCCACCTCAAAAAGCTACATAGACTCCAAAGCACTGGATGTCATTTCAACTGAAAGGTCTAGGGTTGCCTGACTCCTTCTTGGGAGATACGGATGGAATTTGCGCACATTCGTTGACACTAGCCTTTGTGCTATACTGATGTCATAGAGAAACAATCAAGAGGGGATGATTCGTGATGCGAAAATGGATGGTGTGTATGTGTGTGTTTCTTTGCGTAGCCATGATAGGGGCAGGGTGTGCAACTCCGGAGACGGAATCAGTGATTCCAGGAGATTTTGTGCAGGATCAACCGGAGGGCAAGACTCCGATGGATGAGAGCAAAGAAATCATTGAAGACAGACGGTTGCTACAAGAACTGTGGGAGGCGCTGCTGTATGATTCCATCACCAGTATTGGCAATGGGGGAAGTTTTTCCCATCCCTCAGAAATCGATATTGAATATATTGCTCAGTTTTCCTTTGTTAAATACATCCGGGAGTATGGAACGGATGCACTTGTCGACGATCTTGATGAAGGAGCCAAATTGATCAGCATAGAGCAGGTTGAAGAGATGGCACGCAAGTATCTTCTGATAGAAGAGCTTGATTTGAGTCGTCTTCCGGCCTCCTCTTATATAGAAGAAAAAGATGCTTTTCGCTATTACTACGTTCCGGAACCCCATTTTTCCTCATATGAAAGTCCGACACCTTGGTCTATTGTATTGAAACAGGTCTCTAGGTTGGACGAGCATACCTATGAAGCCGTTCTTGAATCCAGGTTTGGTGAAGAAATGGAGTGGGTGGAAACCATTTGGACGTACACTGTTTCATGGCAACCAGAAGACGGTACTTGGGTCTTTTTAGCACTCGATAAAACACATCCTGACAACAATCTGGTACAGATAGAAGGTACAGTAGATGAATTTTCCTCTATCAAAAACTTTGAAGGCTCTCCCGCACAGGACCATTGGCGCATCCTCAAGGAAAAGGAAGATGGTTTTTTTCTTATGGGAGGCATCATTTCTACACAAGAGAATTATACGCAGGTGCTGGGCATCCTGGATCTTGCCAATCAAAACATGGTGCAGCTGATTGATTTGGGGCCGGATATTTATGGACTGAAGGCCACAGAACAAGGTGTTTTGGTGAAGAAAAGGGATAAGGTGCTGGTGTATGACGATGCACTGCAACGCAAAGAGACCATTCTTTTGCCAGAAAAGATTGCTTCGCTCAGTGAACGTGAGATTACTTATGATGAGGATTTCTTTCCTCTTCAGTATTATGGCGGATATGACATTGCTGAGGATCTCAGCCGGATTTGCTATACAGACGAGGAAGGATTGAAGATTTTTGATTTAGCGACTGGGGTGGACAGGCTACTTAGCACCACGCATGTTTTTGAAAATGACAATATGTTGCCAAGGTCATTTTATACGCAACCGGAATTCGTTGCTCAGGATACAAAAATCTTTTCTGGTTTGACAGGGTATGAATCCATGCGGGATTACACGCTCTTAGATCTTAGTGGATATGACCCAGAGTACGCACTGGGACTCGGCAATATGATGAGAGTAGTTTTGGATCAATCTCACGAATCACTTCTTCTGATAGATACAGAAGATATCTATGTGTTGACGCTAGATGACAGAAAACGGCAACGCGTGGAATCAGATACCCAACTGAGGGGGATGGTGGATGGATATGAGCTTAGTGCTTTGGCCTACGATGGCTATGCAGCTTTCACTACGTCTGAAGCAGAAAACCAAACGGTGCATGTTTACCGGATTGATAAGGAGAAGTTGCAGTTGGAGGGGCCGGTTATCAGCATCACCAATGCGCAGATGACGATTCTAGGTGTTTTGATGGATGGGCGGATACTGGTATCCTATGACCGGTATCCCAATGAATCGGGGTATCTGTTAACCCGTCCATAGCCTGACAGGAGTCCCTTGGGAGAGAGGGCCTCATAGAATGGAGAAAAAGTGAGGTATCCGGAGGATGAAAGCCAGAAGGTAAGCATATCATCAGAAATTGGACCTGAGGTAGGATGAGAATAGATTAGCGCAGTTCACCTGCTGAGCATCCTCTATAGACTCGAATATGAGTGCCAAAAGGATGGAATATGACCGTTTTTACAGGGTCTTCCTTTTGACGAACCATGTTTCCTTTCTTATACTTATGAATGGAATAAGTAAGGAAAGGATGACAAAAATGATGATGAACAAAAAAAAGAACATGAGGGCTACTCGCTTGGTTTTGGTGGCAACCTTGTTGCTGGCGGTTTTTCTGACACTGGGCTGTGATGCTGAGGAGTCGGGTGATATGCAAACCATCGTTTTGGCTGATATAACCTGGGATAGTGCCAGATTAAACAATGCGATCGTGGAGAAGATTGTAGAAAATGGATACGATGGGTATGAAGTGGAATTGATACCGGGTTCGACAGTCAATACCTTGGAAGCTTTGAAGGCGGGGGATATTGACGTCATTATGGAGCTTTGGACCAGCAATTTCCCAGACTACGATGTCTGGGTTGCTGAAGGGGAATTGGTGCAGGCGGGCATTCTCCTGGAAGACAACAATGAAGGTCTCTGGGTGCCTACCTATGTGATCGAAGGTGATGCTGAACGTGGCATCGAGCCCATGGCTCCGGATTTAAAAACAGTGAAGGATTTGGCCAAGTATTCTGAGCTTTTTAGTGATCCTGAAGATCCAGATAAAGGCGTGATCATCAATGGACCTCCTTCATGGACAGTTCCACCTACGGTAGAAGCCAAGATCGTGACGTATGGATTGGATGAATTCTACAATGTACGTAGTGCCGGAACCGATACGGCCTTGGCCGCATCGCTTAGTGGTGCTTATGAAAAAGGTGAGCCTTGGGTAGGATACTATTGGACACCCACTTGGATTTCTGGCAAATATGACATTACATTGTTGGCCGATGAACCATATTCTGATGAGTTATGGGAAGATGGCTACCGTTGCGAATTTCCGCATACCGTGGTGACCATTGTGGAAAATCCGGAATTTGCTACGAACCATCCGGCTATACATGAATTTTTATCTCTTTATGATCTCAATTCCCAGGTTTGCGCTGAACTGCTCAGTTACATGAGAGTGAACGAAGCGGAGATTGACGAGGCGGCTGATTATTTTCTGCGAGAGTATCAGGACGTCTGGAGCGAATGGGTTCCTGAAGAGGTTGTACAGAAGACCTTGGATGCATTGGTATAGCATGATCTGGAATGCAGGTGAAAACCTGCATTCCTTATGATTACAGGAGGTGTGATATATGAATGGATTTTTTGATCTTTTTAGCATACGTCTGGGCAAGCCCGTAGAGGATTTCATCAAATGGCTGGTAGTCAATTACGATTCTTTTTTTGATGGAATCAAGGGAGGGGTGCTCTGGGTTCTTTTGAGGCTTCAAAATTTCATGACTTGGATTCCCTGGTTTGTGGTTATTGCCCTCATATTGTATTTGGGTTGGAAGATGATCAGTTGGAAAGCGGGTATCGTTTTTTCGCTGATGCTTTTTCTGATTGGTGCGATGGGTTACTGGGAAGCCATGATGCTGACCTTGGCCATTGTGATGGCGGCTGTTGTTATATCGCTGGTGCTGGGTATTCCGCTGGGTATTTTGGCAGCCAACAAAGAGGGATTCAATGGTGTCATGACGCCTGTTTTGGATGCGATGCAAACCATGCCCTCATTCGTGTATCTGATTCCAGCCATTATGTTTTTTGGCTTGGGTGCGGTGCCAGCTGTTTTTGCTACGACCATTTACTCCTTGCCTCCAGTCATTCGGTTGACTACACTGGCAATCTTAAGTGTTTCTCCCGAAATGGTAGAAGCGTCAGAATCGTACGGAGCCAGTTTTTGGCAAACCTTGTTCAAAGTGGAATTGCCTCAGGCTATGCCGACCATCATGGCCGGCGTAAATCAGACAACCATGATGGCCATGGCCATGGTGGTCATTTCTTCTATGATCGGAGCGGGCGGTCTGGGCTACGATGTGTTGGTGGCCATCAACCGGACGGATATTGCCAAAGGATTTGAGTCAGGCATCAGCATCGTTTTTCTGGCTATTATTGTGGATCGTCTAACCCAAGCGGTGTCCAGACGATTCAAACAATCGTAAGGAGGTGGAACCATGGAACCAGTTATTGAGATTAAACACCTTAGTAAAGTATTTGGCAAAAATGTGAAGAAAGCATTGAAATTTGCTGATGCCGGATTATCACGGGATGAAATTCAGAAAAAAACAGGCTGCACGGTTGCGCTTCATGATATCAATCTGCAAATCAATCCTGGAGAAATTTTTGTCATCATGGGCCTCTCCGGCAGTGGGAAATCCACGTTGATTCGCTGTTTAAATCTGCTAAATAAACCGAGTGTGGGTGAAGTTATCGTGGAGAATGAGGATATTGTTGGTTATGACAAGAAAAAGCTTCGAGCCTTGCGACAAGAAAAGTTGTCCATGGTTTTTCAGAGCTTTGGTTTGTTCAACCATCGAACGGTGGTGGAGAATGTGGAGTTTGGCCTAGAGATCAAGGGCGTACCCAAGGAAGAACGATATCTTCAGGCCAAAAAGACCTTGGCCTCAGTTGGTCTGGAAGGCTGGGAAGACCACCGTATTACACAGTTGAGTGGAGGGATGAAACAGCGTGTTGGTTTGGCCAGAGCCTTGGCCAACGATCCTGATATTCTTTTGATGGATGAACCCTTCAGTGCACTGGATCCCTTGATTCGTAGTGATATGCATGATGAACTTTTGAACATCCAATCCGAGATACAAAAGACCATTGTATTTATTACCCATGATGTCAATGAAGCCTTTAAGCTGGGAGATCGGATTGCTGTGCTGAAGGATGGTAAGCTTATTCAGGTGGGCACTCCAGAAGAAATTGTAGATTCCCCAGTTAGTGAGTATATTGAGAGATTTATCAGGGGTATAGATCGATCCAAGGTTTTCACGGGCGCCCATGTGATGCGAAAACCCAAGGTGTATTTGGGGGAGTCCATGCTGGGGAAAGTAGCCATGGAAGAGATGGATGAAAAAAGTGTGGATTATGCTTATGTTCACAGCAAGGACAGGATCTTTCTGGGTTTGGTTACGGTGGATGATTGTTTTCAGGCCAGCCGGGAAAAGAAAAAGCTGGGTGAAGTGGTCCGAAGAAATATGGAGGTAGTCGAACCGAGCACTGTGATTTCAGATATTATTCCTATGGCTATTGAAGCGGAGTATCCCATTCCCGTCGTAGATGAAAAAGGAAAACTATCTGGGGTCATTCCTCGGGGAGCAATTCTAAAAGCTTTGGTATAACAAAATGGAAAAATGACAAAATTATTCAAAATAACGTCAAATTCTTTGCAATTTTTTAAATGGGGTGTATAATTAAAATACACTCCAAGGAACACAGAATGTTCTAGGTTACAACGTTTGTTGATAAGTTAAGAGTAAGGGACGCCCTTGCTGATTAAGTATTAATGAAACAGAGTAGTTTAGTGGTTGGCTTCTCGCTTGGTAATTGAAGTGAAGTACGAGGCGTTAGAGAAAATTCTAACGGTAAAGCCTAAGGAAAAATTGAAAATTGGTTAAGAAAGTAGAAGTTTAAAAGGACAAGACGTTTCGTTGGAGTGGAAGAGCAGCCTATAGGCTGCTCTTTTTTTGCTTGACGAAAGCCGTACGGGAGATTACAATGGTATCAAACCATAAGTCATAAGACGTAGGTATGAGTTGTTGAGGAGGAGAGACATGGGCAACAAGAAAGAGCATCCCATCGTGGATTTTGTAGAAACCGAACTGGTGCAAGTGACGGTGGACGGAAAACCACTATGGGTAAGTGAGGGGAAACCCATTGCCGCGGCCCTTTTGCAGGCGGGCATTGATGTATTTCGGTTTACTGAAAAACGCAAAGCTCCCCGGAGTTTGTTTTGTGGTATCGGGCAATGCAATGATTGCGTGATGGTCGTCGATGGGATTCCCAATGTGCGCACTTGTGTGACGCGTGTGCAGGCAGGGATGGTCATCGAAACGCAAATGGGTCTTGGAAAGCTGGGTGATATCAATGAAACAATGTGAGTTGTTGGTCGTCGGTGCCGGACCAGCTGGGTTAGGGGCTGCTATTGAAGCGGCCAGATTGGGTGTCTCCGTACTGTTGATTGATGAAAACGATACGGCAGGAGGACAGTTGTTCAAGCAAATTCACAAGTTCTTTGGCAGCAAAGAGCATTATGCCGGGACCCGGGGTTTTCAGATTGGGCAAGCTTTGTTACGAGAAGCTTCTGCACTGGGCGTGGAGGTCATGCTTAACGCTCGAGCAGTAGGGCTGCTTGATGATGGCAGCGTGGCAGTGCAATATGGAAAAGACTTGATTCAAATTCAAGCGTCCAAACTGATTCTGGCAACGGGAGCCAAAGAAAATGCCATCACCTTTCCGGGTTGGACGCTGCCAGGGGTGATGACGGCCGGTGCTGCACAGACCTTTAGCAATGTTTACGATACATTGGTAGGAAAGAATATCTTGATGGTGGGTAGCGGCAACGTGGGACTGATCGTCAGTTATCAGCTGATGCAGGCTGGCGCCCATATCAAAGGTTTGGTAGAGGTGCTTCCGGCTATTTCCGGTTATGGCGTTCACGCTGGAAAAATAAAGCGGGCCGGGGTTCCTATTTGGACAAAGCATACGGTGCTTGAGGCCAAGGGAAAACGGCGCGTGGAAGAAGTCGTCATTGGTGAAGTGGATGATCAGCGTAAGCCTGTTTACGGAACACAAAAGACATTGGAAGTGGATACTATTTTGCTCGCTGTAGGGCTAACACCACGAGTGGAGCTGGCCAGCATGGCTGGATGCCGCCTTGGCGTTGAGCGCATTTTGGGAGGGCATCTTCCTGTGCACAATCAAGAGATGCTGAGCACGAAGGATAGTGTATACGTATGTGGTGATCTGGCCGGTGTGGAAGAGGCCAATACGGCGCTTGATGAAGGAAGACTGGCGGGAACGGCGGCTGCTGAAGCACTCGGATACAGTGATGCGAAGACAGCGGATAAAAAACGATGTCTTGTGGAGGGTCTGCATGATTTGCGCATGGGAACGTTTGGAGAAAAAAGACTGGATTGTAAAAGTCGGGTCATAGAAAAATGGAGTTGCGTATGAAGGACAATTGGTTGAAACAAGGATATATTGATGTTGATGACTGGCGGAAGGATATGAATTATCCATCTGAAGCGAGGAGAAAGCAAAAGGCGGTGGCGGCCATCGAGTGTTTTCAGGAGATTCCCTGCAATCCTTGCCGGGATGCTTGTCCTGCTGGTGCCATCGTGCTCCATGGCTTGGTGGAACGGCCCAAACTGATGGAAGATTTATGCACGGGATGTGGACTATGCGTGGCGGTCTGTCCCGGGCAAGCCATTTTTTTGGTGGAAGAGCGAGAGAGGCATGCGCGCATCACATTTCCCTATGAGTATGTGCCGTTGCCCACCCAGGATATGATGGTCGAGGCTGTTAATCGTGCTGGAGAGACGGTATGCCAGGGGCGGGTGCTGCGGGTCGCAGAGTCAAAAACGATGAACAAAACCAGATTGGTAACGCTTGAAGTTCCACTCAGATGGGCGGATGAGGTTCGTTCTATGAAAAGACTGGAAGGAGATCATGAGAATGGATAAGTATGATGAAATCATATGTCGTTGTGAGGAAGTTACGCGGCAAGACATAGAAGATGCCATCCGTGACGGACGAAGCAGCCTGTCTGGTGTAAAGAAACAGACCAGAGCCGGTATGGGTGCCTGTCAGGGTAGAACCTGCTCGGGGCTTGTCCGCAGAGTGCTTGAAGAAAATGGCGTGGAGTTGGATATGGTTTCTTCTTTGGATACCCCTAGGACGCCCATTGTTCCGGTGCCCATCGAGGCAGCTGGTGGGAAGGAGTAGAAGATGAATACATTGGATGCCATCGTTATAGGGGGTGGATACCCTGGTTGTTCTATAGCCTATCATTTGGCCAAAGCCGGGGTTAAGACGTTGTTATTGGAAAAGAATGAGATTTCTTCAGGAGCATCAGGCGGCAATTTTGGGTGTATCCAAGTGCAAGATGCCAGCTTGGGGCTGAGTCTGGATCTTACCTTGCGCAGTTTTGAGAGGGTCATGAAATACGAAGAAGAACTGGATGCCGATTTGGAGCTTGCTTCTTTGGGGTCTTTGATTGCCGCGACCAATGAAGCAGAGATGGAGGAACTGGAATCTCTGTACCGCGGGAAGAAGGACGCTGGACTGGACATCATGCTTTACGGTCCCAAGGAACTGGCGCAGGCGGAGCCCAATATGAATCATGAACGATTTTTGGGCGCAACCTATTTTCGACAAGGGAGACTGAACCCTTTCAAGCTGATGTATGCTTTTTTGCGTCGTGGTAGAGCCTATGGCCTTCAGGTGAGAGAACATGCTGAGGTAGATCGGCTCTACTTGGAAGGCGGTCAGGTGAAGGGTGTCGTTCTTGCTGATGGGGAGATACTGCGCGCTACGCAGACCATTGTGGCGGCTGGTGCCTGGAGTAAATCCATTTGCCGGACAGCGGGGCTTCATGTTCCTGTAGAGTATGTAAGAGCAGAGGGTTTTGTGACGGAACCACTAAAGCCATTTCTCAATAATTATTATTCTTCTGCGTCTTTTTTTACAGAAGCGCACGATGTAGATGGAGTGGGCATGTCGCTTTGCATGGGCCAGACACAGTCTGGTAATCTTCTCATTGGTGAAACCAGTAAGCCAGGCCATGTTCCTCCAGGTGAGGCTTCGCGTTTGACCTCTTTTGATCATTTTGTGAAGGTCAAAGAAGCGGTATCGGAATATTTTCCTGCGTTGGCCAAGGTAAATATCTTGCGCGCCTGGACGACGCCCTCTCCATATACAGACAGCATGGAACCGATTTTGGGCGATGTAGGCATGCCGGGGTTGTTGCTGTCTACCGGGTTTAAGAGTTGCGTCATCATGACGGCTGTGGCTGGTGACATCATCACAGATTTGGTGACCAAGGGAGAAACCTTTTGTGATTTACGTTCCTTTAATGCCCAGGTCACCCGGTTGTAAGAGAAAGGAAGGCCTTGCTTGAACATGAAACTAAACAAAGTGAAACCTCTGTATCGCCAGGTCAGAGATGTTCTGGTGGAGCATATTCGAGGCATGGAAACAGGCCGGAATCAATTGCCTTCGGAAGAGGAATTGACCAGAAACTTGGAAGTCAGTCGCTCCACCATTCGGGAAGCGCTCCATGACCTGATTCTTGAAGGCATTGTTACCAAGCGGCACGGCAAAGGCAATTTTGCGCATCCCGCTGTTCTCAAGGTACCATATCGCATTGATTTCAACCCGGATTTCCGGGTGCTTTTGGCCCATCCAAGCAAGAAGCTGCGCATTGAATCCAGTCCCTACGAGATAAAAAAAGCCTCTGAGAAAATGATACATCGCTTGCCGGAATTACAAGGTGAAGATGTGTACTGCTGGGACTGGGAATATTATCTGGATGACCAGCTTTATATCATTGCCAGAGAAGAGATCCCTTTACGATATTTTAAGTCTGAACCAAAGTATTCGCATGAATTTTCTGTAAAGGAATTTGTAGCCCGGTATTGTCAAAAAGATTTGGCCTATTTCATATCTTGGATCCAGGCCAGTGAACAACCAGAGGTGGCTACCCGATTCAAGGTCAGCCAAACCATCATTCAGGACTGGGAAGAAGTGTATCATGACATTGCGGATGAGGCCATTTGTTACTGTGAAGTTTGCTTTAATCCAGCATTGATGGAAGTGTCTATTCTTACCTCGCTGTGATGCAACCTTTGGGTTCTTATGGTACAATAACGCAAATGGCGGGAGGGAGTATGGAGATGGATCAAAAGGGATTTACGCTCTTGGAAGTATTGATTGTTATGGCCTTGCTGTTGGCCATCTTGGCCGTTACTCTTCCTAGGTACAATGCCGTGCGCTACCAGAATAGCTTGCAAGCTGACTTGGCGACGGTCATGCTCTTGGAGCAGACTGAAAAAACATACAAAGACCTCACAGGAGTTCATTCCTTTGATCCTCTGGAAATACAAACGGTAGAGACATTTACATCCTCGATGATGATCTTGTCTGAAATGGTGACCTTTACAGGATTTGAGGTGCTCACTCAACCACGATGGATAGAAGTGGAGGGTGTTTGGTGCATTGAAGCACAAGAAGGAGAGGGCTATGTATTTTCCAGCCCCCAATCGTAAGCAAGGATGAGGAAGTGTTTTTGTGCACTTCTTATTTTCTTGCAGGAAGTTGGGCACGAGTTGTCGAACAACTGTTTAATGATTATGTCCGCATTTTTTTTATTTTTATTTTCATGTATTAAGAGGTAGAAAGGGGGGAGGCATTGGTCCATATGGCATAATCATGACAGCATGATGTTTTGAATAAGAGAGGAGAAATTTATGGAAAAATTCTTTAAACTTAAAGAACACAACACCACCGTGAAGACGGAAATTATTGCTGGTATCACGACTTTTATGACCATGGGTTATATTCTGGTAGTCAATCCAGGTATTTTGTCAACGACAGGCATGCCCTTTGACGCGGTATTCACAGCCACGGCACTGGCTTCCATCATTGCTACGTTGGTCATGGCCTTGTATGCCAATTTCCCCTTTGCCTTGGCACCCGGTATGGGACTGAATGCCTTCTTTGCATTTACAGTCGTAGGTATCATGGGTTATTCTTGGCAGTTCGCTTTGACGGCCGTATTCCTTGAAGGTATTATTTTTATCATTTTAACATTCGTCAATGTTCGGGAAGCCATTATTGATTCTATTCCCATGAATCTGAAGCATGCCGTGTCTGTTGGTATCGGCTTGTTCATTGCTTTTATTGGTCTCAATGGTGCCGGAATCGTCGTAGTAGGCCAGGGTACACCGCTGGCGCTGGGTTCAGTGAGTACTGGCCCCGCCGCTGTGGCTATTGCCGGTCTTTTGATCACAGGTGTGATGTTGGCCAAAAATGTAAAAGGTGCTTTGTTGTGGGGTATTTTGATTACAACAGCGATTTCTGTTCCTGTGGGCTTGACGGCTCTGCCGGCCAGTCCTGTCAGTCTGCCTCCTTCTATTGCTCCTATAGCTTTTCAGTTTGATTTCAGCAATATCCTATCTTTGGATATGCTGGTGGTTTTGTTTACGTTCTTGTTTGTAGACATGTTTGATACCGTAGGCACCCTGATTGGGGTTTCCGTAAAAGCAGACCTGTTAGATGAAAATGGAAACCTGCCTGGTGCCAAACGTGCTTTGTTTGCTGATGCCATTGGAACGACGGTAGGTGCTTTGCTTGGTACCTCGACGGTAACGACATATGTGGAAAGTGCTGCAGGTGTGGCCGATGGTGGAAGAACAGGTCTTACGGCTCTGTCTACGGCTGGTATGTTCTTTATTGCCTTGTTCCTGTCTCCGTTGTTCTTGATGGTGCCCGCCGCCGCTACGGCGCCAGCCTTGATTTTGGTAGGTTTGTTCATGATGTCTCCTATTTTGAAAATCAATTTGGATGATTTCACAGAATCCATCCCTGCCTTTTTGACGATTATCATGATGCCTTTGGCTTATAGTATTGCAGAAGGTATTGCTTTTGGTGTGGCTTCATATATTATTTTGAAGTTTGTCTCAGGCAGAGCCAAGGAAGTTAGTTTGGTTACGTATGCGGTCGGTTTGATCTTTGTGTTGCGATTCATTTTCATTCTATAACCTGGCGCAAGGACAATAGGAATAAAAATTTGGCTCTTAAGAGGGCCAAATTTTTTATTTTTTAAGTTGTTAGACATATAGACAAACCAGATGAATTTTGTTATACTGTGCATACATTCTCGAGATTAGATCCTTTCAAAAAAATCACATCTCCTTTGCAGGAATTCAGATATTGGTATAGAATTAAATCATATAGTTGTTGAACATCTGAACAATAGCGAGAGGTGGAATCATGATAGTAAACAGGCAACCCCTTTATATGCAAATCGTAAAGGAGCTGGAAAGCAGAATTGAGAACGGACTCTATGAAAATGGTGCAAGATTGGCCTCTGAGCCTGATCTGGCGGAAGAATTTGGCGTCAGCAGAGGGACGCTCAGAGAAGCCTTGGGTATTTTGGAAAAAGATGGCTATCTGGTGCGGGAGCACGGCAAAGGATCGTTTATCCGAACCAAGAATAAGGTCTTTGCCGGTATTGAAAAGCTGGAAGCGTTGACCGAGACCATCCGCAATGCTGGCTATGAGGCGGCCGATGAGGTCTTGGAGATTCGCAGGGAAAAGCTCAGTAAATCTGAGTGCAAGATTTTGCAGCTGGAACCGAATTGTTGGGGCTATGTGGTGGAAAGCTTGCGCCGGGCCAATGGCATACCTGTCATTTATTGCTATGATGTCATTCCCAGCAACGTTATCGATAATATGGAGAAGATGGAAGAAAGAAGAAAATACGAGTGCATGACTGAGTTTTTGAAGAATGCTACCTCTTATACGCCTTCTGAATATGACAGCACCCTGACTGCTGTATTGGCGGAAGAACCGATTACAGAGTTTCTTCAGGTCAAGGAACATGCACCATTGATCAAATTAAGCGGCGTTATTTTGGATTATGAGGGGTTACCTATCAATTTTGGCACACAGTATTTTAACGGAGATGCTTATCAGTTTCGGCTGGTCAGAAAATAAATATACCACATTAAGGGGGATAATAATGAGTATTGAATTTAAAAAGATCTTGGAGCTTGCTGAGGGTTACAAAGAGGATATGACACAATTTCTGCGTGATATGATCGCCATTCCCAGTGAGTCTTGCGACGAAGAAAAAGTGGTAAAGAGAATTGCTGAAGAGATGGAAAAAGTCGGTTTTGACAAAGTGGAAATTGATCCTATGGGCAATGTGCTCGGATGGATTGGGCATGGCAAACATTTGGTGGCCATGGACGCCCATATCGATACGGTAGGTATCGGTGAAATCAAGAACTGGGAAGTAGACCCTTATCAGGGCAAAGTCGATGGAGATGAAATTTGGGGCCGTGGCGGCAGCGACCAAGAAGGTGGCATGGCCTCTATGGTGTATGCAGGGAAAATCATCAAAGACCTTGGTTTGGAAGATGAGTATACGCTGCTGGTCACCGGAACGGTGCAAGAAGAAGACTGTGACGGATTGTGCTGGCAGTACATTATCGAGCAAGACGACATCAAGCCAGAGTTTGTGGTGAGCACAGAGCCTACAAGCTGCCGAATCTATCGTGGACACCGTGGCAGAATGGAAATCAAGGTTGAAGTGACTGGTATTTCTTGTCATGGTTCTGCTCCTGAGCGTGGCGACAACGCCATCTACAAAATGGCCCCCATTATCAATGAACTCAAGGCTATGAATGAAAACTTGCACTATGATGCGTTTTTGGGAAAAGGTACGCTTGCTGTATCTGAGATTTTTGGGAAAACACCATCTCGTTGTGCGGTAGCCGATGGTTGCACCATTTCGATCGACAGGAGGCTGACAGATGGAGAAAGCTGGCAGGAAGCCTTGGAGCAAGTCAGAAGATTGCCTTCTGTTAAAGAGGCCAATGCGCAGGTCAGCCTTTATAAATATGAGAGACCTTCTTGGACCGGTTTGGTTTATCCGACCGATTGTTATTTCCCCACTTGGGTCATTCCTGAGGAACATCCTGCAACGCAGGCATTGGCAACAGCCTACAAGGGCTTGTTTGGAGAAGACCCTGTGATCGACAAATGGACTTTTTCCACCAATGGCGTAGCCATCATGGGTAGACACAATATTCCTGTTGTGGGATTTGGCCCAGGACATGAAGACCAGGCCCATGCTCCCAATGAGAAAACATGGAAAAGCGAATTGGTCAAAGCAGCAGCCATGTACGCAGCCATTCCCATCAACTATGCGCAAAATTTTGTGAAATAGATTTGAGATCTTAAGGAGGAGAAACTATGAAAAGCCAATTTAGAGGAAAGCATTTCATCACCTTGCAAGAGTGGAGCAAAGAGGAAATTGATACTTTGATGGACGTATCGTTTGATTTGAAAAAGAAATTTGCGATGCGTGAAAGAACCCCTTATCTACAGGATGAGACTGTATTTCTGATGTTCTTTGAAGCTTCTACCAGAACCAGAAATTCCATGGAGGCCGGTGCTACTCAGTTGGGTGCCCATGCTCATTTCTTGGATACCAGCACCATGCAGATTTCACACGGCGAGGTAGCCAAGGATACAGCCACCATCTTGAGTGGATACGGCCATGCCATTGCGTGCCGTTACTGCAACTGGGGTATTGGGAACAAGTATATTCGAGAGATGGCAGAACATTCCAAGGTGCCTGTATTAAACTTGCAGTGTGACTTGTATCATCCCATGCAAGGTGCTGCAGACCTGATGACCATGATTGAGAAATTGGGTGACTTGAAGAGAAAGAAAGTATCCATTATCTGGGCTTATGCCACCAGTCATAAAAAACCGATTTCTGTGCCTTTGACCCAAGCCTTGTTGTTCCCGAGGTATGGCATGGATGTTACCCTGGCTTATCCTGAGGGATATGATCTTCCGGACTGGGCCATTGAACAGGCCAAGCAGAATGCTTTGGAAAATGGCGGAACATTTAGAATTACCCATGACATCGACGAAGCTTTTCGCGATGCTGACGTAGTGATTCCCAAAAATTGGGGCAGCTGGGTGACCAATCAAAGTACAGAAGTGGTAGACGATCTACTGGAGTCCTACAAGGACTGGAAATGTACGCAAGAAAGAATGGATATGACCAAAGATACGGCCATTTACATGCATGCACTACCTGCTGACCGCAACAACGAAGTGGAAGATTCTGTGATTGACGGTCCCAAATCTGTTATTTATGACGAAGCGGAAAATAGACTGCATACGTCTAAAGCAGTGATGACCTTGACTATGGGCGGCAGATAGTCACTAAACGAGCAAACATCTTTTTACAGGGTTCTCGTCTGAGCAATCGGATGGGGACCCTCTCCACCATTTAAAAGGAGGAATACGTAGTGAGTGATAAAATGCGTCAGATTTCTTTTGGGCAACTTTTGGACTGGGTGCTTCAGGAGTTGGCCAGTGAAGGATCCATTTTCGGCATCCCCCGAGAAAAATTCTATGTGCAAAACAAGGCAGCCGGCATTCAACTGTTTGGCGAATCCATGGCCACCCCTATCGGTCCTGCAGCCGGACCCAATACCCAACTGGCACAAAATATTGTAGCCTCTTATCTTACTGGCTCAAGATTCTTTGAGCTTAAAACAGTCCAGATCCTAGATGAACTTGAATTCCCCAAACCATGCATCCGTGCAGAAGATGAATGTTACAATACAGAATGGTCTACCGAATTGTCTGTGCAAGGTGCATTTGACGAGTACGTCAAGGGCTGGTTTTTGTTGCATGTCTTAGAACGTGAATTGGGTTTTGCATCAGAGAAGAGCTTTATGTTCAACATGAGTGTGGGCTACGATCTCAAAGGAATCAAGATGCCCAAGATTGATGCTTACATTGAAGGCATGAAAGATGCCAGCCGGACTGAGATCTTTCAAACCTGTCAACGTGAGATCATGGAGCGTTTGGATCTTTTTTCACACCTTACCCAAGAAGACGTCGAGAATATCTCCCCACGTGTCTGTAATTCGGTGACCTTATCGACGATGCACGGTTGCCCCCCAGAGGAGATCGAATCCATCTCTCGTTATCTTTTAAGCGAGAAAAGAATACATACCTTTGTGAAAATGAATCCCACACTCCTTGGCTATGATTATGTTCGCGAGGCTTTTGATCGGATGGGATACGATTATATAGTATTAAAAGAAGAATCGTTTACCCATGACCTGCAGTACGCAGATGGCGTGGCCATGGTGGGACGACTGAAGGCTTTTGCCAAGGAGCTGGGTCTCGATTTTGGTGTCAAACTTTCTAATACGTTGCCCGTCCAGATCAAAAGGGATGAGCTTCCTGGAGAAGAAATGTACATGTCGGGGCGTGCTCTTTATCCCCTGACCATCAATTTGGCGAATAAGATTGCCCAGGCATTTGAAGGGGATTTGCGTATTTCCTATTCTGGAGGTGCCGATTTTTTCAATGTGGCAGATATTTTGGCGACCGGCATTCAACCCATTACCCTGGCGACCACCATTTTGAAACCGGGCGGCTATATGAGAATCGCTCAGTTGGCAGAGATTTCTGCCAAGACTGTCACCAGCCAGGGCATTCAGCTCGATGTGTTGGAACGATTGGCCAACGAGGCGTTTGATAAAAAAACGCACCGAAAGGAATATCGTCCAGTAGCATCACGGAAAACGTTACTTTCGTTGCCTCTTATGGATTGTTTTCTGGCCCCTTGCACTGTGGGGTGTCCCATTGAGCAGGATATCCCGGAATATTTACGTCTGGTCAGTGAGGAGCGTTACCGGGAGGCTTTTTCTGTGATTACGGCCAAGAATCCTTTGCCGGGGATTACGGGTACCATCTGTGATCATCAGTGCCAGTTCAAGTGTACTCGTCTTGATTACGATGAGTCGTTGCATATTCGTGATATGAAGAAGATGGCTTTTGAGCAGGCTGCCGATCAGGCCATTGAAAGTTTACGTCCAAGTCCCTATGTTTCTGAGGCTAGTGTGGCGGTGGTGGGTGCCGGACCGGCTGGGCTTTCTGCAGCCTGGTTTTTGAGAAAGCATGGCATCAAGGTAACGGTATTTGATAAGGCCAATGAAGCTGGTGGGACCGTAAGCCAGGTGATTCCGGAGTTTCGCATTCCCAGAAACACCACTATGAAAGATGTGGCCATGATTCAAAAGGCGGGCGTTGAACTTAGGCTTGGCGAAGACATTGTATCACTTGAAGCATTAAAGAAAGAATATGATTACATTTATCTGGCGCTGGGTGCCAGCATGGAAAACAATCTGGTGCTGGACAGTACAGATGCCAAGGTACACAATGCAATCTCTTTTTTGAAGGATTACAAGTCGAACAGTGTGCCGGATATGGGGCAGCATATTGTGGTGGCCGGCGCTGGAAATACGGCGATGGATACTGCCAGAGCAGCCACGCGCTTGCCTGGGATAAAGAGCGTTAGCATCGTATATCGCAGAACCAAGGAATATATGCCGGCGGACCGCGAAGAATTAGACATGGCTCTGGCTGATGGTGTATTATTTAAAGAGCTACTGAATCCAGTTTCCTGGCATCAGAATCAACTTCTTTGCGAAGTTATGGAACTCGGTGCCCCAGATGAGAGTGGACGTCAAAGGCCTGTGGGCACCCAAAAGACTGTTTCGGTGCCTTGTGATACATTGATTTCCTCCATTGGAGAGAAGGTGGATGCGGCATTCCTAGTGTCACTTGGCCTGGAAGTCAAGGATGGCTTGGCTGTTACGACTGATCATGGGCGGACCAGCATGGATGGCGTCTATCTGGGTGGTGACTTGCGACGAGGCCCGTCTACCGTAGTAAAAGCAATAGCCGATTCTACTGCTGCAGTCAGAGATATCTTGAGCCGGGAAAATTTGGAACTGGATTTGTCCATCGGAGATTATTCACTTGGACAGGAAGAAATCTGGAACCGCAAAGGCAATCTTGAGGTTCCCAAAGAAGGCGCTTCTGAGGGATTGCGTTGCCTGGCTTGTCATGAGGTCTGTGAGATTTGTACAGAGGTTTGTCCGAACCGGGCCAATGTTTCTGTGGAAATCGATGGTAGACAGCAGATTATTCATGTGGATGGCATGTGCAATGAGTGTGGTAACTGTGCCATATTCTGTCCTTATGACGGCGCTCCTTATAAAGAGAAATTTACGTTGTTCTGGACAGAAGAAGACTTTGAAGATTCTGACAATAAGGGCTATCTGTTGCTTAGGGATGGAGAAAATCCCAAATTCAAGATTCGCCTTGATGAGGTGACGGTCGTTGAGTTCGATGAGACAGGCAAGTGTGACGATGCAACGTTGGATGCTGATGTGGCTTCTTTGGTGTATCAGTCTTATGTCGATTATTCATGGATGTTTTCGTTCTAGTTTTTTTTGATTCAATCATTGAGAACAAAACGTAGGATGAAGGGCTGATGGGATCAGCCCTTTTTTGTAAAAAAAACCGGATTGAGAAAAGATGGAAAAAGTAAGAAGGAATTTGAGATCCTATTGAGAATATATATGTTTAGATGTATAACAAGTTACGTAGGAGGTTACGATGCTACTGATTGGAAATGGTCGCTTGATTTCAAGGGATCCAGAACAACCGTATTGGGAAGATGGCGCTGTCCTGATCGAGGACAACCTGATCAAACAGGTGGGTGCCACAAAACGCTTAAAAGAAGAATATCCTGAGGCTGAATTCATGGATGCCAGGGGTCGCATCATTATGCCTGGCCTGATCAATGCCCATCAACATTTTTATTCCACTTTTGCCAGAGGTATGGCCAATGATTCCCCCCCAGCCACCAAGTTTAGTGAGATTCTGGAAGGACTATGGTGGCGACTCGACAAAACGCTGGATTTGGAAGATGTATACTATAGTGCGGCCATTCCCTTGATTGAGGGCATCCGCAATGGCGTGACGACAGTCTTTGACCACCATGCCAGCCCTTATGCTGTGGAAGGAAGTCTTTCCATGATCCAGGAAGCAGGACATGATTTGGGTGTGAGATTGTCGACTTGTTATGAGGTATCAGATCGTGATGGGATACAAAGCGCAGAGGCGGGCATTCGAGAAAACATGGCTTCCATTGAAGCGGGCAAAAAAGATGACACTGATATGTTTAAAGGTATGTTTGGGTTGCATGCTTCCATGACAGTTTCTGATGCGACCATGGACAAATGTCTAAGTGCCATGGCTGGTGAAGATGCTGGGTTTCATGTGCACATGGCGGAAGGCATAGAAGATGTAGAGGATTCACTGTCAAAATACAAAAAGAGAGTAGTCAAGCGGTGGCATGATTTTGGCATCTTGCACGATCGGTCCATTGCGGTCCATTGCATTCATTTGGACGAAGAAGAGATGGATATCCTGCGCGATACCAAGGTAAAAGTAGTGCACAATCCTGAATCCAATATGGGCAACGCCGTGGGTTGTGCTCCTCTTATCCAGATGATGCAACAAGGCGTTTCGGTGGGACTTGGCACCGATGGGTATACTTTCGACATGTTTGAATCCTGGAAGGTAGGGAATATCATCCACAAGCATGTCAATCAGGACCCCAATGTGGCTTGGGGGGAGTTGCCTCAAATGCTCTTTGAGGAGAATGCGAACATTGCGAATCGGCATTTTTCAGGTCGGATCGGCAAACTGAAAGAAGGCTATTACGCAGATATTGTTTTGGTAGATTATCAGGCACCGACCCCTATGGATGCATCCAATCTAAACTCGCATCTTTTGTTTGGGGTGATGGGAAGACAGGTGGATACGACCATCATCAATGGAAAAATCGTGATGAAAGACCGGATCCTGGTGGATCTTGATGCGGATAGGATATTTGCCAAAGCCAGAGAACGAGCAGCGCAAGTCTGGAAGAAGTTTTAGGAAGAGATGGGAGGAAAAAAGATGGAATTTACTACAATCGGCAAAAGCGTTGTACGTAAGGATGCGGCAGCCAAGGTTACTGGAAAAGCCAAATACACCCGCGACATGGAGCCAAAGAATATGCTTCATGCCAAAGTGCTTAGGAGCACCATCACCCATGGTATTGTGAAACACATCGATACCAGCAAAGCCGAAGCCATGGAGGGGGTTCTCAAGGTTTTGACACCGTTTAACATTCCTTCGGGCAATTTCCCAACAGCAGGCCATCCGTTTAGCCTTGATCCGGCACATCAGGACATTGCAGACAGAAAGGCCTTGACCGATCGGGTGCGTTTTTACGGTGATGAAGTGGCTGCGGTGATTGCTGTCGATGAACTAACGGCAAGAAAAGCTTTGAAATTGATCGATGTGGTGTATGAGGAACTGCCGTTTTATCTTGATGCAGAGGAAGCACTCAAGGAAGGAGCCGTGGAGATCCATGAGGGCAGCAAAAATATAACCGGCCACAATACCTATACGGTAGGGGATGTGGACATCCGAGATGCTTTTGCTCAGGCGGATTATATCTTTGAAGATGTGCTGGAGGTGCAGCCGGTACAGCACGTTCAGATGGAAAACCATGTGGCCTATGCTTATATAGAAGGCAATGGTCGTCTGGTCATTGTCAGTTCGACGCAAATCCCCCATATTGCACGTCGTGTGGTGTCTCAGGCCCTCAATATGCCTATTTCCAATATTCGAGTGATTAAGCCCATTATTGGCGGTGGATTCGGCAACAAACAGGATGTAGTGGTGGAGCCTCTGGTGGCCGTCATGACCGTGATGATGAATGGGCAGCCAGTCATGTATGATATGGATCGTGAGGAGAACATCAGTTGCACCAGAACACGTCATGGTGTGCGATTTTATATGAAGACAGGTGTACGTAAGGATGGAAGATTTTTGGCCAAGGAATTGAGAGCCTATGGAAATGGTGGTGCCTATGCGGCGCATGGCCATTCCATTATAGGGAAAATTGGTGGAAATTTCTATCGGACTTATCCTGCTGAACTCGCTACTAAATATGAGGGCTTTACCGTATACACCAACTGCTCTGTAGCAGCGGCGATGCGTGCTTACGGTATCCCTCAGATTGCTTTTGCCACCGAAGCCCATGTGGACAATATCGCCAAAGAAATGAATATCGATCCTATCAAGCTTCGGGAGATGAACATGGTTAAAGAGGGGTTCAAGGATAAACTTTCTGGTGTGACCATCAACACCTGTGGCTTGCCTGATATTGTGAAGAAGGCCAAAGAGTATTTGCATTGGGATGAAAAAATCAAGGAGTATGCCAACCAGACGGGTGAGATTCGTCGTGGTGTGGGCATGGCCATCTTTAGTTATCCAACGGCTACTTGGCCGGTGGCCTTGGAAATCGGAGGTGCAAGAATCGTCATGAACCAAGACGGAGGTGTGCAGCTTCAGATGGGGGCGACGGAAATCGGACAAGGAGCAGCCACTGTATTTAGTCAAATGGCAGCCGAAACCATTGGTATCCCTTATGAAAAGGTAAATTTTGAGGAATTCACTGATACGGACATTGCGCCGTTTGATACAGGGGCATATGCTTCACGTCAATCTTATGTGGGAGGAAAAGCGGTGAAAAAGGCAGCGCTGGAAGTCAAAGATAAACTTCTTACCCGCGCTTCTGTGCTGCTTAGCCTGGAAAAGGGAGATCTGGATACCCAAGATGGGCAGATCATCCGCAAAGACAACGGACAACAGGTTGCCTCGGTGGCTGATATCGCCCTTGATTCCTATTACAATTATCATACAGCGGATACCATTGCCGCTGATGTGACTGCGACAGTGGAAACCAATGGCATTGCCTTTGGCGGCAGTGCAGCAGAAATCGAAATTGATATGAGAACAGGTCGCATCGAGTTTCTTAAGCTTATCAACATCCACGATTCCGGCACCATCTTGAATCATATGCTGGCAGAAGGACAAGTACATGGGGGTATGAGCATGTCCTTGGGCTATGCACTGTCAGAGGTGATGCTTTATGATCAGAAGACCGGTAAACCACTGAACAACAACTTGCTTGATTACAAGCTGCCCACGTTGATGGATACCCCTTCTTTGGACGTGAGCTTTGTGGAACCCTATGAACCGACTGGACCTTATGGAAACAAAGCACTGGGAGAGCCGCCTACTGTGCCGACGGCCGCTGCCATTCGCAATGCGGTCTTGCAGGCTACAGGCGTGAAGGTCAATGTGCTTCCCATGAATCCACAGACCTTGTTTGAGCATTTTCTGGATGCCGGCTTGATAGAGGAGGCGTAGACGATGTACGATATTTCAACATACGAAGAAGCAACCACCATACAAGAAGCATTACAGTACCTGAAGGAGAATCCAAGCAGCAAGGTGATCGCGGCGGGCTCGGATGTGCTGATCAAAATCCGGGAAGGAAAGATGGCCGGCGCCAGTTTGGTGAGCATCATCAAGATCGAGGAACTGAAAAAGATTGAGAAGGACAAGGACGGAAATATTCATATTGGCCCGCTGGTGAATTTTACTCAGCTCGAGGAAGATCCCATCATCAGGGAGCACCTGCCTTATCTGGGACAAGGCGGTGGCACCATGGGTGGCCCGCAGCTTAGAAATATAGCCAGCATAGGCGGCAATATCTGCAACGGAGCTACATCGGCTGATTCCGGGTCTACGTTGGTTTGCCTCAATGCCCAGCTTACTTTGACGTCGCTTGACTTAGAGCGTGTGGTCCCAATTGGTGAATTCTATACGGGGCCGGGCCGGGTGGATCTAAAAGCGGGGGAACTGCTGACGGATATTGTGATTTTAAGACAGGATTATGAAGGCTATGTGGGAAAATATACCAAATTTGCCCAGAGAAAATCCATGGATATCGCCACCATTGGTTGTGCGGTAATGATGAAATTACAGGGTCGTGTGATTGAAGATTTTCGACTGGCCTATGGGGTGGCGGCACCGACTCCGGTGCGTTGTCCCGTGGCGGAAGCCTATGCCAAGGGACTTACGTTGACCAAAGAAAACGCCAGAGCCATCGGTGAAAAAGCGCTGGAGGATGTTTCGCCCAGGGATTCCTGGCGGGGCTCGAAGGCCTACCGGGAGCAGTTGATCAAGGTATTGGCGGAGCGAGCCATATGGGAACTGGCCAATGGCGGAGGTGAACAGGATGCTTAAGAAAATAACCATGACGGTAAATGGTGTGAAGAGGACCGTGGAGATTGATGTGAGGGAATCGCTGTTGGATGTGCTCCGGGACAAGCTGGGTCTTACCTCTGTGAAGCAGGGATGCGGCGTAGGGGAATGTGGAGCTTGTGCGGTGCTGATCGACGGGGTGAGCATCAATACCTGTATCTATCTGGCCTCCTGGGCAGACGGCAAGGAGATCCGCACGGTGGAAGGTTTGGAGCAGGATGGGAAGCTTTCCAGTGTGCAACAGGCCTTTGTGGATGGCGGTGCGGTGCAGTGCGGTTTTTGCATTCCGGGTTTTGTGATTTCAGCCACAGAGCTTAAAGAGAAGAAGCAGTCTTATAGCCGTGAAGAGATAAGGCGGGCCTTGTCCGGCCATTTGTGCCGTTGCACGGGATACCAAAAGATCGTAGAGGCCACAGAAAAAGCACTGGAAGAAGATTAAGTCAGGAGGATCAGGATGATGGCGGAAATTCAATTTGTATTAAATGGAGAAACAGTGCATGCTGTGGTCGGTGAAAACGATAAACTTCTTGGCTATTTGAGAAATCAGCAACACTTGTACAGTGTTAAAAATGGTTGCAATACGGGACAATGCGGTGCTTGTACCGTTTTGATCGACGGGCAACCCAAGCGGGCTTGTGTGACCAAGATGAGTAAGTTAAATGATGCTGTGGTGGAAACCTTGGAAAGTCTTCATCAAGATGGTGAGCTACATGATATTCAGAAAGCCTACATTCAATCGGGGGCCATTCAGTGTGGTTTTTGTACCCCGGGGATGATCATGGCAACCAAAGCACTTCTCGATCAGAATCTGAATCCGACCGTGGAGGATATCAAACAGGCATTGAAATTCAATCTTTGTCGCTGTACTGGGTATGTAGCGATTATTGATGCGGTCCAATTGGCCGCCAGAATGATGCGCGGGGAAGAAACATTTCATGAGCCAGAGGGAATGTTGGGCGTAGGCAGTTCTCCTTACGGGCGGGACTTGGTGGCCAAAGCCATGGGACTTCCCATTTTTGCTGATGATCGTTCCTTTGCAGATATGCTTTATGGCAAGGTAGTGTATGCCCATCGTGCCCATGCCAAAATTCTGTCTTTGGATACCACGAAGGCAAAAGCTTTGGAGGGCGTGGTGGCGGTGGCTACCCATGATGATTTGCCGGCAGCCAAAACATTTGGTTTGATCAACAAGAATCAGCAAATTTTGGCCAAGGATGAAGTCATTTTTGTGGGAGATCCCGTCGCTGTGGTTTATGCAACGACACAGGAGATTGCCGAGGAAGCTGCCAAGCTTGTTTCGGTGTCGTATGAAGATCTTCCTGCAGTGTTTACACCCCAGGAGGCCATTGCATCAGATGATGTTTTCTATCATGGCAAAAAGATCATGAGTGAAACAAAGGTTCGGCGAGGAGATATCGAGAAAGGTTTTGCCGAATGTGACGTGATTGTAGAAAATGACTATTATGTCCCATTTGTGGAACATGCTTACCTGGAACCTGAAGCTGGTTTGAGTCATTATAGTGATGATGGCGTGATGGTTCTTATCAGTTCGAGTCAGGGAAGTTACTTGTTCAAGGATATGATCATGGACATGCTGGCTCTTTCGTCAGATCAGGTCCGGGTAGTGGCCACACCCGCAGGTGGGGCTTTCGGTGGCAAAGAAGAGCCCACCATTCAACTGCACTGTGTCCTGGGAACCTATTTGACAAAAAGGCCCGTTAAAATCACCATGACTCGTGAGGAGAGCATCATGTGCTCTACCAAACGCCATGCGGAGTGGCTGCACTACAAACTGGGCGCCAAACGAGATGGTACGCTTATGGCATTCAAGGGAGACATGTTGGTGGATACTGGTGCTTACGATTCTCTGGGTGCTCCTGTGGTTTTTCGTACCGGTGTGGTTACGGCGGGTCCTTATAGTATTCCTCATGTGGAGACCAATTCCACCGGTTATTATACCAACAATACACCGGCTGGGGCCTTTCGCGGATTTGGTTCTACCCAAGTTGCCTTTGCGGCAGAGGTCACGATGAATATGCTCGCAGAGAAACTGGATATGGACCCCGTGGAACTGCGGCTGAAGAATGCCCTCAGACCAGGGTGGCAGACCATTACTGGCCAGACGGTGGAACCGGGTACCGGACTGATTGGGACCATTGAAGCAGTTCGAGACGCACTAGAAAAGCAGAAGGACTCCTTTGTGCCTTCGGGCCCAGGGAAAAAGATTGGTTTTGGTATGGCTTGCGCCTACAAGAATGTGGGTTTGGGTACAGGATTGCGTGACAAGGCAGGAGCCATTATTGATCTGATAGACGGCGAAGTAACCGTGTATCAGGGCGCTGCTGAAATGGGTCAGGGGACCAATACGGTGATGGGCCAGATTGCGGCCGAAGCAACAGGTATTCCCTACAAGGCTATCCGGGTCATTTCTAATGATACTGGGTTGTGTCCGGATGGAGAAGAAACGACGGCTTCCCGGCAAACGTATATTTCTGGGAATGCAGTGCGAAGAGCAGGAGAAGAGTTTAGGGAAAAACTCAGACATTTCATTAAAAACCATTATGGTTTGGAACGGTCTCATATGAAGTTTAGGGAAGAGGGCGTTCAAGATGATCTGACGGGCAGAGTTATCGGTTGGCAGGAACTTAGTGATAAGCGAGTGGAAAGTGGGATCTTGTTGCGTAGTGAAGTGGAACATGAAGCTTCAGAAACGGTGCCACTTCCCGTGGACAATCTCCCCAAGGATGGTCATGATCCGAGGGAATACAAAATTCATTCTGCCTATTGTTACGCAACCCAGGCCGCGGTGGTGGAAGTCGATGAAAAGACGGGCGAGTACCGTGTCTTAAAGATCATTGCCGCCAACGATCTGGGCAAAGCCATCAACCCTCAGCTGGTCAAAGGACAGATTGAAGGAGGTGCTTTGATGGGTGTCGGGTATGGCATCAGCGAAGAGTATGTGCAGGAAAAAGGAATCGTCAAAACGACCAATTTGGCTCGTTGTGGCGTGTTGAAAATTACAGACGCACCTGACATTGAATCCATCTATGTGGAAGAACCAGTAGAAGATGGCCCATACGGAGCCAAAGGTATGGGTGAGCTTCCTGTCAATCCTGCGGCACCAGCGATTGTCAATGCTATCTATGATGCGGTCGGGGTACGTATTACCTCGCTACCGGCTACCAAGGAGAAAGTGGCCCAGGCCTTGGCTGAAAAGGCTTGAATCACCGGGTGATGAATGGAATGTTCCTGCTGAAAAAGACCTCGGCAGGAACATTTTAATATACGTTGACAAAAGAAGCAGGTTGAAGGTAAGATATACATAATTGAGATTGGATATCTTGTATATCTGGAGGAGGATAAACCAAACATGGCTAAAGCAAAATTTGAAAGAACAAAACCCCATATCAATATCGGAACGATTGGACACGTGGACCATGGCAAAACCACACTGACCGCCGCCATCACCATGACGCTGGCATCAGCAGGTTTGGCTGAGATCAAGGATTATGCATCGATTGACAACGCACCGGAAGAGCGGGAGCGTGGCATAACCATCAATACGGCGCACGTGGAGTACCAGTCGGAAACCAGACACTACGCTCACGTAGATTGTCCTGGACACGCTGACTATGTAAAAAACATGATCACCGGAGCAGCCCAAATGGATGGCGCTATCTTGGTGGTTTCGGCCGCTGACGGCCCGATGCCTCAAACCAGAGAGCATATTCTATTGTCCAAACAGGTTGGTGTACCTTACATCGTGGTTTTCCTGAACAAATCCGACCAGGTTGACGATCCCGAATTGTTGGAACTGGTAGAGATGGAAGTCAGAGAGCTTCTGACCGAGTATGATTTTGACGGAGACAACACCCCCATCATCACGGGCTCAGCTCTATTGGCCATTGAAAAAGGAACGGGAAGCAGAGACGACGAATATTCCAAACCCATTTGGGATCTGATTGATGCGGTGGATTCTTATATTCCCATCCCGGAACGAGCTACGGACAAACCATTTTTGATGCCAGTGGAGGACGTCTTCACCATTACGGGACGTGGTACTGTGGCGACAGGCAGAGTAGAGCGTGGCGTGGTCAAGATAGGAGACAATGTAGAGATCGTTGGACTGCATGATCAACCGAAGAAAACAGTGGTGACCGGCGTAGAGATGTTCAGGAAACTTTTGGACCATGCTGAAGCGGGCGACAATATTGGCGCATTGCTTCGTGGTGTGGATAGAAAAGAGATTGAGCGTGGTCAGGTATTGGCCGCTCCGGGCAGCATCAAGCCACACACCAA